>JAZURJ010000052.1:0-45976 GCA_045606085.1 Oscillospiraceae bacterium
CTTGGCTCACAGAACGACATGGCTACGATCCGACTTCCCCTCCCCCTCAGGGCTTCGTCATCGTACCTTAACAGGGAGAATTTATGAACGACGATATCAGAACGGAGCAGAAGCTCACCGACCGTGAGGTCATGGAACACACTGCCTCCATTTGGAAATACAAGGCGATAGAGGACAACGGCATCGAGACCCGCAGCGAAACGCAGTGCGACCGTGTATGCTCCGCCTGCGGCAGCGTGATCGCCGCAAGGGCAAGGGGCAAGAAGCACAAGCACGACGGTACTAACTGCGAGGACTGGTACGAGCTTAGCTCCACCGATGACTTCATCATCGCTGTCGTGTCGGACGGAGCAGGCTCAAAGCCGCTCTCCCGTGTCGGCTCAAAGGTGTCCTGCGAAAGAGCACGCACCTTCCTGCACACGGAGCTTTCAAAGCTGCTCTCGGACGAGCCGCAGCTAAAGAGCGATCTCGCTTCGCCCCTGTCCTCCGCGGAATTCATGTCCGCCTGCGGCAGGGTCGCAACGCTGGTGCAGCAGTCCGCACGCCACGCCTTCGATGGTCTTATCGCCCACCTGAAAAGCATCTACAACGACAACGCCATCATTGGATATCTCGGCAGAAATCCCGAGCTCCGGGACCTCTCCTGCACCTTCCTCGCCGCAGTGGTGATACCGCTGAGCGTAGACGGCAGGCGTGAGGACCTCGTGGTCACAGCCCAGATAGGCGACGGCTGCATCTGTGCCCTGGATACCTCTGCGGACGCCGATAGCTGCCTGCGTCTTCTCGGAGTAGCGGACAGCGGGGCGTTCTCAGGCGAAACGGAGTTCCTTTCGGAAAAGACCGCCGACGCCGCATCGATAGCAGGCAGAACCAGGATAAGCCGAGGCGTTTCGGATATTGTCATGCTGATGACGGACGGTGTTGCGGACGATTACTACCCCGCCGCCCCCGAAATGAAGCGGCTGTATCTCGATCTGTGCCTGAACGGTGCACTGACTTCCCCGGGAATAGTCCCGAAAAAGCAGCCGCCCGCCCCCATCACGTTCCCTGCGATATCACCGCAGGGCGGCGATGTAACGCTCCAGTACGCAAAGCAGCTCCTTTCGGATGGCTGCGACACCGACGCACTGTGGAACAGACGCAGAGAGCTTAAATGCCACTCCCTTGCCGCCTATGGCATCCATAACGGCAGCGGGCTGCAGCAGCGTCTGCTGACATGGCTTGACAACTACAACGAACGAGGCAGCTTCGATGACCGCACGATAGTCATCCTTGAGCTGAACACGAAGGAATAACGATATGAACAGCGGCGAAATACGCTACGCCCTTCTGGAAAGCGGCGAGAAGATACAATATGTATACTGCGACAACCCTCCCAGAGGCGGCATGAAGCACACCTACTTCACGCCCGACAGGCGGTTCGCAGTGCAGTTCTTCAACAACCCCAAGGACGCCGAGGACCCGCAGATGCAGGACCGCATCCGCACGATAGTCGGCATCTATAACCCCACACGCTCAGAAAAAAACGGCGGTGCACAGGGCAACACCGAAAAGACCGCCGAATATTTCAGCAGGAAGTTCTGCTGGCCCGTTGGCATCATCAGATATCCGCAGTTCGGAATCGTCTGCCCCACCTACCCCGATAATTTCTTTTTCGGCGAGGACGCTTCCGCCCTGCTGAAGCTGAAGGGCAAGGACAAGAAAAGCAACTGGTTCACAGGCAGGAACAGGAAATACCTCAACGCCGCAGAGCTTGGCGATCTCCGCATGATGCTGCGTGCCGCAATAGGTCTTTCGCGTTCGGTAAGGCGTCTGCACCAGGCAGGTCTTGCCCACTCAGACCTTTCCTGCAACAACGTTCTCATCGACCCGAGGACAGGCTCCTCCGTCGTCATCGATATCGATTCTCTGGTAGTGCCGGACAAATATCTTCCCGAGGTCTGCGGCACACGCGGCTACATCGCCCCCGAGGTCATCGCCACCATGGAATACGATATGCACGACCCACGCCGCAGCCTGCCCAGTGCACAGACGGACCTGCACGCAATGGCAGTGCTCATCTATGAGTACCTGTTCCTGCGACATCCGCTGACGGGACCCAAGATATACAGCACGGAATCCGCGGAGAAGGATGATTTCCTCGCAATGGGACCCTCCGCCACATTCATCGAGCATCCCACAGATACCAGCAACCGCCCTCCCGACCTTGAGGTGACGATACAGTCGCTGTCAAAGGGTCTGGAAAAGCTGTTCCTGCGTGCGTTCGTGGACGGACTTCACGCCCCTGCCGAACGCCCCACCGCCATGGAATGGGAAACAGAGCTGCTTCGTGCATGGAATAGGCTTCTGCCCTGCTCCTCGCCGCAGTGCGGAAAGAAATGGTTCATCCTGCGTGAGGACAGCGAGCCTGTCTGCCCCTACTGCGGCACACGCTACAACGCACCCGTCATCCGCATCGGACTTAAGAGCGGTATGCGTGGACGCAGCGGCTGCTACCGTGAGATGAGCGAGGTCATCGCCTATGATAATCTCGCACTGTTCGACTGGCATATCTACTCGAACATAAGGAACGACGAAAAGGCAGGCACGAATATGCGTGCCTATGTCTGCAATCACGAGGGCAAATGGCTGCTCGTGAACAACTCGGTGAACGGGCTGTACTCACCCACGGGACGACTTGTGCCGCAGGGCAGTGCGGTGGAGCTGAAGGACGGTGCGGTGCTCCGTATGTCCGACAGCGAAAACGGTATGCTCGCCGAGATAACGGTGACGAACACCGTTCAGGAATAACTACGATGATCAACGGAGGTCAGCATGGCTCTGTCAATAAATGATATAATAGACCGTGCCCCCGCAGGCGGAACGGTAACGCTTCCCCCGGGCGAATTTGAAGGCCCCGTATATATCAGAAAGCCGCTTCACATAATCGGCAGCAGCACGACCCTGTGGTCACAGCGTGGCAATACTCTGGTGATATCCTCCGAGGGCGTGACGCTGCAGGATATCACGGTGGAGCTTACCGACGGCAGGATGAACGACAATGCGATATTCGCAGGCTTCCCACCCGAAATAAAGAACGTGACGGTGTACGGAGCAGTGCGTGGCTTCGGTGCGGAGGACATCAGGTTTGAGATGCCCCGTATGCTGGAGCTTGGCAGGTTCGCCGCCGAAAAGACCAACACTTATGTGCTGCGTATCACTACCCCCGTAGCGGCGGATATCCGCTGCAACGCATCGGGCGTGACGTTCTCGCCCTCGCATCTTGAGGCAGGCGACAACGAGGTCACCATCACCGTAAGCAATTTCAATGCGGCATATCACCTCTTCGCCGAGGTGGAGGTACGCTCCCTGTTCACACGAAAGCTGTTCCTCACAGGCAAGCCCTGTGCTGATACCGAGCCTGTCACAAACTGGCGGCTGACCTCGGGCGACTTCAACGCCCCGCACGACAGCACGCTGCTCTCCACGATGGACGGCGACAGGATAGCCGTGGAGCCGCAGGAGCTTCCGCTGCTGCAGATACGCAAGATGCAGCGTATCTCGCTGCCTGCATACGTCGGCAGCAGATGCGATATCAGCTTCCACAGCAAGGATAACGGCGGACTTGAGATAGACCCGTACGTGTTCCAGCTTGACAGCACGGGAAAGGCTCCCGATATCGGCTGTCTTGTGTTCTTCGGAAACAGCACCTCCCCCGACGGAGGTGTGACCCACCACTCCGAGGACAATCATATCACCATCGATTTCAACAGGATATCGCCCTCCGTCGAAAGGATAGTCATCGTGTACTCCGTGTACGGCGGCGACGAACGGCTGAACTTCAGTCTGGTGAAATATCCCGAACTGAAGATATCCTCCTGCGGCAGGGACAGGATATCCTATAATATGTATAATCTCGGCAATGCCCCCACCGTCATCGCAGCGGAGCTTTACCGCTACGAAAACGAATGGAAGATATCAGCCACGGGCTGGGGATACAGACAGGGCGTCGCCGACCTCTGCCTCAAATACGGCATAAACGTTATAAACTGATGAAAGGACCGACGAAATGGCGGTAAAATGCGAATTCAACAGGTATGCGGGCTACGACAACGCTGACGTGTTCCGCAGCTTTCTGACAGACAACTACATCTCGGTGCAAAAGCACGGACTTTTCTTTGAGAACAGCCTCCCCCTTGCGACGATAGGCGAGATATCAGCGGCAGAGCCGTTCACCACAGCGGATTACGAAAACGCCGCAATGGTTCAGCAGGGACTTGATATGTGGCTGAAGCAGAAACGCATCAGATGCGACAGCAAGGCAGTGTCTGAGATCATCGTGAAGGGCGTTGCCGCCTGCGGTGCCAATAAGCGTAACACCTATTTCGTGCTGCTGTGCTGGCTGCTGAAGTACCTTGCCGCAGCACCCGTACGCATGATGTTCGTCGGCAGTGCCACCATGCGTGAGCTGTATTTCATGAGTGCCATGAAGGCGGCAGGCGTGGATGTGGTGTATGTTTCCTACGGCGAGGACGAGGAGTTCGGTGCTTTCCCCGAAAAGGATGAGGTCATCACCTCCGACGGCAAGGAGCACGACCCTCTCGACATCGACTTTCAGGCAATAGACCTCAGCAAGGCAAGTCAGCTCAGCGATATGCGTGCCTCGGCTGAAAAATATGCGGACAGGGTGGTCAGGGCAGACACCACCGCCGCAGGAATGTTCGAGGACTATGTAAAACCGCACCAGAAGCGTGTTCTGGACCGCGGCAACGCATTCACCGAAAACAGCGAGATACCCGTTTACTTCACCGCACTCATCGGCTACGACGAGGAGGCGGTATATACGAATATGCTGCTGAAGTTCAAGGAGAGCTTCGCAGACCTCAGAAAGCAGCTCATCTTCATCGAAAAGCCGCTCACAAATCCCGATGTGGAGGAAACGAAGGCTCTCGGCAGTATTCCGCAGAGCATCGATGATATGGTGGATGCATTGTCGCTGCTGATAAAGCTGTCAGGCGACCCTGCACGCACCGCCCTCGCACAGAGTGCACTGCGTGAGATGCTCAAAGAGCTTTTCGCCGAAACGGGCAACCCCACCGTGGCAAAGAACTACGGCTCCAAGCTGGTGACATGGCTGTACCGCTGCACTCAGGGCAGGAAATACGCCGTGCAGTACGAGGATATCCCCGTTATACTCTACTACGGCGATATCTCGCAGGCAGAGCTGTTCTTCCTGCACTTCATGTCACGCTGCGGCTTTGACGTGGTGTACATCACCCCCAACAAGAAGATGCTGGACATGACGGTGGAAAAGAATATCGGCGGCAGGATGCAGATATTCGAGCTGCCCCTCACCAAGGACAGCGGCAGCTACCCCGACAAGCCCGTCAAGATGACGATGGCGACCGTGGCATATTCCGCCGAAAGAGAGCTGGACACCATGCTGTACAACGGCGATGCGGGCATCTTCCGCAGCTTCCAGTTCCCTAACTCTCAGGCGATAACATTAAAGACCACCTACGAGGAGATCGGCATACTCTGGAAGCATGAAGCGAAGTTCCGCACAGGCTTTGCGGTCAACGGGAACCTCGTCAGCGTGCCGAATATCTTTGCAAAGATAAGCGGCGTAAAAAACGGCGATGAAGGCGATTACTGGGACGATATCCGCTCCCGCCTGACGCCCGAAACGATACTGTGCATCAAGGAGAACTCCCCCGCCCCCGAGATACCCGACCTCTCGGGATACAGGAGCTTCTATTTCAACAGCAGGATAGACATCGAAAAGCTGAAGGCATCCCCGATAAACCGTTACAGCTACCTGCCCGACAGACTGCAGGACCTCATCCTGTTCAAGCTGCAGGAGGCTGTGGACAGCGGCTATATCAAGCTGCAGGGCGATGAGCTGATGTGCAGCGTGCTGCATTACGGTCTGGGACTGGACAAGGATCTGCTGAAGACGCTGCAGAGCTTCGATTTCACAAAGCAGATACCCAAGATCATCTATATTGATGTCGTGGAGGCGACGTTCACAGTGGAAGAATGTATACGTCTTGTGCTGTGCAACCTTCTCGGCTTTGATATACTCATTTATACTCCGACGGGGTATAAGAACCTTGAAACATTCGTGGACAGCCGCGCTTTTGAGGAGCACACCATGAATGAATTTCTGTACAACATGGAGGTTCCGAAATTCAAGATTCCCTCCGAAGAAAAAAACAGCGGATTTTTCGGAAAGCTGTTCAGGAAAGGATAAAAAACTATGGGATTACAATTCACACCGGGAGCACAGATCGCTAACGCAGAGGCTATCGGAGCAGCAGCAAACACCGCCGCTGTATCGATGGAGAACGCAGCACTGGACAAGAAGATCGCAGAGGTCGAGAACTTCAACATCGTGGTAAAGACCGATGAGATCAAGCAGCAGCTCGCATCCAGCAAGGAGATCGACGCACTTGTAAGCACCATCAACGTAAACGATGCGAACACCATCGTTAAGTTCGGTGCAGAGGCTGCCGAGGAGATCTCCAAGGCATCCGATCAGGTGCTCAATTCCATGAGCATCGAGCAGATCAACGACACAGGCGTTATGCTGAAGAACCTCGCAGCTATCATGGAGCAGTTCGACCCCAAGGAGCTTGAAGACGAAAAGCCCGGTCTGTTCGGCAACCTGAAGAAGAAGCTGGATAAGATACTCAACAAGTACAACACCATGGGCACCGAGATCGACAAGGTATACGTACAGCTCAAGCAGTACGAGGGCGAGATCGAGCAGGCAAACGTGAAGCTGGACAATATGTACGAGGCAAACCTCGGCTACTACCAGCAGCTCGTAAAGTACATCATGGCAGGCGAGCAGGCAGTAAAGGAGCTTGACGCTTTCATCGAGCAGTACAAGGCAAAGGTAGAGGCAAATCCCGAGGACGGCACCATCCGTATGGATCTGTCCAACCTGCAGCAGATGAGAGAGATCCTTGACCAGCGTGTAATGGACCTGAAGGTAGCAGAGAACGTAGCTATCCAGACAGTTCCCATGCTGAAGACAATGGAATACTCCAACCTCAATCTGGTAAGAAAGATCAACTCCGCATTCATCATCACGATGCCTGTATTCAAGCAGGGTCTTGCACAGGCTATCATGCTGAAAAGACAGCGTATCCAGGCTGAATCCCTGAACGCTCTGGACGAAAAGACCAACGAGATGCTGCTGAAGAACGCCCAGAACACCGTTGAGCAGAGCAAGGCTATCGCAGCTATGTCCGCAGGCTCCTCCATCAAGGTAGAAACCCTGCAGCAGACATGGCAGACCATCGTTACAGGTATCGACGAGGTTCAGGCTATTCAGGATCAGGCTCGAGAGAAGCGTAAGCAGGATGCTGTTGCTCTGGAGCAGATCAAGGCGGATTACAAGAAGCGTATGAAGGCATAAAGAAAGACAAGCGATAAAGCCGCATCTACGTCGTCACAAACGCTTTGACGTACACAAAGTACGCCTGCGGCATTTGTTCCTGGTATCTGCAACTTTCTCGCTGGTCTTTAGTCTGCAAATAATTCAATTTTCGCTCATACACAAAACCTCCCCGAAGCGGTCTTTCCGCAGCGGGGAGGTCTTTTATTGATCGTATTCGTGCAGCATATCCAGCAGCTCCGCCGCATGGATGGCCTCGTCGTGGGCGTATTCGCCGAACTTTGCGGAGATACGATGATCCTCCGCCGTTTCCGCCTTGTACGCCTGATAATCACGCACCAGCTCCGTTGAACGCTGCCATGCGATGAGCAGCCTGTCACGTGCCGTGATGTGAAGTCCGTTCTTGTCGGTCATATCAGCACCTCCGTTTCCTCGGAGGTAGTTTATGCTGTGGGAGCGGAATTATTCCAGTGCGTTCACAAGCTCCTTGAAATGACGTCCGCGTTCCTCGAAATTCTTGTAGAAGCCGTAGCTTGCCGCCGCAGGACTAAGC
Source organism: Oscillospiraceae bacterium (assembly GCA_045606085.1). Taxonomy (GTDB): domain Bacteria; phylum Bacillota; class Clostridia; order Oscillospirales; family Ruminococcaceae; genus CAG-115. Next base: position 7,938 of record JAZURJ010000052.1, read on the forward strand.
ACCACCCTGCTCTTTGCACGTCCGTGTGCGAGGTTCACCGCATCCGCCATGTCCTTAGCCTTCACCACGCCGAATTTCGTGTTGTCAAGACTTGTCGCGATACGCCAGCCGCTGTCGGGCAGCAGGATGACATTCGCCACCGCACCCGTGTTGAGGAAATCCACCAGCTTGCCGTAGGGGATGTTGCGGTCCATGCCGCCGATTATCAGCACGTCACAGCCGCCCACAGCCTCCACCGCAGCTATTGCAGCCTCGGGGATGGTGCAGATGCTGTCGTTCACATACTCCACGCCGTCCTTTACCGCAACACGCTCCAGACGATGCTCAAGTCCTGTGAACACAGGCAGTGCCGCAAGGCATCTTCCGATGTCCGCACCCGCCGTCTGTGCCGCCTTCAGTGCAACGGCGATGTTGTATACGTTGTGCTTTCCGAGAAGCTGTGTCTGTATATTTTCCGCGGAAATGACCTCACCGCACAGCGTGACATCTCCGCCGTCCGTCATGATGTCACCGCAGCCGCCGAAGGAAGCCGTGATGAGCCTGCCGCCCGTGCTTTCGGGGGCGATGTCGGAGCTGATGATGGCGGTATCTCCCTCACCCTGGTGCAGGTAGATGTTCTCCTTTGCCGCCTTGTACGCCTCAAAGCCCGTGTAATGGTCAAGATGCTCGGGGAATACGTTGAGCAGTACAGCGATCTCGGGCGAATGATGCACGAATTCAAGCTGGTGACAGCTCATCTCACACACCGCAACGGTGTCCTCCGTCATCTCGCAGAGCCGCTCAAGCGGAGGTACGCCGATGTTGCCGATAAGCATGGTCGGTATGTCGTTCGCACGCAGGAAATGATGTATCAGCGAGGATGTGGTGGACTTGCCCTTTGTGCCCGTCACACCGATGATCCTGCAGGGACGCAGCCGCAGCAGCAGCTCCGTCTGGGTCAGTATCTTCGCCTTCTCGTCAGCCGTCAGCTTATCCTTGATGATGACGCCCGGCGACTGCAGGATGACATCGTACTCCTTCGCACGGTCGAGATAATCCTCTCCGCACAGCAGAGTAGCCCCCTCAGCCTGCACCTCGTTCATGTCTGCCACAGCTATCTCGGCACAGCAGCCAAGTGCTTTCAGTATATCCAGCCATACCCTGCCCTCTCGTCCAAAGCCGAGGATAACGGCACGCCTGCCCTCAAAAAAGGGCTTTAAAACGGAATAGTCCATGTCATTTGCCTTTCAGAAGATATTTGAGATCATCGGGCACGAAATTGTCCCCGTCAAAGAAACAGGACAGGTCTGGAATATCAAAGCCGCCTATCTCCTTGTAACCGTGATAACGCCTCAGAAGCTGCGGTGAGCCTGCCCCACGCATCTTCAGAGCCATCTCCAGCGACAGTCTTATCTCGTCACGGGTGCCGACGCACTCAAACGGCTTATCCTCGCCGTCCAGCACAAGCCCGTCAAACATATCCGCAAGCTCGGTCTTCTCCAGCATATTGCAGCCGAAGATGCCCGTCAGCACGTCGTCGTCAAGGAACGCCGCCAGCAGGATGTACACATACAGGCACTTCGCACATTCGCCGCACCAGACATCCGTCTTGCTGCCGAGATTGCAGCTCTGGAACACTCCGAAATACTGCGGATGCTTCACGAATTCCCGTGCTATCTGCCACTCGCTCCATGGTCTGAGCAGGCTGAAATACTCGGGACAGCGACCATAGCCGCCGAAGGTGTTTTCGCAGTATTCACGGAAATCACGCTCGAACTCGGTGGATTTGCTGTACTGGTGGTTTATCTGCGTGCCGTCAACATACGGCTCGTTGGCACTGCTCTCGTTGGAAAGGGCGATGTATCTCAGCCCCTTCATGGCAGCGAAAAGCTCCGCCGAAAAAGCCACCACCGCCGAAAACGGCGTGTGCCCGTTGAGATACCCCTGCTTGTTCAGTTCAAGCAGCGTCTTGTCGATCGTGCGGCGTACGCCCACCGTCTTTTCGGGAGCGATGCCCGCCGCCTCAACACAGCCGAGAGTCGCACCTCTCGGGTTGATGATGTAGGGGTGTATATCAGCAGCATGCTTCTTCAGCAGCTCCACGGAAACCACGCTGTCCTTGCCGCCGCCGATGGGGACGAGGACGCCGTGCATCTCGTCTGTACGCTCATTAAGTGTGCAGTTTTTCTCACCTGCGGAGGATATCGTCATAAAGCTGCCGATATCCGCATCGATGCCGTTGCGGTAGAAATACTCGCCAAGGCCGTTGAAATACAGCTTCTTCCACCAGTCCTTCTGCCACCCGGAAAGTCCGCCGCAGCGTATCTCCACCTCGGGCGGACAGGCACACTTCCAGTAGGAAACAAGCTCCGCCATTCCAAGGGAGAACGCACAGATATCTATAAGCTCACGGTCGCCGTCCTGAGGAACAGCAAACGGGAACCTCCACCGCGGATAGAAGTCGTACTCATCCATCGAAAAATGGAACTGCAGCACCGTTTCTCCGTCCTCGGCGAAGAACTCATAGCTGTGGTAGATGAATTTCCTGTGCTTTTCTCGTAACTGTTCGTAAAGGGTCATGTCGTGCCTTTCTATGCTCAGATATTCTTTCTGCGGAGATCGTATTTCTGTACGAAAGCGTCGATGCTCTCCTCGTCGCGGGGATCGAACTCCTCGTCGCAGGGGATAAGCTCCCACACCTCTGTTATGGACGCCTTCTGTCCCGGCATCAGCTTCTTCAGCTCGCCAAGGCTCTCACACTCAAGGAAGATGCCGTTGGTGAAGGTCTCGAAATTGCAGCCGTAATCGGGATAATTGCCGCTGATGTTCATGCGGAAGTTCTTGAGGAATATCTGACCGTGGTTGACGTACGCAGCCCAGCCGTCCTCGTTGTTCATGCCTATCTTGAACTTGCCCTCGGATCCGGGCACCTGACGCAGTGTGCCGTAGCGGTTGCCGAGGAAGAAACGCTCGTCGTTGATGTCGGAGTAGCTCCAGAAAACGTTTCTGCGGTTGGAGAGCAGACCGTTGTCTGCGGTGTTCTGGGGGAATATCTCAACGCCGCCCGCAGAGCATACCGTCATCGCCCACGGAGCAAGCTGCACAGGCTCCCTGCCGACATTCTCGATAGTATGCACCACTTTCAGCTTTGATGTACCCTCAAAGTCCTCGTCAAAGGAAACGATGATGCTGTGCTGCTGACCTGTCTTTGTGGCAGGGGGCAGCAGGTTTATCTCGCCGTCGCACACAACATACGCAACGGGTGCGTTATCGGGAACATAGCTGTGCGGGAAGCTCTCGGGGCTGCTCCACAGCCTGTGTCCGCCGTAGATGTACCATGTGGTATCACCGAAGAACTCCTTGAATTCCCTGCCGTTTTCAAAGAACACACGCTCGTTGTCCTCCATCAGGATGTTCTCCTTGTCCCTGAGCGAATAGGAGATGATACGCGGACCCACATCCACCGTGATGATGACGCTCGCCGTGTCGTTCTCGATAAGGATGCATCTGCCGTAGTTCTTGTACTCGATAAGGCTGTAGTTGTTCATGTGTCGTTTTCCTCCGTTTTATTGTATGTGCGATATCAATCCAAGATAACAGGCTTTGCCGTGAACTCGTATCCGCACTGTCTTGGCTTTTCGAACGCCAGCGAATACACATCGCCGCAGCGTTCCTCAACAACGCCCTGACGGTGTGCCTCCCTGCTGCTCTTCATGAGAGCCTTCAGCGAGGTATCGATGGGAAGTCCGCACTGTGCCGCAGCAAGTATCTCCCTGCCCCTGCCGTTCATGCCGAGGATACGGATGTATGCAGGCGGCTCGTTGAGAGTGTGCTTGTCGATGTCAAGGAAAGCACACAGCACCGCCCTGCGTATCCTCGCAAGGGTGTAGCGTTTCGTCTTTGTGAGGAAGTACAGCTCCTCCAGCGTGTTCGCCTTGCGTACCGCCTTGTACAGCCGCTCGCCCAGACCCTGTGCCGCATCGTAAACGTTCTCGAACTCCGCCTGCCGCATGGTACGCAGCTTCGCAAGTATCGCACGCTCCAGACGCTTTATGTCCGCCGCAGGTGCGTCGGTCATCGGTCCAAGCTCCGACCAGTCCTCGCCTGCCGCTATCTTCTTCCGTATCAGCGATGCACTGACAAAGCCCTTGTCCTCGTCCTCGCTGTCATGTGCCGCACCGCTCCTCTGTACCGCAAAGGGCTGTATCACACTGCCGATGTCGTCCAGTGCCTTGATGTACTCCACCGCAAGCGTGTTGTTCGGTGATGACAGCACCTCGCACACGTCCTCCGTGTAATAGGCACGCACAGCCTCCTGCACAGCCGCAGGAAACGTCTTGCCTTTACGCATCAGCTCCTGAAATTCCTCTGTGTGCAGAGCATATTCACTTGCACCTGCCGCCTCTTTCAGTGCCGCAATATCTCCGCACTCCGCTCCGAACGAGAGCATATCCACACAGCCCAGTGCCTCGATGATCTGCACCGCACCTCTCGCAAAGCCCTCCGCCGCCGAAAGGCTGAAGCGTGCGGGAAGCTCAAGCACGAGGTCCGCACCGTTTTCAAGAGCCGCCCTCGCACGTTCGTATTTGTCGAAGATCGCCGCATCGCCACGCTGTGTGAAGTTGCCGCTCATCACCGCAACGATGTGCGTAGCCCCTGCCTCACGGGTCTGCATGAGCTGATATTTGTGCCCGTTGTGGAACGGGTTGTATTCGCAGATAACTGCCGCTGTTTTCATGTGGTCACCTCTTTGCGTAAAACGATAGCCATGCGGTATGTACTCCGCCGTATCAGCCGTTCCTCACCATCTGGACATGGGGGATATCATCCTCAAGATACGGCTCGGATACCCGCACGAAGCCGAACTTCTCGTAAAAGCCCTGTGCGTACTGCTGTGCACTTATCCTGAGGGACGTCTGCCCGAATTTCTCCTCCGCCACACGGATGCCCTCCATCATTACCTTGTATCCCAGACCCGTGCCGCGTCTGACAGCGATGACACGCCCGATGGAGCCTTCCCCCTCATAGGAAACGCCCTTATCCAGCACACGGCAGTAGGCGGCAACGCCGTCCTCGTCCTCAAACCAGACGTGCCATGCGTTCAGGTCCTTGTTGTCGAGATCCTGATATACACAGTCCTGCTCCACCACGAATATCTCAGCCCTCGCACGGAGTATCCTGTACAGCTCCGTCGTGGTAAGCTCATTGAAATGCTTTATGTAAAGGTTCATTTTTCCTCCGTTATTGAATGATGTATACAGTTATAAATACAAGTCCCGCTACTGCAGCGATCGCCACTCCTATACACAGCATAAAAATAAAATGCGAATTTCTTCTGCCACTCTGATACGAAGAGTTTACTTCATCAACCGTACGGAAAAAGGATGGATCTCTGCGCTTATAGTAGATCTCCACCTCATCTTCATCTGTACCATAGGGCAGAGACTTGTTATATTCCATTCCGTCAACATAGTAAACTATCAGCGGCTCGGTGATATCCACCGTAGTATCGTGCATACGGCTTACGGAGCGTTTTTCGTAAGTATGTTCGCCCACCACGAACGCCTTTGTTTTAGCCCATACAGTTGGGTCAGGCTCGGCAGGACGAAAGAATCTGTCATATACAGCCCTTATAATAAAAACGATTCCGAACAAAGCACTTCCACCGCTGAACACCGCACCAATTATATCGTTAAAAAGCTCCATACCCATCCCCGTCCGTATAATATACTGATACATATTAATTTTACACCAAATCCACCAATAAATCAATATAATAAATAATATTTTCACGATTTTTTATAAAAAAGGCGAAAAGCCCTTGATTTTTCCGCCAAAAAGGTATAAAATATTATGTGAATTATTTCCGTTATCCGACATAATACGACGGAAAACGGCTAAAAACATGAAAGGATCTATGAACAATGAAAATTCTGGTCATCAACGCAGGCAGTTCTTCCCTGAAGTATCAGCTCATCAACATGGAGGATGAGAGCGTTATCGCAAAGGGCAACTGCGACCGTATCGGTATCGACGGTCACATCAAGCACACAGCAAACACGGGTGCGGTCATCGACATCGACTGCACATTCCCCACACATACAGAGGCTTTTGAGAAGCTGGTAGAGGTACTCACCACTGGCGAGGGCAAGGTCCTCGACAGCATGGACGAGATCTACGCAGTAGGTCACAGAATCGTGCAGGGTGCTGAGATCTTCGACAAGACCACACTGGTAACAGACGAAGTAATCCAGCAGATCGACGATCTGGCTGAGCTTGCTCCCGTACATAACCACCCCCACGCACTGGCTCTGTGGGCTTGCAAGAAGGTAATTCCCGCAACAACACCTCAGGTAGTTGTATTCGATACAGCATTCCACCAGACAATGCCCGAGAAGGCATATATGTTCGGTATGCCCTATGAGTGCTATGAGAAGTACCACGTAAGAAAGTACGGCTTCCACGGCACATCCCACCGCTTCGTATCCATGGCTCTGGCAGAGGCAATGGGCAAGGACATCAAGGATCTGAAGATCGTATCCTGCCACCTCGGCAACGGCTCCTCCATCACAGCAATCGACGGCGGCAAGTCCGTTGATACATCCATGGGCTTCACTCCCCTGGACGGCGTTATCATGGGCACACGCTCCGGCTGCGTTGACCCCTCCGCTGTTACATTCGTAGCAGACAAGATGGGCATGACCCCCTCCGAGATGAGCAGCTACCTCAACAAGAAGTCCGGCTTCCTCGGCATCTCCGGTATCTCCAGCGATAACAGAGATATCTCCGCTGCCGCAGAGAAGGGCGACAAGAAGGCTATCCTTGCAGGCGAGATGCTCCGCTACGAGATCAAGAAGTACATCGGCTCCTACGCAGCTGCAATGAACGGTCTGGATGCAGTCCTGTTCACAGGCGGTATCGGTGAGAACTCCGACGATCTGCGTGCCGACGTATGCCACAACATGGAAGTGCTCGGCATCAAGCTGGACGACGCTGCAAACGCAGGTCTGCGTGGCAAGCTCGCAAAGATCTCCGCTCCCGATTCCAAGGTAGAGGTATGGGTAGTTCCCACCAATGAGGAGCTGCTTATCGCACGCGACACAAGAGATCTGGTCGCAGGCCTCAACAAGTAATAAAAGCACATATAAAACAGACCGCAGGTTTTCGCCTGCGGTCTTTTGTTATTCGTTCTCAATGTCCCTTTCAAGCTCCGCCATGTCCAGCTCCTCATCAAACAGCACATCGCACAGATGTGCCTCGCTCTCAATGAAGCACAGACCGTTCTCGGCGTGCAGCACCACTATCCTCTCGCCCGGACGGATGATACGTCCGTTTGCGGTGAGAGCGTCAAAATAGTACGCCTTGCCGCCGTTCTTCACCTCGATCTCGCCGTAGCCCTCGGGATGTATCTGCTGCATAGCAATGCCCGAAAGCCCCGCAAGCTCCCCGTCGGTGGGTCTGCCACGCTTCACGGCCTTGTTCAGCAGCGGTGCTATCAGCATATTGATGAGGAAGTTCACCGCCAGACCGCCGAAAACGCTCAGCGGCAGCGATACCCACCCCGCAACATCCATCGCCTCCAGCAGCAGCCCGAAAACGGATGAGCTGAAAAGGAACACCACCGTCAGCAGCAGGTCCTTCGGAAACACCATCTGCCATTTAAATCTGTTCTTACGCTGCTCAAAAAGCACGCCCGTATCGGCAAAGAACTTCCTGCCGAAGAAAACATATGCGATGAACTGTGCGATGAGATAAAGTCCGCTGAACACCGCAATTATAAGATAAAATCGTTGCATGATATGTCCTTTACAAGTCGTTTTCTCTATTTTACACCTTTTGCACCGCAAATGCAACCCATTTCCCTGCCCGATGTGGAAGAATAGATAAAAATTTTAGTCGGACGTTAGTCAATATTGGAACAAGGCGTAATAGTTTCCGCTTGATATGTGGCGAAATATGTGTTATAATAATGAAGATCAATGTTGAAAAGGAGAAACATCATGCTTGAATACAGATACGATACACAGCTTCTTATCGAAGGCGAAGGTCTTGACGAGGATGCCATCAACGACTACATAACCGAAAACTTCAGGGGCGATTCCCTGCTGGCAGTCGGCGATGAGGAGCTTATCAAGATACACTACCACACCAACGAGCCGTGGAAGGTGCTCGAATACTGTGCGACCCTCGGCGAGATATTCGATATCGTCGTTGAGGATATGGACCGCCAGTCAAGGGGTCTGAAAGGATAAGGATGAAGACCGTAATTACCGATAACAGCCTTTGCACGCTGCCGATATACGAGGGTGCAAAGCCTGAGCATATCTACCGTTACATCGAAGCACTTGCGGAAACGGGCGTAAAATATGTGGAGCTTGATTTCCGCACCGTGATGAAGATGAGCGAGCTGCCCGACTGCATGAACTACATCTTCCGCCTGAGCGACCCGATGTTCGCTGAGCTTACGGAGGTGTTCGATTTCAGCTACGTGCTGGTGACGATAAACGACTTCAAGGACCGCATCCGCGTAAAGAATACTCCCGTCGTAATGGAGTTTCCTGCGGTGAACAAGCTGTCCCGTCAGATGATAGCACTGGCACAGCAGCAGATACAGTCCCGCATCGAAATGGTACGCCTGCGTGGCAGCTTCCAGTACATGACGCAGTCCGATGCGGTAAGGTACGTGTTCAGTGCCAAGAACGCCGTTCCCGTGCCGATCGATATCTGCCCCATGAACAAGACTAAGACCGCACTTGACACCGCACTGAAGTTCTCCCGTGCGAACGTGGACTGCCTGACGATGAGCATGGGCATAACAAAGAACTACGCTTCCATCGAGGAGTACCTGTTCACGATGATGTCCGTTCACGAAACGCTGCCCAAGGAGTTCGACATGGCTGCCCTGTGCAAGGCGGCGGTGTATCATCAGCTCGTTTTCGGACCCCACAGCACGGACAGCATCTCCTATATCATGCACCTGCTGGACAGGGATATCACCTCGCTCAGGAATGCGGATACAGGCAGCCGTGTGCGGATGAAGGTGCAGCTCAAGGACAAGATGCTGCTGCAGAAACGCTTCGTTTCCGTACTGGAGCAGTTCATCGACAACGAAGAGATACCCGACGATTTCGCCTACGATATCTACGACGCAATAAAGAGATTTGATACGACGCTATACAACACAGACCTGTCGTACACATACAGCAAGGAACCACTGAATTAAAGGACAGAAGAAATGATAAAACTGATTGCAAGCGATATGGACGGAACGCTGCTGGATGACAAAAAGCAGCTACCTCCGGATTTTTACGAGGTCATCGACCGCCTTGAGGAAAAGGGCGTGAAATTCGTCGTTTCCAGCGGCAGGACCTACGCCGCCGTGGAGCACCTCTTCCCCGAGGAATACCGCACAAGGCTGGATTACATCTGCGACAACGGAGCGTACATAATGCACGATGGCAGCCCCATCCACATCACTCCGCTGGACAGACAGACCTTCGAGGAATTCGTGCACGCCGCTGAGGAGATAGGCGGACTTAAGCTGCTGGTATGTGCAAAGGGCGGCACCTATCACCTGCGTGCCTCGGACGAATTCAACAGGGAGGTCGCAAAGTTCTACAAGAACCACATCGAATGTGACGACCTGCTCGCCATCGACGATGTGATATACAAGCTGGCTGTCTGCGATATGCAGGGAGCACAGGAGCGTGGCAAGCCCGCACTGGATGCGATATTCGGCGACAGGCTGAATATACAGGTGTCAGGCGTCATCTGGATGGACGTCATGGCAGGCGGCATAAGCAAGGGCAGTGCCCTGAAGAAGATGTGCGAGCTTCTCGGCATCGACCGCAGCGAAACGATGGCATTCGGCGATTACTACAACGATACGGATATGCTTCAGAGTGCAGGCATGAGCTTTGCGATGGAAAACGGCAACGACTACATCAAGAGCATCTGCACACACCGTGCAAAGACCAACAATGAAGGCGGAGTAACGGCTGCGATAAAGCAGTATGTACTGGACGAGGTGACGGTATGAACATCCAGATATTCGGAAAGTCAAAATGCTTCGATACCAAAAAGGCTGAACGCTGGTTCAAGGAACGCGGAATAAAATATCAGTTCATCGATATACTGTCAAAGGGGCTAAGCAAGGGCGAGCTGGACAGCGTCGTGAAGGCACTGGGCGGCAGGATAGACACCGTCATCGACGAAAACGCAAAGGACTACGCACAGATAAAGTACCTCTACGACGACGCAAAGCCCGAAAAGCTCATGGAGCAGCCAAAGCTCTACAAGACCCCGATAGTAAGAAACGGCAGGCAGGCAACGGTCGGCTACTGCCCCGAAACATGGAAAGGATGGGAATGACCCCAAATGGACATAGCACTTATAGTGATACTTATTGCACTCTCGGCTTTTTTCTCTGCATCTGAGACCGCACTCTCCAGTGCGAACAAGATACGCCTCAGAAGTCTGGCGGACAACGGCTCCAAGGGAGCGGAAAGAGCACTCAGGGTGATAAAGAAATACGATAAGACCATCACCACGATACTTATCGGAAACAACATCGTGAACATCGCCACATCATCTATTGCGACGCTGCTCACCATCGCCATCATGAACAACATCACAGCAGGCTCGGGCGATACGTACGGCTCGCTCGTTTCCACGATAGTTGTTACCGTCATCGTGCTGATATTCGGCGAGGTGCTCCCGAAAAGCATAGCAAAGGATAATGCGGAGAGCTTCAGCATCTTCGTATCAGGTCCCATCAGCTTCCTGATGTTGATATTCACCCCCTTCTCCGCACTGTTCATCCTGCTGAAAAATGGCGTGGCAAAGCTGATGCGTACAAAGGACAGCGTGAGCTTCACAGAAGAGGAGCTGAAAGCCATCATCGAGGAATCCGAAGATGAGGGCGTGCTGGAAACACAGGAATCGAACCTTGTCCGCAGTGCCCTTGAATTTGACGAGATAACAGTGGACGAGATAATCACGCCCCGTGTAAGCATAGTAGCTGTGGATATCTCCGAGGACATCGACGATGTACGCCGAAAGTTCCTTTCAGAGGAATACTCACGAATGCCCGTTTACGAAAAGACGCTGGACAACATCATCGGCATCATCACCGAAAAGGACTTCTTCAAGGCGTACGAGGAACACGGCTCCGATTTCACCATCAGCAGCATCCTGCAGGATACCATCTACCTGCCGCATATGCTGAAGATATCCGAAGTCCTGCGTACCATGCAGAAGGAAAAGTGCCACATAAGCGTAGTTCTGGACCAGCACGGCGGAACGCTCGGTATAGTCACCCTTGAGGACATCCTTGAGGAGCTTGTGGGCGAGATATGGGACGAGAGCGACGAGGTAAAGTCCCCCGTGACACTGGTGTCCGAAAACGTATTTGAGATATACGGAGAGGTATCGCTCAACTCGCTCAGAAGATACTTCGATTCCCGCGACATCGAGCTTGACATCGAATGCGAGGCACACACCGTGGCAGGCTGGGTGCTGGAGCTTTTCGGAAGCATCCCCAAAAACGGCGACGTGCATGAAACGGATTCCTATATCGTGACCGTGCTGGAGGCAGCAAACCTGCGTATCAGCAAGGTGCGTTTCGAGATCAAAAAGAACGACGACTGATCGGAGTGAGGACAGAAAAATGACCGTAGAACAGCTTCAGAAGATGATCTGTGAGGCGAAGAAGGAGCAGGATGTCTGCATACTCGCCCACAGCTACCAGAACCGTGAGATCTGCGAGATCGCCGACATCGTCGGTGACAGCTTCAAGCTGAGCGTTGAGGCTCAGAAGGTAAAGAACAGGAAGATCGTGATGTGCGGCGTGCACTTCATGGCAGAAACAGCAAAGCTGCTCTCCCCCGACAAGACGGTGGTCATCGCTTCCGATGAGGCAGGCTGCCCCATGGCGGAGCAGTTCACCCCCGAAGAAGTCATGGCGTTCAGAGCAGAGCACCCCGACTACAAGGTCGTGTCCTACATAAACACCACAGCCGCACTGAAGTGCGTTACAGACGTCTGCGTGACCTCCTCCTCGGCGGTGGAGATAGTGGGCAAGCTGCCCGACAAGAACATCCTGTTCATCCCCGACAAGAACCTCGGTGCTTTCGTCAGGGACGCATATCCCGAAAAGAACATCGTCTGCTGGAACGGCGGATGTCCCGTGCACGGTGCAATGACTGCAGCGGATGTTCAGAAGATACGTGCAAAGTACCCCGAGGCTAAGTTCCTCGTTCATCCCGAGTGCCCTCCGGAGGTCTGCGAGGGTGCTGACTACATCGGCTCCACCGCAGGCATCATCGCCTATGCGAGAAAGTCCGATGCGGAGCAGTTCATCATCGGCACCGAGATAAGCATCACAGGTCAGTTAAGCTACGAGATGCCCGCAAAGCAGTTCTTCAACCTCTCCAAGAAGCTGATATGCTCCGATATGAAGACCACAACGCTGATGGACGTGTACAACGCTGTCTGCGGCAAGGGCGGTCTTGAGATAACCTTCGATGAGGAGACCGCCGCAAAGGCACGCCACTGCATCGATGAGATGATAAGACTAGGCGGATGAGCCGTGAAACACAGGAGGAAAGCATGAAAAAAACACTGCTGATCGTTGGTATCATATGCATCATCGTTTGTGTTATCTCCCTGCTGCTGGCGGCATTGAGCTGGACAGGCTACTATCATCTGATGGACGGGTCGGCAGACCAATATACCAGACTGCACCGCAGAATGATCGTCTTTTCGGTGGTCGGAATAATCCTTGCGGTGATCGGAGCTGCATGCCTTGTCATCCGCTTCAGAATGTGAGCCTGATACAAATACAAAAACACCCACAGAGAGCATCTGTGGGTGTCTTTATTCTATGCGGTATATCAGTTCTCCTTGTTCTTCTCAAGGAACTTGTACACGATAGCTGCAAGAGCCGCACCAACCAGCGGACCAACGATGAATACCCATACGCAGGCGATGGGATCAGTGTTGCCTGTGAAAGCAGCAACGATAGCGGGACCGATGGAACGTGCAGGGTTAACGGATGTACCTGTCAGACCGATACCGAGGATGTGTACCAGAGTAAGTGTCAGACCGATAACAAGACCGCCGAAGCTGCCGTGACCTGCCTTCTTGGATGTAACGCCGAGAATGGTCATAACGAAGATGAATGTGAGCACTACCTCAACCAGCAGACCTGCAACGATGCTGCCGTTTACGCCTGCAAGACCGTTGGAGCCGAAGCCGCCTGTCATGTCCTTGACATCACCCAGACCGAAGATGGCTGCCAGCACACCTGCACCTGCAAATGCACCGAGGCACTGGGAAACTACGTAGCCGATGAAATCCTTGACGGACATACCGCCGCTCATCAGAACGCCGAGGGAAACTGCGGGGTTGATGTGACATCCGGAGATGTTGCCGACACAGTAAGCCATGCCAACGATAACAAGACCGAATGCGAGTGCAGTGAGGATGTAGCCGCCGCCCTGTGCAGCGTCACAGCCTACCAGCATTGCTGTACCACAGCCAAGGATGACCAGCACTGCTGTGCCGATGAATTCTGCGATATACTTCTTCATTTTTGAAATACCTCCTTGTATTATGCATATCACGTCAGGGAAAACTTCCCTGTAATTAATAGTATAAACCCACATTCTGGATTTGTCAATACCTGTCGTATACATGAAAACGCCCGATACGATGATATCGGGCGTCGGTCATTATTCGGTATCTTCTGTTGCTTCAGACGATGCTTCATCAGCCTCTTCGATGTCCTCAGCAGCATTTTCAGCCACAGGCCTGTTCTTCATATAAAGAGCCACCAGCGTAAGGATGATGCACACTGCCATCATCACATCCACCCACGACGCATACGCCATGTGATATCCGTATTTGCCGTCGGCACGCTTCATCTGCTCCATAAGCTCCGCCGTAACAGCGTCACCCACTATACGCTCGCTCACATTGAACGGATCCAGGATATCCGCCGTGATGACAGCCGCAGCGTTGGAGAGCGTCATAACCGCCGTGGTGATGCCCACAGCACTCAGCAGCGGACGTGTCGTGCGTGTAGCGTTGCCCGTCAGCAGCTTCGCAAGCTGCATGAAGAACACCGCAAAGCCTATGATGCCAAGTCCCTCGATAAGATACTCGGGAACGGTGGTGATAGCCATGTGCTTGAGGAAAAGTCCGATGCCCCTGAGCGTGAAATATATCGCAGGAGCCACAAGGCAGAACGCAAGAGCAGGCTTCAGCTCCTTCTTATAAAGGATGACGAACGCCAGCAGCGTGATAAGTGCACCCATCACAAAGCCAACGAACACCAGATATCCCGAGGGAAGCACAGCCTTCGTCTGAAGATAGCCGTTGTATATCGCAAGAGCACCTGCAATGAGCAGCGGAAACGCAAGCATTACCGCCTTGCCATCCACGAAGCCCTTCACGTCGTTGGTGAAGTACGCACCGTCACGCTTCTTGTCCAGCAGCGAGAGCAGCAGCACCGCCGCAAACACGATGACGAGCGAAGCATAGAAGCCGTAATTCACGATAACACCGTTGTCGTCAAACAAAAAGCCCGTGTTCATATCCGTGCCGCCTGCGACCTGAAGATATCTCATCACAAAGCACAGGATGAATGCAGGGATAGCCATAAGGAGTGAAAAAATACTGTTTCTCTTCATTTAAAACACATCTCTTTTCTTATGTACGCTGGTCCAGAGGGATATATTTCTTGTTGAGGTTGATAGCCTTATATGCGGGACGGATGATACGCTTGCCGTTAGCCATCTCCTCCATGCGGTGAGCACACCAGCCTGCCATTCTCGCACAGGCGAACAGACCTGTGTACATCTCCACGGGAATCTTCAGCATCTTGTAAACAAGACCGGAATACATATCAACGTTTGCACATATATCTTTAATAGCACCGCGTTCCTCTGCGAATACCTCGGGAGCAAGTCTTTCGATGGCATCCAGCAGCATGAACTCTGCCTCGTAGGGAGTGCCCTTTGCGAGCTTCATCGCGTTCTCCTTGAGGATGACTGCTCTGGGGTCGGACAGGGTGTAGACCGCATGGCCCATACCGTAGATAAGGCCGGAACGGTCGCCCTCCTCCTTGCGGAGTATCTTTCTGAGGAACTCCTTTACCTCGGTGTCGCTCTCCCAGTTGTGCACGCCTGTCTTGACGTAATCCTGCATCTCGATCACCTTCATGTTGGCACCGCCGTGACGATGACCCTTGAGGGAACCGATTGCCGCAGCGTATGCGGAGTAAGCGTCAGTACCCGAAGAAGAAACGGTACGGCAGGTGAAGGTGGAGTTGTTACCGCCGCCGTGCTCTGCGTGAAGCATCAGGCACAGGTCAAGCAGCTTTGCCTCCTCGGGGGTATAGGAACGGTCGTCACGCAGAGTGGAGAGGATGCTCTCCGCAAGGCTCTCGTCCTTGTTGATCTGGTGCATGACCATGGAATCATTGTGATAGAAGCGACGCATCGTCTGGTAGGAGGTCACCATGATAGCGGGCAGTCTGGAGATAACGGAGATAGCCTTCAGCATCTCGCTCTCAACGCTCTTGTCCTCGGGGGAGGAATCGTAGCTGTACAGTGTCAGCACCGCCTGAGCCATCTTGTTCATGATGTTCGGAGAGGGGTTACGCATGATAACATCCTCGCTGAAGTACATGGGCAGCTCACGGTAATCCGCGATCATGCGCGAGAAGTTCGTAAGCTCCTCCTTTGTGGGCAGCTCGCCGAAAAGCAGCAGGTATGCTACCTCCTCGTAGCCGTATCTCTGATCGCTGTGCACGCCGCGGACAAGGTCCTTGACGTTGTAGCCCCGGTAGATAAGCTCACCCTCGATGGGCTGCTTGTCGCCCTCGCTGAGTACGTAACCGTGTACGCAGCAGACGTTCGTGATACCCGCAACTACACCCGAACCATCGGAATTACGCAGTCCACGCTTAACGCCGAACTTGTTGTATAAGCTGTTATCCACCGCTGTGTTAGCGACGAAATTAGCACACATCTCCTGAAGCATGGCGGTGGATTTTAATTCTTCCATCTTGTTCATATTTCAGTTTTGCCTCCTTGTTTCTTTTTATTCTACAACATAAAAAAATATACATATTGATTATACTATATTTTACACCTAAAGTCAAGCAAATTTTGCCGAAAATGAATTTTTCTTTTTCAAAAAATTCATAATGCTCATTTGTGTATTATAAAGCAGAAAGGTCGTGCCATGTTCAGAAAGCTGAAATATATCTTTATAGCGGCTGTGATAGCTGCGACGGCTGTGCTGCTGATACTGCCACGCCTGCGTGACGATGACAGCACAGCATCTATCCCCTGCAGCACCGTCAGCCTGTACAGGGAAAACGCACACCGCATCGAGCTTCTCACCTATGAGCAGCTTCTGGTGGGATGCATCTTTGCCGAGATACCACCCTCATTCAGCGACGAGGTACTGCGTGCCGCAGCCTGCGTCCTCAACAGCCGCTGCCTTTCCCTGCTGCAGGACGGAATACGCAGCAACGGTGCGGATATGTCGGATGCGGAATGTCCGTGGATGTCCCCCGATGACGCCGCACAGCAGCACGGCATAAGCTACGCAAGCTACCTCAGACGCGTCACCGCCGCAGCGGAATACGGCTCACGCCACGCTCTGTATTACGGCGACGAACTGATATCCCCGCCGCTGTGCATACTCTCCACGGGCAGGACAGAGGACGGCGGCGTGCCGTATCTCTCACCGAAGCAGCTTCCCTGCGACGCTTCTCATCCCGACGCCATCTCCACCGCTGCGTTCACCGCGGATGCCGTCCGCCGCACGCTGTCACCGCTTGGCGAGATATCACGGCTGTCCGCACGCCCGTCAGAGTGGTTCACGGATGCTGTCTATTCTGACGGAGGCAGCCTTATCTCCATCAGAATTGGCGGTGCCGGGATAACAGGCGGACAGCTCATGGATGCATTTTCCCTGAGAAGCACCGCCATCACAGTGGAATACACCGAGGAACGCTTCCTGTTCACCGTGCGTGGCATCGGCTGCAACACAGGTATGAGCCTCAGTGCCGCAGAGGAGATGTCACAATGCACGGCGGAGGAGCTGCTGGATATTTTCTACTCCCCAGCCGAGCTGCGAACTCTTAAATTTTGATTACAAAAGTGTAACAATTATTAAAAATGTGTTGTTAATATCTGAATTATGTGATATAATGAAAGACGGATATTTTTCGTTTACTGACCGTTTCTGCCACCTTAGCGTCAGAAACAACGTTATATATACAGGACATAAATGAAAGGACAGGTAGTTCAGATGTCATACATGGAAGAAAACCAGCAGCGTATCGCACAGCTTTCCGCTGAGATATCAAAGGTCATCAGGGGTAAGAAGGATGCTGTGGAGATGGTGCTCACCGCACTTCTCGCACAGGGTCATATCCTCATCGAGGACGTGCCCGGCGTCGGCAAGACAACCCTCGCAATGGCACTCGGAAAGGCAACGGGTCTTTCCTTCAGGAGGGCACAGTTCACTCCCGACGTAATGGCGTCGGATATCACGGGCTTCACCATGTACAACAAGGACGAGAACAGATTTGAATACCGCAGCGGTCTTGTCATGACCAACATCCTGCTTGCGGACGAGATAAACCGTACCTCCCCCAAGACCCAGTCGGCTCTGCTGGAGGCGATGGAGGAAAAGCGTGTCACCGTTGACGGCGTAGTACACGAGCTTCCCTCCCCGTTCATCGTTATCGCAACGCAGAACTCTCAGGGCTATGTCGGCACGTTCCCGCTGCCCGAGGCTCAGCTTGACCGTTTCCAGATAAGAGTGTGCATGGGCTATCCCTCTGTTGAGGAGGAGACCGACATCATGCTGGACAGGCTGAACGGCGACCCTGCCATGGATATCCGTCCCGTGATGACGGCACAGCAGCTTGCCGACTGCATCGATGACGTGCAGAACGTGACCTTCTCCGAGAGCCTTTGCAGATACGTTGCGGAGCTTGCCGCAGCCACAAGGGCACACGCAGGTGTTGAACTCGGAGCAAGCCCCAGAGCTTCCCTCGCACTGATGCACGCAAGCCGTGCGTATGCCTATATCAAGGGCAGGGACTACGTTATCCCCGAGGATATCGCAGCACTCATCGCCCCTGTGTTCTCCCACAGGATAGCACTCCGTCAGGAGATGCGTATGAAGAAGCAGAGCGTGGACAGCGTACTGCAGGAGGTGCTGTCGTCCGTTGCCGCACCCGTCAGAGGTCGCTGAGGATGGCACGTAACCGTACACTGTATGTGATATTCGTTCTTGCCTGCGTGATATTCTCCGCGGCGTACAGGAGCCGTTTATCCGCTGTGCTGCTGGTGGCTGCGTTGCTGTATCCGCTGCTGGCACTGCTGCTTTCGGCGATAAGTCTGTACACACTTCGTGCAGAGTTCCCCGAAAAGCGTGCCGTATACGAAAAGCTGGAACAGTTCGAGCTGCCCGTCATGCTCAGCAACAACTTCCTGTTCCCGTTCGCACCCGCAGAGTTCGAATGTCTTCTGCCCGACAACGACACGGGACTTTTCCTGCACAAGCAGATATACGTTGCAGTGGGACCGTTAAGACGCATGAGGATATTCATTCCCTGTATGCACCGCTACCGTGGTGCGTACTCGGCACAGATACTCCGCCTGACGGTATATGATCCGCTCAGAATCATCCGCCTTTCACGCAGGCTGACCGCAGAAATGCAGCTCGTTATACTTCCGAGGAAGATACCGCTGCCCGATCTCGGCATGATATTCGGAGGCGAACAAGGCTCCATGCCCGACAGACGTCAGGGCGGCGAGCGTGAGGATATCTCCCATGTGCGTGAATACATGCAGGGTGATATAATGCAGCTCATCCACTGGAAGCTGACCGCAAAGCTGGATGAGATGATGGTGAAGCAGTACGATACCTCAGGCGACTGCCGCAGCGTGCTGCTGTGCGATTTCAGCCACACGGGCAGCTCCGCCTCCGCCATGATACGTCAGTCCGACGCAGTGGCAGAGACTGCCATCGCAGTGGCGATGTCCTGCGTTTACGGCGGTGTGCATATGCTTGCAGACACAGGCACCGCATCGGGCGGCAAGGTAAAGATGTCCGACGTGCAGGGCTTTGAACGCTTCTATGAGATACTGTCGGTACTTCCTCCGTACACCGAAGCCGAGGATTTCGCTGAACTGATACATCGCTATTCCGTCGGCGACACCTCAGCGATGCTTCTGGTTACGCATACGGTCAACGAAAAGGTATTCGCCGCAGCCGAGGACGCAGCCGCAAAGGTATCGGGCACAGTGGTGCTGATATACGTAAACTGCACAGGCAGGAACGACTATCCCGAGCATGACGAAAACAGCCGTTTCGTGTTTGCACAGGTCAGCGGAGAGCAGGAGACCGCCCTCCCCGCAGCGGCAGAGCAGCTCCTTGCGGATTACCTCAGATTAAACTGACCATATAAAAATAAAAAAAGTGCTTGACAAAACAGATATTGCGTGGTATAATAATTATGCTGTTTATGCAGACATACCTTGCGTGGTATAATAAAAACAGCTTATCCCAAAACCTTCGGTTTTGAGCTGTTTTTATTGAACGGCGGGAAGACGGCTTCGCCGTTGTGCCTTTGGCACTCAAATGCTTCGCATTTGCTTTCCTGGTATAATAATTATGCTGTTTATGCAGATATATGTTTGCTGCGGCACTCGGGGAATTACCCAAGTGGTGAAGGGGCTCCCCTGCTAAGGGAGTAGGTCGGGTAACCGGCGCGAGGGTTCGAACCCCTTGTTCCCCGCCAAATAAAAAAGGACTACGAAAGTAGTCCTTTTTTATTTGGCGGTGTTGACGCATGCGTCAACCTTGCAATCTTTCGTTCGTTGTCGGAGGGACAACGATCTTGCTTCGCAAGACCCGAAAGATCGCCCATGTGCTCATGTGCTTTGTCCGCTTTGCGAAAATCGGCTCCTGTTCGCCTGCTGTGGCTCCCCTTTTTCGTTGTGATATCTTTGCCCACTACGAAAGTAGTCCTTTTTATTTTCCTTGCAGACATCCGCTTCGATTTTCCTTTATGGAAAATCGTTTTTGCTTCGCAAAAAACAGCTCCTGTTCGCCCGCTGTGGCTCTCCTTTTTACTTTGCGTTTCATATGCATTTTCGCAGCTTTCCTTCAGCAATACAATGCCGTAACTGTCTGCAGAATGTTTTATCTTGACATTCTGCCGCTTATATTATATAATAATTGTATATGACCTATATTTTCAAGGAGTTACAAATTATGAAGATGAGATTTTTTATCCCTGATTTTTCAAAGCACTGGGAACTTAACCTCAACCTTATCGACATGATAAGAGAGCATCCCGAGTACTTCCACGAGGGCGTTGAGATCGGTGCCTGCTTCGGTGCGTTCCCTCCTGCACTGTGGAACGGCGGCAGGGCACTTTTCGGCTACTCCAGCCGTGAGCAGATCAGCAACACCCTGAGATTATTCAACGAGCGTGGCGTTCCGCTGAGATATACCTTCACAAATCCCACCATCACCGAAAAGGATCTGAAGGACCCCTTCTGCAACAGGATCTGCAAGGAATCCAACAACGGCTTCAACGAGATCATCTGTAATTCGCCTGTACTGGAAGAGTATATCAGAAAAACATATCCCGAGTACCCTCTCATCTCCTCCACCTGTAAGGAGATTCGTGATATCGACGGCGTCATCGCAGAGCTTGAAAAGGACTATAAGCTGGTGGTACTTGACTACAACTGGAACAACCGCTTCGATATGCTTGCTCAGATTCCCGAGGAATACCGCAGCCGCTGCGAAATTCTCGTAAACCCCTGGTGCGTTCCCAACTGCCAGAAGAGAGGTGCACATTACCAGTACCTCGGCGAGTGCCAGCGTCAGGCAAGCACCAACCCCAGAGGTCAGGGCATCGACAAGTTCGCACCCAAGCACTGTCTGAATACATATCGTAACTTCTATGATATCCAGAAGTACTGCACCTTCGTACCTTTTGAAAATCTGGAGAAGTACATGGAGCTCGGCTACAACAACTTCAAGATCGAAGGAAGAACACTGTTGATGGCTGCAGTAGCAGAAAGCTATATCTATTATATGGTAAAGCCTGAATACAAGGATTATGTGCGTATGGAGCTTATGTGTGCCGCTCCCAGACAGCCGATAGTAAGCCCCATCCCCGGCATCGTGGGTCAGGCGCTCAACCGCAGCTGATACATTTTACCAAATACATGAAAAAAGGATAGTTTTATACGTAAATTTATAAAATTTGACTATTGAAAATAATCCGTTGATATGGTATACTACATTACAAAGAAAAGTGTTCCGTGCATGCGGAAAGATGAATGTATTTTTATTTCAGGAGGAACGACATGAACAATATCGAACTCAGCGAAAAGATCAGCACCTACCTCAAGGGCAGCAAGGCAAAGGCAAAGAAGATCAAGGAACTTGTTGCGGTACACTTCAATCTTCTGGATGTATCCGAGAATATGTATATCGAGATCAAGGACGGCGTTATATCTGTAATGCCTTACGAATACAACGACAGACAGGCAACTGCAACAGCATCCACCGAGGTGCTCGACAAGCTGTTCTCCGGTGCACTTGCACTGGATGAGGCTCTCTCCGCAGGCTACATCAAGGTAGAGGGCGACGTTGAGAAGTTCAAGGCTATCGGTGCTCTCATCCCTGCACCCAAGAAGGAAGCAGCAAAGAAGCCTGCAGCTAAGAAACCTGCTGCTAAGAAGGCTGCTCCCAAGGCTGAGGCAAAGCCCGCTGCTAAGAAGGCTGCTGCTCCCAAGGCTGAAGCAAAGCCCGCTGCAAAGAAGGCAGACGCTAAGAAGTAATATTAATGCAAAGGAAAAATGTCCGCTGTTTCGGCGGACATTTTTTGTGGACGAAATGAAAAAAGTAACAGAATTCCTCAAAGGCAATGCGGTACTTACTATATCCCTTGCCGCCGCGGTCATATCCGCATTTTTCGTGCCGCCCTCTGCGGCATATATCGGCTACGTTGATTTCCCCGTGATAATACTGCTGTTCTGCCTTATGGCAGTTGTTGCAGGCTTACGCAGGCTGGGCGTGTTCGACGCACTCTCAGGTACGCTGCTGAGCCGCACATCCTCCGCACGGATGATCGCGTTCATTCTGATGAACCTCTGCTTCTTCGTATCGATGCTTGTGACAAACGATGTGGCTCTCATCACGTTCGTGCCGCTGACGATGGGTCTGTACGCAGGCAGCGGCAGCGACGGCAGGCTCATCATGACGATAGTGCTGGAGACCGCCGCCGCAAACCTCGGCAGCATGCTGACGCCCATCGGAAATCCGCAGAACCTGTTCCTGTTCCGTCATTTCGAGATGAGCGGCGGAGAATTCATGGCGGCAGTGCTCCCCCTCGGAATACTCAGCTACCTGCTGCTGTGCGGCTGCGTGCTGCTGGTGAAGAAAGGCAGCCTGCCCCCTTTAAAAGAACGTGCGGAAATGAACATCGGCTGGCGGCTGTGGGTGTATGCGGCGGTCTTTGTCGTTTGCGTGCTTTCCGTTGCGGATATCGTCAATGCATATATCTGCCTCGCAGTCACGGTCATCGCCGTTGCGGTATCGGATGTCCGCCTGTTCGGCAAGGTGGATTATCCTCTGCTGCTGACGTTCGTGTGCTTCTTCGTGTTCGTGGGCAACCTCGGCAGCATCCCCGCCGTGGAGAGCTTCATCACGGGGCTTCTTGAGGGCAGAGAGCTGGTGGTATCCGCTCTGCTCAGCCAGCTCATAAGCAACGTCCCTGCCGCCGCAATGCTCGCAGATTTCACCGAAAACGCCGCAGAGCTTCTGCGTGGCGTGAACATAGGCGGTCTTGGTACACCCGTCGCATCGCTGGCAAGCCTGATCTCCTACCGCTTCTACTGTGCAGGCAAGGAAACCCGCAAGGGACGCTATATGCTGGTGTTCCTCGCCGTGAATTCTGCCCTGCTTTTCATAATGCTGACTTTCGGAATATTTCTGTAAATCTGTTGCAAAATCCAACAAAAAATGCTATGATATTATTATCAAATGAAAAGGAGGGTTTTGTGTGAAAGTATTGGACAAGCTGTTCAAGCTAAAAGAAAACAAGACCGATATCAAGACCGAAATAATCGCAGGCATCACCACCTTCATGACGATGGCGTACATCCTTGCGGTAAACCCCAACATCCTGTCGGAAGCTGGCATGGACAGAGGTGCAGTGTTCACCGCCACCGCACTCACTGCATTCCTCGCTACGCTGGTAATGGCGTTCATGGCAAACTACCCCTTCGTTCTCGCTCCCGGCATGGGACTTAACGCCTACTTCACCTACACAGTGGTAATGAACATGGGCTACACATGGCAGGAGGCTCTCGCGGCTGTACTGGTGGAAGGCGTCATCTTCATCATCCTGTCGCTGACAAATGTGCGTGAGGCGATCTTCAATGCCATTCCGATGAACCTGAAGCACGCTGTTACTGTGGGCATAGGATTGTACATTGCATTCATAGGACTTCAGAACGCAAACATCGTGGTGGATTCCTCCACTCTCGTAACCGTGTTCTCCTTCAAGCAGTCCGTGGCAAACGGCACCTTCAACAGCATGGGCATCGGCGTTGTTCTCGCTCTCATCGGCATACTGGCCACCGCTGTCCTCATGGTAAAGAAGGTCAAGGGCGGCATCCTCTGGGGCATACTCGGCACATGGGTGCTCGGTATGATCTGCGAGCTTACAGGTCTGTATGTTCCCAATGCAGAGCTTGGCTGTTACAGCCTGTTCCCCGATTTCAGTGCAGGTATCGCAATTCCCTCCCTCGAGCCTATCTTCTTCAAGATGGACTTCTCCAACTTCCTGTCACTTGACTTCCTCGTTGTGATCTTCGCATTCCTGTTCGTTGACCTGTTCGATACACTGGGCACACTGATGGGCGTTGCATCCAAGGCGGATCTTCTCGACAAGGACGGCAAGCTTCCCAGAATCAGAGGTGCACTCATGGCAGACGCTATCGGTACCACTGCAGGTGCGATGGTAGGTACATCCACCGTAACCACATTCGTAGAGAGTGCGGCTGGTGTTGCAGAGGGTGGTAAGACAGGTCTTACCGCACTGACATCTGCTATCCTGTTCGGATTATCTCTTATACTCTCGCCTATCTTCCTTGCTATCCCTTCATTTGCGACGGCTCCTGCACTTGTAATGGTAGGCTTCCTGATGATGACAAACATCACGAAGATAGACTTCTCCGAGCTTACAGAAGCTATCCCCGCATTCATTGCAATCATGGCGATGCCGTTCATGTACAGCATCTCCGAGGGTATTGCAATGGGCTTCATCTCCTACGTTGTCATCAACATGATCAGCGGCAAGTTCAAGAAGATATCTCCCCTCATGTATGTTCTTGCGGCACTGTTCATCCTGAAGTACATCTTCATCTGATGATTACTGCGGCATAACAAATACTCCCCGAAGCTATCTTCGGGGAGTTGTTTTATTGCTTTGTCGGGATCACTTGCTGTTTTCCTCGACCCACTTGGCAGCCATCATAGGCGACAGGATGATATCCAGTGTCTCCTGAGGACTGTCAAATACGTTCTCAGCAGCAGAGCCATCAGCAGCCTCGCAGATATCATATGTGACCTGCGGACGGTACTTGATGCGTGCATACAGGAACTCCGGCGGGATGTAGTCGATCATGTTGATCTCCTCCAGCCACAGGAAGGGACTCATGCCGCCGATGCTGAGATCATCGATGATCCAGCCGCCTGCGTTGATGGCGTCGTTGGCACACATATACAGGGAGAAGTTGAACTTCTGCTCCTTCTCGCCCTTGAGTACGCCGATGGAGAAGTTCTTGAGAGTAAAGCTGTTGATGATGTTGGACTCATAGTCACAGCACTGGCAGACGCCGCCGTAACCAAACAGCTTGGCATTGACATCCTTTGCAAAGTAATTCTTATACAGTCTGGGATTGCTGATGCCTGCGATGCGGCGGATCTCCGAACGCAGGAAACCAAACTCGCCCTTCTGGATGGTGGGAACGGGCTTGTAGTAGTAAGGAAGCTGATCCAGCAGTACCTGATTAGGCTCCTCAGTGCTGGAGTACAGTGCAGCAAGAGAGGAACCTGCTGTGCCTGTCAGCACGAACTCTACGAACTTCGCAAACTTGGGCTTGGGCAGACCCTCACGGAGAACGATGTATCTCTTGATCTTCTCCTTGTCAGCGTCGCTGATAGGCTCTGCAGTGTCGATGATCTTCATGATCTTGTTGTTGCCGTCGATGAGGGCGATCTTGTCAAGACCGAGGTCGCAGACATAGATCTTGCCGATGGCCTCCTCGATAGCAGCAGCGGATTCGCACTGGGGCAGAACGCCGAGTATCTCCTCTGCGTCGAAGCTGTAACGTGCCGCGGAATAGGGGAAGTCGAACACACGGTTGTTGAACATACCGCTGTCGATGAGTACATAAACATCGCCGATGATCTCCAGCAGATCAGCATTTGTGATGATCGGAGGAATCATGAACTGCTTGCCGTAAGCAGCGAAGCGGTAACGCTTGTTGATATCCAGTGCAAGAGTTACCTCACCGCCCTGGCTCTTGATCTCACGCAGGAAGTCCATCGTGTCCTTACCGTTGGTAAAGGAGTTCATGATGAGCGTTACTACTTCGTTATATACCTGATGGTTCTCGAAACGCATCTCGTGTGCGGAGATAACGTCCATAGCCTTCTTGAGGTTGCCGATGTTGATCTTGGAGACCTCGAACTGGATGGTGGTGGCACCGCTGGTAACAACGAACTGGAAGTACTTCATGCCGATGCGGTAGCTCTCGCCGAACATCTCGTCGATGACCTCGAAAGCCTCTGCCAGAGCATTTTCATCCGCAACCGCACCGTCAACGACACAGTTGTTCAGCTTCAGGCTGATGATGCTTCTGAAGCCCGCACCCAGATCGTAATCCTTGATCTGTCTGTTCTTGTCAGAGGACATCAGGAATACCTGATCGTTCTCGTGGAATGCGTAAACATACTCGCTGCCGCTCTCTTCGGTAGCCTGCTCGTGCCAGTTGTACTTCGCAAAGAGCACATGGTTGTCGTTGCCCTTGAACCAGCCCTCCATCTGCTCAATATCATTGTACAGAAGCTGCATTGCCGTGCCGTCGTCATGCTCCTCCTTGGAGATTCCGCTGTGCTCGGTAAAGAAGCCGTTTTCCTTGAGCTCAGTGAAAGTAACAGGCTCATCGATGTTGGGCATCTTGACGGAGATGGAGCTTCCGAACTTCTCATTCAGCCCCTTTACGAGGGAGCTTGTGTTGATGTAGTTATAGAAGAACTCGAACACGTACTGTCTGGGTCTGAGCATATAACGCTCAGCATTGTCGGGACGCTGTGCAAGCTCCAGAACGAACAGTGCCTTGTACTTCTCAACGATCTCGACGATATCCTTCTCGATCTCACCGGAAACTTCCTCGATGCAGTCGTGACGGATGCCCGCACGGTTGTTCGTGATATACTTGTTGGGAACGCTTACGAAGAACGCGGAGAGCTGCTCCTGTAAGAACTCCTGACGGCTCGCCTTTACAAGACCTGTCAGCTCGAAGGTGGAGAAGTAGTTGTACTTGCTCATCAGCACCTTTGCAGCCTCACGTCTTGCACCGGAGATAGCAAACGGGATCAGGTAAACGAAGCCGTCGTTCTCCATGTGGATGAAGTCAGCAACGGACTTGCCGTTCTCAAAGAAACGAACCTTGGGGATATCGTTCTCGTCGCGGCGGAATTCCTGGATCTTATATACCACTTCGGGCTTGCCGTAGTTGATGATAGCGATGTTGAATGTACGGGAAGGAGTTTCATGCTCATCGGTAGCCTTGAGGTGCTTCTTACGGATGAACGCAAAGCACAGGTCCACGATGTTCATGTAGTCGCCCTTCTCGGCACACATGGACACGAGGTTCTGGTGCAGCTTCTTCTGGCTCTCCTCGTCCAGACCAAACACGATCTCAGTATGGTTGAACTTGGGGCCGTTCAGCTCAAGCTCACGCACCTTGAGTGTACCGCCGTCATTTACAACACGCAGGGAGTAGTTGTTGGAACGCATCTTGAACCAGTCAACGTTCGCAAAAACGCTCTTCGCACCCAGACCGAAACGACCCTCACGCTCTGCGTTACCGTCGTTTCTGCCCACGGAGAGATAGTAGAATACCTGCTCCAGACTAAAACCTGTCTCGTTGTAAGTGAGCTTCACCTGACCCTCGTCAAGGAACTCGATCATTACCTTGATGTCATTTTCTTCGTAATCACAGCCGAAAACGTTCTGCAGCAGCTCGCGGATAATGGACTCACGGGGATAATCCTGCATCATACCCGTAACATTGATCGCACTTCTGCCGGTGTACATACTGTTGAAGTAATCCTTGAACGGGGTGCTGTCCACCTCGCCGGAATACAGCATCATCTGCAGCTTCTGGAGCACCTCGGACATACCTGTCTTATCGCCTGCGGTGTGTCGTTCAAAGAAGTCACCAAGCAGCTGTTCAACAGCCTCATAGCTTTCGCTCATAAATACGCCTCGTTTCTCCGCACCTATGTATTTCCGTGCTGCCCTGTGCGGCTAGGAAGCACGTTGTGCATACGGGGTCAGATACCCTCGTTATAGATCTTGATGTATTCTCTGAAGGACTTTGTGGAATCCTGCTCGCGTACTCTGTACTTCCAGATACCGTAAAGCACGGGATACTGGATGCAGTCCACAAGCTCGGAGACCTCTGTCTTCACGTTGAGGTGGAAATTCTCCGCAGCGTGCAGCTCATCGATATGTTTCTTTGCGTTCTCAAGACCGCTCACTGCCTCAGCAGCAAAGGAAAGGGACTTCCATCCGTCACCGTCAAAGCTGGAGCCGTAACCGCTCAGCTTATCCGCAGCGACCTTTGTGATAACGCCATCCTGCATCATGCACAGACCGTCCAGCTTCTGCATAGCGGCAGCCACATCCTCACGGGAAGCACTCTTGTCAACGCCGAGAGCAGTCGCAAGACGTGTCAGCAGCTTGTCGGAGAATTCAGCGAGCTGCTTTGCTGTGGAGATCTTCTCGGTACCGAATGCAGCGTAATCACCCTTGAATTTCTTGATAAGATCGAAGCAGCTGTCTACTTCGTTTGCATAGCCCACAACATACTTGAGATCCTCAAATACGTTAGCCATGTACTCGCCCTTCTTCCCGATATCCAGCAGGATGTTTCTGGAGGGCATTCCGAGTACGAAGCCGGAAGGCAGGCTACCGAACATCGCCTTATCCAGCATATTGGAATCAAACAGCTTGTTCGTATCACGGAAGATGATGAACTCACGCTCTGTCTCAGTCGCAGCACCGTGACGTGTCATTCTTCTCTCAAGAGCTGCAACGGAAGAGGGCAGCTCGTAGTTGATTATGTAACCGATGCGGTCGAGTGCATCGCCTACGGCACTCAGGCTGTCAACGCCGAGCACCACTCTGGGATACGCGGTCTTGTCATCCACCTGCAGCTTTCTGATGATATCAGCATTCGTGAACTGCTCACCGTTTGCGGTCTTGACGCTGTTCTTTCCGAATACGCACGCAACTACCTTTCTCAGGTATTCGATGGTGTTCTTGTCACAGCAGTATACCATAGCACGGTTGTTCTCGTCCGCGAGTATCTCCTCAAGCAGTGTGATGAAGCTGTCCAGCTTCTTATCGAAAGCACGCAGCTCCTCGACCTCGGAGCGTGTGTAGGAAGCCTTCAGATAAAGGTTCTTCAGCTCACAGTCGTAGTCCTCGAAGATGTTTCCGCCATACTTGTAAACAGGCAGACCGGATCTGAGATCCATCCTGCGACGCAGACCGCTGAGGCTGCTCTCCTCAAAGCCGTACTCACGGATAGTGATCTTACGCTTCATGGAGCCGTCATAAACACGCTTGTCGAAATATCTCATAACGGGAGAATCAGCGTCCAGCTTCGCAGCATCCGCATCAAGCACGATGCTGTCAGCGTCAGAGGGATCCTCCAGCACTGCCTTGACGAGATTCCTGATGCTGTCGGTCTGTTCTGCCTTCTTCACAGGGGAAGAAGCAACTACCAGCAGACGCTCAGCCTTCCACGGGATATTATTCTTATAGAAGTCGTAATCGGGCACGCCGGTGCTCTGCTCCTCATCGATGATGATGAGATCCCACTTGAAGCCCGCATCAGCCTTTGCCTTCAGACCGCCCGCCTTCTGCAGAGCGTCAGCCGACATAAGACAGAGGTTGGGGTAGCTCTTGGAGAAGAACATGATAGCGTTAGAGCTGCCGCTGATGATCTTGAAATCCGCACCGATGCCGGTCATCAGTATCCTGTGCCAGCTATAAAGTTCGGAATTGGATGAGATGATAAGGATATTGGGTCTTTCCTTGTCGGCGAGAACATCATAGATGCAAAGGCCTGCCTTTGTCATCTTCTCAGCACCAAATTCGTTGAACATGAGTGCAAAGCCAAATCTGCGGAGCTTTTCAGCTGCTGCAAGATTAGCTGCGGACAGGTCCATACCGCCGAGAGGGATCCACTTTAAACTGTTGTCACTCACTAAGTGCACCTCCGTTTGAACAGTTTTATTGTAACGGAAATAAAGTTAGCATACCTAAAAATGAGTATACTTCACCCATTACAATCCATACGAACATTATACACCAAATCACAGAATTTTACAAGGAAAAGATGCGAATTGTCATTGAGAAATACCATAGGTCAATTTTGTTGAAAATGCACAAAGGAAAACAGTTATGAAATGCTTTACATTTTGCGGATTAAATGATAAAATAAATAAACGGAACGACTTGCCGGACGGCAAAACGGCAGGATATCGTCCCGTAAAGGTATTATGGAGAGGAACACATACAAAATGACAGAAATGGAACTGAAGCAGGCGATATGCGATGTCGGCCACAAGCTGTGGCAGCTCGGCATGGTCGCTGCGAATGACGGAAACATATCCGTAAGATTACCCGACGGCAACTTCCTTGTGACCCCCACAGGCACGAGCAAGGCAAGCCTCACACCTGAAATGATCATCAAGATGAACGCAGATAACGAGGTAGTGGAGGAAGCTCCCGGCTACAAGCCCACCTCCGAGTTCAAGGTGCATCTCCGCTGCTACGAAAAGCGACCCGAGGTGAACGCAGTGGTGCACGCACATCCCCCGACAGCGACAGGCTTTGCCATCGCACACGTTCCGCTGGACGACTACACCATGCCCGAGGCGATAATCTTCCTCGGCTGCGTGCCCATCGCACCCTATGACACCCCCGGCTCCCAGGGCGTTGCGGACAACATCCTGCCCTATCTCGAGAACCACGATACCATCCTGATGGAGAACCACGGTGCCCTGACAGTGGGCGTGGATATCACACAGGCATACTACCGCATGGAAACTCTGGAGCACTTCGCAAAGGTGAGCCTCGTTGCACGTCAGCTCGGCGGTGCACAGGATCTCCCTATGGACAAGATCGAGGAGTGCTGCGAGATAGGAAAGAGCTTCCCTATCAGACACCCTGGATATAGGAAGTACAGCAAGTAAGAGCGAAAACCAACCCGATACAGGCTGTGGCGTTCATTTCGGTTTTGCTTGCAAAATCGTCATCGCTCCGATGACGAAGAAATGAATGCAGGGTGACCGCAGGGCGGTCACACAGACACCCTGGATATAGGAAGTACAGCAAGTAAGTGTGAAAACCAACCCGATACAGGCTGTGGCGTTCATTTCGGTTTTGCTTGCAAAATCGTCATCGCTCCGATGACGAAGAAATGAATGCAGGGTGACCGCAGGGCGGTCACACAGTCATCCCGGATATAGGAAGTACAGCAAGTAAGAGTGAAAAGTTTTCCGATACAGTAGGACCGTCTTGCGGTCACACATAAAGTTATGCTGAGGTCTTGAAATATGGCTAAAACGATACTCGTGTTCGATTTCGGAGCATCCAGTGCAAGGGCGATGCTCTGCAGATACGACAACGGTGCACTCTCCCTCGAGGAGGTACACCGCTTCCCGAATACCCCCGTCACTGAGGACGGACATCTGCGTTGGGACTTCGACGAGCTGTGGGAGCAGATGAAGCTCGGAATCAGCTTCGGCGTGTTCAACGGCGGATTTGACGCCATAAGCATCGACACATGGGGCGTTGATTTCGGTCTTGTCGACAAGGACGGAAACCTCATAGGCAAGCCCGTTCATTACCGTGACGAACGTACCGACGGAATGCCTGAGGAGGTATTCTCGAAATACTCCGAGCAGGAGCTGTTCATGAAGAGCGGCATCCAGCCGATGAACATCAACACGGTGTTCCAGCTTCACTATCTCAACAACTATGAGCAAAACACAATGTTCCGTGCGGAAAAGCTGCTGATGATGCCCGACCTGTTCGCATATATGCTGACGGGCGAGGCACACAGCGAATTCACCGAAGCGACCACCAGCCAGCTCATCGACTGCAAGGCGAAGGGCTGGAACATCAGGCTCATCGAAGCACTCAGTCTGCCCAAACGCATCTTCTGCCCCATCATCCAGCCGGGCGAGGTGTACGGCACACTGAAGCAGGAGCTGTGCGACGAATTCCGCATCGAGCCTGTGCCTGTTATCGCCTGCTGCTCACACGATACAGCGTCGGCGGTTATGGCTGTACCCTCCGTGGATGAGCATTTTGCTTTCCTCAGCTGCGGCACATGGACGTTATTCGGCACGGAGCTGCGTCACCCAATCGTGACCCCCGAAGCACTGGCTATGGGTCTTACGAACGAGGGCGGCTACGGCGGCACCACCACCCTGCTGAAGAACATCATGGGTCTGTGGCTGATACAGGAAACAAAACGCTATTACGAGAATAACGGTGAGAAATACAGCTTCGCTGACCTCGAACGCATGGCAGAGGAATGTGAGCCGTTCGTCAGCTTCATCGACCCTAACGATCCGCTATTTGCCGCTCCCGATGATATGCCGCTGAAGATACAGGAATACTGCCGCAGAACATCACAGCCCGTCCCCGAAACGGTCGGACAGATAATGCGGACGATATATCAGAGCCTTGCCTGCGAATTTGCACTCACGCTGAAGAAGATAGCAAAGCTGACAGGCTTCAGCTACGGCAGAGTGCACATGATAGGCGGCGGCACAAAGGATAAGCTGCTCTGCCGTCTTACGGCACAGGCTACGGGACTTCCCGCAGTTGCCGGACCCGTCGAGGCGACCGCACTCGGAAACGGTATATGCTCACTGGTGGCTCTCGGCGAGATAAAGGACATCCGCACCGCAAGAGAGCTTATCATAAGCTCGGGACTTACCGTCACCTATGAGCCGACAGACCATGAAAAGTGGCTTCCCGCACTCGAAAGGTACACAGAGATAATCTCATAAACAAATACCTCCGTTCGTTCGTGAACGGAGGTATTGTTATGCATTTTATTTCAGGAAGCCTTCGATTATCTTTGCTTCTGCTTCCTCCTCGGTCAGACCAAGCGTTCTCAGCTTCATGAGCTGCTCGCCTGCGATCTTTCCGATGGCAGCCTCATGGATGAGTGCCGCATCGACATGACTTGCGTTGAGGGCAGGCTGTGCATCGACAGTGCCGTTCTCCGCAAGGATGGCGTCACAGGCGGAATGACCTGTGCAGCGGTTGTTGCCCTCCACAAGGGAGTAGAATTCCTGATGCGAATTACCCTTCGCAACGGAACGTGAAACAAGGTCCGCACCCGAATCCTCACCGTTCAGCTCCACCTTGAAATTGGTGACAGCCGTTTCGTCGCCGTCCGTCATGATACGCTCACGCACGATTATCTTCGCATTCTTGCCCAGCACTGCGGAGGTGTTCCTTGTGGAGCGGTCAACGCCGCCAAGCTGGATGGTATCCATCTCCAGACGGGAGTTCTCCTCAAGATAGCAATCGGTCACGGGATCGATCTTCTTCAGACCCTTGCCCGTACCTGTGCCCACGTGCTTTTCCTTGTACAGCACCTTGCTGTCCTTGGCAAGGAAGAAGCGGTGGATACCGTTGTGGCGTGCGGTCTCCTCGCCGTCGCTGTGTACGCCGCAGCCTGCCACGATGATGACATCCGCGCCCTCGCCGATATAGAAATCGTTGTATACCAGATCATCCACATCGCTGTGCGTAACACACGCAGGGATGAACACCGTTTCGCCCTTTGTGTGAGGCTTTACGGTGATGACGATACCGGGGTTGTCCGTCTTGGGTTCGATGGACACGTTCTCGGAGGACTTGCGACCCGCACACTGGCTGTCCTCACGGATGTTGTATGCGCCCTTGAACTCAGTGCCGTCATAGTCGGCGATCATCTTCAGCAGATCGCCTGTGATGTCGTTGAAATTAACGTTCATGATATCGCTCATTACAGACAGGCACCTCCGTTCCTTCTGGGACACGAGCAGGTATACTCGCCCTTCAGCAGAGCGGGAAGTATCTCCTCGCGGGGACCTGCCGTCCTGATCTTTCCGTTCGCAACAACGATGATCTCATCAGCGATGGAGAGGATACGCTCCTGATGGGAGATGACCACCAGAGTGCCCTCGGTGTTGCTGCGGATGTCCTCAAATGTTTCCACCAGCTTCGAGAAGCTCCACAGGTCGATGCCTGCCTCAGGCTCATCGAATACAGACAGCTTCGCCTTTCTTGCAAGGACAGTCGCGATCTCGATACGCTTTGCCTCGCCGCCTGAAAGAGCGGTGCTCATCTCACGTTCGATGTACTCCTCCGCACAAAGCCCCACCTTGCCCAGCAGCTCACACAGCGATGTTTCCTTTATCTTCTCGCCTGCCGCAAGCTCCAGCAGATCACGGACCGTAAGTCCCTTGAAACGAACAGGCTGCTGGAAGGCATATGCCACGCCCTTCCTTGCACGTTCGGTGATGTTAAGTTCTGTAATATCCTCGCCGTCAAGCAGTATCCTGCCCGCATCGGGAGTTTCAACGCCCGCGATAAGCTTTGCAAGTGTAGTCTTGCCGCCGCCGTTCGGGCCTGTTACTACTATAAGTTTGCTGGTCGCCTTGTAGCTTATGCCGTTGATGATAGGCTCGCCGTTAGGCAGCTTCCAGACCAGATCCTGTAATTCAAGCACAGAAACAACTCCTTTCGGGGTAATTTGCAGGAATATGTCAAAAATTTAACGGATGGCATATTCCAATATAATATCTTACCACATTTTATCATGCTTTGTCAAGGATAAAATATACAAAGACTCGCCGTTTTACATGGCAGATATCGGCATGCGGACGCACCGTATTTTCTTGACAACAAAACGCCGTTGTGATATAATGAACGATGTATAGCCGTGCAGAGCACCACGCTCCGCAGGTACTTACCGCATTCCATTCCCGAAAGGATGATATATATGAGCACTGCAAGAATGACTGTCGCAAAAGCAATGACCGAGTGTCTGAAGGCGGAGGGCATCTCCACCGTTTTCGGCTACCCGGGTGCTGCGATATGTCCGTTCTATGATGAGCTTTACGACACCGACATAAAGCACGTGCTGGTGCGTCACGAGGTCAACGCAGGCCACGCAGCCAGCGGCTACGCACGCATGACAGGCAGACCTGCCGTGGCAGTTGCGACATCAGGCCCCGGTGCACTGAACCTCATCACAGCCATTGCTACCGCTTATATGGACAGCATCCCGATGGTGGTGATAACGGGACAGGTAAACACCGACCAGATCGGCCGTGACGTGTTCCAGGAGGCGGATATCACAGGCTCCGCAGAGCCGTTCGTGAAGCACAGCTACCTGCTCAAGAAGCCCGAGGACACCGCAAGGGTGTTCAAGGAGGCGTTCTACATCGCAGGCAGCGGCAGACGCGGCCCCGTGCTGATAGATATCCCGTATGATGTACAGCTTGCCGAGATAGATTTTGAATACCCCGAAACAGTGGACATCCGCAGCTATCGCCCCAGCAGCGTCGGCAACGGTCAGCAGATAAAGCGTGCGACAAACGCCCTCGAGGACGCAGAAAGACCGCTCATCTGTGCAGGCGGCGGACTTTTCACGGGAGATGGCGTGGAGCTGATGCGTCGCTTCTCCGAGGTGACGGACATCCCCGTCGTTTCCACCATGATGGGTCTTGGTGCAATGCCCACGAACGACCCCAGATACTTCGGTATGCTGGGAATGCACGGCTGCAAAAGTGCGAATTACGCAGTAAATCACTGCGATACCCTGATACTCCTCGGTGCGAGAGTAGGCGACCGTGCCATCGCCACGATGGAACAGCGGCACGATCTCACCGTGATACATATCGATATCGACCCTGCCGAGATAGGCAAGAACCTCTCCGTGGATATCCCGATAGTGGGCGACCTTACGCTGATACTCGGTCAGCTCCTGGAGGCTGTGAAGTCCCCGACCACCCACACCGAATGGATAGCAGAGCTTGACGCACACCGCTTCGACAGCCCGATAACCACCGCTGCCGCAGGCTGCGTACATCCCAAGTTCTTCATGAAAACACTGGACAAGGCTCTGCCCGACGATTCTGTCGTAGTTGCGGATGTCGGTCAGAATCAGATCTGGACCGCCTCCAACATAACCTTCAACGGCGGACGCTTCCTCACCTCGGGCGGCATGGGCACCATGGGCTATTCCCTCCCCGCCGCTATCGGTGCAAAGGCTGCCTGCCCCGAAAAGGAGGTCATCGCCGTGTGCGGTGACGGCTCGTTCCAGATGCAGATGATGGAGCTGGCAACGGCTCTGCAGCACGGCATCAACGTAAAGATCGTGGTGATGCGTAATGATTACCTCGGCATGGTGCGTGAGCTTCAGGAGCGTGGCTACAACAACCGCCTCACCGCAGTTGCACTGGACGGAAGCCCCCGCTTCACGGGAATCGCCGAAGCCTACGGCTTTGAGAGCGTGCTGGTGGATGCTCCCGAAAAGGCTGAGGATGCCGTAAAGCGTATGATGGCGTCCGAAAAGCCGTTCCTCATCGAAGTAGTCGTGGAACGCTTCGAAAAGACTATTCTGTGATGGAGGTGTCCGCATGAAGCATACGATCTCTGTACTGGTAGAAAACAATGCGGGTGTACTCGCAAGGATAGCAGGCCTGTTCGCACGCCGCGGCTTCAACATCGACAGCCTTGCGGTGGGTGTGACGGATGACGAGCAGGTGTCCCGCATCACGATAGTCGCAGACGGCGACGACTACACCCTCGAACAGATAGAAAAGCAGCTCAACAAGCTGATAGACGTCATCAAGGTAAAGGCTCTGAAGAGCGACAACGTGGTATCCCGTGAGCTGGTGCTCATCAAGGTCGGCTGCACAGCAAAGCAGCGTTCCGAGATAATGACCATCGCCGAGATAGCCCACGGCAAGATATCCGATATCTCCCCCAATTCCGTTACCATCGAGCTTTCGGACAGCAAGGAGAACCTCAACAACTACGAGGAGCTGCTGCGTCCCTACGGAATACGTGAGATAGTCCGCACAGGCACCATCGCCCTGCAGAAGGGCGACGCCACCGTAAAAGTATAAGTATGACCTCGTCTGACGGTATGCGTATCGTCATGCGTCGAAATAAATATCAAAAGGAGATAAAAACAATGGCAAAGATCTACTACAAAGAAGACTGCAACCTTTCCCTGCTGGACGGCAAGACCGTTGCGATCATCGGCTACGGCTCCCAGGGCCACGCACACGCTCTGAACCTCAAGGAGAGCGGCGTGAACGTCATCATCGGTCTGTACGAAGGCTCTAAGAGCTGGTCCAAGGCTGTTGACGCAGGCTTCAAGGTATACACAGCAGATGACGCGGCAAAGCTCGCCGACGTTATCATGATCCTCATCAACGACGAGAAGCAGGCTGATCTGTACAAGGAGAGCATCGCTCCCAACCTCACAGCAGGCAAGACACTTGCTTTCGCTCACGGCTTCAACATCCACTTCGGTCAGATCGTTCCTCCCGCTGACGTTGACGTTATCATGATCGCTCCCAAGGGCCCCGGTCACACAGTACGCTCCGAGTACCAGATCGGCAGAGGCGTTCCCTGCCTGATCGCTGTACATCAGGATGCAACAGGCAGAGCACTTGATACAGGCCTTGCTTATGCGGCAGGTATCGGCGGTGCGAGAGCAGGCGTTCTCACCACCACATTCCAGTGCGAGACCGAGACCGACCTGTTCGGTGAGCAGGCAGTTCTCTGCGGCGGCGTTACCGCTCTGATGAAGGCAGGCTTCGAGACCCTCGTTGAGGCAGGCTACGATCCCCAGAACGCATACTTCGAGTGCATCCACGAGATGAAGCTGACCGTTGACCTCATCTACAAGGGCGGCTTCAAGATGATGAGATACTCCATCTCCGATACCGCTGAGTTCGGCGACTACGAGATCGGCAAGCGTATCATCACCGAGGAGACCAAGAAGGAGATGAAGAAGGTTCTCGCAGAGATTCAGGACGGCACATTCGCACGCAACTGGATCATGGAGAACAAGATGGGCAGAGCACACTTCAACGCTTGCAGACGCATCGAGGCTGACCACCAGCTCGAAAAGGTAGGCTCCGAGCTTCGTAAGCTGTACGAATGGAACGAGGACTGATACAGCCACAGATAAAAGATACAGCCTGACAGGCATATAAAACTATTACAAAGCCACTTTTGATATTGTATCAGAAGTGGCTTTTCGTTGTTTATAGCATTGACTTTATGCAGACGTTTTGTTATAATTAACTCAACGACAAATAAGAATAGGTCGAACAGATGAAAATTTGAATTTGATAAAGGAGTACTATGGAAAAGAAAATATACGAAATACTAGGAATTAAGCATTATAGAAGGTTTGTACTGTTCTGTAAGTCGAAGTTTAATAAACATACAAAAACCGAAGATAATGATAATTATTTTTTAAGAGGTTATTCCAAGGAAGATATTATCTTTTTAAAGGGACAGTTTAGGAAGAACTTTAATATTCATATTTCGGGAACAGTTATAGGGCTCATTTTGTTGATAATATTCTTGTTGGAAG
>JAZURJ010000053.1:0-14003 GCA_045606085.1 Oscillospiraceae bacterium
AGCGTTCTGTGCAGAAAGTCTGAGTGTACCCTTTTCAGGCTTGCCGGCATTTATTCTGTCCTGTACATCGTCCTCGATGCCGTGGTCCATACAGTTACGTACAAGGTGCATCAGCGGATCCTGTAAGCTGTCCACGATGGACTTATCGATCTCGGTCTCTTCACCCTCGATAACGAACTCAACATCCTTGCCAAGCTTCTTACGCATATCGCGGACGATACGGTTCATCTTCTGGAACACACCTGCAAGAGGTACCATTCGGATGGACATTACCGTATCCTGCAGCTCGCTTGTCAGCTTGCGGAGCTGTCTTGCTGCCTTGTTGAAGCTCTCAAGCTCCAGACCCTCAAGGTCGGGGTTGGAGATCACCATGGATTCTGTTGTGATGATCTCACCAACGATATCATGCAGAGCATCCAGCTTTGCGAGGTTTACACTGATAAGATTCTGTTTCTGCATACCGCTTGCTGCCTGTGCCTTTTCAACAGCAGCCTGTGCCTTCTCAGCAGCGGAAGGCTCCTTGGCAGCGGGTGCAGGTGCAGCAGCCGCAGGAGCTGCGGGAGCAACAGGTGCAGGAGCAGAGGAAACAGCCTTGGGCTCAGGGGGAAGCTCAGCAGCAGGTGCAGGAGCCGCAGCCGCCTGAACAACTTCATAGGACTGAACGTTCAGTGCGTTTTCGATCTGTCTTAATACGAAATCAACATTGTCGAGAGGCTTGAATGTGATCAGGAAGCCCTGCTCAATGATGACCTTGGATGTTTCGGGATTTGTTTCAACATCAGCGGGTGTGAAGTCGAGATAATCACACTCGTCCTTGATGGTGTTTATGAGAAGGAATGCACGCAGATTTTCCATCTGGCAGCCGTCCTCGAAGAATACTCGTACAGTGGTCTTGTCGGCATCTACACTGTTAACCGCAGCGGGAGCAGCGGCAGCGGCAGTATCGCCTGCAGCAGGAGCAGCATCACCTGTTGTCTCGCCAAGGAGAGCATCTCTGCCCTTGAGGAGCTTGTTGATGAGATCAGTGAAATCTATGCTCTCGTATTCACCGTCGTTGTGATTCTGGATAGCCTCGATCTGTGCCTTGTAGGAGTCAGATACCTGGAATACCAGATCATATACAAAACTGACATCGGTAATGACATCAGGATTTTCTCTGATAACAAAGAACATATCCTCAGCCTTATGAGCAAGTACAGAAAGATTTTCAAAGCCCATCATCGCAGAAGATCCCTTGATGGTATGCATAATACGGAAGATCTCCTTGATATCCTCGTTGTCAAATACATTAGCCTGCTCCGTCCTCAGCAGTATCTCGTCGAGCTGCTCAAGAAGTGAGTTGGTCTCAAAGAAGTACATATCAAGCATAGCTTCCATGCCGGGTTCGATTCTTGCCATAAAAAACAGTCCTTTCCGATGTGCAGTAAAGCACATTTTCCATTATTTTATTTTGCTGAGAAAAAATTTTTAAAAACACTTTATTATTCTGCGGTTTTATGCTACAATATTAGCAGACACTACTGAAAAAGGAGTGAAGCCAATGGCACAGATACCACAGATCAATAACCCTATCACCGCCAAGAATTACAATTACAGCTCCCGTCCGATGGACGCCAATACCGAACCTTTCGACATTGTCCGTCTGACCGGTGTGGGCGGTGCCGGCGGTTCCTCTGATGCAGGAGCACGCTCCAAGCTCGAAATGGGCAACCGCGAACTGATACCGCTTTCGGTACAGGTAGCGAAGGACCCGACCCTTGCGGTGGAGACCCTGAAAGACCTGCTGAATGTCGAAGTGCTCAATCAGGCACTGATAACAGGCCATACCGAGCTTTACGGCAAGCTGGAGGATCTTGCGAGAGATCTCTATGTCACTCCCGAACAGCTGGTGGAGGAGATACAGAACCAGGAACAACAGAACACGATGTTCAGCGGCCATGAGTTCTATGATGTTCTCCGTGATGTTGCCAAGACCACCACAGATCCAACGACCAAGGAGATCATCGGCAACCTGCTGAAATCGCTCAACTTCGCCCAGAACAAGAACGAGATACTCGGTGCCCTGAGAGCAAACATGAAGTTCCTTTCCGAATACTTCTCACCGAATGAGAAGCTGTCGGCAAAACTCATGAACCTTTCCCAGCAGTGGGGAGCAGATGATGCGGAGCAGTTCTTCGATTACCTCAAGGGCGAGACCCTTTCGATACTGAAGGATGTCAGCGGAAGTCTTCTCAACGATGATAAGACCCAGATGCTGATACCTCTTATCATACACAATCTTTCGAGGTACAACAACAGCCCTTATATGTGCAAGGAGTACTTCAACCTTCTGCTTTCACAGACCGCTTCCGGAACGCTGAGAGAATCTCTGAAGAACTCTTTCAACAGACTTTATTCCGCTTTGTTCGGAAAACATGATGTAAATAAACCTAACGGCGAAACGCCTTTAGATAATTATACTACAAATCTTCCACAAAATCAACCTCTTTCGGGCAATTCAACCAGTAAAAATTCAAATAAATTGGCCTCTGAAAATGATATTCAGCAGATTGTTGAAACTGCCGGCGAAGAATTTGTAGAAAATAACGAAGAAGAATTTGCTGATGAGTTAACAGGCTATAATAAATTCCTGTTCGAGAGCATGAGTGAGAAGAGTTTTATGCCTCTTCTGAAGCACAGCGGTTATAATATCGAGCATCTTCTGGCAGCCTATGCACGCGGAAAGACCACCGGTATGGAAACTCTTGCCCGCATGGTAGAGGGTCTTTTCGTGCACGATGAAACAGGTGAACAGTTTGAAGCCTTCCTGCAGGATTTCTCCAAATTACATACCGTACAGGAAGTCATCGACAAGCTGAATGAATTGCTACGCTCCATGCCCGATATTCCCGTTCGTGAGCGTCTGTTCGGTGCGTTTGTGGATGTGATCGAACAGATGGCACTTAAAAACGAGCTGCCGCAGCACGGAGTTCGCCCGCCTGTGAGCTCTACGCTTGACAGCCTGACGGAATTCATACAGGAGAACATCAATCATCCTGCACTCAAATCACTCGACAGCTTCAACGCTACAAATCTGCTTCAGAGCCTTCTGAATGCTCCGGGCGTATTTACTCCGCTTGCACATTATATACTGCCGCTTGACGTGGACGGAACAAAGGCTTTTGGCGAACTGTGGGTGGATAACGACGAGAATAACCCCAACAACACCCCCGGAACACAAAGAAACTATCACCTGTTCCTGACATTTGACGTGGAGAGCATCGGCAGATTTGAGCTGGATATGTACGCACTCGGCGAGGATGTTAATCTCGCACTGCTGTATCCGCCGAGATTTGAAAAGCAGATCGAACCGATGAAGGATCGTGTGAACAAGATAATCCGCAATATCGGATACAACGCACGTACCTTCGAGACCGCACCGCTCAAGGCACCGCACAATCTTACCGAGATCTTCCCGAAGATACTGGATAAGCGTACGACCCTTAACACAAGAGTATAAGGAGGATGAAATATGCAGAGCAAACATCCTAAGCCGCCCGCAAACAACAAGCGAATCTATGGACAGAATGCGGCTGTGGCACTGAAAT
The DNA here is from genome assembly GCA_045606085.1 of Oscillospiraceae bacterium. Lineage (GTDB taxonomy): Bacteria > Bacillota > Clostridia > Oscillospirales > Ruminococcaceae > CAG-115. The sequence goes on from JAZURJ010000053.1 coordinate 3,588, forward strand.
ACAATCCCGATATGAACTACGCTCCTGTTGTTGTGGCATCGGGTCTGGGCGAACTTGCACAGCGTATCGTCAACATTGCGGACGAATCCGGAGTGCCGATATACCGCGACGACAGTGTTGCCGCTCTGCTGGTAATGCTCAACGCAGGCGAAACTATTCCAAAGGAGCTATATCAGATAGTCGCATCCATTTACGCGGAAGTGGTATACACCGCCAACGATATGAGAAAAAAATAACTCGTATCTTCCCGCAGTTTTCGCAGAAAATATCATAGACCGCTGTGATTGGTCACGGCGGTCTTTTTATCGATATCCGACAGAAAAAGCGAGAAAGGATGATGTATAATGTACTCTCAGCCTTCCCCCGAAAAGATACGACGAATAAACAAGCGTCTTGAGGGCTTTATGTCAACAATGGCTTCTCCCGAAACAGACCCTCAGGGTATGTACACGGGCGTGCCCGAGGATCCTTATGAGGTTCCGGTTCAGGACGCAGACGACCTGTAATCACACAAAAACGGCGGAGTTTTCTCCGCCGTTATGCTTTATCTGTTGAGGATATCCTTAACTATTTCCGAGGCAATTATCAGGCCTGCCGTGCCCGGCACGAACACCGCACTTGCAGGTATGCTCCTGCGGTGAGCGTTCTCCTCCTCGGACACCATTGCCTTTATCGGCTCCTCCTTGGAATAAACTACCTTCAGCTTATTTACGCCGCGTTTTTTCAGTTCCTGACGCATCACCCGTGCAAGAGGGCAGACGGAGGTCTTGTATATATCCGCCACCTCAAGCATAGCAGGGCAGAGCTTGTTTCCTGTGCCCATAGAGCTGATTATCGGCGTACCCTCTCTCTGAGCCTTCATCACAAGCTCTATCTTTGCAGTAACTGTATCCACCGCATCCGCCACATAATCGTACTTTGTGAAGTCAAACCCGTCCGAGTTTTCGGGGAGGAAAAAGCAGTCATGCACGACAACATCGCACTGTGGATTTATCTGCAGGATGCGTTCTTTCATCGCCTCTGCTTTTGGCTGTCCCACCGTGTGAGTGAGTGCCTCAAGCTGGCGGTTGAGATTTGTGATATCCACTTCGTCGCTGTCGATGAGATGGATATGACCCACTCCGCTGCGGGCAAGACCCTCTGCAATGTAGCTTCCCACTCCTCCAACACCGAAGACCGCTACACAGGAATTTCTCAGACGCTGCATACCGTCAGAGCCGAAGATACGCTCCGCTCTGGAAAATCTCTGATCCATGTCACGCCTCCGATTTTACTGGCTTGACATGGTATCTGTCAGCCTTTACTCCATCGATGGCGTTGATGAAATCTGTAAATCTCGCAAAGCCGTAGTTCCTGAAATCGAAGCCCTCAAAACGCTTTTTCAGCTGCATTCCGAGCGAGCGGATGCTGCGGCTGCCACCGCCGTTTGCAAAGTCCTTTACATACTGCTCGATCGCCTCTGTCTGCTGTGCAAATGCATCATCGATGAACAGCTTGTTGGATCTGATAACGATACCTGTCATTTCCTCGGCAAGCTTTCGTACAGAGGTATAGCCCATCTCCTTAAGGAAGGTCTTTCCGTACTTTTCGCCGAACATCTTACCAAGAGCAGAGATGCCTGCACCCTTTTCCGCATTCGCAACAAAATTGAACACATCACGGCGAACGGTATTCATATCCGCCTTTGCGGAAGATGCCTGTTCTTCGATCGAATTATCTTCCTGCTCCACGGCTATCTCTATCGGCTCGCCCGACGCTTCTGATATCTGGACTTCAGAGCTTTCCTCGGGCTTCTTTTCCTCAGCAGTTACTTCCGCATCCTGCTTGATATCATCCTCACGGACAATGGCAAGGTAAACACGATTCTTCTTCACGATAACTCCGCCGATGGCAAAAAGCATGGATCTGTAATCCGCAAAGCCGAGCTCTGCACAGTAATTCCTGCCGAATCTGCTCATCAGCTCATTGTTGAGCTGGCCGACGTTTCCGCCCACAGGCATATTGTCAGCCGCATATCCGCGTACCATCTCGCTGGCCTTTTCGATGGTGATATCTTCATACACCACAGCAGGCTCGTCCGTTTTTACAAAGATAAGGTTGTTATCTACAACGATCTCATCCAGGGAATCCAGTGCTGCACGGAAATCATTGAAGCCGATAGAACGGTAATAATTCTTGCCATATTTGCCGATCATGTAGTTGTTGAGCTGACCGACATTTCCGCCCTTGGGAGAATTCTCCACCGCATACGCAATTACATCGCGTGCAAAGCTCTGTGCAGTAAGTTCCTCCGCTGCAGATATCGTAACAGGCTCGATAAGTGTGCCTGTCCGCTTCAGACCCTGCTGCTTGTCAATAAACTTCGCAAAACGCTTTGATCCAAAGCGGGAAAAATCTATCTTTCCGAAACGGTCGTTGAGGTATCTCTCGATCTTCATCATGTTGTCGTTCTGCGGAGCATATTCCTCGAAATACTTTCCTATCGCCGCGACTATCTCCGCCTCCGTTACCTCGCTCGCCTTTACTTCGGGCGTTGGTGCAGGAGCCTTTTTCTTTTTCAGGGATACAAAGGTGTTGCTTCTGCGTAGCTCGGGGAAGCTGTCGATAAAGGAAGAAAAACGCTTGTATCCAAGCTCATCAAAATTGATGTTTCCGAATTTGGATGTTAGCACCGCGTTGACCTTCGCAAGATCGATTCTTTCGCCCTCATTTTCGGTGACAAAATCAATTACAGCCTTTCGTACAGCCTTTTCATCCACCTCGCTCTCCGCTACGCACATACGGTCGAGATAACAAAAATGATGGCAGCTCGTTGTGAACGCACGGGGAGTCTTTAGCTCACCGATACCCACCACCAGCTTGCCCGCCTCACGCAGACGTATTGCAAGACGAGTGAAATCGCTGTCGCTGGTAACAAGGCAGAAACCATCCACATTGCCCGTGTACAGGATATCCATCGCATCGATTATCATGGAAAAATCAGTGGCATTCTTGCCTGTGATGTAGCAGGTCTGTTGTACAGGCATAATTGAGTAATTGATGGCTGCATTGTGCCAGCCGTTGCCGCCCTTTTCCCAGTCGCCGTATACACGCTTATAGGTGGGAATACCGTATTTCTCCACCTCCTGCATGATAAATTGTGCATGCTTTGCCGATACATTATCGCTGTCGATAAGTACGGCTATCTTCATCTGATTAAACATTCTGACCTCTTTATATCGCCACAGGAATCTTGTCTGTGAACTCGTGATACTGATAATCCACCGCAGTAAAGCTGTTCTTGGTAAACTGATAGAAATCCGTGATATCTTCGATCCTCATCTCGGGTGCATCGAATGGCTTCTTTTCGATCAACCTTTTTACGGCATCTATGTGGCGGTCGTAGATGTGTGCATCTGCGATCACATGAACGAATTCACCCGGCACAAGACCACTCGCCTTGGCAAACATGGTAAGCAGTGCAGCATACTGACACACATTCCAGTTGTTCGCTGTCAGCATATCCTGTGAACGCTGGTTGAGCAGACCATTGAGCTTGTTTCCGCTCACATTGAAGGTCATGGAATAAGCACAGGGAGCAAGCTGCATCTCATGAAGATCTGCGTGATTATAGAGATTGGTCATGATACGGCGGCTGGCAGGATTGTTCTTCAGATCGAACAGGACTCTGTCGACCTGATCGAAGTCGCCTTCCTTGTAATGATGCTTCACACCAAGCTGATAGCCATACGCCTTTCCGATGGTGCCATTCTCGTCTGCCCAGGCGTCCCAGACATGAGAACCGAGTTCAGCGATGCGGTTGGATTTCTTCTGATAGATCCACAGGATCTCGTCGATAGCGGATCTGTAATATATCCTACGCAGTGTCATTATAGGAAATTCCTTCTGCAGGTCATAACGATTGACAACACAGAATTTCTTGATGGTATGTGCAGGTGTACCATCCTCCCAGCGAGGGCGTACCTGCTCGTTCTCGTCGGAAATTCCGTTCTCGATTATATCACGGCAATTCTGTATAAACAGCTCATCTGCAAGGCTCATGGCTCTTCCTCCTCTTAATTTACCGAAAGGGCGGAAACAGAACTTGCCCATCGCTGATGCTATGGACAGCCGTTGCTCCCGCCACTCATAATTATATCAGATCTTGTTGAAGATAGAGGACGCTGTAAAGTCGATCTCCTCAAACTTCTTGCTCTCAAACATGGAAAGACCTGTAGTCTCGCACATATTGTAAACCTTGATATTATTGCCGTCAGCATAGGCACGAACACGCTCAAGAACGCTCTTTGCCTTCTCGGGGAAGCCTGCTACGGCACCCTCGGCAACCTTTCTTCCGATGCCGTTACCATCGATATCCACCTCAAATATACCATCAAAGCCATAGATGTATATCTCACTGAAGCCCATATAGACAGCAAGCTGTATCATCTGATACATAGGCATGATGACTGCGGTTTCATAAATGCTCTCAACGGTGTCAAATGTGGGCAGTCCATCGATCAGTCCCTTGCCGAGAAGGTTGATATAGGTGGGCTTTTTCTTGAACTTATCCTCGAATACCTTGACATCTGCATTTACAAAGCACTCCATGCCCTCAATGTACTTGCCGTTGCCGAGGTAGGACGCGGGATCTGTCAGCAGATAATATGTGGGACGCTGCGGTGTTCTGGAGAAGAACTCACAGAAAGCATCGCTGGCAAAGGTACGCTCGTTCATAAGAACATTCAGCTCATCAAGCTTTGAAGAAGCATTGCCTATAATAAAGCAACGCTGACCCTTCATCTTGTCCTTATAGGAGGCAAGCTGCTGGGCAGTAGAAGTCTCCATTGTGCTGTATTTCTTAGCATCAGCCGCAATAGCACTGCTGATCTTCTTGTTTGCCATATTGAAGCCAAGACCGGTAGGCTCGTTCATCTCGCAGAAATCACGCTCTGTATATCCACAGATCGTCTTCAGTGCAACAGCAATACTTGCGGATGTTCCAAGCACCTTATCCATTGCAGCCAGCTGAATCTCCGCACTGTAATAAGGAGCAAGAATAAGTACATAGAAAGAGGATGCCTTGCCCTTCAGCTCCTCGATAAATCTGACACTTCTGTCCTCTGTGACCTTGTTTTCCTCGGTAGTAGCTCTGTATGCGATCTCGGGAACACGGACATTCTTGGCACGCAGCATATTAATGGTCTCATTAAGCACTGCGATATCCTCATCGCCACCGATAACAACCAGCTTCCTCTGACCAATGATCTCAATATTCTTTACAAGATAATTCTTATATGCGCCGCCTTTTCCGCTGCGGATCTTAGCATCGTGCAGATATGTTGAATAATCCATTTTTATCCCCCGTTTTCATTGTATTCCTTACCGCCGGAACGGTATGCCTTCAATTATTCGCTAAGCATGAACATATTGTAGATCACCTTGATAGCCTTTTCAAAATCGGCACTCTCGATACCTACGATGATATTCAGCTCGCTGGAACCCTGGTCGATCATTCTTATGTTGATATTAGCATGAGAAAGTGCTGCGAACACTCGTGTAGCAACACCCTTTACGGATCTCATACCACGTCCTACGACAGCAATGAGAGCCATACCGTCAACGATCTCGAAGTGGTCGGGCTTGATGACTTCCTGAAGACGCTGAGCCAGCTTTTCACGCTGTCCCTCCAGCTCCTCAGAGTTTACGATAACACTGATGGTATCGATACCCGTGGGCATATGCTCAGGGAAGATACCGTGGTTCTCAAGAACCTGCAGCAGTCTTCTCATGAAGCCCTTATGGCTGTTCATTCTGTCCTTCTCGATAGAGATTACAGAGAAATTCTTCTTTCCTGCGATACCTGTGATAACATGCTCGGCAGGAGGATTTGTGTTGGAAGGAACGATGAGTGTTCCCGCATCCTGCGGTGCATTTGTATTCTTTATATTGATGGGAATACCTGCACTTCTTACAGGGAATACCGCATCCTCATGCAGAACGCTGAAGCCCATGTAAGAAAGCTCTCTCAGCTCACTGTATGTGATGACCTTAATGCCTGCAGGCTGGTCAACTATTCTGGGATCCGCAACCAGCACGCCGCTGACGTCGGTCCAGTTTTCATACATAGAAGCACCTGCTGCCTTTGCCACTACGGAACCTGTGAAGTCAGAACCGCCACGGGAGAACGTTCTGATAGTACCATCAGGCATCGCACCGTAGAAGCCGGGAATTACAGCCTTTTCAGCTCTGTCCAGCATTGCACCGAGGCATGCATTTGTGATATCATCATCAAATTTGCCCTTGTTATCAAAGAAGATAGCCTTTGCAGCATCGATAAAATCAAAACCGAGATAGTTTGCAAGGATGATGCCGTTGAGGTACTCGCCGCGGCTTGCTGCATATTCTCTGCCTGCTGCTGCCTTGAAGTTCACACCGATCTTCTCAAACTCCTCATCCAGATCAAGAGTAAGACCCAGATCGGAAATAATACCGTTAAAACGCTCCTTGATAGGTCCGAACGCCTTAGCAAACTCCTCACCGTTCTGTACCGCATCATAGCAGGTATACAGCATATCTGTTACCTTGATGTCGTCGGAATATCTCTTTCCGGGAGCGGAAGGAACCACGTAGCAACGCTCGGGATCTGCGTGAATGATGTCCGCCACCTTGCGGAACTGATTAGCGTCAGCAAGTGAACTGCCGCCAAACTTGACTACCTTGCTCATAAAATTCTGTCCTTTCAGTTTGTTTATATTTATTTTATTTATATACACAGATATATATGTTATCATACCATAAAATCACGCAAATTGCAATAGCAGAGCAAAAAAAAGCAGCAAAATGCCGTGCACGCATCTGAAAACAGACTACCTGCACGGCGAATTTTTATTTTCTTTCATCAGCTTCCCATACGTTCCTTGATGATATTCTGATATTCCTTTGCGATAGGAGCGTACTCCTGATCTATCCTGATAAGACTACGCAGGGATGCAATACACTCCTTGTATCTTTTTGTATCAAGAAGCAGGCGTATTTCTTCCACACATACTGCTGCCATGATGACCGCAGGAGCATTGTCCTCACCAAATGTCTGGAGATACTGCATTGCAAATCCGCCTGCATAAGCGGCGAATGTATTGAAATCCTGTTTGCTCTTACATGCACTTGCCATAGCCTGCATATACATCTTCACAAGCTGGATGAAGCACGATGTGTCCATAATAAAAGACGGATCGTATGCACGGATAACATCGCCGTATCCAACGATGTTATTGAAGCCTGCCTTTACATCGGCAGCTATATTTCCGCTTGCAAGCAGGTATGGAGTGATATCCTTCTTTTCCTTCAGCAGCATATAGAACACATCAGGGTAGATCGCACCGAAATCTGTAATAAAAGCTTCTGTCTGACCTTGCTTCAGACCACCTTCCAGCAGATGCGATCTTATCAATGCGGTGATGCTGTTGTATATCTTCTTGCTGAAATTCATAGCAGTCAGCTTATTAATCATGCTACGCTGCTCATCCTCTTCCCAGGAGAAGATACGGAATCTGATAGCGTCAATGAAAAGCTTCTTGTCATCCTCTTCAAGAGAATTGTACATTGTTGCCAGTGCCTTTGAGCCGGTAAATCTCAGATAATCGATCATCTGATTCAGACGCATGATATGGATAGCTCTGTTGTAATTAAATCTTTCCAGGGGCAGCTTTCTGAAATTCATCTCTGCCTCTTTGTATCTTTGCATCTTGATACAAGCATCTGCATAATAAAGATTTACATCGATAACGGCGTTTTCATTGGTGAAATTCCTTGCAACATACAGGGCTTCTCTTGTACAGATGCCCTCTTTATTCATCTTCTCATCCAGCTCGAAAAATTTATGGAACTCTGTATACGCTTCTTCATAACGCTCTAATCTAAAGAGAGCCATCGCCTTGAAAGCATAGAACTCGATATCAAGAGAACGCTCTTTGACTCTTATCTCCTTATCAACACTAAAATATTCATCATAGAGCTGCAGCACTTCCTCGTCCTCGTAATTACAGAACTTGCGAAGAGTAATCGTGTGATACAAAGCCAGAATGTAATCTGTTTTGAGCTTCTTACATAATTCAATACCTTGATAAGCATACTCCATTGCCTGAGTTTTGTCATCAAGGAAGTTATATGTATCAAACAGCTCTTTGTAAAGTGCCGGATTAGTGTCCTTTTCGTTTGTTTTAAGGCGCTCCATAAGCAATGCGGAATTACGCTCAAACTTCTCGTTCTGAAGCTCCTCATTATCAGCAAAAACATAGCCATAGTGATCTGCTACGTCGGTTATCAGACGTTTTGGAAAATCGAATGTGTTAAGCCTTTCGTGGATAACTCCCTCGAATTTTGTGTCGGGAAGTATCTTTGTAAGTCTTGGTACATAACAATCCATGTATCTTGTACGAACATTCAGGTCAGCATAGCTTCGTACATTGAACAGAGCAGAGTTAAATTCCTTATATTCTCCCGATTTGAAGAAATATATCAGATCATCACAGGTCTGGAACACCTCATCGGCATCCACGAACATGAACCACTCGCCCTTTGCGGCCTTCAGGCTTACATTTCTGGCAGCAGAGAAATCGTTGATCCACTCAAAAAACAGAACGTTATCTGTAAACTCACGTGCGATCTCAACTGTCTTATCTGTAGAACCGGTATCTACGATAATAAGCTCACTGTCCACTGCATCACGCAGGGGCTGCAGTGCTGTCAGACACTGTCTGAGGTATTTTTCCTCGTTCTTTACTATCATGCCGATGGAAAGAACCATGATGATCATCCTTTCTGTGAAAGAGTTTATTTCATGTAATTATTGTATCATAAAATAAGGTGAATTACAATATCTAAACATCATTTTTACGATATATCCGTATATTAAAACTCCCCCGAATTTCTTCGGGGGAGCCTTATTAGCTAGTTAGCTAGTCAGCAATCAAGCTGCCTTACCATACTTAAGCTGCACGGAAACCGTACTCATTTGCGAATGCAAATTCGTTATGATTAACCGAGGAGCTGCAGGATGGACTGGGGCTGCTGGTTTGCCTGAGCGAGCATAGACTGAGCAGCCTGCTGAAGAATGTTGTACTTGGTGTAGTTCATCATTTCAGCAGCCATGTCTGTGTCGCGGATTGTGGACTCAGCCTCGGTCATGTTCTCAGCTGTAGCTGTTACATTCTCGATCTTGTGCTCGAGACGGTTCTGAACGGAACCGAATGTTGCACGAACCATGGATACCTTGTTGATAGCATAGTCGATCTGGTCGATAGCAGCGTTTGCAGCGTCCTGTGTGGAGAGGTCGAGGGAAGCAGTTCCCAGACCGCCCTTACGGGAGGATACATCGAGGTTAGCGGAGAGAGCTCCGATACCTGCTGCGGAGTAGGAGAATGTGAAGTTAACAGCGTCCTTGGAACGAGCACCTACCTGCAGAACGATGCTGTCAGTATAGGTCAGGTCTGCACCAGCTGCGGAGTATGCGTTAGAAACGGATACGTCACCAGCCTCGCCTGTGCCAGCCTGAGTAGCAGCAGCTGCTGTGTAGTCAAACTTGCCAGTTGTTGCTGTTGTGCCGTCAGCCATTGTGCCACCGTTCAGAGCAGTAACGCCGTTGAAGTCAGTGTCAGCGATCTGGTTGAGCTCGTCATTCAGCTGATCAAACTCGAGCTGGATAGCAGCACGGTCAGTAGCGTCATCATATGTGCCGTTAGCGGACTCAGCTGCCAGTTCCTTCATTCTCTGAAGGATAGAATGTGTTTCCTGAAGTGCACCCTCATAGGTCTGGATCATGGAGATACCATCCTGAGCGTTTCTCTTAGCCTGGTTCAGACCACGGATCTGAGATCTCATCTTCTCGGAAATAGCCAGACCTGCAGCGTCATCACCTGCAAGATTGGTTGTGTAACCGGAAGACAGCTTCTCGGAAGACTTCTTCATAGAAGCTACGTTGAAGTTAAGTCTGTTGTAAGAGTTGAGTGCGTTCATGTTATGCTGTACGATCATGCCTGCCATAAAAATTTCCTCCTTGAAATTCACGTCCCTGTTAACTTTTTTCGGGAAATCCGTTCCCGTGGGGACGTATGGTTAAAGTAATAAGTGTTGTTCTCTTATGTACACTGGGAGAACGGTTTTTAGCTTTTCAGCTATCACGTATATTATATCGGTCGTTTTTTTTAAAACTTTAGCGTTTTTTTTAAAATTTTTTAAATTTTTTTTATTTTTTCGGATATATCTCCAAAAACATACTGTTTTTACTTGTTTGTCGATACAAAAACGCCCTCTCTTTATAACAGAGAGGGCGTCGGTTATTGTTTTTATCAGCCAAGGAGCTGCAGAATGGACTGAGGCTGCTGGTTTGCCTGAGCAAGCATAGACTGAGCTGCCTGCTGCAGGATATTGAACTTG
>JAZURJ010000054.1:0-29865 GCA_045606085.1 Oscillospiraceae bacterium
GGATGCTCTTGGCAAGCTGTACGATCCAGACTTCGTTACCGGACACTTCGGACAGCTTCTAAAGAAGCATAACCTGAAGAAGATCCGCTTCCACGATCTTCGCCACTCCTGCGCATCGGTGCTCCTTGCACAAGGCGTGCCCATGAAGCAGATTCAGGAATGGCTCGGACACAGCGATATGAGCACCACCGCAAATATTTATAGCCACCTTGACGCGGTAACAAAAGCAGACACCGGCGCGGCAATGAGTAAAGCGTTGGGGTAAAAAAGGAAACGCCCCGGAGTAATTACTTCGGGGCATTATCGTCATCGAGTATATTCACTAAAAGCTTGATATGGATTCATTAGATGGCTTATATCTAAAGATGGATTCTTCGAAACTATTTCGTTATATATATCTTCTTTACAGGAGCTTATTACTGTTGCTTTCTTTGAATTTGCCTTACAAGGGATTTTGCTTTTAGTTATGTATCCACATGAATACGGGAAGAAGAGCTCTTTGTTAACAATAACACATTTTTTGAAATACAAAAACACACCCTTCTGATATTTCATACGGTCATTTGTTGGTGAAGTGAAACTATAAAGTTCAACGTTAAAGTCATTTATATCACATTCAAGCAAAGGTTTGCCGAAAATTTTAGATGTATACGTAAGTCTTTTAGAACAGTACTGAACATTGTGCTCTCTAATAATATTATCAATATTTTCAGTTAAAGTAATAGTTTCATGAGGATGAAATGAATACAATCCTGCATCAGTCTGTAAATATGAGTTATAGTTTTTTCCTTCCGAAGTTGAAGCAAATACCAACGCAATATTTAAATCTTCTGAAAAGTCGAGGAAAGGGCTATATGCAACTGCATGCTGTATAAAAGCAAGAAAAGAATAGTTGATATTAGAAACATGCTCTATATGTTGACTGTACTTGTTGAAAAAGGGAGTAGCTTTATACAATTGGTCTAAATTTTTATAGTCAATTACACCATCATATTTTAGATCTCTATACAAAGATGGTAACAGTCCGTAATTATAGTTGCTTTGACCACGAAAATAACTGTTGCTATACTTTGAAATTTTTTCCTTTGAATAATCAATCTCAATATATCCTTGAACAACATATAGCAGCATTAATATTTTACAATATGCAACTTCATAAAGGGATGCATCATCAAATTTGCAATCAGGATCATTGATAATAAGATTATGCAAATCACTATATTCATCTGTTGATTTAAAATCTTCAGGAAAATGTTTTTCAAAATATTCAATATATGAGTCAATATCACTTATATATTGATTTTTATATCTCGGGATTCTATCTACTTCTTTTTGAAATTTTTCTGTTTTAAAACTATCTTTAGGGACAGAAAAAACATTCTTAATAATTGTTTTCTTTTCTAAAATGCTTATTATTTTTTCAATAAATCTTTCCATAAACATCCTCTTTTTTGAAAAATAAAGCCGCTTTAGATTACTCCAAAGCGGCTTTTGGCGGAGAGAGAGGGATTCGAACCCTCGTGCGCGTGAGCGCAAACTGATTTCGAGTCAGCCCCGTTATGACCACTTCGATATCTCTCCGTATTTGGTTGTGTTTGAATTTTGCACGGCTTTTGCAAGGCCGATGGTGAAATGCATTCATCCAAAATTCAAGAAAAATGAAGCATTTGCGAGGAAATCGAAGAAAACGCGAGCTTTCGCACGTTCGCAAGTGACGAGCTCGTCTACCTTTCGAGTCAGTCTCGTTATGACCACTTCGATACGTCTCCGTATATAAGCTGCGGCACCCGCAGAACACTAAATATTATACAGCATAGACTTGAGTTTGTCAAGATACAACTGCCGCTTTATAGCTGTTTTTTTCACAGAAATGTAACAAAAGTGGTGAAATCTCTTGACTTTAGCGGAATTATCCATTATAATTAAAACGTATATTTTTTATTTTTGGAGCGTATTATTTATGAGCGAACAGACAACTACAAAACAGAAGTCTGCCAAGTGCGGTTTTTCGTCCAAGATAGGCTTTGTGCTTGCCGCGGCAGGCTCTGCGGTAGGCCTCGGCAACATCTGGAGATTTCCTTATCTTGCCGCACAGTACGGCGGCGGCATCTTCCTGCTGGTATATCTGATACTTGCGGTGACCTTCGGCTTCTCCCTGATGGTGACAGAGATCGCCATCGGCAGAAAGACAGGAAAGAGCGTAATGGGAGCCTACTCCGCACTCAACAGCAAGTTTGCACCTCTCGGCTGGGTGGCGGCACTCGTTCCCGTCATCATCTTCCCATATTATTGTGTTATCGGCGGCTGGGTACTGAAGTACCTTACCGTGTTTATCACAGGTCAGGGCTCTGCGGCTGCTGCTTCCACCGTTCAGGTGGTAGACGGTGTTGAAAAGACCGTTACATATTTTGCTGATTTCACCGGTCACGCATTACAGCCTACTATCTTCTTCTTTATCTATATGGCACTTACTGCTATCGTAGTAATGCTCGGCGTTGAGAAGGGTATCGAGAAGTTCAGCAAGTTCCTTATGCCACTCCTCATAGTCATTTCCATCGGTATTGCGGTCTACTCTATAACTCTTGACGGTGCTATGGACGGCCTCATCTATTACATCAAGCCCGATTTCAAGAACTTCTCCCTCAAGACAGTTATTGCCGCTATGGGACAGCTTTTCTATTCAATGTCCCTTGCGATGGGCATCATGGTTACTTACGGCTCGTATATGCGTAAGGATGACAGCATCGAAGGCTCTGTGCGTCACATCGAGATATTCGATACCGCCATTGCTTTCCTCGCAGGTATGATGATTATCCCCGCAGTATTTGCTTTCTCCGGCGGCGACAAATCCGCACTCAATCAGGGCCCCGGTCTTATGTTCGTAACTCTTCCCAAGGTGTTTGATTCCTTTGAGGGCGGCCACATCGTCGGTGCGATTTTCTTCGTGCTCGTGGCACTTGCCGCACTGACATCCTCTGTTTCCCTCATGGAAACTATCGTGCACATAGTAATGGAAAAGGCTAAGGTAAAGAGAATTCCTGCCTGCCTCATCGTTTTCGGCGGTGCGTTCATCATCGGTATGCTTTCCGTACTCGGTTACAGCAGCTGGAAGGACGTACTGGTATTCGGCAAGCAGTTCCTCGATTTCTTCGACTTCGTAAGCAACAGTGTCATCATGCCTATCGTTGCACTCCTCACCTGTATCCTTATCGGCTATGTCGTTAAGACCAAGACCGTTGAGAGCGAGGTAGAGATAAACGGCAAGTTCAAGTCGAAGCTGCTTTACCGTATCATGGTAAAGTATGTATGCCCTGTATTCATGATCGCGATCTTTATCTCTGCCATCATCGGCTACGTTTAATTTCAAACTCGCGTCCCCTGAGCCTGCCTCAGGGGATATTTGTTTATCTAAACAGACATTTTGAAAAAAATATCAAACAAAATGTAAAATATACTTGACAAACCGTAAAATATATGTTATACTCACATCGAGGTGATGAAATGGCGAAAAATCTCAGGATGAAAGCGGCGCGTGCTGCGGCTGATATGTCACAGGATGAGCTTGCGAAGAAGATAGGCGTTACCCGCCAGACCATCAGTGCCGTGGAAAACGGCGACTATAATCCCACGATAAATCTTTGTGTATCGATATGTAAGGCTCTCGGCAAAACGCTTGACGAGCTTTTCTGGACCGAGGAATGACATTGGAGGTAGCGATATGAGTTTAAAAAGCTTTGATAAATTCTGTGAAAATATGATAATGGGCGAGCATGTACAGCCGCAGGATATCTTTGACGAGCGTCAGAATCAGCTTCGTGCAAAGATAACGGGTGAATGTCTGTATACCTACGCTTTTCTGACATTTATTGCACTGGTCATCTACGAAGCAGGCTATGCATACTGCCAGAGCATTATTGCGGTGCTGGCTTTCTGTATGGCTGTATGTTATCTTATCTGGGTGATCAGGAATTATGTGAAGGGGACGCTCCTCGGCGTGAAATATGAAAAAACTGCTTTCACAGCTTCGTATATTCTGGGTCTGATGATGATCTATGTTATTATGATATTCAATAACAACGAGGAAGAGATAACAACCGTGAAGAGCTTCTTTGTGGCAAAAGGTCAGCTTACAGAGTATTTCGTGCTGATACTTGCCTGTGTGATAATGGCAGTTTCTTCGGTGGTGGTATTTTCTGTGATGAGCAAGAGAAAGAAGTCGGAAAAAGCCGATAACGAAAAGGAGGCAGAGGAATGAGCCTGAAAAGCTTTGACAAATTCTGTGAAAACATGATACTGGCAGCGCCGGGATCGCAGAAAGAGGTTTTCGACGAGCGACAGAATCAGGTGCGTTCGGCTCTGACCATTGAGGCACTGATCATATGTGTTTTACTGTCAATGGGACTGGTCGCATTTAATGAAATGCTGCTCAGGTGGTGCGAGGAGTGCTTTCCGCTTATTATGTTCTCGGTGACATTGAGCTTTCTGTGGAGCGTCATCCGTTGTGCTGCCAAGGATTGTCTTTTCGGTGTGAAGGGCTCCGGCACGATGGTGATGGCACTCGTTATTTGCATAAATTGCTTGCATATATTCGTCAGGTGCTTGCCCGACGTCGACGAGCCGTTCATCATCAACAATGGTCTGGTGACGACTGAGTTCGTCATGCTTGTATCAGCATTTATCATGCTTGCGTCCTTTGTTGTGGTATTGATATTGAACCATCACAGAAAGAAAAAGCAGAGCACAGACGACGATGAATAAACCTTATAATTCAGACCCCGATGTCATAGATATCGGGGTAAATTATTTTGTATAATTGTAACAAAAAGCATTGACTAACCAAACGGTTTGTGGTAGAATATATAATGTATATCAATATAATGGATAGGTATGTATTATGAGCAAAGGAAAGATAATAGTACTTGAAGGACTGGACGGCTGCGGCAAGTCCACACAGCTTCAGCTCCTGCAGGACAGACTGGTCAGGGATGGTGTGACATCACGCCTTATCAGCTTCCCGAATTATGACAGCCCGAGTGGCAGGATAGTTTCCGCCTACCTCGGCGGTGAGATACCCTGTGACGGTGAGATCGGTGCATACGCAGCAGGCAGCTTCTATGCTGTTGACCGCTACATCAGCTACTCCACCGACTGGAGCAGGGAATACAACAGCGGCAGCGTGATAGTATCCGGCAGATACTCCACCTCAAACGCCATCTATCAGATGACAAAGCTGACCGATGACAAGCGTGACGAGTACCTCGCATGGCTGTGGGATTATGAGTACACAAAGCTTGGACTTCCCGAGCCTGATATCGTGCTGTTTCTGGATATGCCCATCGAGGTTTCGCAGAAGCTGCTTTCCGCACGCTACGAAGGCGACGAGAGCAGGAAGGATATCCATGAGAGCAACATAGCGTTCATGAAGAAGTGCCGTGAGAGTGCACTGTACACCGCAGAACGCTGCGGCTGGCACATGATAAGCTGCTCCGACGGCGAAGCACCGCTCTCCATAGAAGAGATACACGAAAAGATAATGGCACAGATCAAGGAGATAATTGATGTCTGAACTCGTTTTCAGAAAGATAGAGATAACAGATAAGGAATGGATAGATGAGGCACTCCGTAAGTCGCAGTTCCGCGGCTGTGAGTATACCTTCGGCAACAATTTCGTCTGGCGTAAGGCATACGGTGTGGAGATCGCACAGCTTGACGGCTTCTATTTTGTCCGCTGGAATTTCGGCGGCGGAAAGTACAAATTCTCTTTCCCGACAGGTGGCTGTGATGTCCGCACAGGAGTAGAGCTTCTGAAGGAATACTGCAGCGAACATTGTATCGCTCTTTCTGTTTACGCCAACAAGGATGTGACCGAACAGATAACGGCTCTTTATCCTGATGCAAAAGCTGTCTACAACCGTGACGGAAGCGATTATGTCTACCTCGCGGAGGATCTTGCAGAGCTGAAAGGCAAGAAGTACCACGGCAAGCGTAACCACCTCAACAGGTTCTACGAGAACGACTGGTCGTTCGAGCCGCTCACAGCGGATAATATTCCCGAGTGCATCGAGATGAACGAACGCTGGTGCAGGGAGAATATCTGCGACTGCGGTCTTGCTGACCCGGAGGAGCTTAAAAGCAAGGAGGACGAGAGCTGTATCGTCCGCTGTAGCTTCAAATATTACGATAAGCTCGGCTATACGGGCGGCGTTCTGCGTGTAAACGGTGAGGTACAGGCGTTCACTTTCGGTGAGCCTTCGTCCGATGACACCTTCGTCGTTCACGTCGAAAAGGCCCTGACGGACTATCAGGGCACCTACACCGCGATAAACCGCGAATTCGTGCGTTATCTCGGCGGCAGATACAGGTATATCAACAGGGAAGAGGACACAGGTGCGGAAAACCTCCGCAAGGCAAAGCTGTCCTATCATCCTGTTTTTCTTGAGGATAAATTCAGCATAACATTCGGAGGTACGATATGATATATGTATTTCTTGCAGACGGTTTTGAAGAGACCGAGGCAGTTGCACCTATCGACATTATCCGCAGAGCGGAAAAGGAAGTCGTTACAGTCGGCATCGGAAGCGACACCGTACGTTCCTCTCACGGCATCACGATGCTCACCGATATCACAGATATGCAGGTCGAGCTTGACGAAAGGCTTGAGATGATCGTGCTCCCCGGCGGAATGCCCGGTACACTCAACCTTGAAAAAAGCCCCGTTGTACAGGCAGCCATCGATTACTGCACACAACACGATATCCCCGTTGCTGCTATCTGTGCTGCACCCTCTATCCTCGGCAAGAAGGGACTTCTCGAAGGCAGGAAAGCTATCTGCTTCCCGGGATTTGAGGGCTTCCTCACAGGTGCGGAGGTCTCCGCCGACAGCGTTGTAACAGACGGTATCTTTACCACTGCGGTAGGTCCGGGTGCTGCGATAGATTTCGGACTTCGCCTTGTCGAGATACTCGTGAACGATAAAAAGGCAGCAAAGGTCGCTGCAGGTATGCAATGCAGGAAGTAAAACGGACGCTCAGAAAAGAGCTGATCTCACGCAGACGTTCGATGGACGCTGATGCAAAGCGTGCAGCGGATGAAAGCATCTTTTTGCAGCTAAGACCGCTCATTGATGCGGCGGACAGCGTGCTCACATATGTTTCCACCGATATCGAGGTCGACACGTACAGGCTGCTTGAGTATTGCTTCAGCACAGGCAAGAGAGTTGCAGTACCCGTTTCGGGCGATACCGAGCTTTCTTTTTACGAGATACGCAGCTTTTCCGACCTCGCTGAGGGCAGGTTTTCCATTCAGGAGCCGATACATCGTGATACGGAGTTCATCGGCGGTACTGAATGTCTTTGCATCGTGCCTGCACTCTGTGCGGATGGCAGCGGACTTCGGCTTGGTTACGGCAGAGGCTATTATGACCGTTATCTTTCTTCCTTTGCAGGGAAGAGCGTGATACTCTGCTATTCCGGTTTCAGGATGGATGTGCCATCCGAGCCTCATGACGTTAAAGCAGATATGACTATCTTTGATACATTTGATATATAATGGAGGTCACATGGACAACAACGATTTCCTTGATGAGATTGACGAGAGCTATCAGCTTCCCGACGACGAGAACATCGTCGCTGAGGATCCGTCGTCCGATATCACAGGCACACAGGAGCTTGACAGCATCTCTGAATTCTCCCGTTATGACGAACAGGACGGCGGTATTACTCCCCGTGAACGTTTCACCGATCTCAATAACACCGATGACAGTGAAAAGACACGCCTGATGGATTCCATCCAGACAGACGAGCCTTACGATGCCACACCTGCACCAAATCCCGTCAAAAGACGCCGCAGAAGAAAGAAGAAAAAGCGTACCAATCACACACGCACCTTCGGACAGATATTCCTCGGCGTGCTGCTTTCCGTGCTTGCTGTTGTATTCGGTACATGGCTTGCTATACAGGTTATAACCGCCATGCGTGACTTCACGGGTATGGCAAAGGATCCTGCGGAATACCAGATAGTCATCACCGATGACATGAACGTTGACAGCATCGCACAGGTGCTCTCCGATCATGATATCATCGAGATGCCGTGGCTGTTCAAGGCGTATGTCAACATCACGGACAAGCAGGATGGCTTCCTCAACGGTGATTTCAAGGTAAAGGCGAATATGTCCTATGATATCCTCGTCGAGACCATGAAGACCAAGAAGAAGTACACTGAAACTGTCATGGTAATGATTCCCGAGGGCTACACCGCACAGGAGATAGGACAGCTTCTTGAAGAGAACTATGTCTGCCGTGCAGAGGACTTCGAGATGTACTACAAATCAAAGCTTGACAAGTACACCTTCGAGGAGAGCATCCCCGACGATGCAAACCGTTTCTATTACCTTGAGGGCTATCTGTTCCCCGATACCTACGAATTCTACGTGATCGACGATCTGAAGAAGAACCCCGATTTCGATACTCTTGAGTACGCAAAGAATGCCGCAGACAAGATGTACGGTAACTTCGAGGCAAAGATCAGCCGCTCCATGCAGTATCGTATGCAGGAACTCGGACTTACACTCGATCAGACCATCATCCTTGCTTCGCTCATCCAGTGGGAGGGTACCAACGAGGAGAATATGGCTATGATCTCCTCCGTATTCCACAACCGACTGAACAGCGGCGGAGAGTTCCCGCAGCTCCAGTCCGATACCACCTACACCTATATCGACGATCATATCGTGCCCACCATCCCCGACGATGCGGGCGATCTGTTCGACGATATCATCAACGCATATGACACATATCAGTGCGAGGGACTTCCCGTCGGTGCGATATGCAGCCCCGGTCTTGATGCTATCAATGCTGCACTCTATCCTGCTGATACTGATTACTATTACTTCCTCGCAAGCGAGGACGGAACGTTCTATTACGCACAGACCAATGAGGAGCACGAACAGAACATCATCGATGCTGAGCTTCGTGCAAGCGAAAACGAAGAATAAAACGAACAGGAGAACACCCTTTGAATATCAGACCAGAACTTCTCGCTCCAGCGGGCGATGAGGAGTGCCTGCTCTCTGCACTGGATTACGGCTGTGACGCCGTATACCTTGCAGGCAAGACCTACGGCATGAGAGCAGGTGCCAAGAACTTTGATGCTGACGGACTGAAGCGGGCTGTCGAGCTTGCCCACGCCCGAGGCGTCAAGGTTTATCTCACCTGCAATACGATACCGCTCAATGAGGAGCTTGATGCTTTCCCTGAGTTTATCTCATATGCACAGCAGTGCGGCATAGATGCTGCCATCGCCTGTGACCTCGGCGTTATCTCCATGATAAAGGAGCACGCCCCCGGCCTTGAACTTCACGTTTCCACACAGACTGGAGTCGTAAACTATAAGACCGCACAGGAGCTTTATACGATGGGAGCGAAGCGTATAGTGCTTGCCCGTGAGGTGGACCTTGAGAACATCCGCATCATCAGAAAGAACATCCCCGACGATATGGAGATCGAGGTGTTCGTACACGGAGCGATGTGCGTCAGCTTTTCAGGCAGATGCCTTATCTCCGAGTACCTTGTTGGCAGAAACGCCAACAGGGGAGCGTGTGCACAGCCCTGCCGCTGGAACTACTATCTCATGGAGGAGAAACGTCCCAACCAGTTCTTCAAGGTTGAGGAGGACGACAGAGGCTCCTATATCCTGAACGCACGTGATATGTGCATGATAGAGCATCTTGACGATCTTCTTGATGCGGGAGTAACCAGCTTCAAGATAGAGGGCAGAGCAAAATCGGCTTATTACGTTGCACTCACCGTTAACGCGTACAGGGCAGCCCTTGATGCTGCAATGCGAGGTGAAAAACCACCGCAGTGGGTCATAGACGAGGTAGACAAGATAAGCCACCGCCCCTATTGCACAGGCTTTTTCTACGGCCATCCGAACGAAGGCTCCGAAACACAGCAGCCTGACGTTATCACCAACGGCGGCCAGTACTTCGCCGACAGCGGATATATGCGTACCTACGATTTCGTAGGCACAGTGGACCGCTGCGAGAACGGCATCATGTATCTTACACAGCGTAACTATTTCACGCTCAGCGATGAGCTTGAGATACTTGCGCCGGGAACGGAGCCTATAAGCTTCGCACCCACGCAGATGTTCGGAGCGGACGGAGAGCCTGTCGAGATCGCCCGTCATGCAACCGAAAAGCTTACGATACCATCCGATATCGTAGTACCACCACATTCAATATTGCGAAGACCCGCAAAGATCTAACATCAACAATATCTGTTACCTACCGGACAGCAAGGAGGATATCATGGCGGATTTCAGATTTATGGACACATCGCTTGATTTCGATCAGCGTACCCAGGCACTTCTCGATGAGCTTACTCTTGATGAGAAGCTGACAATGCTCACAACATCACAGGCTGCAGTACCCAGACTCGGTATCAGGGAATTCGGTATCGGTGCCGAAGTTGCCAGAGGTCTTGTCTGCCGCGGCCACAGCTTCGGCGAAAAGGCAACAACAGTGTTCCCCGAGCCTTTTGGTCTTGCCGCTACCTTCGATAAGAACATCATGCAGGCAATGGGTGAGGTGACAGGAAATGAGGTCCGCATCTGCCATGATGAGGGCAAAAGCTCCCTTTGCGTATGGGGACCCACTGTTGATATGGAGCGTGACCCACGCTGGGGCAGAAACGAGGAATCCTACGGTGAGGACCCTTTCCTCACGGGTACGATGTCCGCTGCTTTCTGTAAGGGTATGTACGGCGTCAACGATAAGTACGCCAGAGTTATCCCCACCCTCAAGCATTTCTATGCAAACAACCACGAGGAGAACAGGGGCGTAGACAACGCCATGATCCCCACAGGTCTGCGTCATGATTACTACCTCAGTGCTTTCGAGAAGCCCGTCCGTGAGGGTAACGCACTCAGCCTGATGACTTCCTATAACGAGATAAATGGTGTTGAAGCTGTCTGCAACCCTGAGGTATCCGAAGTCTGCAAGGATAAATGGGGCCTGCTCTTTGCTGTTACTGACGGCGGCGATTTCATGGCTAATGTTCAGGCACACCGCAAGGATAAGACCCACACCGACGCCATCACAAAGATATACAAGCACCACGGTGCAGATATCATGACCGACAGCGGCGAAGTCGTGCTTGCCAGTGCAAAGGATGCCATTGAAAAGGGCATGCTTACTGAGGAAGACATCGACAAGGCACTTTTCGGCGTGTTCAAGGCAAGATTTTTACTGGGTGAGTTCGACAAGGACTGCCCATACAATAACACAGACCCCGCACTGCTGTGCTGCGACGAATACTACCGCATTGCAGAAACTGCAGCGGAGAAATCCGTTATCCTGCTGAAGAACAGCCAGGCTCTTCTTCCTCTTTCGAAGCATGAAAGACTTGCTGTCATCGGCTACCACGCAAATATGAACTTCCGTGACTGGTACACGGGAAAATCAGATAAGAACGGAACTATCCTTGATGCTATCTGTGACAAGATCGGCAAGGACAGCGTGATATATGAGAGTGGTAACGACATAATCGCCCTGCGTAACGCACAGACAGGCTTCTATTTCTCTGTTGACGAAAAGGGCAACCTTGTCTGCGATACCGCTATGATAACCGAGGAATGTCTTTTCGAGCTGTTCGAGTGGGGCGATGGTGCGGTTTCGCTTCGTTCCAGATACAACGGAAAGTTCCTCAATGCTTATGACGAGGTGCTTTGTGCCACTTCAGACGAGGTATACGGCTGGTTCGTGCGTGAGCTGTTCTACCTTGAGCGTAAGGGCAGCGAATGGCTGCTCAGCAACTGGCAGCACAGATATATCAATATCGATACACGCTCCAGACTTCATGTGATAGACGATATGCGTCCCAGAAAGAGCTGCGGACTTCACATCGAGGTGTTCTCTTCGGGTGCCGACAGAGTTCGCAAGGCTGTCACAGAGTGTCACAATGCCGTTTATTTCTGCGGAAATAATCCGCTCATAAACGCACATGAAACACAGGACAGAAAGCATATGCAGCTTCCCGAGCAGCAGAGCCGCCTTCTTGATACGGCACTTAAATTAAACCCCAGAACGGTCCTGTTCCTTGTTTCCGGCTATCCCTATGCCATCAATGATGAAAAGGTAAGCTCCATCCTGCATATCTGTCACGCAGGTCCTGCCATGGGAAATGCGGTAGCAAAGACGCTTTTCGGCGATATCTCTCCCGCAGGCCGCTGCCCGATGACATGGTACCGCTCCGACGACGAGCTTTGCAGTATCAAGGATTATAACATAGTCCGCACAAAGAGCACATATCAGTATTATGAGGGCGATCCGCTGTATCCATTCGGTTACGGTCTGAGCTATACAGCTTTCCGTTACGGTGCTGTGAAGCCGTCCAAGTCCAACTACGAGCGTGGAGATATCATCACTGTGACCCTTGACGTTGAAAACGTAGGCAGCTGCGACAGTGAAGAGGTAGTACAGCTTTACGTTTCCTATCCGAAGCTTCCGATGCCGCTGCCCATCAAGCAGCTAAAGGCATTCCAGAGAGTATACATCCCCCGCGGCGAAAGCGTTACAGTGGAGCTCAGTATTCCTGTGGAGGAGCTTTCACGCTGGAACCCCAACACCCGTGATGCAGATGTGTTCAGCGGCTGCTATGAGCTTATGGTAGGCTCATCCTCCGCTGATATCAGAAGAACCGCTGAGGTAAATATCATAGGCACCGAGTACACGGGCATCGATCTTACAAGACGTATCCCCGCGACTGATTGCTATGACTATCTCGGCGTAGATTATCTTGCTGATGAAAAGCTTGAGGAGTATGCTCTGATTCATGACTGGCAGAGCCATATGATATTCACAGGTTGCGAGCTGAAGCCCTCCCATGCAGTGGAGATCGAGGTGTCGAACCCCGGCGGCAGTGCAAAGCTCAGTATCGAACACGTCGAAACAGGTGTTGTCGTTGCAGAGTGTGCTGTACCTCCGACAGGCAGCCTTACGGAATTCCGTACCGTGTCCGCAAGTACCGCACAGGTATCTGGCACAGGCACGCTGAAGATTACTGTTAGCGGCATACTCTCGCTTAAATCCTTCAGATTTGTATGAGGTAAACATGAACAATAACGAGATATTCCCTTATATCGATCATACGCTCCTTCGTGCAACATCCACCCGTGAGGAGATTGACAAGCTGTGCAGTGAGGCTTTGCAGCACGGCACGGCGTCTGTCTGCATCCCTGCTTCGTATGTCAGTTATGTGCATGAACGATATTCAACGCTGAATATCTGCACCGTCATCGGATTTCCTCTCGGTTATTCCACAACAGCGGTAAAATGCTTTGAGGCAGAGGACGCAATCCGCAACGGTGCGTCAGAGATAGACATGGTCGTGAACATCTGCGATGCAAAGAACGGTGACTTTGACAGGGTCGAGGCAGAGATCGCCGCTGTGAAGCGTTCCTGCGGTGACCGGATACTGAAGGTCATCATCGAGACCTGCTATCTCACCGAGGAAGAGAAGATAGCTTTATGCGGCTGTGTTACCCGTGCAGGAGCAGATTTTATCAAGACCTCCACAGGCTTCGGCACAGACGGTGCCCGTATTGAGGACATCCGCCTGTTCAGGGAGCACATCGGAGAAAACGTCAGGATGAAGGCTGCCGGCGGCGTGAAGTCCAAGGCGGACCTCGAGATGTTCATCGATGCAGGCTGTGACCGCATCGGCACAAGCTCCGCAGTAAAGCTGCTGCTCTCAGGCGAGAGTAACGGAGGCTACTGATATGGCAAAACGCGTTTTTCTTATGATCCTTGACAGCTTCGGAGTTGGTGAACTGCCCGACGCCGCTGATTTCGGCGATATCGGTGCGAATACTCTCCGCTCCTGCTATGATACAGGAATGCTCAGGGTCAAAAATATGCAGAGGATGGGTCTTTTCAACATCGACGGAGTTGAAGTCGGTGACAGGACGGAAGCACCCACCGCGGCATATCTCCGCCTTTCCGAGCGTTCAAAGGGCAAGGATACCACGACGGGGCACTGGGAGCTTGCAGGACTTGTTTCCGTAAAGCCTTTCCCGACATTTCCCGATGGTTTTCCTCCCGAGGTAATACAAAGATTTGAACAGGCGACAGGCAGAAAGGTGCTCTGCAACAAGCCCTATTCAGGAACAAAGGTCATTGCTGACTACGGTCGAGAGCACGTCGAAACAGGTGCACTTATCGTCTACACCTCAGCGGACAGCGTATTCCAGATAGCGGCACATGAGGATGTAGTCCCCGTTGACGAGCTTTACCGCTACTGCGAGATCGCACGTGAGATACTTATCGGCGACTACGCTGTCGGTCGAGTGATCGCACGTCCGTTTGAGGGCGAGCATCCCTATGCACGCACCTCCGGAAGGCATGACTTTTCACTTGTACCTCCGCAGGATACCATGCTGGATCACATCGTAAAGAGCGGTCGTGATGCCATCGGTATCGGCAAGATATATGATATCTTCGCAGGAAAGGGCATCAGCAGGGCATTCCGTGTTATCGGCAATGCTCCCGATATGGAAGAAACAAAGCGTCTGCTTGATGATGATTTCAGCGGTCTATGCTTCACTAACCTCGTGGATTTCGACCAGAACTTCGGTCACCGCAGGGATGCAAAGGGCTACGCAAATGCCCTCAATGAGTTTGACGAGTGGCTGGGCGGCTTCATGGATCGAATGCGGTCCGATGACGTTCTCATCATTACCGCCGATCACGGCTGTGATCCCTGCCACACAGGAACAGATCACACCCGTGAGTACATTCCCGTGCTTATTTACGGCGAGAGCATAGCTCCCGTTTCACTGGGTACGATGGACGGCTTCGGCACGATAGCTGCCACTATCCTTGATCTTCTCGGCGTTGACGGTGAGGTCGAGGGAACGAGCGTTGCAGGCAAGATAACGGGGAAATAGAAACAACAATATTCCCTGAACCTTTAAGTGTGGTACGAGTATCTCATGCTTGTTTCGCAGATGCTCTGGCACTCTCTGCTTAATGCAGACAATACATTTGTGGTCTATCCGCAGATGTCAGAATAAATACTTGGAGCAGGGAAGTATCCCGCCCCAAAAAGGAGAATAAAAATGAACGGTGAAGTCGGACTTATCTGCCGCCTTGCAGTGGCAGCGAAAAACGCAATAAAGGGCGGTGAATTCAGGTTCACAAAGCTGCCCTACGAGAACGAGATCAACTTCAATTTCTGCGAAAAGGGAAAGAAGGCAGGTCTTATGGCCCGCTCTGTGGATGTGTGGTTTGCACGTCTGATGGGTGAAGGCGTAGAGAAGGTATTTATTATCATGCCTTATATCGTAAAGGACAGGCGTGCTCTCGGCTTTGTCAACACGACAGGCTGTACGCTGTTTGCAAAGTTCTCTGATGGTACTGTGACACGCTTCGTGCCGCATTTCACACCCGATAAGCAGAAGCGTGGCTGGAACGTTACATTCAATGAGGACGTGATAGAAAATCCCCCCGAGCTTCAGCATTTCAAGGACAACACTGCTGATTTCATTATCGCACTTTCCAATATTGAGAAGTTTGCTGAGCACATCGGCTGCGAAAACTTCGCAGAGGCATTCCGCAAGGGCGGCGATGTACTCGCAGGCGGCGAGCTTCCTGACCTCTCAGAAGCACAGGGCATACCTGAGCTTCCCGAGGACAAGCTGAGAATGTACCTTGCCGCTGATATCTCCGATGTATTCGGTGCAATGGGAAGCTGGAACGATGAGCCTTTCCGAAAGGCACTCGACAAGGAGCTTACAGACGATTACCATAAGCTCTCTGAAGCACTCCTCGGACATAATCGTCTTGCACTTATGTATCTCGTAAACGAGGATTGATAAAGCCTACATACGGATAACTCCGTTAGATAAAACCCCGCCCGCCAGGGCACAGAAAGGAAATGAATTAAAATGAGCGAATGTTCACATGATTGCAGCAGCTGTTCCGCTAACTGCTCCTCCCGTAAGCCCGAAAGCCTTATCGAGCAGCCCCACGAGCTGAGCAGCATTAAGAAGGTCATTGCCGTTGTCAGCGGCAAGGGCGGCGTTGGTAAGTCGCTTGTTACCTCCATGTCCGCCGTTCTTATGAACCGCAGAGGTCTGAATACCGCTGTGCTGGACGCTGATATCACAGGTCCCTCTATCCCTAAGGCGTTTGGTCTGAAGGAAAGGGCAACAGGCAACGCAAATGAGCTGTATCCGGTTATCTCCAAGAAGGGCATCAAGGTCATGTCCGTAAACCTGCTTCTGGAAAACGAGACCGATCCCGTTGTATGGCGTGGACCCGTTATCGCAGGCACAGTAAAGCAGTTCTGGACAGACGTTGTCTGGGACGATGTTGATTATATGTTCGTTGATATGCCTCCGGGAACGGGCGATGTTCCGCTGACTGTGTTCCAGTCCCTGCCCATCGACGGTATCATCATCGTTACCTCCCCTCAGGAGCTTGTTTCCATGATCGTCGGCAAGGCAGTGAAGATGGCAGAGCTTATGAAGATACCCGTAATCGGTCTTGTTGAGAACATGAGCTACGCCGTATGCCCCGATTGCGGCAAGAAGATAAATGTATTCGGCGACAGCCACATCGAGGAGACCGCCGAGAAGTACGGACTTAAGGTGCTTGCAAAGCTTCCCATCGATACCGAGCTTGCAAAGCAGGTTGACGGCGGACTGATCGAACTGTTTGAGAGTGAGGCTGCCGATCCTATTGCTGATGCTATCGAGGAGTTCTGCAAATGAGTTTAAAAGGCGACAGAGCATATGAGCTGTTCAAGGAGGGCTACAACTGCTCTCAGGCAGTTTTCGGAGCGTTTGCCGAGGAGCTTGGAGTAGATTTTGATACCGCAGTCAAGCTGGCTTCAGGATTCGGCGGCGGCATCGGAAGAATGCGTGAGGTCTGCGGTACATTCACTGGTCTTGTCATGGCGGCAAGCATGATCTACGGCTATGACGACCCGAAGGCATCCACGGAAAAGATAGCCCTGTACGAGAAGATACGTGCAATGGCGGAAAAATTCCGCGAGGAGAACGGAAGCATCATCTGCAAGGATCTCCTCGGACTTCAGGCAGCGGAGCAGACCGCTGTACCGGAAGCACGCACATCCGAGTACTATAAGAAACGCCCCTGTGCAGAGCTGTGCAGATACGCAGCGGACCTGCTGGAGGAGTTCATCCGTAATAATCCTGTATAACAAAAAGGTTACCATCATCACGGTGGTAACCTTTTCTGCTATTCGATATATGTTTTTATACGCTTGCACAGTGCTTCAAATCTGCTGTCGCTGTGGAGTGCTTCGAAGCAATCTTCCTCCACCTTTTTCAGCAGATGCTGATAAAGGTTTTCGGGAGCGTCCTTTCTCTCGTTTGCCCGCACATCCCCGATACGCCATAGCCAGAAAGCCTCATATTTTGAGCATTCGGGGCGGCTTTCGAACTGCTCCGCATGATATAGAGCCTTGCCCAGTGCTTCAAAAGCATCATCCTTGTCGCCCATGCGTGTAAAATAACGTGCCCGCCACAGATGGCACTTGCATATACGCTCGTGATGAAATTTCATGTCGTCGCCCGCAATAAGCTGACCAAGAGCTACCGCCTTGTCAAGAACCTCGATGCTCTTTTCGTCGGAATCTATATCCCGTGCTATCTTTTTCAGATGCAGTATCATCATATCCATCAGTGCGACTAGGTTGTACTGCCGCTGTGCCGCTGCTTCCTCTGGCGGCTCGACGTACTGCATAAGGAATTCACGGCTCACCCACCATGTCGGCATACTGTCAGCGATCTCGACAGCCTTTTCTCTCAGCCCCTGCCTGTTGTACAAAAGACATAGCATCTGCCTTGCGGCGTGGGTTATCCATGTGCCGTTGTCAAGCCGGATAGAACGCCTGCAAAGTGTTTCTATTTCGTTATCGATGGCTTTCTGCTGCTCGCCGTCGGCGGTGTATTGGCTCAGTGCGTAAGCGAGCTGGTAGGTAAGATCGGCACTATCGGGATAGAGCTTCAGCTTCTCACGGATAAATCTCTCGCTTTCATGGTGCTTGCCCTCACGATGAAGCATCGAGTTATATTCCAGTGCCTCATCGATCTTCTGCTGCTTCTGAGCGATATCCACTCCAAGCAGAGTATCCGTGCTGACAGCAAATAGATTCGCCAGCACCGGCAGTAGTGTTATGTCGGGATAGCTTATACCTGTTTCCCAGCGGCTTACAGCCTGAGCTGACACACCGACAGCCTCGGCAAGCTGCTCCTGTGTAAGAGCTGCGGATGTCCTTAGTTTTCTGATACTCTCTCCAATGTTGATATTCATGACATTAACCTCCTTTTGAAGCTCCTGAATTAAGTATAACGTATCATTCCTGTTATTTCAAGGTACTGCTGATTGAGATACACCCACGCTCACCGTGTATCTGATGATTTTTTTGCAGGAAATGAAACCTTCAGTGCTTCTGATGTGTATTATAGTTAAGTTGACGTGCAGAGGATTTCGTGATATACTGTGTGTAACTACATTTTCAGGAGGTACATCATGGCACTGCCCGATTTCAAAAAGACCCAGCAGGATAAGACCGTTATCCCCGAGTGGGCGAAGTATATGAAGGATACCGAGTTCATCAGCTATAACACCACCTATCCGAGCAAGACCTTATTCCACCTTTTTGATTACTACACTCATCCCTGCGAGGAAACAGGGGATATCCGCTATTATGTCTACGACCCCGTAAAACACGGTGCCGATCCCTCAAAGAAATACCCCGTACTGATGTGGCTGCATGGAGCAAGCAATTCGCTGATGGGCGAGGGCTGTATCATGTGCTGCGGTGCAGAGCAGTACGCGTCACCGAAGTATCAGGAAAGAATGGGCGGTGCATACATTATCGTGCCGCTGTGTAACGAAAAGCGTGCGGAGGACGGTACTATTCTCGGCGCGTGGAATGTGGAGCACTCACGCCCGATAAAGGAGATCTACGATAAGGTCTGTGATGAGCACGCAGCGAATATCGGTAAGCGTTTCGTTATGGGAGCATCCTCTGGCGGCTGGTTTACATGGAGATTGCTGGAGGACTGGAACGGCTATTTCGATGCAGCTATCCCGATAGCTTCAGGCTATATCCCCGATGACGATACTCTTGACCGAATTACTGACAGCGGAGTACAGCTTATCATAGCCCATGGCAGGCACGACGAGATGGCTGTCTACGATGATTGCGTGAAGCCACGCGAGGAAAAGCTGTTCAGCCTGCCCGATACTATCTGCTTTTTTCCCGAGTGGGTCTACAACGGCGATGGCGGTATCTCCTCCGTTTTCTACGGTTTCGAGATGGGACAGCACTGCATGATAAACTGGATACAGAACGATCTCATGTTCGATAATGGCACGCCGACAGACGAACGCCTGCCCCATGGCATTACAGGCTGGATTAAAAGTGTATGCTCTGAATGACAGAGTACAGAAAAGGAAATAATGATATGACAGAACTTAATGAGCAGCTTGCGACCCTCAGACAGCAGCTTTCCAGAAGAAAAAACATCCTGCAAAGACTTGCTTCCCTTGAACAGCGTAAGATCGAGCTGACAAGGAAGATGAGCACCCTTGCCTCTGCAAAGAATAAGGAGCAGGCGGACGTTGAGCGTCTTGAAAAGGGCGGCATTGCATCGTTTTTCTACTCCGTCACAGGCAAAAAGGAGCAGAAGCTGGAGAAAGAGCGGCAGGAAGCCGCGGCAGCAGAAAAGGAGTATAATACCGTCCGCAGCGAATATGACGCCCTTGTGGAGAATATCGCACACTATACTGCCGATCTTGAGAACCTCACAGCACGCCGTGCAGAGCTTGATGAGCTGCTGAGCCGCAAGACAGAAGCACTGCGTGCTGCAGGTGCAGATGTTTCGGAGATCGATCGTATCGGAGCTATGCTCGGAAGATACGAAAAGCAGCTCGTTGAGACAGACGAGGCACTCGTCCCATCCGAAGAAGCACACGCAACAGCAAAGGCACTTGTGGAAACTCTCAGCTCTGCCGTTGATGGTGCAGTATATGATCTTCAGACAGCACACCGTCGCGGCGGTGAGGGTAAATATGAGTGTCTTGACGTTGCTGCCGGACTTTTATCGGAATTGAACGTTCAGCTAAAGAAAGTACGTTCCGAGCTTGTCGGAGTAGATGTTTCATGTGATCTGAACGTTGAGATAGGTGCATTTCTCCGATTCTTTGACGACAACCGTACCGACAGTATTCTTGCTGATAAACTGGTGCTTGACAAGATACGTGCCATGCATAACGATGCATTAAGCGTCAGGGAAAAGCTTGACGCTGTCGTAAACCGCCTGAGAGAAAAGCAGGACGAGCTTACCACCGATATCGATGATATCCGCAGCGATTATGAAAGCCTTATAATTGAAGCATAAAATGATAAAGAGCAGTAACATAACATTGTTACTGCTCTTTTGTTATACATATCTCTGGACTTCCGTTTCGTGACCGTCCTCGATGTAGATTCGGGGAACACGCGTGCCGATGGCACACAGCAGCTCATAGTTTATCGTGCCGATCTTCTTTGCTGCATTCTCGACAGAACAGCGGTCATAAAGCTGGTCGGAGTAAACCGTGACAACATCACCGATCTTCACATCGGGAATATCCGTAACATCTATCAGCGTCTGGTCCATGCAGATGCGTCCGCACACGGGAGCATATTCACCGTTCACCTTGCAGCTCCACTGGCCCGAAAGGCGTCTGTTGAAGCCGTCGGCGTAACCGCAGGCGATGAGTGCGAGTGTAGTGTCGCGTTCAGCGGTGAATGTCCTGCCGTAGCTTACCGTCGTACCTGCCTTTATCGTCTTTAGCTGGCTTACCACCGTCTTGAGCGACATTATCGGCTTGATGGTTTCGGGGAAGGGGAAAGTATCTGCATCAGGCTTGTGTCCGTACATAACGATACCTGCTCTGACGAAGTCCCCGGGGAAATCCTGGTGGTAGAGGATACCTCCGCTGTTCTGGGAGTGCATCTTCAGACCTCTTGCACTGCAGATCTCCATCAGTGCTGTCTGCTGCTTCACAGTGAAGCACATTGCATCACTGTCAGTGCTGTCAGCAACGGCGAAATGCGTGTATGCCGCCTTGCAGTCAAGACCCTTCTGTGAAAGAATGATATCAGCTTCATCGGCGGTGTTGATACCCACACGGCTCATGCCCGTGTCGAATTTTATATGTACAGGCACCCTTACGCCACGCTTTATCGCCTCATCGGACAGAAGCCTTGCATATTCGGTGGTACCGACAGTGAAGATATATCCCTTGTCGAGATTTTCGAAGATGAGCGGAATATCGCAGTAGCCGAAGATAAGGATATCGCCCCTGATACCGCCTGCAGTCAGCCCCTGTGCCTCCCAGAGGTTTGAAACGGCAAAGTGGGTAATACCGCACTTGCTGAGAGCTGCCGCACAGTGAGTATCACCGTGACCGTAAGCATTAGCCTTGACGATGGCGATGATCTCCTTGCTACCTGCCAGCCTGCGAAGCTCTGCTATGTTGTCCTTGAGCGTATCAAGGTTGATCTCAGCCCAGGTACGCCAGTAAAAATTGTTCATATATTACCTCAATAGTGTTGAAATTTCAAAACAAATGTGTTATACTAAACTAGTGTATGATGTCATGCACGATAGTATTAACTCAACTCTATATATTATATTACTAATCAGCAAAAATTTCAATAGATATTTTCCTTTTCATTAAAAATATCATATTTTATCAGGATAAGAAAGGCAGAGAAACATGGCAGTACGCAGAAAAAGTAACTGGTATATCTATTTTATCGCATTCGGCATCGCACTTGCATTTGCGATAGGTGTTATATTCACATTCAGGGATTTCCTTTTCCCTGATACAACTCAGACCAACACAGGGCTTACAGGCACAGGTGAGCTTGCCGACGACTTCACGCCCGATTCGTCCTATAACTTTACCATCCTCACCATGGTATCTGATACGGACGACGGAATTCCCGAGCTTTTCTCCATGGTATCCTATAACGCAGTGGAGCATTCACTGGTAATTATCCCTCTCCCCAACGGAATAAGCGTTCCTGCTGATGAGAGAACGCTCCCAAATATCTATGCGGCGAAGGGCGGCGAAGGTGCAGTTTCCGCTGTGTCCAATGCAACGGGCGTTAACTGTGACGGATATATCTGCTTTGACAGAGCGTCTATGATAAGACTTATCTCGGCATACGGCAATGTTGAATACAATATTCCCAAGACAGTTATCGTAAACGATGGTGCCGCTCTCGATGCATTCAATGCGGGTATCCAGATATTCAGCCCAGAGGCAGTTTTCCGCTATATCTACCTTGCTGATTTCGGTGAGGGCGAGGAATACCGCTTCAATATGGTCGGAGATATAATGAGCAGCCTCATCAATCAGAACATTTCCTATACCGACAGCTCCATGCTTGACAGCTATTACAGGATAATCTCCGAGGACTGCACAACAAATATCACCGAGGATATGTTCCTTTCAAAGAAGGCTGCACTCCTCAATACGATAACCTATGGTTCCGACCCTACGGAGTATTATGTGCCCTATGGCGAATACAGCGGTGACGGTTCCTTTACCATCGCAGAGAATTCTGTAACCACGATCAACCGCAAGTGCGGATATGAAGAATAAGGAGAACAAAATGGACACAAGAATCGAAAAGACCATGGCTGCACTCAGAAAAAACAAGATGCTGCCTTTCTATGCTGAAACAAAGG
The DNA here is from genome assembly GCA_045606085.1 of Oscillospiraceae bacterium. Classification (GTDB taxonomy): domain Bacteria; phylum Bacillota; class Clostridia; order Oscillospirales; family Ruminococcaceae; genus CAG-115. The sequence continues at coordinate 22,783 of JAZURJ010000054.1, forward strand.
AAGATGTAAAGATCATCATCCGTGATCTCATAAAGGATGACAAGCTGATGACAGCGGGCGGCTCCATGACACTCAAAGAATGCGGCGTGACCGATATGCTGATGAACGAGTACAAGGGCATCTATCTTGATCGCTCCGCAGCGGCAACACCTGATGAAGTCGGTGATATCATGCGAAAGGCTTTCATCTCCGATACCTATTTCGCAAGCTCAAATGCCGTTACCGAAGACGGCGAGCTTTACAACGTCGATGGCAACGGAAACCGTGTGTCTGCGATGATATTCGGTCCGAAGCAGGTCATCCTTGTTGTAGGTAAGAATAAGATAGTGAAGGATATGGATGAGGCTGTACGCCGCGTGGAAACGGTAGCTGCACCTAAGAACACTGTACGGCTTAATTGTGCAACTCCCTGTGCAAAGACAGGTGAGTGTGCCCACTGTCACAGCGATGCCCGCATATGCTGTTCTTATGTCCGCCTTGGACAGCAGCGTGTTCCCGATCGCATCAAGGTCATCATCGTAAACGAAGAACTTGGATATTAATTCGAAAGGACAATATACATAAATGAGCGTTATCAGACTTACAGCACACTGCACCGATTACCTCTGGGGCGGCAACCGCCTGCGTGAGGAATACGGCAAGGTTATGGATTCCGACAAGATCGCAGAATCCTGGGAGCTTTCCTGCCATAAGGACGGTCAGAGCATCGTTGCAACAGGCGAGCATACCGGAAATACACTCAGCGAATACATCGCAGCAAAGGGAAATGCTGTTCTCGGCATGAACTGCGAGCGTTTCGAGTATTTCCCTATACTCATAAAGCTTATCGATGCCAAGGACAATCTCTCTGTTCAGGTACATCCCTCCAACGATTACGCAATGCGTGTTGAGGGCGAGTACGGCAAGACCGAGATGTGGTACATCGTTGATTGCAGCGAGGGTGCGGAGCTTCTCTACGGCTTCAAGCATGAGATCAGCAAGGATGAGTTCGTGGAGCGTATTCAGAACAATACGCTGCTTGAGGTAACGAACAACGTACCCGTCCACAAGGGCGATGTTTTCTTCATCGAAGCTGGAACACTGCACGCCATCGGCAAGGGCATCCTTATCGCAGAGATTCAGCAGAACTCCAACACGACCTACCGTATCTATGACTACGGCAGAGTAGGTGCGGACGGCAAGCCCAGACAGCTTCACGTTGATAAGGCGGTCGAGGTGACGGAGCTTGTTCCTCCGAAATACCCCACCACCGCACAGGGCACTCCCTCAGCAGTAGAGGGCGGTAAGATCACACTTCTCCGCTCCTGCGAGTATTTCAATGTAAACAAGGCAGAGCTTGACGGCACCATGACCTTCACGGCTGACAGCAAGTCCTTCAATTCCATCCTCGTGCTGGATGGTGAATGTACTGTTTGTGCAGGGGAGGAGTGTGTAACAGCAAAGAAGGGCGACAGCATCTTCGTTGACGCAGGCACAGGTGCATACACTGTAAGCGGCAAGGGCGAGCTTATCATTTCTGACATCATCTGATAAATACGCATATTGCCTAGGGGTCACCTGAAAAGCGATATGCCTGAACATATCAAACAACAGAACGGAGGACATTATGGCATATTACATCGGAATTGACATCGGCGGAACAAACATTGCCTGTGGCATCGTAGACGATGATTACAAGATCGTTGCACGCTCCAAGGTAAAGACCAACGCCCCCAGACCTTATGCAGAGATACTTGCGGACATAAAGAACGCAGTGCGTCTTGCCTGCAACGAGCTGCATATCGCACCTTCCGAAGCTGATGCTATCGGTATCGGATGTCCCGGTACCTGTAACAGCGACGGTGTCGTGGAGTATTCCAATAACCTCGGTTTTTTCAACGTACCTCTGCGTAATGATATCGAGAGCGAATTCGGTGTCAAGACATATCTTGATAACGACGCAAACGCTGCAGCTTTCGGCGAGTACCTTGCAGGTGCTGCAAAGGGAGCAAGAAACGCTGTTGCGATCACTCTCGGCACTGGCGTCGGGGCAGGTATCATCATAGACGGCAGGATCTACAGCGGTTCAAACTGTGCAGGCGGCGAGATCGGACACACCGTGCTCGTTGTTGACGGACGACAGTGCACCTGCGGCAGAAAGGGCTGCTTTGAGACTTATTCCTCCGCAACGGGACTTATCCGCACTACCCGTGAGGCAGCAGAAGCTAACCCTGCGTCCATCGTTGCAAAGCTTATCGAAGAAGATGGCAGAGTAAGTGCGAGAACAGCCTACAATGCACTCAAGCGTGGCTGTCCTGTCGGTAAGGAAGTAACAGACGCTTATGTGAAGTACCTCGCCGCAGGTATTGCAAACACGATCAATATCTTCCAGCCCGATATCCTGTGTATCGGCGGTGGTGTCTGCAATGAGGGCGATACACTTCTCGTTCCGCTGAAAAATGCTGTGGCAGAGCAGGTATACACAAAGAACAGTGAGAAGAACACCGAGATAGTTGTGTGCAGCCTCGGAAACGATGCAGGCATCATCGGTGCAGCTCTTCTGTGCAAACAATAATTATGTATAAGTATTAACAAAGGACTGATTTTATGCGTAGCGATCTTATTAAAGTCGGAGCAGAAAAAACTCCGCACAGAGCAATTTTAAAATCCCTCGGCGTGACCGACAGCGAGATGAACAGACCCTTTATAGCAGTTGTCTGTGCTGCCAGTGATTATGTACCGGGTCATCAGCATCTGCATGAGATATCCCGTTATGTAAAGGACGGTATCCGTAATGCAGGCGGTGTACCGTTTGAGTTCTTCACCATCGGCGTATGTGATGGTGTTGCGATGAATCACAAGGGCATGAGATATTCTCTCGCATCCCGTGAGCTTATTGCCGACAGCATTGAAGTAATGCTCACTGCACATCCGCTTGACGGTGTCGTGTTCATCCCTAATTGTGATAAGATAGTGCCCGGTATGGTGCTTGCAGCCTCCAGAATGGATCTTCCTGCCATTTTTGTCAGCGGCGGCCCCATGAACCCCGGCTGCGTACAGGGGAAGCGTGTCGGCTATTCCGAGATATACGAGGCGATAGGTCAGTTCACATCAGGAAAGATAGGCGAGGATATCCTGAAGGATTACGAAAACAACGCCTGCCCGACCTGCGGAAGCTGCTCCGGTATGTACACCGCAAATTCCATGAACTGTCTTACCGAAGCACTCGGTCTGGCACTTCCTTACGCAGGTACAGAGCCTGCTGTGAACTCCGCCCGCCGCAGACTTGCAAAGGAAAGCGGTGAAAGGGTAGTGGAGCTTGTAAGGGAGAACATCCGCCCCTCCGATATCCTCACAAGGAAGAATATGCTGAATGCACTGGCGACAGATATGGCGATCGGTGCCTCCTCGAATACCGTACTCCACCTGCTTGCTATCGCACATGAGGCAAAGGTCGATATCACTCTTGCGGACATCGATGCGATGAGCAGAAAGACACCACAGCTTGCAAAGCTCAATCCTGCAAGCAGTGTGTTCATCACAGATATGAATGCCTGCGGTGGTATCCAGACCGTCATCCGTGAGCTTTCCAAGGGCGGTCATATCAATACCGATGTCATGACCGTTTCCGGTACTCAGGCTGACCGCATCGCATCTGCTGTCGATGCCGACGGTGAGATAATCCATACCATAGATGCACCTGTACGTAAGGATGGCGGTATCGCTATCCTCAGCGGTAATCTCGCAGAGAACGGCTCTGTTGTAAAACAGGGTGCCGTAAAGCCCGAGATGATGGATTTCACAGGTACAGCCCGCGTGTTTGACGGTGAGCAGGCAGCCTGCGACGCTATCCACAGCGGAGAGATAAAGGCGGGCGATGTCGTTGTCATCAGATACGAGGGACCCAAGGGCGGTCCGGGTATGCCCGAAATGCTTGCCCCCACCGCAGCTATCGTCGGCAAGGGACTTGACGGCAGTGTTGCACTCATTACGGACGGACGCTTCAGCGGTGCCTCCAGAGGTGCAGCGATCGGTCACGTAGCCCCCGAAGCCGCAGAAGGCGGACTTATAGCATTCGTAGAAGACGGCGACAGGATACATATCGATATCCCCAACCGCTCTGTTCAGCTTCTTGTTGATGACGCTGTCATCGAAGAAAGAAGAGCAAAGGGAATACTTCCTGCCAGGGAACTTACAGGCTATCTCAAGAGATACGCAAAGCTTGTTACCTCCGCCAGCAACGGAGCAGTATTTGAAGATTGATACATCACGACCGCAGACATCACGCCTGCGGTCGTAATATTTTACGGACGAACATCATAATATCATGTATGATTGTTCTTAGCTTAAAAAATACGATACTGCGTGTAGATTTCAGCTTCTTTGCTGTACTTGCCATGTTCTTCTGCTTTGACAGCGGAAGCGGCGTCTGCACATTATTCAGCTGTATCTTCCACGAATTCGGACATCTGCTTGCATTGCTGATGTTCTCAGTACCCATAAACGAGTTGTATCTCTACGGCGGAGGTATACGCATAACGGCACCCTTATCCTCGCTGGACAAGCCGCGGCGTGTAATTGTGCTTCTTGCGGGCTGCCTGTTCAATTTTATGCTTGCTGTAGTATTCGGTTCACTTCGGATGTACCTTCCGATGACGATAAACATCATGCTTGCTGTTCTTAATCTCATGCCGCTAAGATGCCTTGACGGAGGACAGCTCATTATGCTGATATGCGATAGTGCAGGAATATCGGCTGGTAAGTGGCTGATGTCTGCACAGTTGATGTCGATTGTTGTTACTTCATTCCTTCTGCTGAGGTATGACATACGACCTGATATCACTTTTGCAGTTTTCATAGTTTATCAGTTGCTGATCAATTTAAGTAACTTAATTATTTATAAAAATAATTATTGACAGATAACTGTTTCTGTTGTATAATAAAATAGTCGTACGGTTTAGTGCGGTAATGTAAAAATACGGAGGTAATTATTATGAGATACGAGATCAAGGGTGAGACCCTTCCCGTGCTGCTTTGCTACCTTGAGGCAGGCGAGCAGATCAACTGCGAGAAAGGTGCAATGTCCTGGATGACTCCCAACATGAAGATGGAGACCAAGACAGGCGGCTTAGGCAAGGCACTCGGCAAGATGTTCACAGGCGAGTCCATCTTCCAGAATACTTACACTGCCGAGGGTGGTCAGGGTATGATCGCATTTGCATCCAGCTTCCCCGGCTCCATCATGGCTATTGACCTGACACAGGGCGATTTCATCGTTCAGAAGAGCGGTTATCTTGCTTCCACTCCCGGTGTTGACCTTTCTGTCGCATTCCAGAAGAAGCTGGGTGCCGGCTTCTTCGGCGGCGAGGGCTTCATCATGCAGCGTCTGAGCGGTAACGGTACAGGCTTCATCGAGATCGACGGTTACGTTGTTGAGTATGACCTGCAGGCAGGTCAGCAGCTCATCGTTGATACAGGCTACCTTGCAGCTATGTCCGCTACCTGTACAATGGACGTACAGATGGCAAAGGGCGTTGGTAATGCTCTCTTCGGCGGCGAGGGTCTGTTCAATACCGTAGTAACAGGTCCCGGTAAGGTGTTCCTGCAGACTATTCCCAAGAACAAGCTCGCTGAATCCCTCTACATGGGAACATCCAAGTAAAAGACACATCCGCTCCTGCAACGGGGCGGATGTTTTGCTTTATCGGTGTTACATTTGCGAAAAAATGATTAAATCCACTTGAAATATGTAATCGATTATGTTATAATTATAACAGCATATATCATAAATCAAATATCAGCGGAGGATAATATTATGAGAATTCTTTATGCGGCAAGTGAAGCATTACCTTTTGCAGCGTCCGGCGGTCTGGCTGATGTAGCAGGCTCTCTGCCCAAGGCATTGTGTGCTGCCGGTCATGAGGCTTGTGTTGTAATGCCCTATTACGTAAACACACTCAAGCCCGAGCAGAAGGAGAAGATGATCTACATCACCAACTTCACTGTTCCTGTTGGCTGGAGAAACCAGTATTGCGGACTTTTCTCGCAGCGTATCGACGGCGTTACATATTTCTTCATCGATAATGAGCAGTATTTCAAGCGTGATAACGGTCTGTACGGCTATTACGACGACGCTGAGAGATATGTATTCTTCAGCCGTGCTGTACTTGAAATGCTCAAGTACATCGAGTTCAAACCGCAGATCATCAACTCCAACGACTGGCAGTGTGCTCTCATTCCTGTATATTATAACCTCTTCTATAAGAATACATGGGGCTACGAAGGCATCAAGAACGTATTTACTATCCACAACATCGGTTATCAGGGTCAGTACGGACTTGATCTCGTAAAGGATATCGTAGGTATTCCTCCCGAGAATGTAAACATCATCGAATACGATGGCGATATCAACTTCATGAAGGGTGCTATCGAGGTTTCCGACAAGGTGACCACTGTATCTCCCACATATGCAACAGAGATTCTCGATCCCTGGTTCGGCCACGGACTTGACAGGATCCTCTCCACAAAGCAGTACAAGACCTGCGGCTTCCTGAACGGTATCGATATCGATCTTTACAATCCCCAGACAGATCCCAATATCGCTGCTAACTTCAACACAAGGAGCCTCAAGGGCAAGGCTGCCTGCAAGAGTGCTATCTTCCAGGAGTTCGGTATGCCTGAGTACGGTATCCCGCTGCTGGTAATGATCTCCCGTTTTGCCGATCATAAGGGCTTCGACCTTGTCAAGGCTGTTTTCGATGACATCATCGCAACAGATCTTCAGGTAGTTATCCTCGGCTCCGGTGAGAAGCATTACGAGGACTTCTTCCAGGATATGCATTACAGATATCCCGATAAGGTAGGTTTCTACCGCGGCTACAATCCTCAGCTTGCAAAGCGTCTGTATGCAGGTGCTGATATGTTCCTGATGCCCTCCAAGAGTGAGCCTTGCGGTCTTTCCCAGCTTATTGCCATGAGATATGGTACAATGCCTGTAGTAAGAGAAACAGGCGGACTCTTTGATACGGTCCCTGCACTTAATCCGGAGACACTTTCCGGTCTGGGTTTCACATTTAAGTTATTCAATGCCCACGATATGCTTGA
>JAZURJ010000055.1:0-173785 GCA_045606085.1 Oscillospiraceae bacterium
GATATATATTCTTTCATTAATTTTTCATTTGTAACAGGTGCAGTAAAAATCCTAACTACGGGTTTGTTGTATTTTTCAGCGAGATGCTTTCCTAAAAAAAAGAACTGCTCATAAACGACTAAATCGAACTTTTCTACAATATTCGCTGCGGCAGCGTAAGCATTTTTTATCTGTTTTGATAATTTTCTGTGATTTTGGTATCCATAAAATGTCGCTCCGCTCTCTTTAACCTTTTCTTCCCAATCAAATGGCAAGAGATATGTTACTTCACACCCTCTTTTTATCAATTCTTGAACAAGACCGATTGTTGGTACAACATGACCATAGTATGGAAGATTTATAAAGAGTATATTCATAATGTATCACCCAAACAAATTCTTATCTATCTCACACTATCCTGCTGAAATACTTCTCTATCTGCCTTTTTGTTATCTGCGTGCACACGGGACGTCCATGCGGGCAGAAACGGATATCCTTGTTGTTCACGACTTCATCCGCAATGACCTGCAGCTCCCTGATATCATTGATATCATTCGCCTTGATGGACATCTTGCAGGCTGCGGTGTGCAGCATATCATCGAACAGCTCGCACTTGATGTTGTCATTGCCCTTTGCAGCGACCTTTGCAATGCTCTCCACGATATCGCAGGGGTCCTCCCTGTCAAGAAGCTGCGGCAGAGCCATAACGTTCACCTTGCCGCCGTCGCAGAAATCAAGGATTATTCCCACATCCGCCAGATTTTCTGAGAACTCGCCAAGTGCATCGTATTCCGCAGGGCTGAGCCACACCTCGGCAGGCTCGATAAGGAACTGGGCGGTACTGTCAAAGCCCTTCTTCAGCTTCTCAAAGTTGATACGCTCATGTGCGGCGTGCTTGTCGATGAGGAGCATCGTGTCCTCGCCCTCGCACACGATATACGTACGGAAAAGCTCGCCCACCACACGCACACGCTGGGGAACATACTCAGGCTCCGCAGACTTTACAGGTTCTGGCGGCTGTTCCTTTTTTACAAACGACTTATCCGATAAAAACGCAAATCCCGGCAGCTCGGAAAGCGGCGTTTCCTTTTTTTCGGGCACAGGCTTCTGTGCAGGTATCTCCGCTTCGGGAATCACCTGCTGCAGCGCCTGAACAGGCTCGCTCTTCATGACAAACGGCTGCTCCTGTCGCAGCGTGAACGTCGTCGGCTGCGGCTTGGTCTTAGGATATACTATCTCCGCCTTCGGCTTTGGCATGGGAACAGTTTTCGGCTCGTCATACACTACCGTCACCTTTTTCGGCTCGGGATGCTCAGGCTTCACCGAAACCGGCTCTGTGGGAGCAGGCTTCTGCTCCTCGGTTCTCTGCACAGGCGGCAGCTTGATCTCACGGCTCTCGTCATATCCGAGAAGTGCATTCTTTACAGCGAAATACACCGCATCGAATACGGTCTTTTCCTCAGTGAAACGCACCTCCGTCTTTGTAGGGTGGATGTTTGCGTCTATCTTCGCAGGGTCGGTGTTGATACACAGCACGCAGGCGGGGAACTTGCCCACCATGATGGTGTTTCGGAACGCCTCCTCGAGTGCCGCACAGCACAGCGGGCTGCGTACACTTCTGCCGTTGACAAAAAAGTGCTGCATGGTACGGTTTGCACGGGTGAACAGCGGCGAAGAAACATAACCCGTTACTGAAGTGTCACGGTAAATATTCTCCACAGGGATAAGGCCTGCCGCAAACTGCTTTCCGAACACCGCATACACGGCACTGTAATACTCGCCGTTGCCGGGGGTGAGCATCGTCTGTCTGCCGTCACGAATAAAGCGGAACGAGATATCGGGATGAGATAAAGCCAGCTTCTCCACAACAGAAGCACAATAATTGCCCTCGGTCACGTCCTTTTTCAGGAACTTCAGACGTGCAGGCGTATTGAAAAACAGATCACGGATGATGATAGTGGTACCGTCCGCACAGCCTGTGCGGTCGTACTCCACGCTCTCGCCGCCCTCAATGCGGTACACTGAGCCAAGCTGCTCCTCTGCCTGCTTCGAGATACACTCCACCCTGCCCACAGCACACACGGACGCCAGTGCCTCGCCACGGAAACCGAGGGTGTTGATGTTCTCAAGGTCCTCTGCAGTGTACACCTTGCTCGTGGCATGACGCAGAAATGCCGACGGCATATCCTCATAGGCTATTCCACAGCCGTCATCCGTCACACGGATATAGGATATTCCGCCACGCTTTATCTCGACTGTTATAGTCGAAGCACCCGCGTCGATGGAGTTCTCGCACAGCTCCTTTATAACAGAACTGGGGCGTTCGATGACCTCGCCCGCCGCTATCAGCTCATATACGCTTTTATCAAGAAGATTTATCTTTGGCATCGTTTCTCCGTTTCAATCGTTATCAGACATTAATGATCGTTCGCAAACCATATCACGATCACACCACCATCCGCAGCCGTAACACGCATACTGCGGCAAGCACCAGCATCAGAATTATCAGCACCGCAACATTGCGGACAGTACGTTTTCTCATTTTGCGGCGACGCTGCTCCTGATAGGCTCTGCCCTGTTCATCCATATTTTCCATTACAACGTATCCTTCAGATCCTTGACGAACAGCAGTGCATCCATCGGGGACATGGAATTGATATCCGCCGCACGCAGCCTTGCAATAGCGTTCTGTTCGTTTATCGCAGAGAAGCTGAACTGGCTCTCCGCTGTCTTCTCCAGAGTTTCGGCGAGCTTTGTCTTGCCCATTACCTCAAGACTCTTCAGTTCCTCCTTCGCACGGTCGATGACCGCCTGAGGAACGCCCGCCAGCTTTGCCACCTCGATACCGTAGCTGTCATCTGTGCCGCCCTCCACGATCTTGTGCAGGAACTTGATGTCATCGCCACGTTTCTGTACAGCGACGCTGAAATTACGCACGCCCTCGCACTCCTTCTCCATGGCGATAAGCTCATGGTAGTGGGTCGCAAACAGCGTCTTGCAGCCGATCTTATTGCCGCTTATGTATTCCGCCACCGACCTTGCGATGGAGATACCGTCAAACGTCGATGTTCCGCGTCCTATCTCATCAAGGATGACAAGGCTCTTCTTAGTGGCATTCTTCAGTATCTCAGCCACCTCGTTCATCTCCACCATGAAGGTAGACTGACCGCTGGTGAGGTCATCCGACGCTCCCACACGGGTGAATATCTTGTCCACGACGCCGATCTTAGCATATCGTGCAGGCACAAAGCAGCCGATCTGTGCCATCAGCACGATGATCGCGGTCTGCCTCATAAACGTGGATTTACCCGACATATTCGGGCCGGTAATGATGATAAGACGGTTGTCCCCCTGATCGAGGTACGTATCATTCGGGGTAAACGGGCGGTCGGACAGCATCTTTTCAATAACAGGGTGACGTCCGCCCTTTATATCGATAACACTGTCCAGTGTTATCTCGGGCTTTACATAGCTGTTCTCGATAGATACAGTTGCAAAGCTGCACAATGCATCCGTTTCGGACACTGCCGCCGCAGTGTTCTGGATGACCTCAAGGCGTGTGCCGATGTAGTCACGCACCTCTGCAAACACAGCCTGCTCCAGTGCCAGTATCTTATCATTCGCACCGAGGATCTCGCCCTCTATCTTCTTCAGCTCCTCAGTGATATAACGCTCGCCGTTGGCAAGGGTCTGCTTTCGCACATAGTGCATGGGCACCATATCCATGAAGCTCTTGGATACCTCGATATAATAACCGAACACACGGTTATATCCGACACGCAGTGTCTTTATGCCCGTGGCTGCCTTTTCACGCTCCTCTATCTCGTGCAGGATATCCGTGCCGCCCTTGGTTATGTTTCGCAGGCGGTCTATCTCCTCATTGAAGCCGTCACGGATAACGCCGCCGTCCTTAAGCGTAAGGGGCGGCTCGTCTTTTATGGCGTTCTCCACAAGGGACGCAACATCCACCAATGCATCGATACGCACATTAAGCGAATTTATGAGCGGAGAATCCACCCTGCCAAGGCACTCCTTGACAAGCGGCAGCCTGCCGCAGGTCTGACCCAGTGCATACAGATCACGGGGCGATGCGGAGCGGTACATGACACGCGTCATAAGTCGTTCGATGTCGTAAATACCGTTCAGAGCCTCGCGGATATCATACAGCACAGAGGGATCTCTCACCAGCTTGTCCACAGCATCGTGGCGGCGGAGTATCTCAGCCGCATTTATCAGCGGCTGCTCCAGCCATGTCTTCAGGCGACGCTTGCCCATGGATGTGACAGTCTTGTCCAGCACCCACAGCAGTGAGCCTTTACGTTCCTTGTTACGCATCGTTTCCGTAAGCTCAAGGTTGCGGCGTGTGGTGAGATTAAGCTCCATGAACTCGCCTGCGGAATGTATCTTGATCGTGACGAAACGCTTGACCGTAGCCTTCTGGGTCTCGCCGAAATAGCGGAACATCGCACACAGTGCACGCTTCGCAACGGGCATGGACGAAATACCAAGCTCCTCCTCGGATTCCACCTCAAACTGTGCAGTAATGATACCTGTGTCATCGCCGTCGAATTCGGAGCTGTCCAGATGCTCACACATACACTTCTTCAGGCGGTCACGCACAAAGGCGTTAGCCTCCTTCAGCGAAAGGAAACCATCCTCAATAAGCAGTTCCACGGGATCGAAGCGTGAAAGCTCGGAGATGATCTCCTGCTCCATCATCCTGCCGTTCTTCTCAAATACGTGCACCTCGCCTGTGGAGATATCCGCAAATACCAGTGCCGCACGCTTTTCGTTACTCTCGACGCAGATGCAGGCGATGTAGTTGTTGGTCTCCTCGCTGAGCATGCTTGCCTCGATAACAGTGCCTGCGGTCACCAGACGGATAACGTCACGCTCCACAAGCCCCTTGGTGGTGGCAGGGTCGCTCATCTGTTCGCAGATGGCTACCTTGAAACCCTTATCGATAAGCTTTTTTATGTATACCTCGCTGCTGTGATAAGGAACGCCGCACATGGGCGAGCCTGCTCTTGCCGTAAGAGCCAGCTCCAGCTCTCTCGATACAGTTTCTGCATCGCTGAAGAACATCTCGTAAAAATCTCCCAGACGGAAGAACAGGATATATTCACTGTACTTCTCCTTGATATCCAGATACTGTCGCAGCATCGGGGAAATCTTTTCTGTTTCCTGTGCCATGTTTCACGTTCCTTTCTCACGCTATTCCTGATCTAACGGAATGCGATCTGCATATTATTATATCCATACACATGAAGCTTACGGGCACGACGGGTCTGACAGGCTTTTCGGAAGATGATCGCCGATGGCAAGACATAACGACGCAGGCGGGCTTGTTGCCCGTCAAGGAGTTATAACGCAGCCAGCGGTGATCAGAACCGAAAAGACGTCAGATACGACGTGGTCGTATGCTTAAAATCATCCGCAGCCGCCGCAGGTACCGCAGCTGCCGGAGCAGGTGTGAGCAGCTTCTGCAGGACAGGTCATAGGATCATCACCCTGAATTGCCGCTGTAAGGATAGTGTTCACCTGGCCCATCATCTTGTCCATACCTGCCTTTGCCATGGTGTATTCTGCCATGTTCTCGTTGGTCATTACTGCATTGTATGCGGAGTGCATCTTTGCGTTGAGATCAGCGATCTTTTCAGCATCCTGAGACTCCTCGGGCTTGCTCTGCTCCATCATGAGGTTCTGACGGATAAGATTGAACTCGCCGATGAGCTGCTGTAAGCCCTCGTCCGCGTCGTTCTTTCCGCTTGCCTCTACATAAGCGATGTAACGCTCGTCCTCCTGAATAGCCTTTCCAAGCTGTCTTGCCAGTTCAATAACGTCCATGATAATTATCTCCTTTTACTTTATTTTTCCTTTTAATGCCCACGCAAGTGCATGGGTTATCTCAACGTCGACGAAGCTGCCGATAAGCGACCTGTCGCCGTCAAAGTCAACTATGATGTTCTGTCTGCTCTTTCCTGTGAGCAGCGTCGGGTCAGTTCTTCCCTCACCCTCGCACAGTACACGCAGCGTCCTGCCGATATAGTCTTTGTAGCTGCTGCAGCCGATATTCTGCTGCACCTCAAGCAGCTCCCTGAACCATCTGCCCTTTTCATCGGCAGAGATGGGGTCAGGCATTTCCGCTGCCTTTGTTCCCTTGCGGGGGCTGTATATGAAGGTGAAGAGCGAGTCATATCCCACCTGCTGTATAAGGCTCAGCGTTTCACAGAAATCCTCATATGTTTCGCCGGGGAAGCCTACTATGATATCCGATGTCAGTGCGACATCCGGCAGCTTCTCCTTGACATAATCTATCAGCACCAGATAGTGCTCTCTGGTGTAACCGCGGTTCATCTGCTTCAGGATTCGGTTGCTTCCGCTCTGCACAGGCAGATGGAAATGACGTGTCACCTTTTCACAGGCTGCTATGGTATCCACAAGCTCCCTCGTGGCATCCTTCGGGTGGCTCGTCATGTATGAGATGCGGAACTCACCCTCGATATCATTGATGCGTCTGAGCAGCTCGGGGAAGCTGTGTCCTATATCCTTGCCATAGGAGTTAACGTTCTGTCCAAGCAGGAGTATCTCCTTACAGCCATCCTTCACGAGCGTCCTGCACTCCGTAAGGATATCCTCCATATCACGCGAACGCTCACGCCCACGCACATACGGCACGATACAATAAGTGCAGAAATTGTTACAACCGTACATTATCGGCACGCTTGCCTTCAGTGTGCTCTCCCTGCGAAGCGGTATTCCCTCTGCGATGACTCCGTCACACTGCGGAATTGATATCTGCTTTTTGCGGGTGGTGAGTGCATCGTATATTATCTTCGGCATAGTGTGAAGCACATGAGTGCCGAATATAACATTCACGTGCGGAAAGCTACGGCGTATCTTTTCGGTGATATGCTCCTGCTGCACCATGCATCCGCACACACCGATGATCATATCGGGAGCTTCCTTCTTCGCCTTCTTCAGTGCACCGATATTTCCGAACACCCTGTCCTCTGCATTCTCACGCACGGCACAGGTGTTGAACAGCACAAGCTCTGCCCCCTCGGGACTTCCCGTGAAGCCATAGCCCATCTCAGCAAGCATACCTTTTATCTTCTCGCCATCGCTGACATTCTGCTGGCAGCCAAAGCTGTGAACGTGTGCTATCGGCGGACGCTCTCGCTGTGCATTGAGCTGAGCGACCTTCGCCATATATTCTCTCTGCTCCGCCATTTCGGCGGCAGTTATCTTAGTCGTCATATCATCGTTCCTTCTTATACGTTCTTGCCGCTTTTTCTGTGATGCGGACGAAATATTCCGCAGACGGTCTGGAAAAACGCACCTTTGCAAAGGTCAGTGCGTATACCCTTGATGCACCCGCCGCCTTCAGCTTATCTGCTGCAGCGGATAATGTAGCTCCTGTTGTGGATACATCATCAACGATCAGTATATTTTTATCCTCAATATACTTTTTGTCGAGGATTTCATACGAATTACGAGCATTTTCGGCACGCTGGATGTAATTAAGCTTCTTCTGCTCACGTTTGTTTTTGGTGACCTTCATCAGCCGCCTGTAAGGATATCCTCTGCGGGAAGAGATGTCTTTTGCTATCATCGCAGTGTGGTCGTACCCCAGCTCCAGCCTGCGTTTGAGCGAACACGGCACGGAAGTCACCACATCTATCCTGTCGGTGATGTCTCCCGAAAGCTCCGTCATCAGCACGGCAAATGCTTCGGGAGCGTAGCTGTAATATCCGTTCTTCATGCGGTGTATTGCAAGCCGCACACCATCCTTGTAGTCACAGCAGGAATACAGCCCGTCCAGATGCTTCGGTGCCGCAGGCATCTTGCTGAGAAACGGAAGATCGCGGTAGCACTTTTCACACCAGTATTCTTTTGCTCCGATAATGTCATCGCAGAACGGACAGCGGTTCGGTAGGAGCATGGACAACATCGTTCTGCGTATCTCCCTCAGCTTATACAAAATGATCCTCCAGCATCGGTCTCAGACATGAGTACCTCAGCATACGGCGGTCATTCTCCACCATGCTCTGCACTTTTCTCGGCGAGCCGATCACTATAAGTATGTTTCTTGCTCTCGTCACTGCGGTATATAGCAGATTGCGGTATGTGAGCTTATCCATGCCGTTGGGCAGGGGGATTATCACAGCAGGGTATTCGCTGCCCTGGCTCTTATGTATCGTCACCGCATAAGCGTGTTCCACTCGCTTGAGCATATCTGTATCATAATTTGCGATACGTCCGTCAAAATCCACCTCAAGACGGTCGTTTGCCCTGTCGGCACTGCGGACGATCCCGATATCTCCGTTGAAGATACCATGGGATTTCTCCGCACCTCTCCGCCACTCGACATCGTAGTCATTCTTGGTCTGCATTATCTTATCGCCCGTACGGAAAAGCTGATTGAAATACTTCAGCTCCTGCTTGCTGCGTGACGGCGGATTCAGTGCAAGCTGCAGTGACTGGTTGATGCTCTGTGTACCCACTGTTCCTATCTTCGACGGGCACAGCACCTGTATATCCTCTATTGCGGAATAGCCGTATGTATTCGGAAGTCTTGTCTTGCACAGCTCGATTACAAGGCGGAGGGTCTCCTCTTCGCTTTCTGTCGGCATGAAGAAAAAGTCATTCTTCCTGTCGCTCAGAACAGGCATCTCGCCTCTTACTATCCTGTGGGCATTGGTGACTATAAGGCTCTCCGCTGCCTGACGGAAGATCTCCTTAAGCTCCACCATCGGCACGCGGCCGCTTGCGATAAGGTCCCGCAGGATGTTTCCCGCTCCCACCGATGGAAGCTGATTGCTGTCGCCGACCAGTATAAGCCTTGTGCGGCTCTTTACCGCCTTCAGCAGTGAGCTCATCAGCAGCGTATCTACCATGGACATCTCGTCGATGACCAGCACATCACAGGATAACGGATTTTCCTCACAGCGTTTGAAGCCATGTCCGCCCGAGCCGAAATCCACCTCCAGCAGACGGTGTATCGTCTGTGCAGGTGACCCTGTAAGGTCAGCCATACGCTTTGCCGCTCTGCCTGTGGGTGCCGCCAGTTTAACTTTCAGCCCACGCTGCTTGCAAAGCGAGATTATCGCATTGAGAGTGGTGGTCTTTCCCGTTCCGGGGCCACCTGTGAGAATGAACACATGATTATTCATGCTGCCGTTTATCGCCTCACGCTGCAGCTCCTCGTACTGTATGCCCTCCGTCCATTCGATGGCGGCTATCTCATCGGCATAGTTTATGTTGCCGCAGTCGTTGCGTTTTATCATCTCCGCCAGCTTTTCTGCGATGAAGCACTCGGCGTTATAGTATTCCGTCAGAAACACGAAACGGTCGTCGTATTTGTCGTCAAGGACGATATCTCCTCTGCTCTCCGCAATACGCAGAGCATCCCAGAAGATATCCTCTGATATCTCAAGCTCATAGCATACAGTATCCGTCAGTGATATCTCCCTGACGCAGGTGTGTCCGTTTGCAGCGTTTACCCTGAGGCACCAGATAATGCCTGCCAGCACACGTTCCTCGCTGTTTCGGGGAATACCGAGCGACTCGCCCAGCCTGTCCGCCTCACGAAAAGGAACATCAATGCCGTTTTCGCACAGGATGTAGGGGTTTTCCTTTATGACCTCCATCGTCCTGCCTTCGTACATCTTCCAAACGGCGGCAACGGTGATGGGCTGGATGCCGTATTTCGAGAAATATGTCATCGCCTTACGCAGGCCTGTTATCTTGTTGAACTCCTTGCCGATGGAAATGGCGCGCTCAGTTGTGATGCCCTTGATGCAGGACAGCTTTACGGAATCGTTCTCCAGTATATCAAGCGTATCATCACCAAAGACCGTCACTATCTTCTTTGCGGTGGAGGGACCTATTCCCGCGATAACGCCGGAGCCAAGATATTTGCGTATCGCTTCCTTGCTCTTCGGGAGCGAACGCTCGAACACCTCTGCTTTGAACTGACGTCCGTATTTCGGGGAGTTGATATAGTCGCCATAAAGGGTAAGCTCTTCGCCCTCGTGGACGTCGCCCAGCATACCCACGGCAGTCACCAGCACATTATCGCAGTCCATATCAAGAACGACATACCCGTTATCCTCGTTGTAGAACACGATATCCTCCACCGTTCCACGGATGGAGATAAGGTCGTTGTCTGCCATGAGTATACCCCCTTTCGCTTATCGTTTATCCTTGTCATTACGTTTGTCCCTGAAAAGCTCCTCTGCCGCACATCTGAGCAGCATCACGAGCCCGAATATCGACAGGAACATCCACGTCATTACATACAGGAACTCCACATATACCGCCTCCTTACGGCAGTATATGCGGAAATTTCACATTCTGATATTATGCTCTCTTCAGAAGTATGCAGTTCCAGCCCTCTTCGTTCTCCTGAGATACAACTGCAAAACCGTTCTCGTTCAGAGCAGCCAGCACCTCATCCAGACGTTCGTCGATGATGCCCGAAACGATGAGCTGTGCATCGGGCTTCATGAAGCGTGCAAATATGCCGCTCATACCGATGATAACATCCGCAACGATGTTCGCACACACTACGTCATAGCCGGTTCCGATCTTCTCGCAGAGAGTCTCATCCTCGATGACATTACCGCAATACGCCTTATATTTATCGGCGGAGATGTGGTTCTTCTCCACGTTTTCAGAGGCTGTTTTCACGGCGTTCTCGAAGATATCGCACATGGTTATCTCACTTGCGCCGAAAAGCATTGACGCGATGGAAAGTATACCGCTTCCGCAGCCGAGGTCCAGCACTCTTTCGCCGCCGTTGATAACGTTCTCCAGAGTTTCCATCACAAGCTTTGTTGTGTGATGCTGACCTGTGCCGAAGGTGGACGCAGGGTCGATCTCCAGTATCTTGTCGCCGTCCTGTGCCTCAACATCCTCCCACGAGGGCTTCACCACAAGGCTTTTGCCGACACGGAAGGGCTTGTAGTATTTCTTCCAGTTGTTAGCCCAGTCCTCTTCCTTTACATTTGCGTATTCCATGCGGATATCGCCGTAGTAACCATCCGCGTTGTTAGCCTTGTACTCCTCGATAAGGGACTTGATGGCTGCACTCATCTCCGCACCCTGTGCATTGTCGTGAACATAGATAGTGATGTGCGGCTCCACTGTCTTAAGACCCATCAGTTCATCGTCCACATAATCCCAGTTGGCGTCCTTATCAGCGAGAAAATCCTCGAAATCCGCACTGTCGCAGATGATGAAGCCGGTGATTCCGTAGTCTGTAAGTGCACCTGTGATGCCGTCTATCGCAGCAGATGAAGTGTAGATGTCTATCTGAATAAAGTTATCCATAATGTCCTCCGTATTCCATGGTACAAACACTTGCCCATAATAATCTAGTATATATTATACTATAAATACATAAATAAATCAAGGAAAAAATGATACAATTTCGCATATAAAAACGGCAGGATATTTTCCTGCCGTTACAACTATTGATTTCGTTCAACAAGCAGCTTCAGCACACTGCTTTCACGCTCAAGCATATCGATGTGTTTCGCAATGGTGTTCATGTCATTGACACGTATCGCTTCCTCTATCGACACATAACGCAGCTCGAAGCCCGCATCTGCCTCGTAATCGTCAAGATGCTGATCACCCGCAGCTTCCTCGGTGTCGCAGAAGTAATAGAAGCTCTCCTGTTCGAACACGGTGTTCTCAAAAATGTCGCTCTTCCGCAGAACTACTACCTCACCGAACTCCTTTATCGAGGACGGAATGACGTTCAGACCGACCTCCTCCTTCACCTCACGGATGAGGGTGGAATGATGCTCCTCATGCTCTTCCATACCGCCGCCTGGGAATTTGTAATACTTGTCACGGACGCTGTACACCATGGCGAGCTTGTCGCCCTTGAAGATGACCGCTCTTATGGATGGACGCTTTGAGTGTGCCCAAGCCTCGTCGTAGTCTTTCCTGTCAATGGTGAATAGAAGTTGCATGATGTATCTCCGTATAATCACTTGATCGATCTGAGATAGACCGACAATAACTCAAGTGCAGTTTCTTTCTGCTGAACACTGCATTGTTCTAACTCTTCAAAAAGTTCTGCTTGCTTAACCGCTAAGTTTGGATTATTTTCTGTTAACACAACATCAGGTGTAATGTGTAGTGCTTCACAAATTTTCAATACGGTTTCTATTCGCATATTAACCGTTCCACGCTCAATGTCTGCATAAGTTCTGTCCGAAAGATTTGCCGATTCAGCAACCTCGCTTTGTGTCAGCCCCACCCTTTTGCGTATCGCAAGCAGCTTATTACCGATAGCCCTGAAATCAAAAACAAGCATTACCGCTCCTCCTAATAGCCTTATACAAGAATTATACTTCCTATTCCGCTTGACAAATAGGAGGTTAAGTGGTATAATTATAGGAAGAATAGTTCCTATATATTCAAATGACAATCAGGAGGACAAGAAAATGAAAAAAACAAAAGCTATTGCCATTGCATTATCTACGCTGTTATTGTTTACTTCTTGCGAAACCAGAAAAACTTTGGAATGGCCTACTTCTGGCCTAAGTGCTGTTCTGCCAGTTCCGAATGCCAAAAAAGGAGAAATATCATTCGATTATAATACCGCTTTTTCAGCAGAAATCAACTTTTCTTCAACAAGTGAATTTGAAGAATATAAGAACATGTGTAAAGAAAAAGGATTTACCGTTGAAGCAAGCGAAAGCAACGACTCTTATAATGCATATAATTCAGAGGGATATGAATTATCACTTAGAATTGCAACTTACGATGATATATTCTTTATTGATCTACATCCACCCAAAGAACGCGAAAATATCATTTGGCCGACCTTAGGATTGTCCCTGCTGATACCAAAGCCCAATTCAACAACGGGAAAAATAACCGTTGACTCTTCGTCGCAATTTTACGCCTATATATGCGATGTTTCACTAAATGATTATCACTCCTATATCGAAAAATGCATCGCTAACGGATTTAATATTGACTACAACAAAGGAGAAGAATACTACTCTGCTAAAGATGAAAACGGTAATAAGATACATATTGCCTATGAAGGTTTCAATACCATTAGTATTTCAATCCATGAAGCAGACAAATCTGATAATCAGCCCACAGTTGATTCGACAACTGAAAGTCCAGAGATAACGACCCCTGTTGCTTCTATTACTGAACCACAGCCAACAGAATCTTCTTCCATTGAAAACAGCACTCCTTCAAACGGAATTCGACCCGAAGTGAAAGATGCGCTCGACAGCTACGAAGCTTTAATGAATGAATATTGTACTTTCATGGAAAAATACAACGCTTCGCCTAATGATATGACATTACTCTTGGAATATACAGAATATCTGAGCAAGTATACTGATGCGATGGATAAGCTCAACAAACTTGACAATACAGAGTTCAATGACGAAGAACTAAAGTATTATATTAAAATCACAAATAGAGTCAACGAAAGACTGCTTGATGTTGCTTAATAAGAGTTACTCCCTGCCACAAAAATGACAGGGAGCATTTCTATTCAATTATACCTCAAACTTGCCGCCCGCAAAATCAAACGTTCTGAAGTAATCCTCAGGTGTCTCCGCACGACGGATGAGCTTTACGCTGCCGTCCTCACGCAGCAGAAGCTCCGCACTTCTCAGCTTACCGTTGTAGTTATAGCCCATGGAGAAGCCGTGTGCACCCGTGTCGTGGATAGCCACATAATCGCCGATATCGATCTTCGGCAGCATTCTGTCGATAGCGAACTTATCGCAGTTCTCACACAGACCGCCTGTCACATCGTACATATGATCGCACTCTGCGTTCTCCTTGCCGAGAACGGTGATGTGATGGTAGGAGCCGTAGACAGCAGGACGCATGAGGTTAGCTGCACAGGCGTCCAGTCCGATATACTCCTTGTGGATATGCTTCTCACGGATAGCCTTTGCGATAAGGTGACCATAGGGAGCCAGCATGAAACGTCCAAGCTCTGTGAAGATGGCTACGTCGCCCATACCTGCGGGGACGAGGATCTCCTCATACGCTTCCTTTACCTTTGCACCGATCACTGCGATGTCATTGGCAGGCTGATCGGGCTTGTAGGGAATGCCTACTCCACCGGAGAGGTTGATGAAGCTCAGCTCTACGCCGGACTTCTCCTTGATCTCAACAGCAGCACGGAACATGATTCTTGCCAGTGTGGGGTAGTAATCATTTGTCAGTGTGTTGGATGCGAGGAATGCGTGCATACCAAACTTCTTTGCACCCTTTTCCTTGAGGATGCGGTAGCCCTCGATTATCTGCTCGTGTGTGAAGCCATACTTTGCGTCACGGGGAGTGTCCATTACATTGGGGCTGCCGTCTGTCTTGAACTCTCCGCCGGGATTATAGCGGCAGCAGATGGTCTCGGGAATACCCGTCAGCTTGTCGAGGACATCAATGTGTGTGAAGTCGTCAAGATTGATGATGGCACCCAGTTTGTGAGCCAGCAGGAAGTCCTCGTCGGGAGTTGCATTGGAGCTGAACATGATATCATGTGCCTTTCCGCCGACCTGATCGCTCATCATAAGCTCAGTGTAGCTGGAACAGTCAAAGCCGCAGCCCTCCTCCTGAAGGACCTTGAGGATAAAAGGATTAGGAGTAGCCTTAACCGCAAAATACTCACGGAAGCCCTTGTTCCAGGAGAAAGCAGCCTTCAGTGCACGTGCGTTCTCACGGATAGCCTTTTCATCGTAGATGTGGAACGGTGTGGGATATGTCTTTACTATCTCCTCTACCTGTTCCTTTGTTACAAATGGTGTTTTCATGTTTATGTCGTTCCTTTCTTGGTTAGCTTTGTCTAACTAACCTTATATTATCATAGTTTATTTATCTTGTCAAGTACCCGGAAAGCATCCGCCGCACTCGTCAATATTCAGATCATATCAAGCCACGGTACGCCAATCACGCATACTATCACCAGCAGGACCGCATATACTATCGCACAATTGCGTATGTACGTCTTAAGCGGGACCGCCTTATGCTTACGCCTTATAAGCCAGCATATCTGATACACCAGACAGAACAATGGCACGGGATAGAACAAGTAGACAATAAACCACACTGTGGTCAGAAATGCATCCATCCCATAGCTGGTCTGCGAAAAGAATGTAAGACCGTCAACTGCGGAATATATGCCAAAACCCAGAATGAGCAGATACGGAACAAACGAAAGGATAAAAGCGATCAGTGCTATCACCGAACCTGTCTTCACAGCCTTGCTTTTTTCACTCATTTCAGCACCTCCAACAGCTCCGCAAGAGAACCCACAGTGTAATCAGGCGTAAGCTCATCCGTGCATGGCGTCTGCATTCCGCCCCACTCCTGCTTTATCCAGACGGTCCTGAAACCAAGTGTCTTGGCAGGAGCGATGTCATTGGTCAGCTTGTCGCCTATCATCATGCATTTATCTGCGGTGCTCTGTGCTTTGTACAGAGCATCCAGAAATATCGCGTGATACGGTTTCGAAACACCCTGTTCCTGCGAAATGACGATGACCTCAAAAAGCTCATACAGACCGAATCTCTTCAATCTGTCGCGGGCATCAAGAGCCTGATTTGCAATTATACCCAGCCGATATCCACGTTCCTTCAGCGTTTCAAGCACTGATCTTGCATCGGGATAAGCTATCTCGGGAGCACTGTTCCATTTTTCACGCTCGCAGATACCAAAATGCGAAAGTGCCGAGAAATATTCCATCTGATTGTTCCTTGCCGCTTCTGTCATTACGGCACGGAAATCCTCCTCGGGAATGCCGTGCTTTTCGCAGGTACGGCGTATCCTGTCGTCCCATGCAGCAGTCTCGTCAATGATCGTACCGCCCATATCAAAAAAGAGCCATGTGATTCGGTCCATATATGTACTCCTGTTTAAGGATCATGTGCCCATCTCGTCGGTATATCTGCGTTTTTTCAGACCTGCACGCTCCTCAAGGATAAAGAACGGGGTGTCCTTTTCCTGGCGGAACAGCTTGTTTTTGGAATAGATATACTGATAATTGTGGGTGCGGTATCTGGTTTCGATATACACATCATATCCGCGATCTCTTCTTGTGAACAGAGTGAGTCTTTCGTATTTAACGGACATTATGTCCTTATATTCAAACACTGTTTTGTTGCCGTCGGAATCAGTGATGACCATCTTTATCTCATCAGCGAAATAGGTGTATTCTCTGCCGCTTGTGATTATGATCACGGCAATCACCGCCGCAATAGTCAGCAGAACAAGAAGCAGCACGGTTATTATAACAATTACAAGATCCACCGTAGGCAAAAAATCCTCCAGCGTTCTGTCGGGGTCAAATATCGGCATGGTATTGTCACGCGAAAGAACGATGACCGCATTGACGACAACGATCACCAGCCATGCCGTATACACCATCGCAACGATAGCAAGCATAAGCGGCTCTTTCTTCTTCGGGCATCGGAAGGTGCCCTTGGCACAGAAGCCAAACCTGTCATCGATATGCGAATAACCGACGTGCTCAGTCATAGTGCTGCCTCCTGCGTATTTTTCAGTATATCGATCAATTCGCACCAGTCATGGATGTGCAGATATTCGCAGCTATCGTAAAGTGTACTGTTGTCATGGGGCATTCCACCATCCATGTGACGCTCATACAACACGGGGGTCATTCCGGCTGATATTGCTCCATGTACGTCGTTCTTGATGCTGTCCCCGCAATACCACACCTCCGAAGCAGGAAGTCCTGCCTTACGCAGTGCGATATCAAATATCAGCCTGTCAGGCTTGCGGATTCCATACTCGCTGGACGCTATGATGAACTCAAACTTATTATCGGGGAACAATCTGTTCAGTCTGTCAGAAAGAGCCTTGCCCGACCATCCGATGTTACTGATGACACCGCAGCGGATACCGTTGTCCTCCAGATATTTCAGAAGCGTATCGGCATGCGGCATTATCTCGCCGATGGCGGTATTGTCCCAGATGATGCGTTCCGCTTCTGCGATATCCACGTCAAGCTCAATGCCGTAATACTCCAATGTCGCACGGATGCCCTGATGCTCATGCGGCTCATAACCCGTATGCAGCACATCACAACGCATCTGAAATATCCTGTCGCCGAACTGTTTGAGTTCGGCGGCAGTGACATTATCGGGATTCCTGATTATGTGCTTTTGCAGCTCATCATATCCTCGCACAAGATCAAACCCCGGCTCGTAAGCCAGTGTCTGACCGTAATCGAAGATTATCATGGAAGGTTTTTTCATACGTTCATGTACTTGTTGAGGAACTCAACGGACAGCTTTATCCAGCGGCGGCAGTTATCAAGATAGAAGCTCTCATGCCAGCCTGTTGCCTTGTCGCAGGTGGAAAGTCCGTGAGGGCCCTCGTCATACATATGAAGCTCCACAGGCACCTTATTGCTGATACATGCCTTCGCCATAACAAGAGAGTTATGTGCAGGCACACAGTCATCGTTTGCGGTCGCCCACAGGAATACGGGAGGTGTCTTGGGAGTAACTCTGTTCTCAAGAGAAAGACGGCTGAGATCGGAACGGCTCGCCTCGTCGCCGAGAAGCACTCTGAAGCTGCCCTCATGAGGTGCAGTAACACCGCTGATGACAGGATAACAGAGGATCGCAGCATTCGGACGAAGATCGGCAGGCTCACAGCCTATCGCCTTTACGATCTGTGTATCGCTCCACATGGTCGCAAGACAGCCTGCGAGATGTCCGCCTGCAGAACAGCCCAGAACAGCCAGCTTGTCCTTATCAACGCCGAACTCCTCAGCACGCATACGCACCTTGTAGAAGGTATACGCCGCATCGATAAGAGAGGTGGGGAACTTTGCATTTACAGTGTAGTTAACAACGAAAGCGTTGTAGCCCTCTGCGAGGTACTGCATTGCGATAGGCTCACCCTCACGGTCGGAGCAGAACTCGTATCCGCCGCCGGGGAAGATGATGACCGCAGGACGCTTTTCACAAAAGGCAAGTCCCGAGATGTTATCCAGCATATACGCCTTTACATAGGCTGTCTTTTCCTGGTTGATGTAAAAGGTTTTGATTACCATTGCGGCTCCTCCGAAAACAAAATAAAATAAAGTATAAAATATACAGATATATTTTAACATTTTTTTGCTAATAAATCAAGTGGTACGGGAGATTTTTTCATATCGGTCTAATTGTCCGTACAACAGCACATTTATCCTGATATAATGATAACAGAAGGCAGGACACAAAACGTCCCCTTTTATTCCTTGTTTTTTCGTTTTCCCCAATTTTACTTTTTCCGGACTTCCCCTATACGGAAAGCCGCTGTTCAGATGAACAGCGTCTCTTTTTTATTCCGAATATTCGTCATCATCCTTGTGAAGCAGCTTGTCGCCTAAGCGTCTGCCGCTTTCAAGGAGATTATCTCCTATACGCTTTCCGCTTTCCAGCCAGTTCTCTCGTGTTTCACGGATGTTGTCGCTGATACGCTTGCCGTTCTCCAGCAGGTTATCCTTAGTTTCCCGCAGGTTATCGGGGATGCTCCTGATGTTGTCAGGGATGCTTCGGAAGCTCTGGATACTATCAGTTATGCGGTCCATCATCAGGAAGAAATCTTCGGAAAGTATGCCCTCCTGCCTGTGGGTCCTTCCCGACTTCACGTTCTCGATAACGGTGTGATATCTGTCATATGCACGCTTCACCGCGGTCTCCCACGAGATATACACCTCGTTCATGGCATTCTGTCCTATCTGACGCACCTCATCGAGATGCGACGCCGCAAATTCAAGCTCGGCAGCGATGGATGCAGAATCATTCTTTGTAAGGATACCTGTCCTGCCGTGGGTGATACCTTCAGCGGCACAGCTTCCCTCGATAAGCAGCGAGCCTACACCACAGGCAGCCGCTTCACGCACCACGATTCCGTTGGTGTCATAAAGGGACGGGAACAGGAACAGATCACCCGCTGTATAGAACACTCTCAGCTCCTCGCGATCGAACACAGCACCTGTGAAGATAACGCTGTCACGCAGCTTCAGTTCATCCACATACGCTTCCATCTCCGCACGATCCGCACCGTCGCCGACGATGAGCATACGATACTGTATACCCTTATCCGAAAGCATCCTCAGTGCATCAAGGATAAGACGAATCCCCTTATACCAGAGAAGACGTCCCACAAACATGAAAACAGGCATATCGGCAGCTATACCGTACTTTGCACGCAGTGCCTCTGCTGCCTCCCTGCTTGCCATGCCGCAGGGGAAATCCACGCCGTTTTCCATGACATAGTAATCGCCCTCATAGCCGAGACTCCTGAGGTTTTCGCCTGCACCGCGGCTTACCGTCCACACCTCGTCGCACGCCTCGATATTGGATACCACCAGCTTTATCGCAGAATCAGCCAGCAGCTTGTTGGACAAGGCACGGTTGATGTCTATATCGAATTTCGTGTGATATGTAAACACTATCGGAACATTTGCCTTTTCACGCAGCGTTCTCGCCATGACCGTGGACGAAAACGGGCAGTGGCTGTGTATGATGTCAAAGCCTGCGTTACCCAGCATCTCCAGCTTGCTTGAGCTGAACGGATATCCTGCACGGTAACCGCACAGCTTTTCTGTGATGGGCATGCTCTTATATCTCACCACAGGAAAGGGATGATCATCGCAGGCGTCGGGATATTCGGGCGTCACGACTGTCGCAGACGCAAAACCGGAGATCACCGAGGCATAATTGACGACCGCATTCGCCACACCGTCAATAAGCGGCGGAAACGAATCGTTCATAAGACAGACATTCAGTTTATCGCTCATGTCAGTTCCTTTCTCAGACTTATATCAGAAGCGTTCTCACGCACACATTCCACACTTAAATATACTAAGCTACGAGTTGATTATACATCAAACACGGCCATAAATCAAGTATATTTCACCAAATATTCATCCTTATTTCTTGCATTTTTCCGGGTATTTCCGCCATCTGCACGGGCTTTCGTCCTTTCACGGCAAATTCAGTTCCCGACGTCGGTAAAACAGCATTTTTCACTGCGGTATAGCGACAGGTTTTTCATTGTGCTGGTGGTAATATATCCTCATGACAAAAACAAAGGGGGAACCGTAATGGTAAAGCTGTACAACGACGGCAGACGCATAACCGCAGCACTCTGCGGAGATATCGACCACCACACCGCACGGAATATGCGTGCTCAGCTTGACGAGGTGATCGCACACTCACGCCCCGAAATGCTGATACTGGATCTCGGACAGGTGGGGTTCATGGACAGCTCGGGCATCGGACTGATACTCGGCAGGCTGAGATCAGTTCAGGCGGTAGGCGGAGATATCATCATAAAGAACGCAAGACCTGATATAGCGGCGGTGATAAGGCTTTCGGGTCTTGCAGGACTGCTTGCGGAAGGAGTAAAGGTATGAGAAAAGAAACACTCAACGAAACGAAGATACGATTTCTGTCGCTCTCGGTGAATGAGAGCTTTGCACGCTCTGTGGCAGCGGCGTTTGCATCGCAGTGCGATCCGACCGTGCAGGAGCTGGGCGAGATAAAAACAGCCGTTTCCGAGGCTGTGACAAACGCCATAGTCCACGGATACCGCAACGCTACGGGAACAGTGGAGATGACCCTGCGGCTGTACTGCGGCGATGTTCTTACGATAATCGTCAGGGATAAGGGCAGCGGCATCGAAAACATCGAGCAGGCTATGACGCCGCTTTTTACCACTGCCGCGGAGGAAGAACGCTCGGGACTGGGCTTTTCCGTCATGGACAGCTTCATGGACAAGCTGCGTGTAAAGAGCTGCGTCGGAAAGGGCACGACAGTTACGATGGAAAAGAAGCTGAGCAGACGGGTGAAATAACGTGTGCCGTGACGAATTCATAGAAAGCAATCTGCCACTGGTGCATTCTCTTGCAAACCGTTTCAGAGGCCGTGGTATCGAATACGACGAATTGTTCGCCGCGGGAAGCATGGGACTTGTCAAAGCCTGCGACAACTTCGACCACGAACGCGGATTGTGTTTTTCTACATACGCCGTGCCGGTGATACTCGGCGAGATAAAGCGGCTTTTCAGGGATGGCGGCACAGTGAAAGTCAGCAGGAGCCTGAAGGAGCTTTCGCTGAAGGCCGCAAGAGTACGGGACAGGCTCATCGCCGAGGGGCAGGAGCCGCATATATCCGATATCGCAAGGGAGCTTGAGGTATCCCAGGAGCAGGCCGCAGAAGCTATCGCAGCAGGAATCCCGCCGCTTTCCCTGTCCTCGGCAGGCGAGGACGAAAACACACCCGACATCCCCACTCCGTCGGGAGAAGAAAAACTGATAGACAGACTTGCTCTGCGGCAATGCCTTGCGGAACTTTCCGACAGCGACAGGAAGCTGATACTGCTGAGATACGAAAGAGATCTTACCCAGTGCCAGACCGCTGCCATTCTCGGAATGACACAGGTGCAGGTGTCACGCCGGGAGCGGAAGATACTCGCCGCAATGAGAGAGAAGATGGTGTGACTTTGCAGATTTTTGCACACCCTTTCCTGCTATGCTTACCCTGTGGAGATATCCACGCAATGACCAAAGGAGGTAACGCATGGCAAAAAAGATATCGGCGGCTGAGTTTTTCACAAAGCACAACCGCTCATTCATTAAATTCGGCGAGATGTTCGCCAGAAAGATAACAGACGAGGAGCTTATCACCGCCCTCGCAGAAAAGGATCTGGAGAAGCTGGCAAAGGTGTTCAGACTGGTCTTTGAGATGGTGGAGGAAAATTCATCGTCCGAGGATACAGAAAAGCTCGCAAAGCTCATCCAGGCATATTCGGAGGTCGATACGGATGTATGATTTCTCCGAAAAACAGAAGCAGGCACTGTCGCTGCTCAAAAACGGCAGGCTGAAACGAATAAACATATTCGAAGGAAGTGTGCGAAGCGGAAAGACCTACATCAGCATGATCATCTGGGGGCTGTGGGTGGCGTCATCGCCAAAGGATAAATCATATCTGATGGCAGGTAAAACTCTCACCACACTGAAAAGGAACGTGCTGGAGCCGATGTCGCAGGTCTTCGGCAGACAATTCAGCTACAGCATCTCCCGAAAGGAGGCAAAGCTGTTCGGAAGGCGGGTATATCTCGAAGGAGCCTCAAACGCCGGAGCTGAGGGCAAGCTGCGTGGCCTGACCCTTAAAGGTGCGTACTGTGACGAGCTTTCGCTTTTCGGAGAGGATCTGTTTTCAATGCTGCTGTCACGTCTTTCGGAAAGTGAAGCAAAGCTGTTCGCCACAACGAATCCCGACAACCCGGGACACTGGCTGAAGCGGAATTTTCTCGACCGTGAACTGCCCGATCTGCTGTCGCTGAAATTCACACTGGAGGACAATCCTCACCTGCCTCAGGAATACGTGAACGCTCTTTGCTCCGAATTCACAGGCGTGTTCTATGAACGCTTCATCCTCGGCAAATGGGTGGCTGCCGAAGGCAGAGTGTACGAGCATTTCGACGACCGCTGTATCATCGGCAGTGAAACGCTGTCCCGTCATCTGTCAGAAAACAGGCTGATGACTTCCGTGGTGGGCGTGGACTACGGCGGCAACAAAAGTGCGAGCGTATTCTGCCACGTGGGCTTTGACGCAGGCTTCCGCAACGTATATGTACTGTCAGAATACTACGACAGGAAAAACCGAAGTGCAGAGGATCTCATCGGTGCTTTCAGCGAATACATTGCACACGAAAAAGAGCATTACAGATCGCTTTCCGCCGCTTTCTGCGACAGTGCGGAGCAGCTTCTGGTAAAGAGCTTCCGCAGTGCCGTGAAAATAGATGTCCGCAACGCTCTGAAACGCCCGATAAACACCCGCATCAACATGACGAACAGGCTCATTTCCGCAGGAAGACTTCACATATCCGAAAAATGTCCGCATCTCATCGACGCATTCAGAAACGCTGTCTGGGACGAGCGTGACGTGCACTGCGATACACGTCTGGACAACGGCAGCACAAACATCGACAGCCTTGATGCGTTTGAATATGCACTGGAACGCTACGAAAAGGAGCTTTTCAGATTCTGACATATCGGATGAAAAAAATTCATAAGCATATTGCATTCCAACAGAAATTATGTTAGAATATTAACGACATAAATACATATTCAGGAGGCAATCATTATGAAATACGCAGTTCTTCTCTGCGACGGCATGGCAGATACTCCCCGTGCGGACCTCGGTGGAACAACTCCCATGGGCAAGGCGGATAAGCCCAACATGGACCGCATCGCAAAGGTATCAGAAGTGGGAATGGTAAAGACGGTGGGTGAGGGTCTGAAGCCCGGCAGCGACGTGGCTAACCTCTCCGTACTGGGCTATGATCCGTCCGTTTACTATACAGGACGTTCTCCGCTGGAGGCAGGCTCCATCGGCATCGATATGAAGGCTACCGATGTATCCTTCCGCTGCAACCTGGTCACACTCTCCGACGAGGATGACTACACCAAAAAGACGATGGTCGACTACTGCTCCGATGACATCTCCACTGCTGAAGCTGCTGAGCTCATCAAGTATGTTCAGGAGAATTTCGGCAACGACGAGTTCAGGTTCTACAGTGGCGTAAGCTACCGCCACTGCCTTATCTGGAACAACGGCACACTGGATGTGGGCGAGATGACACCTCCCCACGACATCAGCGGCAGAGTTATCACAGAATATCTCAGCACATCTCCCAACGCAGAAAAGCTCATCGATATGATGAAACGCAGCTACGATCTGCTGAAGGATCATCCCGTGAACAAGGCAAGGATCGCACGTGGCAAGCGTCCCGCAAACAGCATCTGGCTGTGGGGCGAAGGCAAGCGTGCAGAGCTCACTCCTTTCAAGGAAAAGTACGGTGTCAGCGGTGCCATGATCTCCGCAGTTGACCTGCTCAAGGGCATTGGCAAATTCGCTGACATGAACGTTATCGAGGTCGATGGTGCAACAGGCTATATCGACACCAACTTCAAGGGCAAGGCAGACGCTGCCATCATGGCACTGAAGGATGGAGCGGATTTCGTTTATGTTCACATGGAAGCTCCCGACGAATGCGGTCACCGTGCAGAGGTCGAGAACAAGGTAAAGGCTATTGAGATCATCGATGAAGTTGTGCTCGGTCCGATTCTCGAGGCATTCAGCGGCGAGGATATCCGTATCCTCATCTGCCCCGATCATCCCACACCTCTCGATCTGAAAACTCATACAGCTGACCCTGTTCCCTATCTCATCTACGACAGCACAAGGGACGTTCAGGGCGTCGAAAAATTCGACGAGGCTCATGCTAAGGCTTCGGGCATATTCAGACCCGTTGGCCACGAGCTCATCAACTTTTTCCTGCAGAAATAATATAAAAGCCGCTCCAAACGGGGCGGCTGTTGCATTTTCATGACGCTATAAATCTTTATACTTTCAGCTTTTTGTTGTGTCTTACCAGCAGCCAGACGCCGTAGCCTGCGGATATCACGGTAAGGAACACAGTTGCTATGATGTGGTAGGTCTGCATATCCGCAGAAGCCGCGCCAAATCCGCTGGATGCATTGACGGCAAAATGTGCCAGTGCACAGGGGATGAGGCTCCTTCCCACATAGAACACCACGGTGAAGCAGAAGCCTATCGCACAGGCGTATATTATCTGGCACACGGTTCCGAATACGGGTGCACCGTTCAGCAGATTTACGATATGTCCGAAACCAAAGGTCAGCGAGGATACGATCACCGCACTCTTCACATTGGTCTTACTCATGCACACGAACAGCAGCCCACGGAAGATAAGCTCCTCCACGATGCCTGCAACACCCAATGCGATCGCCGTGATAACACATCCGCCCAACGTGCCTTCTATCTCTACGCCGTTCCAGAAATTCACCGTACAAATTGCGATCAGCGGGATAAAGAACAGGAATTCTTTATAGCTGCCGCTGAACCCGCACAGCCCGTATTTCTCCATAAAACCGTTCTTTTTCATAAACATCAGCAGCACTGCAAATATCGCGATGCTGAAAAACACCGTGATAAGATGAGGTATTCCTATGATGTCTGATATGCTGTCTGTCACGCTCACACCGACGACATAGATGATTATCCACATAACTGCGAACCATATCTCGCTCTTTTCATAAAACTTTCTCATACATTACCGCCTTTCATCATACCTATCACGCCCATAAACACATTCGTCAGAACGTTTTCAAAATAATTCTCATCGTACTCCATCGAGTTATTGGCAAGCAGGCTCGCTATACCATGCACGGATATAAACAGTGCCGCAAACGCTTCCCTGCTCTGCTGTGCGGTTATCCCCGCCTGTTCCTGCAAAACAGCAAACATCGGCTCAAGCTCTTCGCTCTGCGTGAGAGCATAAAAATCTCTGCCGCTGATCTTATCAGACTGGAACAGGAAGCGGAAAAGATGCCTTTCCTCCTGTGCAAAACTAATGTACTTCAATCCGATGCCAAGCATCGGGTCATCGCCCGTGAAATCCACATCCATAATGTAGCCGGTGTGGAATTCATCCGCTGCTGCGTATATCTCGGTCTTCAGCTCCTCCACAGAAGAAAAATAGTACATTACAGGCTGTGTGGAACAATGCAGCTTTGCCGCAACGCTGCGGACGTTAAGTGCGTCCGCTCCGCTACTGCGTATCAGTTCAAGACCCGCACGGGTGATCATTTCTCTGGTTATCTGAGCCTTCGGCGGCATTTCAACACCTCTTTCATAACATTTGTTATATAACACTTGTTATTATATCATACACAAATCATTTTGTCAATACCTTTTTCAAAAAGACACCCGATTTGCATTGACATACGTACAAATTTAATCTATAATTACAAATAACAAGATTTTCCGGAGGAGATATGGAACACATCAGACCTGCCACCGCA
The DNA here is from genome assembly GCA_045606085.1 of Oscillospiraceae bacterium. Taxonomy (GTDB): domain Bacteria; phylum Bacillota; class Clostridia; order Oscillospirales; family Ruminococcaceae; genus CAG-115. The sequence goes on from JAZURJ010000055.1 coordinate 25,890, forward strand.
GCGGATGCATCCCGCATCGCTGAGATAATCATCACAAATTACAGAGTGAATTTCTACCCGTTTTTCCATAACGACCCGTTCTACTTCGGCGAACTGAACGTCGTGGAAATGGCATCGGAATATGCCGAAGGATCACCTGCGTTACGCAGTACATTCGTATACGACGACGGCGTTGTCAGAGGCATCATCCGCGTTTCGGACGATGAGATAGAAAAGCTGTATGTTGAGCCGCAGTTCCAAGGTCAGGGAATCGGGGCAAGGCTGCTGGAATTTGCCGTCGGCGAGCTTCACGCAGACAAGCTCTGGGCACTGGAATACAACACCCGCGGCATCTCTTTCTACAAAAGACACGGCTTTGAGCTGACAGGAGAAAAGATGACAGAGGATGACTGGGTGCCGCTCGTAAAAATGGAACTCAGCAAAAGCATCTGACAAAACATAACGACCTGAGAAGTCATCCCTCTCAGGTCGTTTTTATGTGTTTCGTCTTACTTCTTCAGCAGGCCCTTAAGTCTTTCCATAGCCTCTGCGGTAGCCTCGTGAGTACCGAATGCAGTCAGTCTGAACCAGCCGTCGCCGTTCTTGCCGAAGCCTGCACCGGGAGTGCCGACTACCTGTATCTCATTAAGCAGATAATCAAAGAAATCCCAGCTTCCCATGCCCTCGGGACACTTCAGCCAGATATAGGGAGAGTTGATACCGCCTGTATAGCTGATGCCAAGCTCATCGCAGGTAGCAGCGATCATGCGTGCATTCTCCTGATAATATGCGATGGTCGCCTTGGTCTGCTTCTGTCCCTCGGGAGTGAACACGGCCTCCGCACCACGCTGTACAGGATAGGATACACCGTTGAACTTGCTGCCCTGACGCCTGTTCCACAGATCAGCGATCTTAACATCCTCGCCCTTGCTGTTCTTCTGTATGATATCCTCAGGAACTACGGTATAGCCGCAGCGTGTACCTGTAAAGCCTGCTGTCTTGGAGAGCGAGCAGATCTCGATAGCACACTTTCTTGCACCCTCGATCTGATAGATGCTTCTGGGAAGCTCGGTGTCTGTGATGAATGCCTCGTATGCTGCGTCAAAAATGATGATCGCATCATTGGAGAGTGCGTAGTCCACCCATTCCTTAAGCTGTGCCTTTGTGTACACAGAGCCTGTGGGGTTGTTGGGAGAGCACAGATAGATAAGATCGACCTTGATGTCCTTGGGAGGCATTGCAGCAAAGCCGTTCTCCTCGTTGGAATCGGCGTACAGAACGCTGTTGCCGCTCATAACGTTGGAGTCAACATATACAGGATATGCAGGGTCTGTTACCAGAACGACGTTGCCCTCTCCGAAGATATCGATGATGTTGCCGCAGTCGCTCTTGGCACCGTCGGAGATGTGGATCTCACCTGCGGGCACATCCGCACCGAAGCTCTTGTAATAGGCAGATACAGCCTCACGCAGGAAGTCGTAGCCTGCACCGCTGTCCTCGTAACCGCGGAAGGTCTCCTTCACGCCCATCTCGCGGCAAGCCTTCTCCATAGCCTCAACTACCACGGGAGCAAGAGGCTGAGTTACGTCGCCGATGCCCATTCTGATGAGCTTTGCATCGGGATGCTCAGCGGTATATGCCTTGATTCTCTTAGCGATATCGATGAACAGATAATTCTTCTTCAGATTGAAAAAGTTTTCGTTTAACTTTGCCATTGTGTCATTTCCTTTCTTGATGTAAAAATACTCTTTTATTTTATTATAATTTCTGCGTTTTGTCAATGCCAATTTTGCTTTTTTCATACATAAAGATTATTTCGTTTCAGCATGACAATAATAATACAGCACAAGCGATAAGACCGTGTATTCCGGGACGGCCTTTTGCCAAATGTGTATAGTTTTCAACATGGTTTTTGTTGAAAGTTACAAAAAGAGAAAAACTGTAACTTTTTTTGCCTCTACCTCTTTAAATTTTACGGTTAATATGATATAATAATTAAGTATGAGTGTACTATATACTCAATTTTGTTAGATACTTCCACATTTGGATCGTGTTTATATAAAAAATACAAATAAAAATGTCCCGCAATTCGGACGGGGCGAGGGGATGTGTTTCTTTGGAAAAGTATGTAATCAAGGGCGGAAACAAGCTGCACGGTGAGGTCGTGATCAGCGGTGCAAAGAATGCTGTCGTTGCTATCCTGACTGCGGCTATTCTTTCTGACGAGTCCTGCACTATCGAAAATATACCTAATATCAGCGATGTAACTATTATTCTTCAGATATTATCAGAAATGGGCGCGAATGTGCGTATGATCAATAAGACGACTGTCGAGATCGATCCACGCACGCTGAAGAACGTTCCTGTGCCTTATGAGAAGGCTAAGCTCATGAGAGCTTCCTCCTATTTTCTCGGCACGCTTCTGGGACGTTTCCACGAGGCCCATGTTTCTATGCCCGGCGGCTGCAATCTGGGCGATCGTCCCATCGATCAGCATCTGAAGTGCTTTGCGGCTCTCGGTGCAACATATACCATCGACGGCGGCATGGTGAACCTTTCTGCCGATCGCCTCATCGGCAACCAGATCTATTTTGACAAGAACTCCGTTGGTGCTACGATCAACGGTATCATAGCAGCGGCGAAGGCTGAGGGTCTGACCATCATCGAAAACGCTGCCAAGGAGCCTCATGTTGTTGATCTCGCGAACTTCCTCAACTCCATGGGTGCGGATATCCACGGTGCAGGCACCGATGTTATCAAGATCCGCGGCGTGGAAAAGCTGCACGGAAGCACATACAGTGTTATCCCCGATCAGATCGAAGCAGGAACATTCATGACAGTTGCAGCTGCCACCCGCAGCGATATCCTTATCAAGAATGTTATTCCAAAGCACCTTGAGCCTATCACACAGAAGCTCGTGAAGATGGGCGCGACGGTTGAGCAGTTTGACGACGCTGTACGTGTCATCGGCAGCGACAACTATGTAAGCACCACTGTAAAGACACAGCCGCATCCAGGCTTCCCCACCGATATGCAGCCCCAGATGGCTGCTGTGCTGACCTGTGCAAAGGGTACAAGCATGGTAACAGAAAGCATCTTCGACAACCGTTTCCGTTATGTCGATGAGCTCCGCCGCATGGGTGCGAACATCTCCGTTGAGGGCAGAGTTGCTGTCATCGAGGGCGTAGAGGGACTTAAGGGAGCTCCCGTAAAGGCTACCGACCTTCGTGCAGGTGCGGCACTCATCGTCGCAGCACTCGGTGCAGACGGCGTTACCGAGATATACGATATCTTCCACGTTGAGCGTGGTTACGAGAATATGGAAGAAAAACTCCGTAAGCTCGGTGCAGATATCAGAAAAGTGGATGAGCCTGACCCCGCAGAAGCAGAAAAGGCACTGAGAAAGGCTATCTGATGGCTAGGATCTACCCGATCTGCAGCTCCAGCACAGGAAACTGCACATTTATCGGAACAAAAGGTCACGGTATACTGGTGGATGTGGGCTGCTCCTTCGCATCGCTGAAGAACGCCCTCAGTCTTATCGACACCTCCATAAACCAGATCGAAGCGATTTTCATCACGCATGAGCACATAGATCATGTGAAAGGTCTGAGCGTTCTTGCAAAGCACTGCAAGGTACCCGTTTTTGCAAGTGCCGGCACGATCACCGCTCTGACGGCAGAGGACAAGCCGCCGCTCCCCGAAGGCTTCAGATTATATGATATTTTCGAGGAAGCATACAAAAGTGCGGAATTCAGCGTGTCCGCTTTCCATACTCCTCACGATACTCCCGAAAGCGTGGGTTATGTCATTGGCTACAACGATATGAAGATCGGTGTGTGTACCGATATCGGCAACGTGACCGACGAGGTGGAGAAAAGTCTGCTGGGATGTAATGCGGTGCTGCTGGAATCAAACTACGATGTGGATATGCTGCGTCGTAACCCCAATTACTCCGCTCCGCTCAAACGCAGGATCTCCTCCGAATGTGGTCACCTGTCCAACACAGACGCTTCAGAATTCTGCGAGAAACTCGTTAAAAGCGGTACGACACGCATCATACTGGGACATCTCAGCCGTGAGAACAACACTCCGAACACAGCTTACACCTGTACCTGTTCGCATCTTGAAAAGAAGGGATTCGTTGCAGGAACAGATTTCACCCTTGATATCGCTCCCGTGATGACCGAGGGACAGTACATAGCTCTTTAATCATCAATACGCATATCACCGCCGCACCATAACCGTGCGGCGGATTTTGATAGAACAGACTTTTTAACTTAGTAACTTAAATTCAGGAGGTCCTATGAAAAACATCAGAAAGCTGCTCTGCTCAGCTCTGGCAGCCTGCGTACTGCTTACCGGCTGCACCACGACCAACGATTCTCTGGAGGTGCCCGCACCCACTGTTGACGCACCTGCAACATCCGAAGCACAGCCCGAGGCACCCGCCTCCGAATACGATGGCGTCAATATCTACATCGAAGACGGCACATTCAAGCTGGGCGGCGATGAGATATGGCTCACCGGAATGAACGCACCTTGGCAGCACTGGAACGATTTCGGCGGCAGCTACGATCCCGGATACTGGAGCGAGGTCTTCTCCATGATGCACGAGGACGGCTTCAATTCCTGCCGTATCTGGATAACCTGCAACGGCGATGTGGGCATCGATTTCGACGAAAACGGCTATGTTCTCGGTGCGACAGACAAGCACTGGCAGGACCTTGATTCTCTGTTCGCTCTGGCAGCCGAGAATGAAATATATGTTATGGCGACTCTCATCTCCTTCGATCACTTCAAGGACACCAACAGGAACCACAAGCTGTGGCGTGAGCTTATTCAGGATACATCCAAGATCGACAGCTACATCGACAACTATGTGATTCCCTTCTGCCAGCGTTACGACAACAACGACTATGTATGGAGCATCGACCTCATCAACGAGCCTGACTGGGTATACGAAAACGCAGAGTGCGGTCAGATATCCTGGGAACATATCGGTGATTATTTTGCAAGAGCCTGTGCAGCTATCCACGAAAACTCCGACGATATGCTCGTAACAATCGGCTTCGGCATAATCAAATACAACAGCAACAAGTACGAAGGCAACTACGGTTCCGATGAGTTCCTCAGAAGCCGCTACGACAACGAGAATGCATATGTGGATTTCTGGTCCACGCATTACTATGACTGGCAGGCAACATGGTTCAACTGCCCGTTCCTGCAGACGGCAGAGGAATTCGGTATAGATATGTCCAAGCCCCGTGTTGTGGGCGAATGCTCTCACACAGGCATCAAGGCACTGCGTAACATCAAGCCCATTGAGGACTGCTACGAATGGGCATACAACAACGGCTGGAACGGCGTTCTCGCATGGACCGACCGTGACCTGCTGAACGGCGACGGTGTTCCCCAGTATGCCTGCGTAAAGCTTGCAGGCGAGCGAATGACTGCCATCGAAAACGGAACCTACGTCCCTGCGGCAGACGCTGCAGAGGCTGCATAAAAGGAGGATACACCATGATAAAGCACATCGTTATGTGGCGTTTCAAGGAAGGCGAGCAGGAAAACATGCTGATCTTCCGTGACAGGCTTCTGGCACTGAAGGGGCAGATTCCCGAGATAAGAGCCATGGAGGTCGGTATCAACATCAACCCATCCGACCGCAGCTATGACGCAGTTCTCGTTTCCGAGTTCGACAGCATGGAGGACCTGAAGGCATACTCCACCAACCCCCTGCACGTTGCCGTATCCGATTTCTGCAAGAGCATCCGCACAGAATCCGCAAGCTGCGACTATGAATTCTGATCGGGTATCCCATGAGTTTCCGCCCGTGTACGACGAAAGGTCAAGAGTGCTGATACTGGGCACGATACCCTCGCCGAAGTCGCGGGAACACGGTTTCTACTATATGCATCCGCAGAACAGATTCTGGCGTATGCTGTGCACTGTCCTGGGCGAAGATGTACCATCCGATACCGCAGGCAGAAAAGAACTGTGCCTTGCTCACGGAATAGCACTGTGGGACGTTCTGGAAAGCTGCGACATCAGCGGTGCTTCGGACAGCTCCATAAAAAATGCCGTTCCGAACGACCTTTGGCGTATCTTCTCCGCTGCGGATATACTGGCGGTGTTCACGACGGGCAAAAAGGCACACGAGTTGTATCAGCGGTACTTTCCCGATGATACGCACACCGAGATTTGCCTGCCCTCCACAAGCCCCGCAAACCGTGCCATATCGGAGGCGGAGATGCTGGAGCAATACAGGCAGATAGCAGACTATCTATAACCAAAAAAGACAACAGTTACGGCTGTTGTCTTTTGCTTTTTATATCAATGATGTGAAGTCCCTGATTTCCTGCATATCTGTAAGTGGCTGACGCACCGCCATAGCTGCGGCGGACAAAACACACCGCCCACGAGGAATTCTGCACCATATAGCGGTTGCGATGGGAGATGCGGAAGCGGTACGGAACGCTCTCAAGGCACTCAGGGAACTCGCTGCTGTCGAAATAAGACGGCTCGAAAATCTTATGGTCGAGGTAAGGGATGACGATACAGCTATGGATATGCGGATAAGTTTTTTTCAGGTCATGGATAATGCGTGCACAAAGGCGGTCAAAGCCGCCTGTACCGCCCGAAAGGAATGTGGTGACGCCGTTGTTTATCAGCTTTATCAGTTCAGAACGCAGATGGTCAGTGTCAACGTCTGAACATTCGCTGTGTCCGATGATCGTGGCAGTGGTTTCTTTCAACATTAGTAAATACCTATAACTAAACAGAAATCGTATCAGAAATAGTTTTTATCTCGCAATTATCAATGCAGTATTCAAGCATTATATTAATCAATTCATTTCTGGAGCGATTAGCCTGTGCAGATATCTCTTCTAATTTTTTTACCGTTTCATCTTTTATTCTTATTGAAAATACTCTATATCCATCATCACCTTTATATGGTGAACGCTTAATTATCGTGAGTTTTTCTCCCATAACCTCACCTCTCACATAAATTATATCATCATCACCATTGCAATTATATGCTATAATATATGTTACAATTTATGTTACAAACGTGATTATATCTTTATTTTTGATGGCATTGAGTCATCAAAAATATTGGGGGAAAACTCTTGTTTTCCCCCAAACCCCTTTAGCGTTTCATAATCATAAAACAGCACTTCGTGCTGAGTGGCGGGGCTTTGCCCCACACCCCACCAGCCTTTTTAAAAAAAGGCTTGACCTAAAAACAAATCCGCACTTCGTGCGGAAGTGCTCAACATAACACTAGTTCACTCTGTCAATAATTCTCCGCCTTTACCTCAAAATAACTCTTGGGATAAGAGCACACAGGACACTTCTCCGGTGCCTTCTTTCCGATGACGATGTGACCGCAATTCCTGCACACCCACATCACCTCACCCGTCCGCTCAAACACCTGCTGAAGCTGTACATTACTGAGCAGCTGCAGGAAGCGTTTTTCGTGCCACGCTTCTATCTCCGCCACCTGACGGAATTTCCTCGCAATATCGGCGAAGCCTTCCTCCTCCGCCTCCTTAGCAAACTTCTCGTACATATCCGTCCACTCGAAATGCTCGCCCGACGCCGCACTCTCAAGATTTGCGGTAGTATTGCTAAGACCGCCCAGCAGCTCAAACCACATGAATGCGTGTGCTTTTTCGTTCTCGGCAGTTTCCTCAAAGATATCCGCTATCTGCTGAAAGCCCTCGTTGCGTGCCGCCTGTGCAAAATAGGCGTACTTGCTGCGTGCCTGTGTTTCGCCCGCAAATGCGGACATGAGGTTTGCCTCGGTTCTGGTGCCTTTGATATCCATAATATACTCCTTTCGCATCCTTTTGGAGCTATTATGGCACGCTTTTCCTGATAATATACCAAAAGGCGGATATTACATCCGCCTTTAGTTTTATTTACTTGCTCAGTGCTTCCCTGATAAGCTCCTGAACTCTGTCTGCAACTGCCTCGGGAGCCAGCTTTTCGCTGAAGCTCTTATCTCTTGCGGAGATCTCGATGACATTGTCCTTGAGGTTTCTGGGGCTTACGATAAGTCTGATAGGACAGCCGAGAAGGTCTGCGTCGCTGAACATTACGCCTGCACTTACAGTGGCTCTGTCGTCGTAGATGACCTCTACGCCGCGGCTCTGAAGCTCTGCATAAAGTGCGTCAGCCTTTTCCTTTACCTCTGCGTCGTCTGCTCTGACCGCACAGATGTGTACCTGCCAGGGAGCGATAGCCATGGGCCAGATGGGTCCGTAATCATCGTGGTGAGCCTCACAGACGGAAGCGGCAAGACGTCCGACACCGATACCATAGCAGCCCATGATGGGTGTCTGGGCGTTGCCCTCGCTGTCAAGGTATGTCATACCCATGGACTTGGAGTATTTTGTGCCAAGCTGGAAGATGTTGCCCACTTCGATACCACGGGAAATGGAGATAGCGTGCTCGCCGCACTCGGGGCAGATACCGCCGTCGATGATCTTTGCGAAATCGTGGTACTCAGCATCAGCCACGTCACGGGACATATCAAGGCCTGTCAGGTGATACTCATCCTTGTTTGCACCGCAGGAAAGGTTGTTGGTGCCCTGGAGGGACTTGTCATACAGCACGGTAAAATCGCCGTTGATGTGCAGACCAACAGGGCCGATGTAGCCTGCATTAAGTCCGCATTCCTCTGTGATGACTGCGGGATGAACATCGCAGCCGAGGAAATTCGTGAGCTTTGTTTCGTTGATGTCAAGATCACCGCGTATAAAGATAACAACGAAGCTGTCGTCGTGGTTCTTCTGATATACCACCGCCTTGCAGCTCTTCTCCAGAGGCGTCTTAAGGAAATCGCAGATCTCCTCAATGGTGTGGATATTGGGAGTATATACTTCCTTCAGCTCCTCGGAAACCTCATCACGGGTGTTCTCGATGATGCTTGCAGCAGCCTCCATGTTTGCACAGTAGCCGCACTTCTTACAGATAGCGATACTGTCCTCGCCAACGGGAGTGAGCAGCATGAACTCGTGGGAAACGCTGCCGCCCATCATGCCGCTGTCGGACTTTACAGAGATAACATCAGGCACGCCTGCACGCTGATAGATACGCTCGTATGCCTTGTGGCAGCGGTGGTAGTAAGCCTCCAGATCCTCCTGTGAGGTGTGGAAGGAATATGCGTCCTTCATGGTGAACTCACGCACACGGATAAGACCGCCGCGGGGACGAGCCTCGTCACGGAACTTTGTCTGGATCTGATAGATCATGAAGGGATACTTTGTGTAGCTGTTTGCATACTCACGAACGAGGTGCACAGCAGCCTCCTCATGTGTCATGCCGAGGACCATCTGTGCCTTGTTGCGGTCCGTGAAACGCAGCAGCTCGCTGCCGATGCTCTCGTAACGTCCGCTCTCCTGCCAGAGTGTAGCAGGCATAACTACGGGGAACATAACCTCCTGACCGTCGATGGCGTCCATCTCCTCACGGATGATCTGCTCGATCTTGCGTGTAACTCTCTTAAGAGGCATATAGCTGGAGAAGATGCCGTTTGCCACATACTTCATGTAGCCGCCGCGTACCATCAGCACATGGCTGTCGATGTTGCAATCGGAGGGGCGTTCCTTGAAACGCTCGCCAACTAACTTTTCAAGTTTCATAGTGTTTTTTCCTTTCGGTATTGATTTCTGAACACAAAAAAGTCCTGAACTGATCGCTCAGCTCAGGACGAACTGTATAAGTCCGTGGTACCACCTGAATTCGGTCAAAGACCGCACTTGGGATGCAATTACATCCTTTCTCGATAACGGGAGAACCGTCGCCGCTTACTTGGATATCCGTTCGGGGCGAAGCTCAAAGACGGGTTCGGAATTGCTTTGATGACGGCTCACACCAGATACCGCCTCTCTGAGATCTCCGCAAGACCTACTGTTTCTTATCACAGCTTTTCGTATTCAATTAAGGATAGTATAGCATGAAAACGTGTGCTTGTCAAGCGTGGACTATCATTTTCTGCCGCCGTACTCCTGCTTTATCATCTCCGACACGATGATATCCTTCAGCTCGTGATTATTCTTGTTGTAGATATAACATTCATAATTGTTTGAATAACAAAAAGACCGTCTTTTTCAAGACGGTCTTTTTGTTGGTGGGAGCGGGTGGATTCGGACCACCGAAGCGAAACGCAACAGATTTACAGTCTGCCCCCTTTGGCCACTCGGGAACGCTCCCAGATATTCAGTTGTAAGAAAAAATTGGAGCTGGTGGACGGACTCGAACCCCCGACCTGCTGATTACAAATCAGCTGCTCTACCAACTGAGCTACACCAGCTTATTTTTTATGTCGTCCCCTGACGACTAGTATATTATATCACAGGTTTATTTATTTGTCAAGCACTTTTTTAAAAATATTTAATTTTTTTATTACACAAACAAACGGTACCGTTTCCGGTACCGTCTGTAACTATGTATCCGAAATTACTTCAGAATCTGGAACTTGCCGAACAGGGGAACTGCCTTGTCAACACCCTGAATAGCATAAATGAGACCCATGATCTGGAAAATGAAGATCACGAAAGAAGCAATACCCAGCAGAGCAGCGATGATCCAACCAAGGATAGGAATGAGTGCGATGATACCTGCTGCAAAGCTGCAGATAAGGCTAGCGATCAGCAGAACGAGAGCCTGATTGAGGTGGAACTTAGCACCTTCCTTATCACCTGCTAAGAATGCGATAAGAGTACCGATCCAAGTAAGATATGCAACAATACCTGTTGTTTTTGCGTTCATAACAAATACCTCCAAAAAAATGTATTACGACAAATTGCCGCTTGATATAATGATATACTAAATTTCACGTTTTGTCAACGGTTTGTGCACTTTTTGGACATATTACCTTTCCAAATTATACGAAAAAGTCAAAAATTCCCGACTTAGCAGATACGATATCGGTAAATCTATCCAAATATTCATACGGAAATTTGTGATTTGTAAGCCGCACGATCCTGCCGTTTTCGTTGTCAACGAGCTTGGTCGACGCACCGGCACCCACCGCGAGTATCGTCTGCAGCTCTTCCATTATGTACATATTATACAGACTTTCCGTTCCTTCTCTGGCATAGCCCGTGTTCTCCTGATTATCCGCCGTGTTCTTCTGACGATAGAGGTAATACGGTACATATCCATCCTGCTGCAGAATTCTGTGTGTATAATCTATCATCTCTGCGGCACCGCCGTTCGTTTTTCTGTCCTGCTCATGGAAGAGCGTTGCCGCTCTCTTGAGGGAAAGGCTGTGCACGGTGATGTTTTCGGGGGCAAGCTCCCGCACACGGTCAAGACTGTATCGGAAGCCCTCTGCATCATCTGTGGGAAGACCTGCGATAAGATCCATATTGATACAGCGGAAGCCCACTTCCCTTGCAAGCAGATATGCCTGCTCCGTCTGTTCCGTGGTATGGCGTCTGCCGATGGCATCCAGAACACTGTCACGCATTGTCTGCGGGTTTACGGATATCCTCTCTGCTCCTGCGGCTCTGATGACCTCCAGCTTTTCACGGGTGATAGTATCCGGCCTGCCTGCTTCCACAGTAAACTCACGCACATGACTTCGGTCAAACGCGTCCAGCGTCGCAAATACCTTTCTTAGCTGCTCAGCCGAAAGCGTCGTAGGTGTGCCGCCGCCGAAATAGATGGTATCAAGCCGCAGACCAAGCTGCTTTGCAATGTCCGCTGTCTGCCGCATCTCCTCGCACAGCCTGTCCACATATTCATCCATCCGTGACGCTGCCTTGTCCACCGAATGTGACACAAAGCTGCAGTAGCTGCATCTTGTCGGGCAGAACGGAACCGAAACATACAGGCTGTATGAGTTCTTCGGTATTGCGTCTATCATCGGCTGCTGCACACGGCTTATCGTGCGTGCAAGCTGTATCTTCTCATCCGAAATGAGCAGCTTTTCTGCGGCTTCCGCATCCGAACGCTGTGCGATGACCTTCACGGGGCGAACACCCGTGAGTATTCCCCACGGCATATCCCTGCCCGTGTATTCCCTCAGCACTCTGTACAGCAGCACGGACATTATCCGCTCCTGCTCCTTTTCGTCGGTGTCCGCAGGAACATCCTGCACCTGCAAGATCTCTCTGCCATCCGCACAAAGCACGACGGACAGCGTGATGCTCTCGCCCACAATACGCTCCGTCAGGCAATAGTCGCCCTGTGCATCAGTTTTATCAGAGGACAATGTTATTTTTACAGGCGGAAAAAAGCTGCGGAACAGCCTTTCTATCTCATACTGAAATTTGTGATCATGAAAAATAAGCGTCATACAGACCTCACAGATAAGGATTATATTCTTTTTCAAAGGAGAGCGTAGTGTGCTCGCCGTGACCCGAATATATCCTGTACTCGCCCTGAAGAGCGGCTATCTTGTCAAGGGATCGACGCATCTCACCGCCGCTTGCTGAATATCCGTCCGTTCTTCCGATAGAACCACAGAAAATGGTATCTCCCGCAAAGATGACATCGTCCACAAACAGCAGGCAGCTTCCTGCGGTATGTCCCGGAGTACCCATCGCCTTAAATGCGATACCGCAGGCGGTGAACTCATCGCCATCCTCAAAGCTTCTGTCAAGATATACAGGCTCAAACGGCGTGAAAGGCATGAAGCTCGCCCAGCTTTTCGATGCACTCCTGAACATCTCCTCATCTCCCTTTGCCCCGATTATCTCGCAGCCTGTCTGTCGTTTCAGTTCGGGCACGCCCGCAAAATGGTCGAAATGTCCGTGCGTAAGGATTATCGCTCCCAGAGTAAGCTCTCTGCTCTGCAGGAACATCAGCACCTCGCTGCCGCTTGCAGGATCGATAACCACAGCCTTTTTATCTTCGCCCTCAAGGATGTAGCAATTCGTATGCAGTGCCCCAAGGGGAAATTCGTAAACTTTGTTCATGTTTTCTCCTTACTATACTCCGACATATTGAGTGATACTGTATTCTTCGTTCCTTACATCAAATGTTTCTATGTACGGTACTCCGTCTTTATACATCCAGCGTTGGATATATGCAGGTCGTACAACGAACAGCCGTTCATTTTCCAGCGATGTATAAGCATCGTAAGAACCTCTGAAGCATTCCCTGAACACATCGCAGAAATCCTCGTCCTTCAGCGGATGCCCCAATTCCTCACAGGACCCTTCGATCTGTATGTTGTCTATACATAAAGCCACATTCGGGTTTGCAGAAAGCTGACGATATTTTCTGAAAGTGATGTCCGTCTGAAAATAGAAGGCTCCGTTCATCCTGACGACGCTCATCATACGTGACGAAACCACATCATTTACAGAGGTGGAAAGCACCATCGTTCTCCCTTTGCCGAAATCGGAAAGGAAGCTCTCCAGTCTGTCATGATAATCTTGCATTTGTTTCTCCTGTCCTGGCGGGCGGCTACTTCTTCGTCAGCTTCGCTCCGCCTCGGGTCTTGTTGTACGACTCTGTGGCATTGAATGCTTCGATCAGCTTCTTCTCCATCTGGTTGAGCTTCTTCACCTTGCATGGGATTATCCGTACATACGCTTCCATGCCATACTTGATATCGGCATAAACATCGCCCTTTCCCTTGCCGCAGAAATGATTGTGCACTCTCTGGCATACATTCACCGACTGCCCGATATAAATGTTATCGTAATTCCTGAAATGGTTGAAGTACACCTTCTTCTCGAATATCATGATGACATAACAGCCTGAGAAGTCGTTATACTTGTAGCCTGTACGGTCGCCCGCTTCGTCCTGAGTACGCCAGTTTTCCTCGAACTCAGTATAATGGATGAACTTTCCCGAGCGGATACGCCTGCGGAGCCGTGCATTTGTCACCCGTCTGCTGTTGCGTACTATAAGCCACAGCACCAGCAATAATGCCAGTGCTGCGATAAGAAATACTTGTTGCTGTGTTAGCTCCATTACTGCTTTCCTGTTCTCTCCACGGAGATGACACCGGGAATCTTCTTCAGCTTCACCATAAGATTGGTGAGCTGCTCCATGCCTGCGACCTCAATGGTCACAACAAGGCTTGCGTTACCATTCTTGAGCTGATGTGCATTCATCTCAAAGATGGGAATGCGGTTGGATGCGATAGCCACTGTAACATCGGCGATCATCGCTGTTCTGTCCTCGGTTATGATATCGATAGTCGCACGGTAAGAGGAGGTATCATCGGCACCTGCCCAGCTTGCCTTTATCCAGCGATCCTTGCTTTCATCATGCTCCATGTTGTTGATAACATTGATACAATCCAGCTTATGAATGGACACACCAAAGCCCCTTGTAACAAATCCGATGACAGGATCGCCGGGAAGCGGATTGCAGCACTGTGCAAACTTTACAAGGCAGTTGTCCACGCCCTCGATGATGATGCCCTTCTTGCGGCTGCGGCGTGTGTTCTCCTCAATATTCTCAAAGGGCTTCGGCACGACAGCCGCCTGTTCCTTCTGCTGACGAAGCTGTGCTTCTTTTATACGCTGGATGATCTTGGAGAGAGATACACCTCCGTAGCCGACAGCGGCGTACAGATCGTCCACTGTTTCCAGACGCTGACGCTGTGCGATCTCCGCCAGCATCTCCGGCTCAGGGATGATGCCGTTACGTCTGAACTCGTGCTCGAGATCCATTCGTCCACGCTCGATATTCTCCTCACGGCGTTCCTTCTTGAACCAGCTTCTGATCTTGCTCTTGGCGGATGTGGTCTTTGCTATCTCCAGCCAGTTTCGGTTAGGACCGTGGGTTGCGGAATTTGTGGTGAGTATCTCCACGATATCGCCCGTCCTGAGGGTGTAATCCAGTGTCACCATGCGGCCGCCGACCTTGGCACCCGTCATCTTGTTGCCGACCTGCGTATGGATAGCATAAGCGAAGTCGATGACGGTGGAACCGAGCGGCAGAGCGAAAACATCGCCCTTGGGGGTGAACGCATACACTTCGTCGGGAGCAAGGTCGGTCTTGATGGCATCGGCGATAAGCTCAACATCGTCCGCCTCCTGCTGACGCTCCAGAAGCTGACGTATCCAGTCAAATCTCTGCTCGCCTGCCTGGCCCTTCGTAATGCCTGCCTTGTACTTCCAGTGTGCCGCGATACCGTACTGAGCGGTGTTGTGCATCTCAACGGTACGGATCTGTACCTCGAACGGGATGCCCTCCCTGCCCATTACAGTGGTGTGCAGCGACTGATAGCGGTTAGGCTTTGGCGTTGCGATATAGTCCTTGAAGCGATACGGGATAGGTCTGAACATATCGTGGATGACGCCCAGAACGTTATAGCACTCTATCACCGACTGCACGATGACTCTTACCGCATAGATATCATATATCTCGTCAAAACGCTTGTTCTTGACATAGACCTTCTTATAGATACTGTAAATAGACTTAACTCTGCCCTCGATAACAGGCTCGGGCTTGATATCGGTGATACGCTCGTTTATGCGACGCTTGATGCTGTCGATAAACTTATCACGTTCCTCCTTATGCAGCTCGATCTGTCTTTCCACCTCGGAGCAGCCATAGGGATCAAGGTAGTGGATGGCGATATCCTCCATCTCCTCCTTGACGTCACTCATACCTAAACGGTGTGCGATAGGTGCGTAGAAATTCATGGTCTCAAGGGAGGTCTTGAGCTGCTTGTGGGGCGGTCTTGCATCAAGTGTACGCATATTGTGTAGTCTGTCCGCCAGCTTTATGATGATGACACGGATATCCTTGGACATCGCCATCAGTATCTTACGGATGTTTTCTGCCTGCTGCTCCTCCTTGGAATTCAGCGGCACCAGACCGATCTTTGTCACGCCGTCAACCAGCAGTGCAACGTCCTCGCCGAACTTCTTACGCAGCTCATCCAGAGTAATGTCGGTATCCTCGACCACGTCGTGCAGCAGTGCGGCACAGATGGTATCGGTATCCATACAGTAGTCCAGAAGTATGGAAGCGACAGATATAGGGTGCGATATATAAGGATCTCCCGAAGAACGCATCTGTCCCTTGTGTGCCTCGTTTGCAAGCTCATATGCCTGCATTATCTTATCCAGATCGTACTGCTTATCTATCGAAGCGATACGCTCCGCAAGCTGTTCAATGGTGGTACAACCCACTGTGAACGCCCCTTTCTTAATTGAGTATTTTGCTGACAGACATCCATGTCCGCCGTTATCTATCTCTTTCTTATGTAAGCTGTTCCTTCAGCCGTGCCAGCAGACCCTGAGAAAACAGATCCTTCTTCCCACCGGCAGGAATCACCGTGCACCTGTGTGCATCAGCCGAAAGCCGGATCATTCCCGCTTCAGCCAGTGCATCAAGACCAATTCTCAGCATACAGTAATTTATATCGCCGCCGTAAACACAGATGTCCTCTGCAGACATCCGCCCTCCGTCCCTGCGTGCGATGTCATATATTCCTTTGAGTGCTTCACGATCAGGGATAACTCTGGGAGCAAGCCTGCTATCACAACCCTCGCCACAGACTATCTCCTCGTACACTCTCTTTGCCGCAAAGAAACGGTCCTCGTTGAAATCAGACGGACGAATTTCCTGTACCTTAAGGCTCACGGAACGCATCCCGTTATATTCATTTATCTCGGCAATAGTCAGAATATCCACCCTGCTGCCAACCTGTGCATGGAACTCAGCGAACGGAATACGGAAGCTCAGTGCTTTCAGGACCGCACCGCCCGATTCTACTTCAAAGCTTGTGAATCTGCCTTCCTTCAGTGCCCTTTTAGAACGCACCGTACAACTCTTCAGCAGGAATACAGGGCGTCTGTTGCCCTCTCCGAACGGCTCCAGTCTTGACAGAAGCTCCACATTATCAAGCGTAAGCTCACGGCAGGTAGTTTCCATATCCGCACTGACACAATATGCAGGCATCTTCGGATAATTGCTGCGGCAGTATTCATATACTCTGCTGCGGAATTCCTCTATCCTGTCAGCAGGAAGAGAAAAACCGCCTGCCTTGGGATGTCCGCCGTATTTCGTCAGGATATCGCTGCAGGCCTCCAGTGTCTTATGTATAGAAAAGCCTTCGATACCTCTCGCTGAGCCTCTCGCTTCCTCGCCCTCAATACCCATGATGAACACAGGCTTGCCGTATTTCTCCATCAGCTTGGCACCTACGATGCCGATAATTCCATGGTGCCAGCCATTGCCCGATACCACAAGAACTCTCTGTGATAACAGCTCCGGGCGTTCTTCCAGCTTTGCAGACACTTCCTCAAGCACCTGCACCTCCGCACTGCGTCGCTGAGTATTCAGTTCCTCAAGCTGCTCCGCCAGCAGGGATGCCGCCTCAGGCGAATCCGCCAGCAAAAGACGTACCGCCAAGCCCGCTTCAGCCATTCTTCCTGCGGCATTTATCCTCGGACAGACAGTGTATGCGATACCATTTGACGTAATGCTCTCCGGCATAGTCGCCGCTGCACGAAGCAGACGTTCCAGACCGATATTCTGACAATTCTGTATGTTTTCAAGTCCCCTGCGGACTATATAGCGGTTCTCTCCTGTGAGCGGCATGACGTCGCCGATGATGCCGATAGCGGCAAGGTCCGCATACTGCTCCAGAACGAATTCCTCGTCCTCCTCAAGAGCACACAGCAACTTAAGCACGACGCCCGCACCACACATATCCTTATAAGGAGACATATCATCTGCCCGATGTGGATCCACACACGCACCGCACACAGGTATATCCTGTGGCGGCTGGTGGTGATCGGTGATGACCAGCTCAACGCCCTGCTCCTGCAGGAACTGTGCTTCCTCCAGTGCAGATATACCGTTATCGACAGTGACGATCAGCTCGGTGCCGTCCGCCACTATACGCTCAAGTGCTGCGAGGTTCATGCCGTAGCCTTCCGCACGATCGGGGATATAGTAGTCCACCTCTGCCCCCATCGCTTCAAGATAGCCATACAGCATTGCAGTTGCGGTAACTCCGTCACAGTCATAGTCACCGTAAACAGTGATCTTTTTTCCGTCGTCCAGTGCACAGCGGATGATCTCCACCGCCCTGTCCATATCCTTCAGAAGATAAGGGTCGCCTAGTGTGCTGCAGGCAAAGAACTCCTGTGCTTTTTCTGTATCATGTATTCCTCTTCCTGCAAGAAGAGCACCTAAAAATCCGCCGAATTCACGCTCCATTACCTCGTTGCGTGCAGGGGCAGCCGCCAGTATCCATTTTTTCATATAACACTCTCGTTTCTGCCATCACGATATAAGCTGTCATCGCCCGTGCTCGGCACTATTTGGGTATACCGACCCAGAATAAATATATATAATATTGTACCACAAAAGCTGCAAATGTACAAGGGTTTTATTTCAAAACCGCACCTGTGAAAGTGCGATTTTTGCTGCGTTTCGCTCTTGTTTGTGCAAACTGCACAAGAAAGCGGCGTGATCCGCCGCTACTTTTGTTCACACAGTACCTTGCAAAACAAAATAGCTTGTGGTACAATAAGAACACAGGGAAAAACTACATATCAGACGGAACAAAATGTTCCTTTTTTTAAAAAGACACTACCTTGTAACACAAAATACCTTGTTACGAAAAAATGATATGGAGGTACACATGAATTCACAGTTAAAGCGAGGCACTCTCGAGCTTTGCGTGCTGTCGATACTCAACGACAGCGACTGTTACGGTTATGAGCTTGTAAACAAGATATCCCAATGTATGCAGGTCACCGAGGGTACGATATACCCGCTGATGAAACGACTTAAAGAGTCCGATACGATCGACTCGTATATAGTCGAATCACAGGAAGGTCCGCCGAGAAAGTATTACAAGATAACCGAAACCGGTAAGGCAGAGCTTGAAAGATTATCAACTGAATGGTTTGAGTTTGTAAACAGTGTGAATGAACTTCTGAAAGGAGCAAGTCAGAAATGACAGCGAAAAACAAAGACGATTTCTTATTCCAGCTGCATAATGAGCTGCACAGGATAGGCGTAGACAACAGCGAAGAGATCTTCGCGGATTTTGAGGAACATTTCCGTGCCAGTGCAGAGCAGGGTCTCAGCGAAGAACAGACCTGCGAAAACCTCGGAGATATCAAGGAAATAGCAAGAAGCTACGTTGATATCGAAAGCACAGCAATAAACAGCATACTCGCAAACGCTATCGAGGATGCAAGACCTCATGTGAGCCTGACAAAGCCCGGCAGGGACTTCCCCGCATCCGTCCCCGTTCAGGCAGAGGCGCCCGAACAGCCCGTTTCCATCAGGGAATACACACCCGAGCACATCGCCGAGGAGCAGCCCGCTCCCTCACAGCCTGTAAGCTCCATCCGTGAATTCACACCTGAGCACATCGCACAGGAGCCTGATCACACGGCGGCTGAAACAACATCCGAAAGAAGCTACACCCCCAAACACAATGCTCCCGAACAGCCCGCTCCCGAAAAGGAAGAGCCTGCTGCACAGAGCATCCCCACTCCCGAGCAGCAGAAAACCGAAGCAGCACACACCGCAGAGCTTCCCAAACAGGACGGCACAAACGGCAAGAAAAACGAGAACAGCTTCCGTTTCAGTGATCTCAAGGGCATGACACCCAACATCAACGCCGGCAAGCTGATCGGTCAGATACTGATGGATGTCTTCCTGTGGAGCTGGCTGGTGCCCATGCTGGTGAGCATCACCTGTTCGATCTTCGTAACAGCGGTAGGTGGCATCTTCGGCATCATCTTCAGTACGATTCTTCCCTTCCAGCCGCTCAGCAAGATCTTCCTTGGCGTTGGTCTTTTCTCCCTCGGAATTCTGATCATCCTGTTCGGTGTTCAGATGATCAAGTGGATAATCAAACTCATCAAATTCATCGTTGTCGGCCACATCAAGGCTATCTACGATCTGTAAGGAGGTGCCTGAATGAAACACGCAGTAGGATTTTTCCTCCCCTTATGTATATTCTCCTTCCTGGCATTCGGCATCTCTGTTGCGATACTCGGCGTTGAAGATACCACAAGAACGCCTGAAGCTTCCATCACCTCGACCACAACAAGGATGTACGAGATTTACGACCGCATCGAGGTATCTTCCGATCTCGGAAACATCTTCGTGTATCCGAACGATAGCGAATCTACAATCATCATCGCTGATGATATCATGGTAGACAACGTATCAGCCTATGTCCATGACAACACACTGTACGTTACATGCTCAAATAAATTCGAAGACGGCTTTGACTGGTCGGAGCTGTTCGAGGGTATGTTCACATTTAACAACGGCAACGTAACGATATACGTTCCCGAAAAAACATACGATGCCCTCCACGCCACCAATGGTGCCGGACAGACAACGATACTGGATATCCCTGCAAAGATCTCGACAATAGATAACGGTTCAGGCAATATCACCTTCTCTCAGCCGAAGGATTTCCGCAGCGAACAGATATCCATCAGCTTAGGCTCAGGCAACGGCAAGCTTTACAACGCAGATACCTACAACTACAGTGTAGAGATGGGTTCCGGCAACATCAATATGTACGGTCTGACAGGCAAGGGCAACATAGAAATTGCCAGCGGTAACTGCAAACTCAACTATAAGGAGCTTAATGGCGACATCGTTGTTGATATGGGCTCCGGCAATCTTGATCTCAATTTTCCCAAGAATATTTCCGCAGAGATCTTCGCTGATATCGGCAGCGGCGATATTGATATCGACTATTACAACACCGACAAGGATATGGACGACGGCGACACCGTTGAGATCAACGGCGGCAAGTACAAGATCAACGTCGACATGGGCTCAGGCAACCTGGATATCACAGACGAAGTCGAGCATATGCGCCCTGACCTGCCCACACTTCCTCCCATTACTGATACAACAAGTGCAATAGCAACATCTGCCATTGCAACAACGTTCCTTCAGCCTGAGGACAGCTATGGCATGCACATTGACGATGATGTTGTGGATATCAACCTCGGTGCCCTGGGCGGTGTGAATGTGGATGATGACCACGTTGACGTTAACGTGGGGCCCATCGACGTAGACGTTGACGAAGACAAGGTCAAGGTAGAGATAGGCGACTTCAAGGTCGATATCGGTTAATTTCAGAACTTATTAATTCGTTATAAACGCATAGTGGAAAGGGGCTGCAAAAACAATGCAGCGGCAGCCCTCTACCACTGGTGCGTCCAAAATAAATCCATATTTTAACATAACTGCTATTTAATAGCACGATTTTGAAAGGAGTTTTCACCATGGAAAAGCAGATCTACAGATTTAATAACGACATCGAAACATTAGAGGTTGGCTCTATCGGAGCAAAGATCATCGTAAAGACACACGACAAGGATGAGTTCGTGGCAGAGTACGAGAATCCCAAGGACACACCTGAGTTCTGTGCAGTGCTCTCCGGCACCACACTTACTTTCAAGGAGAAGATGTCCTTCAGCATCTTCGCACCCAAGCCCACAGAGGGCTACACCATCACAGTTTACGCACCTGTAAAGAAGCTCGGCAAGCTGCGTATCAACACAGCAAGCGGCGGTGCCGATATCAGCGAGGTAACTGCTGCCGAGTTCGATCTCAACACAGCTTCAGGTACTATCAACGTAAACGCATTCTTCGATAATGTAAAGGTACAGTCTGCATCCGGCAATATCAACATCACAAATCCCACCGACGAAAAAGCGGTTTCCGTGAAGGTGTGCTCAGTTTCGGGCAACGCTGTGATCAACAACTACAAGGCAGATACCTTCAGCCTGCACTCTGTTTCAGGCAAGACCGAATTCAACGGTGCTTCCGGCTGCGGCAAGATCGCCGTTACCTCCGGCAACATCACCGTGAACTACGCAGATTGGAACAACGATCTCAGCATCAGTGCCATCAGCGGCAACGTAAATGTAAACATCCCCGAGGGTGCAGGCATCGACGTTACCTTCGATGGTGTATCCGGCAATCTCCGCACAGACATCGGCCAGGAAAAGGGCAATCACATCAACCTCGGCAAGGGAACGACAGGCAAATTCGGCGGCAACAACTCCCACAAGCTGAACATCTCTCTCACAAGCGGCAACGTAATAGTATCCCAGCAGTAAAAACAATCCCGCTGTCGGTTCAGCCACAGCTCTGACAGCGGGTCTTATATGACGCTCCGTGCCGATGCAATAACGGCATAGGTACGGAGCTTTTATTATGAGAAAGGACGGTGATCGATGTGAAAAGGCAAAAGACGGCACTCTGGTTCGTGTTCCTCGCAGTCATGGCATTTGCGACCATCGGACTGGAGGCGGTACTCGGCATGGTACTTGAGCCGATAGTATACGGCTATGAGATGTCTGCATGGTCAACACCTCAGTTCATAATGCACTGGTCGATCACCTGTGCGATATGGGGTGCGACCGCTGCGGCTCTGATATACCTCGCAAAGGAAAAGTGCGATTTCGATATATTCAGGAACGGCAGCAAAATGTCCTCAACACAGTGGCTCATCATTGCCGAGATAGTAGTGGGCAGCCTGATAATCTCCTGCATCGACTGGAACGGTGCAAAGATCATCAAGGAATTCATGATAAACGGCTGGCTGAAGTTCATCTTCCAGTACATCTACTATCTGTTTGAGATGGTGCTGGTAACTCTTATTCTGGTATTCAGCCAGAAGGCAGGCGAGATATGGTTCAAAAACAAGAACATCCCCTACGGCGGCATCGTAATAGCACTCACCTGGGGTGCAGCACATTTCTTCACAAAGGGCGTGCTTGCGGGCGTCATCAGCATGGCAGCAGGAATTGCATTCGGCTTTGTGTACCTGCTGGTGAACAGGGATATCAAAAAGGCGTACCCGATATTATTCGTTATGTTTGCCCTATAATAAATACCGCTTGTCAGTGACGAGCGGTATCTTTATTTATCCACACACAAAACCCCCGATGTTTCCATCGGGGGTAATATGTTATTCCTGATAGTGATAGATATAACCTGAATCCTTAGATAAGATGATTGTGTTCTCATCCTCATAACGTAAAATACGACCGCCTGTATGCTTGCTGTTGGGCTTATCGGAAAAGCCAATTGCTCTTATGCTCTCACTGAGAGTATAATAATGCCTTGTGTCCCAGAATTCCTGATCCTCCGCATAAGCCCTCATATAAAGCTCATAATCTTCTTCCGAGGCATTCTCCAGCATCCCAGGAAAGGCAGTCATAATACACTCGATATAATCAATATTCACTTGAATAGTACCATCATTGAAAACCTCAATGTAATCTTTCTCTGTGCCGTTTTCAAGGTAATATTTGCCTACCTTCAAGGTTTCAAGGATGACAATTCCCTCTTGTTTTTCCACGGTATCGGCAATTACTGTTTGTTGTAAAAACATACCTATCGCAAATGCCACAACACCTAATAACACTATAATGATTACAATAATGCTTTTTTCATAGCAACACCCCACTTCTAATCACTAGGAATAATATCTTGATGATATTCTTACCCGACGTTCAGAATCTTGCCTACTAAAAAAGTGTCCACTAATTTGCATTCCTCCATTTTGCGGAACAAACGCATCACCAATTTGACGTGCCCATGTGTCATAAGCAAACACAAAATTGTCACCATAGTATTGACCTTCTGGATCAAACTCTATGCCACGGACTATAATGATATATCATCACAATTAATTTTATCACTGATATACGGAAAATGCAATATAATTAACTGCTAAAATAATTTTGGCTTTTTGGCTATTTCATACAATTCATTCTAATTTAGGATAATTAATGCTATCTATATAAATAACATCAGAAACGACCCCCGATGTTTCCATCGGGGGTCATTGTTATTAAGCTGTTAAACGCTTAGGGGATTAGCCCTCGAACTCAGCCTTGTACATCTTGTCCATCTCAACAAGGTGCTTGTACTTGTCCTTAGCGTTCTGCTCTGCGATGTCGAACAGCATCTTAGCTCTGTCGGGGTTAGCACGCATCAGAGAGTTGTAACGAACCTCTCTCATCATGAATGCCTGATAATCACCTGTGGGAGCCTTGCTGTCGAGGGAGAAGGGAGACTTGCCCTGATCCTTCAGCGCAGGGTTGAAACGGAACAGATGCCAGTAACCAGCCTCTACTGCTTCCTTCTCAACCTGCTGAGCGATGGTCAGACCGCCCTTGATACCATGGTTGATACAAGGAGCGTAAGCGATGATCAGGGAAGGACCATCATAAGCCTCAGCCTCAGCGATAGCCTTCAGACACTGATTCTTGTCAGCACCCATAGCGATCTGTGCAACGTATACATAGCCGTAGCTCATTGCGATACCTGCAAGATCCTTCTTCTTAACGTCCTTACCACCTGCAGCGAACTGAGCAACCGCACCTACGTTAGTAGCCTTGGAAGCCTGCCCGCCTGTGTTGGAGTAAACCTCAGTATCGAATACGAAGATATTAACGTTCTTGTGGGATGCGATTACATGGTCAAGACCGCCGTAACCGATATCGTAAGCCCAACCGTCACCACCGAGGATCCACTGGCTCTTCTTGGAGAGGTAGTTCTTAGCCTTCGGGATCTCCTTAGCACCGTCGCACTCGCCAGCGGACAGAGCGGCAACCAGTGCCTTTGTAGCAGCAGCGTTAGCCTTAGCGTCATCCTTAGTGTCGAGATATGTGTCGATGAGAGCAACTGTCTCAGGCTTTGCAGTTTCCTTCAGAGCCTCGAGCTGCTTCATAGCACGTGTTCTCAGTGTATCCTGAGCAAGGAACATACCGAGACCGAACTCAGCGTTGTCCTCGAACAGGGAGTTGCCCCAAGCGGGACCCTTGCCTTCCTTATTCTTTGTATAAGGAGTGGAGGGAGCGGAGCCTGCCCAGATAGAGGAGCAGCCTGTTGCGTTGGCGATGTACATTCTCTCACCGCAAACCTGTGTGATCAGCTTAGCGTAAGGTGTCTCACCACAGCCTGCACATGCACCGGAGAATTCGAGCAGGGGCTGCTTGAACTGAGAGCCCTTAACAGTAGTATCAGCAAACTTAGCAAATACCTCAGGCTTGTCAGCAACTTCCTTAACAGCGTAGTCGAATACTTCCTGCTGCTTCTTGTCGAGCATCTCCTCGATGGGCTTCATAGCGAGAGCCTTTGTCTTAGCAGGACAAGCCTGTACACAAGCACCACAACCTGTACAGTCAAGTGTGGAGATAGCCATTGTGTACTTCAGACCGGGCAGACCTGTTGCATCCTTAACAACTGTAGCCTCGGGAGCAGCAGCAACCTCAGCGTCGTTGAGGATCATAGGACGGATTACTGCGTGAGGACATACGAAGGAGCACTGGTTACACTGGATACAGTTCTCAGGAATCCACTCGGGAACGTCAACAGCGATACCACGCTTCTCATAAGCAGCAGCACCCTGGGGGAATGTACCGTCAGCCATATCAACGAATGTAGATACGGGAAGCTGGTCGCCACGCTGAGCGTTTACAGGGATCAGGATGTTGTTTACGAAGTCTACGAGCTTCTTGTCGTCGCCTGTAGCCTTAACAACAGGCATATCGCCCTCTGCGTTAGCCCAGTCAGCGGGAACGTCAACCTTAACGACCTCGCCTGCACCTCTGTCGATAGCAGCGTAGTTCATGTTAACGATCTCGTCACCCTTCTTAGCGAAGGACTTGTAAGCAGCCTGCTTCATGTACTCTACTGCCTCTGCAGCAGGGATGATGTTAGCGAGGGAGAAGAATGCGGACTGAAGAACAGTGTTTGTCTTGTTGCCCAGACCGATCTCCTTAGCTACCTTGATAGCGTTGATGATGTAGAAGTTGATGTTGTTCTTAGCAATGTAAGCCTTAACGGGAGCGGGGAGCTTCTCGTTCAGCTCATCAACAGTCCACTGGCAGTTCAGCAGGAAAGTACCGCCGGGAACAACGTCCTGAACCATATCGTACTTGTCGATATAGGAGGGGTTATGACATGCAACGAAGTTAGCCTTGTTTACAAAGTATGTAGACTTGATGGGGCTCTTACCAAATCTCAGGTGAGAGATGGTTACGCCGCCGGACTTCTTGGAGTCATATGCGAAGTATGCCTGAGCATACATGTCTGTGTGGTCACCAATGATCTTGATGGAGTTCTTGTTAGCACCAACAGTACCGTCAGAACCAAGACCCCAGAACTTACAGCAGGTCGTGCCCTCAGGTGTGGTGTTGGGGTTCTCTGTGATAGCGAGGGAGAGGTTTGTAACATCATCCTCGATACCGATTGTGAATGTGGACTTGTCCTTGTTGTTGTAAACTGCGATGATCTGAGCAGGGTTGCAGTCCTTGGAACCGAGACCGTATCTACCGGAGAATACGGGGATATCCTGGAACTTGTTCTCCTTCTTGAGAGCAGCAACAACGTCGAGGTACAAAGGCTCACCGAGGGAGCCGGGCTCCTTTGTTCTGTCGAGAACGGAGATCTTCTTAACTGTTGCGGGGATAGCATCAACGAATGCAGAAGAGCAGAAGGGTCTGTACAGTCTAACCTTTACAAGACCAACCTTGCGGCCCTGAGCCAGCATGAAGTCGATCGTTTCCTCGATAGTGTCACAAGCAGAACCCATAGCAACGATAACTTCCTCAGCGTCGGGAGCACCGTAGTAGTTGAACAGCTTGTAATCTGTACCGATCTCAGCATTTACCTTGTTCATGTACTCTGTAACTACCTCGGGGATAGCGTTGTAGTACTTGTTGCAAGCCTCGCGAGCCTGGAAGAAGATGTCGGGGTTCTGAGCTGTACCGTGGAGAACAGGGTTCTCGGGGTTGAGAGCTCTGTCACGGAATGCCTGGATAGAATCCCAGTCAACCATCTTGGAGAGTGTATCGTTGTCCCAAACCTCGATCTTCTGGATCTCATGGGATGTTCTGAAGCCATCGAAGAAGTGCAGGAAAGGAACTCTGCCCTTCAGAGTGGACATATGAGCCACTGCACCGAGGTCCATAACCTCCTGAGGGTTGGTGGAGCAGAGCATAGCGTAACCTGTCTGACGGCAAGCGTAAACGTCGCTGTGGTCGCCGAAGATAGACAGAGCATGGGATGCTACTGCACGAGCGGAAACGTGAATAACAGAGGGAAGCAGCTCACCAGCGATCTTATACATATTGGGGATCATCAGGAGCAGACCCTGAGAAGCGGTATAAGTTGTTGTCAGTGCACCTGCGGAAAGAGAACCGTGAACAGCACCTGCTGCACCTGCCTCGGACTGCATCTCTACAACCTTGACAGTTTCACCGAAAATGTTCTTTCTTCCTGCGGTAGCCCAGGAATCGGTAACCTCAGCCATTACGGAAGAGGGGGTGATGGGGTAAATTGCAGCGAGGTCTGTAAACGCATAGGAAACGTGACCTGCAGCGTTGTTACCATCCATCGTAAGCTTTTGTCTAGCCATTGGTTTTATCCTCCTTATAATATCAGAAAATCCCATACCCTGTATGACACATGGGCATAGTATTTCTATTTTGCTTATATATTGTACCACATTTCTTTTGTTTTGTAAATAGGCAAAGCGAATTTTTATGATAATTTTTAGACAATTTAAACCGTGGATTATAGGCAGTTTTGATAAAAACAGGCACCCGTCGGGATACTGCTCCGACGGGTGCAAAATATCATCAGCCGGTCTTTCTCTCAAACGTTACGATAAGACCAAAACCCATTGCTGAGTTAGGTGTTACTGCGATAACTCTCCAGCCATCCTTTGCCATCCTGTTCATCTCAGCAGTGGCTTCCTTGACAAGGTATGCCTCGACTTTGTACTCGTACATCATCTCACCTCCTCATCATCCTTGCAGATGCAAATATCCGCCTGCTCATGCAAACGGATATTATAAATGTTTGATTCCTTTAGCGGCAGCCTTGACCTCCATGATTCCCGTTTCGGGATAAAAGAATACCGTGCGGCCGTAATCAAGTCCCACGTCCTTTGCAACGATGGGGATATTGGCTTTCTTCAGAGCCTCTGTCACAGCAACGATATTGCGTTCACCGATATTGAAGCGGTCGTTCGGGGTCGCGAACATTACCGCACCGCCGGCGATCTTTGCCTTGAGCCTGCCACGGCTTGCTCCCAGTGCCACAAGCTGATCTATCAGCATAGGTACAGCGGTATCCGCAAAACGCATCGGCATATCCTTGCCGTTCATGGACTGTGTGCTGTCTGGCAGCATAATATGCGACAATCCGCCGACGCCCACCAACTCGTCCACCATGCATATTCCAATACAGGAGCCCAGTGCATACGTTACCAGCACATCAGGCGATCTGCACACCTTCAGGTCGGAAATTCCGACAGTATGATTTCCCATTACATAACACCAAGCTTTTCCATAAGAGTTGCCAGAGATGCCATCTCCGGAATGAGAATGATACTGGATTTGATATCCACTCCGTCGATAACAAAGCCGTCATCGATAAACAGTACCTTGTCACCGACCTCGGAAAATTCGATGATGGGAACGCTCATGATAGCACCAAGCATATCCACAGTCATGGAGGGAACGCTCATATCTATGGTAAGACCCGTAAGCTGCGAAAGTGCAAGCAGATAGCTGCCGCCCATGATATTGCCCATCTCGCTGATAGCTGATAGCTGGGTTTCATCCATCTTGATCACGGAAACATCCTGCACGTCCATAAACGTAGAAAGGACTACCTTTGCAAAGCTGTCCTCCAGCAGGAACATTATCATGCCATTGATGTCACCCTCAAGACCCACAAGTATGCCGGTGATGATCTTTTCAGGACCGCCCATGTGGTCGATTACCTCCTGATAGTCCATTATGATGACATCAGGTACACGCATCGTAACAGGCTTGCCCAGCATTTCAGACAGTGAACACGCCGCACTGCCCGAACCGATGTTTCCTATCTCCTTAAGGCAATCGATTGCAACCGGAGAAAGGTCGTCATAATTATTCAGCATACTCTGTCACTCCCCTCTCAGGAAAATGGGTATCAGCCACGAAGATTATTGGCTATTCTCGTAAACTCATCGGATGTTGTAACTACTCTGGAGCTGATCTGATAACCACGCTGTGTTTCGATCAGCTTTACCATCTGATCGGACAGCTCAACGTTGGATGTCACCAGAACACCCTGAAGCTTGTCAAACTCGGGAGCAGCAGTTACTTCGCCCGCTCTCTCGGTCGCAGCATATCGGTTGGTGCCTGCCGCTTCGATACCATAGACGTTCTCGAACTTGAATACGCCTATCATGCCTGCAAGCTCGTCATAATCGGCCACTGTTCCCTCGTCATTGAACGGAACCACGATTCTGTTGCCGTCATAGTCAAGCACATACTCGCCGTCGCCGCTCACGAGATACCACTCACCCTCCGCAGCCTGCGTCATGGAGAACGCACCGTCACGGGTGTAGTGAACATCGCCGTATCTGTCCTGTACAGCAAAGAAGCCTTCGTTCGGCAGTGCGAAATCAAGAGGTCTTTCTGTGTAATACAGGGAGCTTTCAGCGAACATGAGATCTGTCTTCTGGATATACGCACCGTGTCCTGTCTGCCATTCAGGCTCAGTGCTGCGTTGTACGGAATACAGAGTATCCGCAAAGGAGGGGCGGATGGTCTGATAACCGAATGTATTTATATTGGCGATATTGTTGCCATAGATGTTCAGAGCCTGAGCCTGAGCGATCATGGCAGTCTTACCGGTATGGAACGCTATATTCATAACTTACTCCTTTCGGCTCATCAGCCCAGCTTAGCGATCTGGGTATTAGCCTTCTGGTTCATGGAATCCATCAGCTTCAGGATAGCACTGGACGCCTCGTACAGACGGTTTGCGTTCATCATCATCGTCATCTCATAGTTGAGATCGATGTTGGAACGCTCATATGCACCCTGTATGATATCGAACTTCTCACCTTCAGGGATATCCGCAA
The DNA here is from genome assembly GCA_045606085.1 of Oscillospiraceae bacterium. Classification (GTDB taxonomy): domain Bacteria; phylum Bacillota; class Clostridia; order Oscillospirales; family Ruminococcaceae; genus CAG-115. Next base: position 55,744 of record JAZURJ010000055.1, read on the forward strand.
CATCCACAGAGGTGAAGAGATTTGCACCGAATTTATCGATATTGCCCTCGGGATCGATGTAGGAGAGCAGCAGTCTGTCTACTATCTGACCATCCTGATATATGGTGCCGTCGGTACTGATGGTGAAATCCTTGTTTCCGAGGAAGATCTCACCGTTCTCGCCAAGGATACGACCCGAATTTGAAAGGCAGAGGTAACCCTCGCCGTCCAGCTCCCACTGACCATTTCTTGTCAGCATCGTATCACCGTTGTAAGCCGCAACATTGAAATATACGTTACCGTTGATGCCGACATCAAACGGGTTTTCGGTGAACTCAAAGGAGCCCTGCTCAAGATTGGTGTAGGAAGTATCAACATATGTATGACCGAAAGTACCTGAAAGCTTCTCACGGTGCTCAACGAGTATCATAGCCTCGTCAAATCTCTGTGTGATAATGGTATCAGCCTTGTATCCTGCAGTGGACATATTGGTGAGATTGTTGCCGATAGCGTCCAGCTTACGCTGATTCATTATCATGCCGTTGGCGGCATAGTAAAATCCTCTGTTCAAGACTTATTACCTCCTTTTATGTATGGCTCAAGCAGTGTTTTCAGAGTGAGAGTCGCCTTGGTGTTTATCTGGCATACTCTCGATTCCGAAATACCGAGCGTCTTTGCTATATCCGAATACTTCATATTTTTGAAATAATACAGCGTGATGACCTGACGTTCCTTTTCCTTCAGCGATTCTATCGCATCCGCAATAATGCGGTGGCACTCATCACGCAGCAGTGCCGCGTCTGTTGCATCGCCGACGGAAGACGGACCCTCGAAGTTATCCTCATACAGCAGCTCCTCAAAGGAGAGCGTTACCGTACAGGATGCTTCGCTCATCAGCTTCAGCAGCTTTTCTTCGGGGATGTCCATGTATTCCGATAATTCAGCGGTCGTGGGCATCCTGTTATATTGATTATACAATGAACTATTTGCATTGTCAAGGTCACGTGCGAATTTGCGGACGCTTCTCGGTATCCAGTCCTGACGGCGGATAAAGTCGATGATCGCACCCTTTATCTTCAGTGATGCGTAGGTCTCGAACTTCGCACCCTTTTCGGGGTCGAAGGTCTCTATCGCCTCCATGAGTGCAATAACGCCCTCGTTCACGACATCGTCGACCTCACCGAACTTTATGTACATATTACGCATCGCCATCGCACAGCTGCGGACAAGTCCCATGTTTTTGAGCACTATTTCATTACGCAGAGCTTCATCGCGTGTACTCAGATATGAGTCCAGCAAAGCTGCAGTGCTGTTGTTCATCGTCCGCACCTCCTTTGGTTACATTACGCCATGACGGGGCTGAGTGAGATGTTGCCTATTGCCTGTATCTGTGCTGCCGCATCTATTTCACTGTAAGAAAGCACGGTGATGTTCGGGATGAACTGGTCCGTCAGCTTCTTGAAGTAGATACGCACAACAGGGGAAGTCAGTATGATGACCGTGGGAATAACATCCTTGATCTTATCTATCTCACGGTTGGTGGAATTCACTATCTGCTGGATGATATCGGGGGACATCGCAAGATAGCTGCCCTGATCGGATTTCTTGACGGAGCTTACGATCATATCCTCTATCTGTGTATCCAGAGTTATGACACGCAGCGAATTGGCTTCCGCAAAACGTCTTGTTATGGTACGCTTGAGAGCCTGTCTTACGTACTCTGTCACGATATCCATATCCTTGAGCACATTCGCATGGTCGCCGAGGGTTTCCAGGATAGTCTCCAGATCTCGTATCGGGATGCCCTCTTTAAGAAGATTAGACAATACCTTCTGTAAATATCCAACAGATATAACTTTTGGTATAAGGTCTTCCACGACGATCGGATTTGTTTTCTTGACGTTCTCCACCATGGTGTTTACATCCTGTCTGGAGAGCAACTCATGAGCATAATGCTTCATGATCTCCGACCAGTGTGTGATCATTACCGAAACAGGGTCGATAAGCGTGTATCCTGCAACGTCCGCCATGATCTTCTTGTCCTCGCTTATCCACTTTGCGGGAAGTCCGAACGCAGGCTCAACAGTATCGATACCATCGACCTGTGCGGTAACATCACCGCTGTCCAGTGCAAGATAGTGGTCTACAAGTATCTCGCCGCGGGCAACCTCTTCGCCCTTTATCTTGATGATGTACTGGTTGGGATTTATCTCGGGATTATCTGTCATTCGTACCGAGGGGATTACCATACCCATATCCATCGCAAACTGTTTACGGAAAATAACGACACGTTCGATAAAGTTACCGCCGCTCTTCTCATCAACCAGACGCAGCAGCGAATAACCGAACTCCATTTCGATTGGCTCGACATTCAGCAGCTTGAACACGTTGTCGATATCACGGAAGTAGTCGTTATCAGCACTGTTCGCCTTTTCAAGCTCTCGCTGCTCTTCCTTTGCACGCTGTGCAAGCTCCAGCTGAGCCATTTTCTTCTTGTTTCTGTCAAGGAATACCGCCGCAACTATCAGCAGTACGCCGAGGATAAGGCAGACAAAAGTCGGGAAGCCCGGAATGAGCATCATTACTACCATAACCATTCCTGCGATCAGCAGAACGAACGGCTGTGCTGTGAACTGTGACTTAACGTCGTTCATCAGGCTGTCCTGGCTTGCTGCACGGGTAACGATCATACCTGTTGCAACAGAAATAAGCAGTGCAGGAATCTGTGAGCACAGACCATCACCTACCGTTGCAAGGGAGTAGGTGTTGAGTATGGACATGAAGTCGCCGCCGTCGCGGATCATACCGATGATCATACCGCCGATGAGGTTTACAAGCGTCGTGATGATAGACATGATCGCATCACCCTTAACAAACTTCGTGGCACCGTCCATGGAGCCGTAGAAATCCGCTTCTCGCTGGATATTGGAGCGGCGGAGCTTTGCCTGCTCTTCATTGATAAGTCCGGAGTTCAGATCCGCGTCGATAGCCATCTGCTTACCGGGCATAGCGTCCAGTGTAAAGCGGGCTGCGACCTCGGAAACTCGCTCAGAACCCTTGGTGATTACGATGAAGTTTACCAATACGATGATGATAAAGATGAGGAAGCCGACGATGGCGTCACCGCCCATTACGAAGTTACCGAACGCTTCGATTACCTCTCCGGCATATCCTCTTGAGAGGATACCTCTTGTCGTAGAGATATTCAGCGACAATCGCAGTACCGTGGTCATAAGCAGCACTGTCGGGAATACCGAGAATTCCAGTGCTTCCTTGATGAACATCGTCATTACCAGAATAACAAGGCTGAGGGCAATATTGACAAGGATGAGAAAGTCCAGCAGCCAGGAAGGAAGCGGGATGATGATAGCCAGTACGATAAAGATAACAAACAGTACCAATGAATTGCTGAGTAGCTTCTTTATCATTTCATCATCACTCCCCTCTGTAATATTTTATCGAATTTTAACATTTAGTGTATTGACCTGCCGTATATACTAATTACATTTTTGTATATTTTTGTCGAATTATAATCATCTGTCATGCATGAAGCGTTTTGTTTTTCGCCTTATAAACAATGGTCAGAACTTCTGCAACTGCATTGTAAAGCTCAACAGGAATCTCTCTGCCAAGCTCCACTGTACTGTACAGTGTTCGTGCAAGGGGAGGATCCTCGATGCAATATACATCATTCTCTTCGGCGATCTTAACTATGCGAAGAGCAATGTAGTCCTTGCCCTTTGCAACCACCTGCGGGGCACGGTTTGCGTCCTGATCGTATCTCAGTGCGACAGCGTAGTGGGTAGGGTTACGGATAACCACATCCGCCTTGGGTACTTCCTGCATCATTCGCGACATCGCCATCTGACGCTGACGCTGCTTGATCTTGCTCTTGATCTGCGGGTCACCCTCGGTCTGCTTGTATTCTTCCTTGACCTCCTGCTTGGACATCATCATCTTCTTTTCGAACTGCCACCACTGGAACAGGTAGTCGGCAGCCGCAACGAATACCAGAAGTATACATATCAGCATGACAAGATCGAATACACTCAGCAAGATATATGCACCTGCCTGCATGATACCCGCATTCATCAGACCAATGAACTTAGGAATACGCTCAGCGACCTCGCTGTATATTACATAGCCTATGACGATTACCTCGATCAGACCCTTTAGTATACCCACCACAGACTGCAGCGAGAACAGCTTTTTAATGCCTGAAAGAGGATTCATGCGGGAAAATTTCGGTCTTAACGCCTTCATGGTGAACAGACCTTTAGTCTGTGCAACTGTCGGAATTATGCCCAGCAGCATCGCAACGCCGCATATAGGACCTATCGTCATGACAGAAATAGTAATAACATCCACGAAAACGGTAAGATAGTTATCCTGATTCACCTGAAAAGTACCTGCTTTGGCAAAAACAGATGAACTATATGCGAGCATGCTTTCAGTAACAAAGCCCATAAACAGCCTCATTGCCGCAAATATACCTAACACGGAAGCCGCAATAACTATCTCCTTACTCTGGAGTACCTCGCCTTCCTTACGGGAATCATCACGTTTTTTCGGCGTGGCTTTTTCGGTTTTTTCTTCACCTGCCATGTCGCCACCGCCCTTTCGTGCAGGAAACTATACTAAACGATCATACCTTGCAGCAGACCGTTGAGGTTTTCAAACATAAGTCCCATCAGCATACCCATGAATTCGGATACCGCACCGCAGCTTGCCGTAAGCACGACAAAACCGACCAGCAGCTTGATCTGGATATTGATGACGAACACGTGAATGGTCGGTACCGCTTTCATCATAACGCCGATACAGAATTCCGTCACGAGCGAAGCGGCAATAAACGGCATCGCCAGTTTTACACCGAGCGTCAGCACCGTTTCAAAATACATGACGAGAATGTATGCGATATTGATATTAAAGCTATCAAAACCAATCGGGACGGTATCATATGAGATCGCAAACAACTCGATATAGGAAAGATGTCCGCCGACAGCGAAAAAGTAAAGAATGAACCAGTAATTATATATCTGTGTGGTAAGACCTACACTACCGAATGTCGGGTCATAGCTCTTTGCCATACCAAGGCCAAGCTGCATATCGATCACTTCACCTGCCATGCCAAACACGGTCAGTATCAGATTCACGAAAAAGCCAAGCAGCAGACCTACAACAAGCTCCTTGAGCATATCGAATACGAATGGCAGCAGGCCGCTCGGCAGAGTATACTCCATGCTGCCGCCCGAAACCATCACCAGCGTCAGAAGAAGCGTTGCACCCGCTTTGATATAGCCCGGGACATTGTTGCGTCCGAATATAGGATTGAATGTAAAGATACCGCTGACCCTTGTCAGCACCATAATTATTACGACGAAATTCGTCTGTATCGTTTCCCAGATCTCAGGCACGGCAAATTCCTCACGTTATCGGGATCTGTTGTATCTTTTCGAAAATGAAATGGACGAAGTCAATACATTCACTGGTCATCCAGGGCGCCATGAAAAACAGTGCAAGACCAACTGCCACAGCCTTAGGTGCGAATGACAAAGTCTGCTCGTGTATCTGCGTCGCAGCCTGCAGGATGGCAATGACCAGACCAACTATCATAGCAACAAGGAGTACAGGAAGTGCCAGCTTGAATGCAAGCATAACAGTTTCACGGAATATCTCCATTACTATATCCTGGGTCATTCGTCACATCTCCTTTCGTAAGTTCAACTGAAACGCTACCAATTATAGCTTGAAACGATAGATCCTATCAACAGGTTCCAGCCATCCGCCAGCACGAATACCAGTATCTTGAACGGCATCGAGATCATGGCAGGCGGCAGCATCATCATACCCATAGACATCAGCGTACTGCCGACTACAAGGTCGATGACAAGGAACGGGATGAACAGCAGGAAGCCTATCTGGAAGGCCCTTTTCAGTTCACTTATCATGAACGACGGTATAATGACCGTCAGACTAAGATCATTCTGTATGTACTCCTCTGTAAATCCGCCCTCAGGCTCTTCAATATTACCAAGCTCGATGAAGAACTCAAGGTCGTCGTTGGAGGTCTGTTTGAGCATGAAGGTCTTGATCGGCACGGCAGCCGCATCAAGTGCCTGCTCAGTAGTAAGCTCGCCGTTGGCATACGGCTGATACGCCACCTCGTTTATCTCACTGAAAACGGGTGCCATTATAAAGAGCGTCAGCAGCAGAGCCATACCCGTCAGCACCATGTTAGGCGGTGTGGTCTGGGTCTGCATTGCACTTCTGAGGAAGCTCAGCACGATGATGATTCGCGTAAAGCAGGTCATCATGATGAGCAGGGACGGTGCAAGAGCCAGCAGCGTCAGCAGCAGGATGACTTCCAGCGGCTGCGATGCGTCCACACCCACGAGATCCTGAAGCACGGACGAGCCCGGCTCATCCCCGACGTATACGGGGTTCGTGTCAAGATAGTCGCCTTCCTGAAGGCCGCCCTCAGCAGTCTGTACCGCTGCTTCTGCTTCGACAGTTTCCGCCATAGCGGATACGCCAATAAACATCACGGCCAGTACGACACACAGGAGCAGCGACACCGCAAATCTGACAACTAGCTTTTTATCGGTATTGATAAGCTGTTTGATCACAGTTGCTCCTCCTATTTATTCTTGTTCATCATATTTCCGAGAACTGTCTTGAAGCTCTCTCCGAAAGTGGGGTTGCCCTCCGCTGCCTTTACCAGTTCCTCCTCGGTAAGATCGATATCGCAGATCTTCTCTGTGTGGTTGGAGGTAACACCAAGCACCATGCATTTTCCGCATATGCTCACGAGCAGCAGCATTTTATCGGGGCCAAGATTGATGCGTTCCAGTATCTTCATGTTCCGGCTGTCAGCTACCATAACGTGCTTGTTGAGCTTCTTCATCAGCCAGAACAGACCGAACACCAATGCGAGCACTCCGATCAGTGCCATTATCATCTGAAAATACTCCAAAACGCATACTCCTTTCCGAAAAAAATACGGATAAAATTCCCTCTTTGAAAATGCCAAAAGGCGGGATGTTTCTGCCCCGCCTTGGTGATTTATTGATTAGCCGAGGACTTTCTTGACAGTCTGCAGGATTCTGTCGGGCTTGAAGGGCTTAACGATGAAGTCGAGAGCGCCAAGCTTGATAGCCTCAACTACCATTGCCTCCTGACCCATTGCGGAACACATTACTACCTTAGCCATAGGATCGGAGCCTTTGATGTCCTTAAGAGCCTCAATACCTGTCTTGTTGGGCATTGTGATATCCATGATAACGAGATCGGGCTTTTCGGATGCGTATACATCGCAGGCGATAGCACCATCAGCAGCCTCGAGGATGTTTGTGTAGCCGTTCTTTGTGAGAGTATCCTTGATAAGCATTCTCATGAAAGCAGCATCGTCAACTAATAATATCTTCTTGTCCATTACAATATTCTCCTTGAATGTATTAATTTAATGAGTTTTAATTAATTTTATTCTTTACCAAGACTATCCATGAACTTGGATTTCACGATTTCGGTAATTCTTACAGCAAAGTTATCGTCGATTACAACGACGTCGCCACGTGCTATCAGGTTGCCGTTGACTACTACATCTACCGGAGCGCCTGCCTGACGCTCAAGCTCGATGATAGTACCCTGAGTGAAATCCAGAATATCCTTGACTTTGCGCTTTGCTGTACCGATCTCAACGGAGATCTCCAGCGGAACGCCCATCAGGAGCTTCAGGTTGTCCTGCTGATCGGTAGCGAGGCCGAAATCAACATTATCAAACTGATGCAGCTGTGCGTTCTGGATGTTAACGGGCGGAACAGGGGGCGGATACGCACCGTATGCCGCGTACTGCGGAGGATAAGCGTAACCTGCCTGCTGGGGAGGATATGCCATCTGCTGAGGCGGAACCTGATATGCAGGAGCTGCCTGCTGAGGCATCGGAGCGGGAGCGGCTGCAGGTGCTGCAGGAGCAGGTGCCGGTGCAACAGGAGCTGCCACAGGAGCTGCAGGTGCAGGTGCGGGAGCAGGCTCCGGCTCTTCCTCGGGCTGGAAGCTCTCGATCATCTTACCCGAAAGTGTCTTTGCAAGATCCACCGACATGATGGACATGAACTCACTGTTCATTACACCATCAACATTGAGGTTGAATGTAACTGCAACGATAGTTTCTTCGGGGCTAAGCTCAGAAAGCTCGCAGAAATTAGTCTTTTCAATTATGTAAGGGGTAGGAGTGGAGATATCCACGGAAGTACCCAGAAGGTCGGACAGAGCGGTTGCGGATGCACCCATCATCTGATTCATGACCTCGGAAACTGCACTGATATTGAGCTCATCGAACTCGAAATCGGGAGAGATCACGAGCGGGTTACCCATCAGCTGGTTCAGTATCATCTGAACGTCATCCTGCTTGAGCACCATCATGTTTACACCCGTGATACCTGCCACATAAACGATCTTTACGCAGATAGCAGGCTCCAGACGAGTGTAGTTAAGCTCGGAGACCTTTGCCACGCTTACCTGAGGCGTGGTGATCCAGACCTTTGCGTTCAGCAGCTCCGAAACAGCGGTAGCAGCGGCACCCATACTGATATTAAGTATCTCACCGACTGCGTCTATTTCGTATGTGCTGAATTCAACGCTTGTATCCACTTCGTTTGCCATCAGTTATCATACCTCAATTCTGAATAAAATTATCTATCATAATAGCTTTCTTGTTGTTATACGTACCCATCTTGCCGTCGCACCAGGGTTTTCCGCCAACCTTGACCTGAACATTGGAATTAATATTCTTGCCCAGCGGTATAACGTCGTTCACCTGAAGTGTCAGCACTTCGTACAGATCAAGATTTATCTCGCCGAGAACGGCTGTGATGTCAAGATCAGTCGAACTGATACCCGTCATGATGCTTTCACGACGCTCAGCCTCACGGTGAGCATCCGTCTTACGCTTCGTTGACGAATAACGGGGTATAAACTTACCCATGATCTCATCGAGATTGATCGCCGGTATACAAACGGAAACTACGGACTTAACGCCGTTTATCTCCACCTCAAGTGCCACGATGATTACTGTATCCTCGTGACCTATCGTCTGTACCACTCGTGAGTTGGTCTCAATGCCGATCAGTTTGGGATTAAGCTCTATATGCATTGACCACGGCTCCTGAAGCAGACCTGCCAGAGAAGCCATAACGTCATTCATGATAGTTATTTCTATCTCGGTGAAATCACGGTTGACATCACGATATTCACCCTTACCGCCAAGCAGACGGTCGATCATCGTATAAGTTATGGCATTTGATACCTGAACGATGACATTGGTCTCACTGACCTCATCGTTTACGATACCCATATCCACCATGCCCATCATTACGTAATCGGGCAGTGCGTTATTGAACTCGCTGTAACGCTGCTCCTCAATGCTGACGAGCGTTACCCTGCAGTAGAGTCTGAGCAGACCTGTAAGGTAGGATGACATAAGACGTGCATAGTTCTCAAAGATGCTGTCAAGTACCTTGATCTGCTCTTTGGTGAACTTTTTGGGAGCACGGAAGTCGTATTCCTTGATCTTCTCTTCCTCTTTCTGGGTAACCACAGGAGCTGCTCCGGCTGCGACGTTTCTCAGCATCTCGTCAATCTGTGCTTGCGTCAGTACGTCAGCCATCGTGATCCCCCCTCGGAATAATTAGAATATATTTACTCTGCATCTGCATCCGCAGCGGCATCGTCAGCAGGGGCTGCTTCAGCCTGTGCTGCGGTGTCCTCGGATTTTATAAAGTTTGCAAATTCATCGTATATGAATGGTCCGGTAGCACCGTCCGTATTGCTTACGTAGTTGCCGCTCGGGAACATACTCTCGATGGAGTTGATGATGCCCTGTGCGGAATCGTTGGGCAGCTTGCTATCTTCCTGACCGGGATCGTCAGGATCTACCTGCTGCGAGAACAGCTTGTAGTCGTGCTCAAGGATATCCTGAATGACCTGAGGATCGGTGAGATCCAGATCGTTTCTCAGGATGACCATTTCAACACGGCGGTTCTTAGCTCTTCCCTCAGCCGTATCATTATCAGCAACAGGCTCGTGAGGACCTGCACCTTTGGTTCTGAATTGCTTACCGTCAAGCGTACCCTTGAATTCCATATAGTTAACAACGCTCACAGCACGTTCAGACGAAAGTTTCCAGTCGTTCACATCGGAGATGCCGTATGCAGTATGTCCGCCCACTGTAAGCAGCTGTATAGAATCACGCACGGCCTTGATACCTGGAGAGATACCATCTATCATATCCATGCCTTCTGCCTTCAGAACAGCACTGTTTCCGTCGAAGAAGACGCTGCTGTCGAAGCGTATGTAGATATGTGCGGAATCTTTGGAAACAGACACCTGATTGGACAGCTCGTTTTCCTCTACATAATCGGAGAGATAAACATAAAGCTTGTCGAAGCTCTGCGGAAGCTCGCCCTTACCGCCTGACTGCGAAGGATCATCATCCTGTACATAGCTGCCCTCATCCTGTGTGTGGTTGGGATGGTCTACATATTCATTCAGATATTTGCCTCTGGACTGGAACGCCTGATAAATATACTGCCATTTCTGTTCATCAAGGCTCGAAGAAGCGTACAGCATTACGAAGAAGGTCAGCAGCAGAGTAACCATGTCACTGTATGTAGCAAGCCAGTCGTTATCATGGTTTTCCTGCGGCTTTTTCTGCAACTTTGCCACGACGCACCCTCCTTTTCCATAACAGGTGCACCAATCAGAACATTATGCCACACCCATTATAATATTGTAACATATATTTGCGGATTTTGCAAATATTTTAGAAGATTTTTTTGAATATTATCTGATTTTTTTATTACTTGGCACCGCCATCGGACTTTTTCTTGGTCTTTGGAAGCATGAACTCCAGCTTTTCCTGGATATATCTGGGATTTGAGCCTGCTGCGATAGCAAGAACGCCCTCCTCGATGATCTGCATACAAAGAAGCTCATCCTCATGTGTGTTCTTCAGTGCAGAGGCAAGAGGTGCAAAGAATACGTTAGCGAAAAGCGAACCATAGAACGTGGTGATAAGGGCCGTCGCCATACCCGAAGCAAGTCCGTCAGGGTTGGAGTCCATGGTAGCCAGCATGTTTACCAGACCTACCAGTGTACCCAGCATACCGAATGCAGGGAAGACACCTACGCCCTTCTCAAAGAAAGCACGTCCGTTTTCGTGGCGCTCCACCATGAAGCTGATAGCGTCATCAAGCATTCCGCGTACCTTTTCTGTATCATTCGCATCAACGATGAGCATAAGTGCGGACTTCATGAAGGGATCCTTACAGTTGTTTGCACTTTCTTCCAGTGCAAGCAGACCGCGGCCTCTTGCGATCTTAGCATATTCTACGATCTCATCTATGTACTTTTCGGGCTTGTACTTCTTGGGAAACAGTGCCATACCGAGCTTCTTGGGCACGCCTGCAAGATAGGATAACGGGAAAGATGCGAGCAGACAGCCGATAGTACCGCCACAGGTGATAGCCAGTGACGGAACATCGATGAAGTCTGCGATATCACCACCGTCAAAGATACCATACAGTACCAGACCAATAGCGATAACCCAACCTACAATAAGTGAAATATTCAAAATATATCCCTCGCTTTTCTGTTAGTAATATATTGTCTGAAAACAGCCTTTCGGCTCGTCCGTTTATGTCAAAGGTCCTTCATCGGTCGGTCTGCGTCTTTGCATACGCCGCCGATTGCTCCTGTTGTATTCGAATATCTTTGTCTGAAGCTCCTTCATACTCTCTCGGACGATATAGCTGTGCCCGTTCGACAATACGATCACCGTATCGGGAGTTTCTGTGACGGTCTCTATCAGCTGCTCGTTGAGCAGAAACTGCTTGCCGTCCAGTTTAGTAACAAATATCATGTTTTTTTACCTCTGAAACAGCATTGCCCCCGCCCCGTAAGACGGGGGCACGCCATTGATTCAGTTCAACTACTTAACGTAATTATCTCTTGAGGTTCAGAAGCTCCTCAAGCATTGTATCGGAAGTGGTGATAACTCTGGAGTTAGCCTGATAGCCTCTCTGTGTGGTGATCATGTCTGTGAACTCCTGAGAAAGGTCAACATTGGACATTTCCAGTGCACCTGCAACTACCTCGCCTGCACCCTCGCCGCCTGCGATAGCCAGCTTGGCAACGCCGGAAGCAACTGTTTCCTGGAACATTGTGCCGCCTGCCTGAGACAGACCGTTGGGGTTGTCGAATGTTGCGATGTCGATTCTGCCGAGCACCATATCACCGTGAACAGAGTGGTAGCCGATGATAGTACCATCAGACTGAACTGTGATGTTCTCAAGATCCTTATAGCTCTGCTCGGAGCCCTTGCGGCCGTCAGTCAGATTGAATGTAGTCAGGAACTTGGCAACCTCTGTATAGAAGCTGTCCTTACCGCCGCCGAGAGAAACTGCGGGGTTAGCACCAAAGAATGCCTCTCTTGCTGCTGCATTCATAACTGTGTCTGCATCAGTGGGAACTGCTGTGATGTTTGTGCCGTCGGGAGCAGTATATGCCTCAGAACCGAGCACGTTCTCAAGACCTGTGAGATACAGGATCTTCTTGGGATCGCCTGCAGCTGCTGTGATGATAGCTTCCTGCAGCTGATCCATTGTTGTATCGTTGCAGACTGTCAGAGTGAGGTTATTCTCATCCCAGATAGCCTTTGTATTGCCGTAGCTTGCAGAGTAAGCAAATGTTACCTTGTAGTTGTTTGCGTACTCGCCTGCCTCAGTAGCACCGATCTTGAAGCTTACGCTGCTGTCGCCGCACTCCAGAGGAATGGACATACCGTCGAATGCGGTAGCCTTGTCTGCATCGCCTGCGGGAGAGATAAACTTGGAGCATACCAGCTCAGGGATCTCCTCATCGGGATGTTCCTCGATCCACTTCTTGATAGCCTTGTTGATATCACCTGCGGTGGTGGTCTGGTTCATGGTGATGGTCCAGCCTGTGCCTGCAGTGTACTGTGCTGTGGTATCTGCGGTGGAGCCTGCGGTATATGTCACCTCGACGGTCTCACCCTTCATAGCATCGTCATTACCCTGGAAACCGAGGATAGCCTCAACCTCCTGAGTTGTAGCGTTGCGGTATACCTCTTCGCCGGATGCCTTGGTCGTTGTTGCACTCCAGCCTGTAACACTGTTTGTGGCGATCTTCGCAGAGGTGTCATCGGGAACGGAGCCGAACTCAAACTTCAGCTCTACATCGTCAGGCAGAGTGATACCGCCTGCTGCGATAGCAGACTGGATAGCAGCCTCGAAAGCGTCGTCGGACTCATACTGCTGATCCATGTTGAAGAAGATGTTGAGGATGCCGTTTGCATATGTAGCGTAAGGGAATTCACTGTTTGTGAATGTTACGGACATATCGGTGTTATCAGAAGGTGCGGAAACGGAGATTGTAACATCAACGCCGTTTACTACCTTTGTGGAAGAAGAACACTTAGCCTCTGTCTGGGGAACAGTGATGCGGATCATCTCAGAGCCTGCGGGCTGATTTGTAGAATCGCCGGAAACACCGAGAACGTGATAACCTTCAGCACTTACCAGATAACCGGACTCATCAACATTGAACACACCTGCTCTTGTGTAGAACAGATTTCCGCCGCCGTCCATAAGCTGGAAGAAGCCCTCACCGTCGATAGCCATGTCATAGATGCTGTCGGAGAAGGTGAAGCCGGACTGGGACATATTAGGGGTAGTGGTGTTCATCTGAACGCCATAACCGATCTGTCTGGGGTTTGTACCACCCAGTGTAGCGGTAGTGCCGCTGGGAGTCTTCTTGGTCTGGTAGTATACGTCAGAGAATGTAACTACGCTGGACTTGTAGCCGGTCGTGTTTACGTTCGCGATATTGTTACCGATAACGTCCATCTTCTGCTGATGTGTCTTAAGACCTGTAACGCCTGAATATAAGGATTTTACCATAATTGACCTCCATATAAGTTAGGAGATTCACCGTCAGCCTTTGTTCAATCGGAACATCGGCATGAATTCCTGAAAAGGTCCGTTCATATTATGACGGTTGAATCTATGTTTGTGAAAATGTTTCCTCTCAGATCCTCATTGGAGAGAGTGGTGATTACTTTGTTGTTCTTCACGCTCACAACAAACGCTGTTTGATCCACAAGAACCAGAGTTTCGTTGCTGCCCTTGTCTGCCGCTATCTCGATACCCTTGTTAAGACGTTCGAGCGTATTACCTTCGGAAAGGTCGATACTTCGCTGCTCCAGACGCTGGATAGCATGCTTTGAAAACTCAACACCGCCTGCCTGCTGTTTTTCAGCCAGCTTTTCCTGTAACGCCGCCGCAAAGGAGCCTTCCTGAGAAGCTGCCGTTTCGCCTGCTGCGATGGGATTTGCAGGGATATGATTTCCTGTGGTAACGCTGATCTGATTGCGAAGAGCAAGATATTCGCTTATCAGCATATTAGTTCAGCCTCCATGCTATTGCTTATCCTATTTCTTCTGTTTCTTCGGGTGGGTACTCGATATCCTCAACATCCTCATCCTGATAGATGTCGCCGGTAAGTTCGCCAACGATCTCTTCCAGTCCCTCAACGTCGTACTCAAGGTCCCAGATAGCGTCCTTTATCTCCTGATTGTCAGCCAGTATAGCATCGATGATATCCTGTGCAACGGCTTCATCTGCAGCCGCGTCAGGTGTTTCGACCTCGGGAACTGCTTCAGTGTTCGTATCATTCTCGGGAGCCTGATATTCGGGGTACTTCACTTCCACGATATCAGAGAGCTTATATGCGATATCGCCGATAACTACGTTCACTTCGCCGTTCTTGACCTGAATGGAATCGATCACGCCTGCATCAACTACGTTTCCTGCTTCTGTCTTTGCATTAACTGTCGCATACATACCGATCATCATAGACGCTCTTGCGATCGTATCGCCCAGTGCCAGTGCGGAATTAACCGTGCCTGTGCCGCTGTTCTCGGTCTTGGGGGCTTCAACGGATGTGATCTTGGAGATATCAAAGTTCTTGCCATTGATCGATACAGTATAAGAATCGCCATTCTTGACAACGCTTTCAACTACTCCTGTTTCAAGGATGTGCTCTGAGCCTTCCATCTTGGATGCTGTAGCTGTCTTTCCGACAAGGGAAGCTGCGTAATTCGCCTGAGCGTATGTACTGGAATCCTGTGCGTACTGAAGCGATGTAAACTGAGCCATCTGTGTAACGAATTCTGTGTTCGAGGTGGGCTCCAGAGGATCCTGGTTGGTCATCTCGGCTACCAGAAGGTTAAGGAAGGTCTCGGAATTTACGAGATCAGCATTTGCATCGGAAAACTTTTCCTTGTACTTGTCGTAGTTAGCCTGTATCTGGTCATAACTGCTGAGGTACTTGCTTACATTGGTATCTGCCATTAACTTTCTCCTTTCATAAGATTTTTTCGCTCTTACATCGCTGTTATCAGCTCTGCAAAGCTTTCACCGTCTGCATCCTCCTCATCATCGGAGTCGTTATCGCCGGTGTAGTAGGGGTTTCTGCTGCTGCCGCTGTAATCCTGTGCCCTCGCCTGCTGCTCGGACTGATTAACGGTCTGCCAGTTTTCGAGCTCGATGCCATTGTTTCTCAGGTTCTCCTGAATAGCCGCACCGCTCTGTTCGATAAGTCGCTGTGTTCTTGCGTTATCAGCTGTGATGCTTACCGTCATAGCTCCGTCCACCGTCTTGGTGAGCTTTACTGTGATGCTTCCGAGATCCTCCGGTGTCAGCGTGATGCTGTACTCGGTATCACCTTCGGCTGTAGTGCTCTGCTCAACGATCGTTGTGGTGATCTGTCTGACGATCTCAGACGGTCTTACCTCCACCTCTGTTCCGTCGCTTCTTGTGAAAACTACGGGAGTGTCAGGTGCGATCTGCTGTGGCATCTGTTCCATGGGAAGCTGCTGTGATTCACTGCCCTGATCTGTTCCTGCCTGCATTCCGTTTTCGGACTTCGCCTGTGCATTCGCCTCAACAGCGATGTTCAGCTCTGCCTCAACGGTCTTTGCTGTGCCCTTGAGCATCTCCAGCTCATCGGACTTGGATACCACTCTGCTCTTCGCAGTGTTTTCCGCACCCATCGCCTGTGCTGTGTAGCTCTGCTGTGCAGGTCGCTCGGTCTCGGTCTTTCTGACATGATACCCGGAAATGATCTTTCTGAGCTGCTCAAACTCCTCTGTCAGCTTTACCTGTACGGTATCAGCCGCTTCCGGCTGTCCCTGTAAGGAAGCATCCATCGTTGTGCCCTGCTCTGTCGGCTCTGCATCCGGTACTGTCTGTACCTGTGGCATTTCACCCATATCCGCCGCTACATTTGCAACGACAGGTGCTGCCGCATTACCAGACAACTCCTGTGCCGGAGCGATCGTTTGGATTAGTCTGCCAAGTGCAAGCTTCATGTCTTCGGGGATCTCAACACCTGCTGTTTCGGATACTATCTGAAGCAACTCCGTGATGTTGATGTTCTCCTGTACCTTGCCAAGGAACGTTTCGGCTGTCCTGATATCCACCTGTACCGGCTCGGTTGCATCCGTGGATGTGTTCTCTGCATCGGGTATCTCATCCTCAGGAATACCAAGCATCAGCATCGCGATGACCATCAGCAGTATATCCGTGACATACTCCTCAGGTATCTCGTCCAGCTTCATCCTGCCTTCAGCGACTGCTTTCGCAAGTGCCTTAAGCTCCGCCTTGCTGAGTACGGGAAGTTCGGAATTACCGTCGTCCTCGACCTTAGTGAGGGCTGCGGGCTGTTCATCTGTCAGCGTGACATTTTCCTGCGATGCCATAGGAGCTTCCGTTGCGGTAGCTTCACCGATCTCACCGAGGATGTCGGAGAACTTTGCCTCCTGTTCAAGCTGATCAAGATCCAGCTCCTCCATTCTGAGTGGCAGTGCAGCGTCCGAGATCATGTAATCGCTTCGCATGAAACCGGAATTCATTGATACTGCCATTATTTCTGTTTCACCTCCTTTAATATATTAAATAGTATATATCAAGGCTTTCGCCGTGATAACATATCAACCGCCTCGTACCGAAGCGTTGGAAACGAACTCTTCAACAAACTGCTCGTTTTCCTTTGTTTCAAGTGCCCTGTACTCCTCAAGCTGTTTTTCCTCCAGCTTTTCAAGGGTCTTGACATCCTTCGTGGCTTCGACAACCACTCCAAGCTGAGCTTCTATCTCAGCCTTTTTCTGTACCGCCTGAGCTTCTTTCTGATGTATCTCCTGCTGCAGCGTAACTATGTATCGCTTTCGCATCGATATCTCATGTGCCTGTGCACCCTGTGTGCAGACACGCTCAAGCTCCACACTTTCCGCGAACACCCTGCGTCTGAGATCAGCTGTAGCTTCTTCGATCTTGACAAGCTCGCCTCTGAGTGCACTTAGCGTATTCTTTTGTCTGTCAAGCTCCTGCTCTCTGAAGTCCATGAGCTTCTGCAGCGTGAACTGAAATTTCTTCATCGGGAATCACCTTTGCTGAACTTAAACTTCGTTGCTTACTGCATGAAGAAGCAGCTGTACAGTTTCTTCCATGCTGTAGGAGTCATCAACTCGCTGCATCAGGAATTCATTTATCCTGTCGATCTTCCTTATCGCTTCATCAAGTGCGGGGTTCGTGCCATGCTTGTATGCACCGATGGAGATGAGATCGTAGTTGTTGTTATATAGAGAAAGCAGATTTCTCAACTGACCTGCGGCATCCTTGTGCTCCTCATCGGATATTTCCGTCATCAGACGGCTGACGCTCTGAAGTATATCTATCGCAGGATAGTGATTCTGTGCTGCGATCTTTCTCGAAAGGATGATGTGTCCGTCAATGATACCACGTACCGTATCTGCGATCGGCTCATTGGTGTCATCGCCCTCCACCAGCACGGTGTATATACCTGTGATGGAGCCCTCAGGGAAATTTCCCGCACGCTCAAGCAGCTTCGGCATATTGCTGTAAATGGATGGTGTATAACCTCTTGCGATGGGCGGCTCACCAACAGAAAGACCGACCTCACGCAGTGCCATGGCGTATCTTGTAAGACTGTCCATCATCAGCAGAACATCCTTGCCCTGCTTCATAAAGTACTCTGCAATAGCCGTCGCAGTCAACGGGCATTTGCTTCGCATCATCGCCGGCTGATCGGAAGTGGCTACGACCAGCACGGAACGAGCCATACCCTCGGGACCAAGATCCCTCTCGATGAACTCACGCACCTCACGGCCTCGCTCGCCGACCAGGGCAATAACATTTACATCCGCCTTGACTTTTCGTGCTATCATGCCCATCAGTGTCGACTTACCGACACCGGAGCCTGCAAATATGCCCATTCTCTGTCCCTTACCCATCGTGAGCATACCGTCTATGGCTTTTACGCCAAGCTCGATCTTCTCCTTGATCGGAGGACGTGTGAACGGATTTACGGGAATTCCCGTTATTGATATAGTATCGGGGCAGACAGGCTGCTCGCCGCCATCAAGCGGATTGCCCGTGGCATCAACGATCCTTCCGATGAGGTCATCCCCCGCCTTTACGACCAGCTTGTCGCCGGTGTTATCCACGATACTTCCGGGACCTATACCCTCTATTTCGGTATACGGCATCAGCAGGACGTTCTCCTTGTTGAAGCCGACCACCTCTGCGTGGACATAAGACGACATATCCTTTGAAAATATGCGACAAACATCGCCGATATTACAGGTCGGACCGCTTGCTTCGATCGTCATTCCGACGATCTTTTCTATCTTGCCCATATAGCGGAAAGTGTCATATTTAGTTATCTCATCACGAAATGCTGCGAAATCCAAAGTCTGACCTCCGCCCAGTAAAGTTATTCTTCCTCTTCCTCAGTTTCCTGCTTCTTCCGTCCTCTGCCCTTCTTCGGCATCGGTGTGCGGAATTTGCCTGAGCCAAGCTCCTGTATCATACGAAGCTGCGTCATGATGCCTGCATCGGTTATCTCGCCGTTTGCCTCAACTATCACCGTTCCGGGCTCAGCATCGGGCAGCAGCTCAACTTCGACATACTGTACACCGCCGCAAAGCTCCTTCAGATACTCATAATCAGCAGCCAGTTCCTCTGTAGCACCGTTCTTGTCCAGCGTTATGCGGATGCGGTCTGCTCCTCTGAATTCCTTTGCCGCCTTCTTTATCAGCTTTCTTACCACCACACTGTCCTTCGCTGTCAGGCTGTCCAGTGTGACCTTGTTTGCAATGGTCATGATGGTATCGTAGATATCCTGTTCATATTTATCAAACAACGCTCCCTTTTCGGAAACGATGCTTTCTGCAAGTGCCTTTGCGTTATCCAGAACGTCCTGTCCTGCCGCAAGACACGCTTCCACGCCGTCCTTCTTGCCCTGTTCGAAGCCTTCCGCACGTGCCTTGATAAACACGTCGTCACGGTTCGCTTCCGCATCGGCTGTGATCTGTCCGGCTGCGGTATTTGCTTCGGCGAGAATCGCCTCGGCACGACGCTGAGCGTCAAGGATGACTGATTTTCCCTGTTCTATGTACTGCTCTTTCAGAGCGGTAAGTTCCATCTGCTGTCGCTGAACCTGCTCCTCTCTGTCACGCAGCAGCTGGATCCTCAGTTCCAGCTCGGCGGAAAGATCGTTCTTATCGTGTGTGTCAGCTTCAGCCGCGGGAGATATGTCACCTGATCTCTGCGTCTCAGCAATATTCGGACGGTTTACCATAACGGTATTGGATATATCCACACCGCCCTCGCAGAACACGGAGTTCCTTTTTAATACTGCCAATCAAATCCCTCCGTAATTCAATGTGTTATCATGCAATGATCTCGTCGCCGCCACCGCTGCGGGAGATAGTAACAACACCCTCCTGCTCCAGACGTCTGATAACAGATACGATACGCTGCTGAGCTTCCTCAACATCACGCATACGAATGTTATGCAGATATTCGATATCCGCCTGCAGGCTCTCCCTTGCACGGGAGGAGATGTTTGCGAAAATGCACTCCGCAACCTCCTGAGTGGAGCCCTTGATAGCGATAGCCAGATCCTTGGGATCGATCTCCTTGGTGAATGCCTGAATGGACATAGCATCCAGATTGACGATATCCTCGAACACGAACATCTTCTGCTTGATAAGGTCTGCCAGCTTCTGATCGCGGGCAGCCAGCTCGTCAAAGATGAACTTTTCTGTTGCACGGTCAACATTGTTCATGACCTCTGCAACGTAATTCACGCCGCCGACCTCCATGGAGTCCATGGTGACAAGGCTTGCAAACTTCTTTTCGAGAGCATTCTCAATAGACTTGATGACCTCGGGTGAAGCCCTGTCCATACGTGCGATACGCTCAACTACCTCGACACGCTTTTCCTTGGGCAGCTCTGCCAGGATCGCGGACGCCTGATCGCTTCGTGCATAGGAAAGGATGAGTGCGATAGTCTGCGGATGCTCGTTCTGAACGATAGCCAGCAGGTTTTTATAGTCAGCCTTACGGACGAAGTCAAAGGACTTTGTCTTGAGCTGTTTCGTAATTCTTGCGAGAAGGTTGTTTGCTGTTTCGGCACCGAACGCTTTTTCAAGTATCTCACGTGCATAATCCACGCCGCCCTCGGTCACGACCTTCTGTGTAAGGCAGAGCTCATAGAACTCGTTGAGTACCTCTTCCACTGTTTCGATGGGCTGGTAGGAGAGCCTTGCAAGCTCCACCGATACCGACTCGATCTCATCATCGGAAAGGTGCTTATATATCTGGGAAGCGTTTTCCGCACCCATTGAAGCCAGCACCAACGCGATACGCTGGGACGGGCTCATATCTCTGCCGTTATCTCTAGCCATTTATATTCCTCCGATGATCTTACTCTTCTCTGAGCATATTCCTGATGATAGAAGCAACTATATCGGGATTGGTCTTTGCAAATTCGCTGATCTCTCTCTTGAGGATAGTTTCTCTGGAATCCTTGCCAGCCTCTTCTGTAAGGCTCGCAATGTTGAAGTCCACTTCCTCGGGCACTTCCTGCTCCTGTGCATTACCTGCGGCATTGTACTGCATATTGCCCGCAGCCGCAAGAGCCGCTTCCTGTCTGCGTCTGATTCTCTTCTTTCTGGAGCTGCTCATGAACAACGACAGGATCAGAAGGATTATCAGCAGCACACCAAGACCGATAACGACGAACAGAAGGATATCGCGGTAGGGATCGAACTCGGGAGCGATGATGCTGATGTTGCCATTGCCATCGACTGTCGTACCCTCATATCTTCCGCCCTGAAGAACGAAAGGCATATTGTATACAGATACATCTGCTATGCTTGTGCCGGCAGCCTTAGCTACCAGATCCTGAAGAGCCTCTCTGTCAGCCTCTGTCATGTTGGTCTCGTTTACCATCAGAGCAACACTCAGCTTTTCGATCTCATAGCCGTCCTTTACAAGGGAGCTCTTGATATTGGATACTCTGTACTGGATCTCGTCCTTTTCGTACCAGTAGTTCTGACCATCCTCGCCGCCTATGTATTCGGGATAATCGGGGGATTCATCGCCGTTAGGAGTAACACCTACAAGACCGCCGTCGTTGCCGATGCTGCCACCCTCTTCCACGTGATCCTCATGGTCGATAACGCCGTGATCGGATGTACCGACAGGGATGTATTCAGTTTCTTCCACAGAGAGCTTATCGTAATTGAGGACTGCAGTAACGTTGAATGCATATCCGTTCTCGCCGAAGCTCTTGTCGAACATCTGCTTCATATCCTCGTAAAGAAGCTCCTCGAACTCCTTCTGGAACTGAAGTCTTCTTGTTGCAACTGTAACACCGGAGGGATCCACCTCGGTATACTTGTCCTCATCGGGATCTACCCACACATAAGCATGGCCTGTAGTATCAATAATGGAAATATTTTCGTTGGTAAGGTTTTCGGCACTTGTGGTGACTGCACGGTATATCGCACGAACCTCTGCATTTGTAAGCTCAGCACCCTCGGCGAGAGTGAGCACCACAGAACAGGAGGAAACGCCCTTATCCTCGATAAGTACATAATCCGCTGTTTCGGGAAGGACCAGAGTGACAGTAGCGATGCGGATATCATCAAGTGTCGTAAGAGCCGCACCGATACGTGTTTCGAGCTGCTGACGCTTTACCTCACGCTTGTCAGCATCCGTGGACCAGAGATCCACGCCGTTGTTCCATATCTCGTAATCGGTAGAGGATGTGGGATATCCCTGCATATACATCTGCATTCTGAGATAATCCACCTGATTCTCGGGAACGATGATATCACCGTTGTCCTTGACTGTGACATCGGTAACACCGAGAGCGGTGATAGCAGATGCTATCTGACCCGCCTCCGTCTGTTCAACACCCGAGAACAGAACTGCATCATCCTTGTGATTGAGAAGAATCACAAGAACTATTATGATTGCGATGATCGCGATAGGAACAGTGACGAGCAGCACCTTTGTCATCTTTGATGCGTCGCTCCACTTTTCCTTAACGACAGTCACCGAATTTTTGAGCTTTTCATTCATTAAAAAGTGACCTCCGGAGTAGATGCGTTATTAACACTGAGATTTTACACCTGCATACTGATGATGGTGTTATATGCAGCAACTGCCTCGTTTTTAACTGTAACGAGCAGATCAACGGCTGTGTTAGCCTTCTCGATATTGGTCTGCACCTGTGCCAGATCATCAATGTTGCCGAGCATAAGATCGATAGCGTCACGATCGACCTGTTCATTGGTCTCGACAACGTTATCAACAAGTCCCTTGAACACATCAAGGAAGGATGCGTCATCCGTATTGATGGCAAGCTGTCTGCCCGCCTCGCCCATCGGAGTCATGGGCTCCATCGGATTAAGCGACGGAATAGTGGTGAATTCGATCATTTATATCAATCCTTTCAATCAACCTTTGCCGATGTTCAGTGCCTTCTGAGCCATGCTCTTGACCACCTCGAAAACTGCGAGGTTAGCGTCGTACATATTGGAAGCCTCGATGGCGTCCAGCTGCTCAACTGCCACATCGACATTGGATTCATATACGTATCCTCTTTCATCCGCCAGAGGATGCGTCGGGTCGTAAACAGGTTCTGCGGGAGTTTCATCCTCAACTACCTCTCTCACCTCAACACCGCGGTACTTGATGTACTTGTGGAAGTGAGCCTCGCCTGTGCCGAGCTTAGTCCTTAAAATGGACTTGAAGCCCTTATCCTCACCGAATACTACCATCTGACGCTTGTAAGCATCCTCTGCGGTGCCTGCAACGTTGTCAGCATTGGCGACATTCTGCGAGATTATATCCATTCTTAAACGCTCTGCGGTCATACCCGAAAGCGGAATGTTCATCGAACTAAGAAATGCCATATATCAGCCCTCCGTTACTTCGTCACGAGTGCACTTCTCATTCTGGTGAAGTTACCGTTCATGGAATTGATGAGTGCATCATACTGGAGCTGTGTGTTAGCAAGCTCCGCCTGCTGTGTATCATTATCGACGTTGTTGCCGTCAGCCTGATCTCTTGTGGCGTAGTCCGTAACCACCTGATAAGTGAGGTTGAGCTCGTTCTTGATGGAGCCGTTCGCACGCAGCTTCTCACGAAGAACGCCGCTGAACTCTATGTATTTGCAGTTATAATCAGGCGTGTCCGCATTGGCGATGTTCTGAGCGATTATCTGTTGTTTCTGCCACAGAACTGTCATACCCTGTTCAAGAACACGGAACGCGGTAGTGTCAAAAAGTGCCATTTTCATTCCCCTTTTTTATTACTTAAATTAGCATCCAAAAAATAGTAAAAAACTTACAAATGAGCATGGTTATTCGTATTATAATTATACACTATTTCTAACCATATTGCAACTTTTTTTTGAAAAAACCTTGGGTAAGGATGACGAAATTTTGGTCCGATTTTTGATAAACTTGAACACTTTTGCTACCTAAATGTCAAAAACAAGCAGAAAACCGTCCATTTTTATTGCTTTTGCACAAAATTGTAGAAAAAACTTCTACAAAGCTTCGCAACTCGCCCAAATCCAAATATTAGGAACATGAAAGAGCACCGCCCGAAAGGACGATGCTCTTCCATATTTATTGAGGGAATGTGTGGTGTCTTTTCTGTTATGCCGCCATAAGCTGTGCGGCAAGCTCATAATTCTCAAAGGAGATGAAATACTCTGTGCGTGCAAAGCCATACCGGCTCTCTGCACGGAGAAAAGACGTAAGGTCTTCGGTGCCTACCAGCACAACGCTGTAATACTTGTCTGTTTCATGCAGCGGCGAAGCATAGGGCGAAGTGTTTTCAAGCAGGGTATCAAGCACGGGATCATCGATATCCAGACGGATCGCCTGATAATTGACAACCGCTATCTCGGGAGCGATCTCCTTGACAACGACCTGACCCTTCTCAGTTGTTGTTTCATACACGATGTTGTCTGTTACATCATCACCGCTGTACGTATACATGGTGGGAAGACCATAATAGTTCATCTGTGTTTCGCTTGCAGATGTATCACCCGTCATCATGAATAATGCACTCACTTCTGCATTAGTGTATGTTGCGTAACTGTCGGCATCGTGTGCCACAAGGAATGCGGATCTGTAACCCAGAGTGTCCTTGTGTCCTATACCGTCCACGCCATATTTCTCGAGAAGTGCGATGGTGTTTTCCATCCAGGAGCATATCTTCACTCTGACATGTGCTTCGTACAGATGATCCATATTAAAGTCGTACCTTACCTTGCAGTAAAGATCAGCCTCAAAATAGTACATATCTTCGCCAAGGCAGTACGCCTTCTCATAAGTCAGTGCGTCACAGTCCTTGCGGTATGCAGCTTCGAATTCCTGATAGGGGATATCGACCTCGTAAGAAGTGCTGTTGTTTGCTCCATCATAATAGATCTCGATCTTGCAAACGCTCTCGCCCTCATCGAAGCTGGTCGGCATCTGGGAATTGTAGAAAGCCTCGGGTGTGGTGGCACGTCTGAGATATTCAAGATACTTCTCTTCGCTGAGCTTATATTCACGGCTCACTTCCGTGCCGTCCTTGAGCTGATACTCAATGCTGATGTATCCGCCGTAGCTGTCATTAAGCTTTTCATCGAATTTCTTGGGGATCTCCTTGTGGATATCAACGATCGCACCGATGCTCTCCTGCTCCTTCACAGTCGAATTGATGCCGTAATTGTTGTATCTGCCGTAGATGTCGAATTCGACCGACTGAATGTCCTTTACATCGGGCACATAATTTGCCGCACCGAAGCCATTGGACGCATACAGGCCAAAGCACACTGCTATGCTTACTGCCATCGTCACGATATACTTCACAAGCGTGATGTGGAACTTTTTAAAGCCCTTGCCGCTGATAAGCTCCATGATGATATACAGGATAAATGTCAGGATGAACATCGCAACGATAACACCTGTAAGCTCAGGCTCATAGCTGTATTCCTTCGCATCTCTGCTGACGCCGAACAATGTCCACATAAAGGGAAGTACCACTGCAAATGTTACGATCGCAGGAACTATCGCCTTCACAGCGCCGAACACAAAGGGACTTCCCACACGCTCAGCACGGCGTCTTCTGATAAGGAAATACGCAGCAGCGAACAACGCCGCAGTAATGAGCAGTGCGGTGACACCGGACGCAGGACGGAACAGCGGTACCACAAATTCAGGAAGCTCGGCGGTAGAATCAAACAGATAGATAATGGTTACAAATATAAGACCAAGGGGCGAAGTTGAAGATATCGCGAACATATTACGAATCTCAAGGCCATAGTAATCCATGCCATACACGTTGGTCATCACGATAAGCTGGCAGATAACATGGATGACCGTCACCGCACCCGTCAGGATATAGGAATAGATACCTGTCTCGGCTCTGCGTCCGCAGATGGACATAACAAACAGAGTAAACGCCATGAACATGATGCAGGAAAATAATCCTGTATACATTACCTGTTCGGGGATAAGGGTGCCGAGTATCTCCTTATATTCCGCAACATCCTCGGTAGAAGTCAGTTCTTTCGCAAAGATGCTCAGAGCCACACGCCAGAGTGCACTGCCGGAAAGGATGGCAATAAGATGAGGAACAAGGCTGCCGGCAAAGCTTGAAAGAAGATCACCGAAGAAACGTGTGTCATCGGATACGGGCAGAGAATAGTCCATATCCACAACAGTCTTGCTGTAAAGCCAGCGGAAGTTCTTTACGATAATTGCATTGCTCATGATGAACAACGCAACCAGCATGATAACTCCGATTACGATCGACATTATCAACAGACCCTCAAGCAGATCCTGCTGGTCCAGTAATGTCATATACTCGGGATTGTTATTCAGATCCATATATCCGCCGTTAACTGGTCTTAATCTGTCTATTGCCGCCTGATTTGCCGCAAACGGAACAAGGATTCCACCCACCAGCGGATAGGAAAGAAGTGCAAAGATGGAGTTAAGTATGATAAGCGGACGCATCGTTCTCAGCTTGTAGAGGAAATACGTTCCGAACTTCGAGAAATTACCTGTCGAGCTTCGAGCTGTCATAGCCTAACACCTCCATTTCATAAATGAATATCTCCTCAAGACTGAGAGGGATCTCGTCATATATCTTGGGAGAAAGCGTCTTAACCGCACTGCGGATAGCGTCACGGTCACCCTTTGCGATGAGATGCGTAACACTTCCCACGCTTTCGATATGCAGCAGCTCAAAGCCGCTGAAATCCTCTGCCGTAACAGGCTTGTCAAAGGCAGTCTGAATCTTCACCACGCTGCCCTTTACATTATCAAGCTCTCTGTCGAACACAACGTTTCCGCCGTGCATAAGTCCCACTCTGTCGCAGAATTCGTCTATCTCGTTGAGATTGTGGGAGGAAAAGATGACAGTCAGCTTGTTGTCCAGCATAGCATCTATGAGCATCTGCTTTACGATGATACGCATAGTGGGGTCCAATCCGTCGAAAGCCTCATCCAGGAACAGATACGGCGTCCTGCACGCAATGCCGCAGATAACAGCCGCCTGTCTTTTCATACCTTTTGAAAAAGTGCTGAGCTTCTTTTTCAGCGGCAGATTGATAACGCCGTGCAGCTTATCAAAAAGCTCATCGGAAAAGCTGTTATAGAAACGCTTGTAGTAAGCCTTCATCTCCAGCAGTGTCATATCGTTGAACTGCACTGTTTCATCATTGATGAAAAACACCTTTTCCTTTACAGGAACATTGTTGTATACCTGCTCACCATCGATGAGCACTTCGCCCGAATAGGGTCTGTAAATGCCCGAAAGCAGACGCAGCAGCGTGGATTTACCTGCGCCGTTGGAACCGAGCAATCCATATGCACAGCCCTCGGGAATAGTCATGCTTACCCCGTCCAGTGCGACACTGTTTTCAAACCGCATGACTACGTTTTTGATCTCTATCATGAATTCCCCTCATTTCTGTCTTCTGACCATATTTTATCTGCCAGATCAATGACATCCCCTCGTGGGATGCCGCTCTTCTTAGCGTCGACCAGCGTTTTTTCAAGACGTTTCAACGCTTCCGCACGCAATGTGGCTGCCGCAAGATTCTTCGGTGCGACATAGCTGCCCTTTGCAGGCATGGAATAGATCAAACCCGCCTGTTCAAGCTGAGCATATGCCTTCTGAACAGTGTTGGGATTGATTCCGAGCTGCTTTGCTACCTCTCGCACCGCGGGAAGCTTCTCATCGGGCTGCAGACGCTCCGATGATATAAGCTGTGCGATGCCATTGTACAGCTGCTCATAGATTGGAGCCTTGCCCTCCAGCCTTATATCAAGCACGTTCCGACCTCCTTTTTGTCATGATGTACTATTTGTATCAACTGTATTAACCGCCTTAGTACAGTTGTATTATATCATGTAATACAGTTGTTGTCAATAGTTTTTTTGAAAAAATACAAAAAACTTTCGGCTGCACCTTTCGATGCAGCCGAACGATCAATATGGAAGTTCAAAATTCGTGAAGTACCATCTGCCGTCACGCTTCACGGCGTTGTACTCATATACCTCGGTGTAGGTGTCACCGTATTCGCCTCCGCCATAAGTGGAAGTAACAGTATACAGTGCACTGTCAGCAGTCAGCACAGTCAGTTCATACTCCGAGCTGTTGTAAAAGATGTTTGCACCTCGTGCTCCGCCCGCAGAATACAGCTTTCCGTCGGGGCCGTCGCGGTACTGCGAAGTATCCATCAGCGAATTGATGATATCATCCGAGAAATAGCATCTGAGTGCCTCAAGCAGCTCCGCCTTAGTGTCATATCTTTCATCGGACACCATGTAATACACCCATGTACTGCCGTTCACTTCTGCTTCAAGGGTCTTGTCATACCAGCCGTTAAGTGCGGCCATGTCAAAATAACCGTACAGCTCAAACGCCGCCGCAAATATCTCTTCGGGGGTCTGTGTTCCTGGGTCCATCTGCACGAACGAACTTGTTTCGGGAAGCAGCGAATATCTGTCATCGCTCACATAGTAACGATACACTGCCGTGCCATCCTCCGATACATAGAAATCGCACATATAGTACAACGTGCCCTCATGCTCATCATAGCACGACACTGCATGGCAGATCCTTCCGTCCAGTTCAGCGGTCTCGCCTGTTCCTGCGAATATGTACACCTTATCCTTCTGCGGCAGCCCAAGAAACGTATTGTCATACTGCATCACAAGCTCTGCGTATTTGTCGAAACCGATCTCTGCGGTCTCCGATGTTTCTGTATCCTCGGGCAGCTCTGCAGTTTCAGCAGTGACGTTCACCTGCTCCTCGGTTTCGGGAAGCAGCTCCTCCTGCGTATCAGCCTCGGGAGCCTGTACAGTTTCAAGGCGTGCGGTAGTTGTAGCCTGCGGCTGGCTTACAGTCAGCTCAGACGGCAGCTTATCCTTGCCGCAGCCCGTCAGCATAAGACAGGCAACCAGTACAACACATAATCTTTTCTTCATAAGTCTCTCCTGCATACAAAAAAGGGCGTCACAAGCACGCCCTTTATCGTCGATTCAGCGATCAAAGCTGTCCGTCGATCTCCTCGGCAGCCTCAGCTACATCCTCGATGAGTTCGTCGTTCTGCTTGTTTACCTCAGCGATATCAGCTACGGTCTCAGCGATGACATCAGCGGTATCGTCGAAGTCAAAATCCTCGTCATCCAGCCACTCTGCGTCATCCCACTCGTCGTAGTAATCCTCTTCATTTTCCTTTTCGAGCTTTTTCTTTGTAATATATGCAGCTGCAGCAACACCGCCCGCAACAGCGAGAAGTCCTACAAGTGCAATTCCTAATCCTTTAGCCATGTTGAAAATCCTCCTAACATAACATACCTAATGCTATATGATACAGTATATACCCAATCAATGTTTTTTTCAAGTATTTGCACAAAAGTTTAGTCAATTATTCCAAAAAAATCACAGGTTTCCTGTCATATTCATCAAAACGGAAATTGCCACAACCGGAGCGGTCTCGCATCTGAGAATACGCTTTCCGAGAGATACGGGCATGAAGCCATGTTCTGCCAGTGCAGCCGCTTCGCTCGCTTCAAATCCGCCCTCACTGCCGATGATGATATCGATATTCTTCCCCATATCCGATACCGCCTCACGCAGAGGAAGCTCCGCACACTCATAGAAAAGGATGCCTGTATTATCGCCTCTCTGCATATTCAGAAGCTGCGAAAACTCCAGTGCCTCTCCGACCTCAGGAATGATACCTCTGCCGCACTGCTTTGCGGCCTCATAGGCTATCCTGCGGTAACGCTCGGTCTTCTTCACCATCTGCTTCCTGTCCGGTCTTGAAACACAGCGTTTCGAGAAAAACGGGATGATCTCGCTCACGCCGCACTCCACCGCCTTCTGCACGATAAACTCCATCTTGTCGCTTTTCGGCATCGCCTGAAACAGCCTTATGTGCACGCTCGGCTCCGCTTCGTTCCTGGTTCCCTCAAGCAGATCAAAAACACACTCACCGCCCGCTGACGAAAGCTGTGCCAGATAATCCGTGCCCCTGCCATCGCAGATAACGGCGTAGTCGCCCTCTCTCATACGGAGCACCTGAACTGCGTGCTTGGCGTCCTCGCCGGAAAGCACGGCTGTCGTATCAGATATATTCTCCGTGAAAAAGCGTGGATATCTCCACCTTTCCATCTTTATCTCAAGCTCCTGCTGTGACATGATACATCTCCTTTTCCATACGGAATTATTATATCCGAAGCCGCCCGTTACATACGCCGTCAGTTCCAGCCATATATCTCGCTCTGACCAAACAGCCGCTCCACCGCCTCGCGAATTCCGCTGTTACTCTCCCCGCTCAGGGTGGGGTCATCCGCCAGCAGCTCATGGGCCAGTTCGTCAACCCTGTACAGCACCTGTGCATCATCAGCGATATCTGATATCTTAAGCGGCGGCAGTCCGTGCTGCTGTCTTCCGAAAAAGTTTCCTGGACCTCTCAGCTCAAGGTCACGCCGTGCTATCTCAAAACCGTCCGTGGTCTCCACCATCGCGTCTGTTCGTGCCTTGGTATATTCACCTGTGTTATCCGTCATCAGCACGCAATAGGATTGCTCTCTGCCTCTTCCGACACGACCTCGGAGCTGATGCAGCTGCGACAATCCGAACTGCTCGGCATTTTCGATGAGGATAACGACAGCGTTGGGCACATCGATACCCACCTCGATGACCGTGGTGGATACCAGCAGCTTCAGCTTGTTTTCTCTGAATTCCTGCATCACCTTATCCTTGTCGGACTGCTTCATCTTGCCGTAGAGAAGTCCTGCGGGGATATCACGGAATTCGTTGTCGCAGAGCCGCTGATAATAGCTGATGGCACTTGCTTTTTCGCTGCGTGCGTTCTCGCTCTCTTCCACCAGCGGACAGACGATATATGCCTGCTTACCCTCTGTGATGTGCTTTTTTATGAAATTATATATACGCGGACGGAATGAAGTATCCACCGCATACGTCTTTACGGGAACACGGCCCTTGGGCATCTCATCCAGCACAGACACATCCAGGTCACCGTAAACTATAAGTGCCAGCGTCCTCGGGATAGGTGTTGCAGACATAGCCAGAATGTGTGGATTGAAGCCCTTTTCTGCCAGTGCAGAACGCTGAGCCACACCGAAACGAT
This sequence comes from Oscillospiraceae bacterium, assembly GCA_045606085.1. Classification (GTDB taxonomy): domain Bacteria; phylum Bacillota; class Clostridia; order Oscillospirales; family Ruminococcaceae; genus CAG-115. The sequence goes on from JAZURJ010000055.1 coordinate 86,854, forward strand.
GCTGCTCATCCACTATCACAAGACCTGGTGCTTTCACCTCGGAAGTCTTTTGTATGAGTGCCTGTGTACCGACCAGCACATCAACTTCACCCTCTGCCGCAGCCCTGCGTATATCAGCCTTCTGCTTCGCAGTCATGCTGCCCGAAAGCAGCTCAACACGCACACCGAGATCTCCCAGCATGCTGCCGAATGTGGCGTGATGCTGCCGTGCAAGCACCTCGGTCGGTGCCATAACGAGCGTCTGAAAACCGTTGAGCTTCGCATAATATGCGGCAGCGGCGGCGACCAGTGTCTTACCTGAACCGACATCGCCCTGCAGCAACCTGTTCATCGGGAATTGCCGCTGCATATCTCTTATGCAATCGTCTATGGCACGCTTCTGTGCACCTGTCGGTTCAAACGGAAGAGCGGCGAAAAAACCGTGCATGCTCTTATTCGACATGACCGCTCCGCTGTTCTGCCTGCCACGGTTTCTGAGCATGGAAAGACCCAGCTTCAGCGTAAGCAGCTCCTCAAACACAAGTCGTCTGCGTGCTTCGGTGTACTCCGCCCTGCTTTTAGGAAAATGTATCTTACGCACCGCTTCTTCCTTGCCGCACAGCGAAAAACGCTCTCTGATGTCATCCGAAAGCATTTCCCTCTGCTTCACCACGGAAAGAGCCGTCTTCATGTTCATTGAAACCATGTTGTTGGTAAGTCCTGCAGTGAGCGGATACTTAGGTATCAGCCCACCTTCCTCGGGAGAAACGAACAGCGGCGACGACACCTGAAGACCGATGAAATCTCCTGTTATCTTGCCGTAGAACAGGTATTCCTTGTCCACTTCGAGCTTCTGGAAAGTATACTTCGCATTGAAGAACACCGCCGTGATGCTGCCCGTGCCATCTGTGAGAATCGCTTTATATATTGCCATCTTCGCATACTCGCTGAAAGGAGCATGCTTACTGCTCACAAATGCACGAAAGGCGCAGACCTCACCGGGCTGCACCTGAGATATCGTCAGCGGCGACGTGAAGTCAACATAGTCCCGAGGGTATAGCTCAATCAACTACTCCACCGTCTGCACGCCTATTTTGTTATATAATTCCGATTTTTTCGGACCTACGCCTTTAAGATATGTTATATCCATTATTCTACCGAAATGATGTAGTAATATACAGGCTGACCGCCGTTTACCATTACGATGTCCACATTATCGCTGATCTTTGCACGCAGCTTTTCGTATGCTGCATCTGCATCCTCGTCACTTACATCGGAGCCATAGATAACAGTAACAAAGCTGCTTGAGCCGCTTACAAGACGCTTTGTGAGCTTCACCAGTGCCTTGGTCACGTCATTTTCGGTAAATACGATCTTGCCGTTATCCATCGCAAGGATCTCACCCTGCTTGATCTTATGGCCGTCATACTCACTATCACGAACAGCAAACGTGATCTGACCGCTCTCTACATTTCCGAGAGCATCTGTCATGCCGCTTCTGTTTGCAACGAAATCCGCATCGGGATCAAACGCCATCATAGCAGAGATGCCCTGGGGAATCGTTCTGGACTGGAGCACGCATACGTTCCTGTCAGCCAGCTTCACCGCCTGCTCGGCTGCCATGATGATATTCTTGTTATTGGGCAGAACGAATACGTTATGTGCGGGTGTCTGACCGATAGCCTCCAGAATATCCTCTGTGGAGGGATTCATGGTCTGACCGCCGCGTACGATCTGATCTGCACCGAGATCACGGAACAGTGCCTCAACACCTGCACCTGCCGCAACAGCTACGAAGCCCATATCCTTCTCGGGAGGCACGGGAGCCTTTCTGTTGGTCTGTGCAGCCTCGTCAGCCTTGATGATATTATTGTGCTGCTCACGCATATTCTCGATCTTCATCTTGGTAAGCTCACCGAACTTCAGACCTTCCTCGATCGCCTTACCGGGATGGTTGGAGTGGACATGCACCTTGATGATCTCGTCATCGTCAACAACTACTACGCAATCACCGATAGTTTCAAGGAACGCTCTGAGTGCAGTTGCATCCTTCGCACCCTGCTTCTTCATAACGATGAACTCGGTACAATAAGCAAATGTGATCTCCTCGGAGGAACCTGTTGCAGCAGCCACTGCGACCGCACCAACGGGCTTCACTGCGTCTACGCCCTCAATTATTGCACCGCCGCCGATGACAGCCATCATACCCTCAAGGATGACGATAAGTCCACGGCCGCCCGCGTCAACTACGCCTGCCTTCTTGAGTGCGGGGAGCATCTCGGGCGTCTTGGCGAGAGTCTTTTCTGCCTCTTCGATATATGCCTTCAGGAACTCAGCGGCGTCGCCGCCCTCGACAGCAAGGGATACCGTGTTCTCATATGCCTCTCTTGCAACTGTGAGGATAGTACCCTCAGTGGGCTTCATAACGGATTTATAAGCAGCGTCCACGCCCAGCTTGAAAGCATCGGACAGATCCTTCGCATCAGCCTCCGCCTTTCCTGCAAGGCCCTTGGACAGTCCGCGGAAGATAAGGGACAGAATAACGCCCGAATTTCCTCTTGCACCACGCAGCATAGCGGAAGCTACGGTCTTGGCAGCGTCGCCCGCAGTAACACTGTCGCTTGCCTTCTTCATTTCAGCAAGTGCGTTGCTGATGGTCATGGACATATTTGTACCTGTATCGCCATCAGGCACGGGGAATACGTTCAGCTCATCAACTGCCTGCTTCTGATTTGAGATATTATTGGCACCTGAGATGACCGCATCCCTGTAAAGCTTACCTGTGATCTTCATTTCTTTTCAATAATTCCTTCCTTGATATATAGTAATAAATAATCGTTGCCAAGCAGAAATCACGTTCTGATACCGTCTACAAAGACGTTCACACGCTCAACGGGAATACCGGTATTCTCCTCAATAGTGTAACGCACCTTGTTCATGATGCTCTTTACGACCGCACTTACATTCACACCGTACATTACAGTAATATGCAGCTCTACCACGAGCTTATCCTTGCCGACACGCACAGTTACGCCGCAGGGGTTCTTCTTGTCATCCTTTGTGAAAGGAAGATAAGCCATCAGTGTCTGCTTTGCGTTTCCTGCGTTCATCTGTACAACACCAAAACAATTGGTCACAGTATTGCTGACAAGTGACATGAAATATTCCTGGGAAATGTTGATCTCGCCAACATGATTTTTAACTCTGATCATATCGAAGCCTCCTTCTGATCATTTCTGACATGGTATTTTTACGCCAACCGGTTCAGGTCTGCATACTGCAGTGAAAAAACTCGGAAAACCAACTGCCGCAGCCGCAGCCATCGCCCTGTCCGAAAACACTCCGAATACCGCCGCACCGCTGCCTGTCAGCAGTGCACCCTCAGCTCCCGAAGCCTTCAGACGGGTAATTATATCTTCTATACGGGGATCGGCATACAGCTCCCCGAAGCTGTTATACATCTTATCGGCAAAGCCGCCCGAAAGTGCGTCCTCAAACTCCGCCAGAGCATTTCTGGCAGGCAACGGAGCCGCATCGTATCTGGCATACGCTTCGCCCGTGGGACAGGTGAAATCAGGCATTACGACCAGAAACCAGCAGCCCTTCACAGGATGCGTGTCCCTCATGATCTCGCCTATTCCCGTGCAGACCTTCGTACCGCCTGCAAGACAGAACGGAACATCCGCACCCAGAGATGCTGCAAGCTCCATAAGTCTTTCCGTACCCAGCACGCCGAAGTGATCTTCCATCACATACAGAACGGCTGCCGCATCTGCACTGCCGCCGCCCATTCCTGCACCGCTCGGGATACGCTTTTGTATATCTATCATGACATTCGCATTCACGTCTGCCATTTCCATGTAACGCTTTGCAGCTTTATATGCAATATTGCGTTCATCTGACGGGATACCGTCCGCATCGCAGCGAACAGTGATGCCGCTGCCCGCCGATATCTGTATCTCTACGATATCGTACAGGTCTATGCTCTGCATAACAGTTTCCAGAAGATGATATCCATCTTCACGCCTGCCCGTTATATCCAGATAAAGATTGAGCTTTGCATTTGCGTGTGCGATCACTTCTTTATCTCCTCAAGGAATTCGCGGATGCGACCCAGTGCGGTAGTCAGATGCTGTACGGAATACGCATAGGATACTCGCACAAAGCCCTCGCCGCTGTCACCGAATGCGTTACCCGGCACCACTGCGACCTTCTTGTCATAGATAAGCCTCTCGCAGAATTCGGAGGAGGACATTCCTGTCGATCTTATACAGGGGAACACATAAAACGCACCCTCTGGCTCAAAGCAGTCAAGTCCCATGTCGTTGAAGCCCTTTACAAGCAGACGACGACGCATATCATACTCTTCCACCATCTTGTCAACTTCCTCGCGGCACTCCGTCATCGCAACGACAGCAGCGTGCTGACTTATGGTAGGACTGGACATGATGCAATACTGATGCAGCTTCAGCATCTGTCTGATGACAGGCTGCGGACCTGCCGCATAGCCAAGTCGCCAGCCTGTCATGGCAAACGCCTTGGAGAAGCCGTTTATCACGATGGTACGCTCCCTCATATCGGGAAGCTCAGCAAAAGATACATGCTTCACACCGTTGTATGTCATCTCGGAATATATCTCATCGGAAATAACGATGATATCTGTATCTTTAAGCACCTCGGCTATTGCTTCAAGATGCTCGCGACGCATTACCGCACCCGTAGGATTGTTCGGGAACGGCAATACAAGTGCCTTGGTGTCAGGAGTGATTTTCTCCCTGAGTGCCTCGGCAGTAAGTCGGAAATTATCTTCACGCTTCGTCACTATCGGAACAGGTGTTCCTCCGCACATGGAAACGATGGGGGAATAGCACACGAAGCTTGGCTCCGGTACCAGCACCTCATCACCCGGCTGCACAAGAGCACGTATCGTCATGTCTATAGCCTCCGAACCGCCTACCGTAACGATTATCTCCTTTTCGGGATCGTATTCGGTATGGATGGTAGTACGAAGATAATCGGCAATGGTACGGCGAAGTCCGATCAGACCACTGTTTGCCGTATATGCAGTTCTTCCCTTTTCAAGCACACGGATAGCTTCCTTGCGGACTGCCCAGGGCGTCTTGAAATCGGGCTCGCCCACGGACAGGGAGATAACGCCCTCCACCTGCTGAGCGATATCAAAGAACTTTCTGATTCCCGAAGGCTGTATGGATTTGATACGCTCGGGAAGAATCTTGTCATAATCTATCACGGAGATACTAAGCTCCTTTCATCGGTGCTTTCCTCATTGAACACATGGTTCTTCTCCTTGTATCTCTTGAGGATAAAGTGTGTGGCAGTGGAGATAACGCCATCCAGAGCAGAAAGTCTGTCGGACACGAACATGGCCACCTTACGCAGACTCGTTCCCTTTACGGTAACGGAAAGATCATACGCACCGCTGAGCAGGAATACGCTGTCCACCTCTTCATACTCCATGATGGTATGTGCAAGCTCATCAAAGCCCTTGCCCTTCATGGGAGCTACCTTTATCTCGATGATGGCAGTTACCAGTGTTTCGTCAACTGTTTCTTCATTTATGATAGCGGTATAACCCATGATTATACCGTCGTCCTCAAGCTGTTTGATGCTGGCGGCGACTTCTGTCTCGGAAATACCCAGCATTGCGGCAAGCTCCGCATTGGAAAGTCTGGCGTTCTCTCTTAATAAATCCAGCAGCTTGTTCATAATTTTGTCCTCCAAAATCAGATTTTTATAAAAGTCGGGGTCTTCCGACTGAACACACATATATCAGTATAACCGATTTTCTTCAACATTGCAAGACATTCCGGAATATCCGCTCCGACATCACTCACACGGTGGGCATCGGAACCGACCGTAATGAGGCGTCCGCCCTTATCATGATAACGCTGTATGTACTCCGCAGAGGGCATCGGCACATGCAGCCCCTTACGTATGCCGGAGGAATTTACCTCCAGTGCGATATCCTTTGAAATGATGACATCCAGTATCTTGTCGATAATTGAGGAATACCGTGTCATATCCACTTCATGACCGCCAAGATCGCCGCTGATGAAACGCAGCGGAAATGTCAGGTGTGAGAGCGTGCAGAACTTTCCCCATTCCGCCAGTGCAAGCAGCTCCCCGAAGTATTCGTCCATATAACGATAACGTACTTCTTCGCTGTCAGGCAGCTTATCCACACGGGCATAGCTTTTCGTCCTGTGCTGTGAGCCAAGGACGAAATCGTAATCGTATGTTCTGAGTATCTCCTCTGCCTGAGGGAGATCGTACAACGGCTGACCAAGCTCCACACCGTAATAGACGTTCATGCGTCCTTCATATTCCTCTTTCAGCTTCAGATATACCTCGCGTGACTTTTCCATCGCACCGCGGTAATCCCAGCTATCCAGCTTCTCGTTCTCGATGTGGTCTGTCAGGGTGAAATGCTGTATTCCAAGCTCATATGCACGCTTCGCCATATCCTCCGGCGTATCGCAGCCATCGTGGGACAGAGTGGAATGCATATGGCAATCAACAGGTATAAATTGGTGGTTCAAATCGTCGCTTCCTTGTTCTGTTGTCCGTCGGTGAAAAATTTACACATAATTCTTACGCCGCAGACTGTTTTTTTATTATTTTATCACAAAATTTCAAATTTGTCTATGAATACATTTACTTTTTGATGATTTTTTAGTATAATAGATAAGAAATAATAATTTAAAGGTATGCGAGCGGTTATTTTATACAATACCATCGCAGCAAGGAGGACAAAATGAGAGCAGTTGTAGCTGTTATCGGTAAGGACACAGTAGGTATTCTGGCAAAGGTCAGCGGTATCTGTGCAGAATGCAGAGCAAATGTAATGGACGTTACACAGACCATTATGCAGGATCTGTTTGCAATGACGATGATGATCGAGATCTCCAATCTCACCATCGATTACGTTGATTTTGCAGACAAGCTTGTCGCAGCAGGCAAGGAAATGGGCCTTCAGGTGCACGTAATGCACGAGGACATTTTCAACGCTATGCACCGCATCTGAGCGAACAGAGAATAAACTAAGGAGAATTTGACCAATGCTTAATTCAGGCGACATTCTTGAAACGATAAAGATGATACAGGAGGAGAATCTTGATATCCGTACGATAACCATGGGTATCTCTCTTCTCGATTGTATCGACAGCGACGAAAACCGTGCCTGTGACAGAATCTATGAAAAGATGATGCGTAAGGCTGAAAATCTCGTAAAGACGGGCGAGGACATCGAAAAACAGTACGGTATCCCGATCATCAACAAGAGAATTTCCGTGACCCCCATCTCCATCGTTGCCGCTGCCACAAGAAGCAAGAACCCCGTTAAGTTTGCAAAGACCCTGCAGCGTGTTGCTGAGGGCACAGGCGTAAACTACATCGGCGGTTATTCCGCACTGGTGCACAAGGGCTTCGCAGCAGGCGATCTGGAGCTGATAAACTCCATCCCCGAGGCTATGGCAGAGACCTCCAACGTGTGCTCTTCCGTAAACATCGGCTCCACCAAGGCAGGTATCAACATGGACGCTGTTTCCATGATGGGTAAGGTAGTATATGATGCTGCAGAGGCAACCAAGGACAACTTCTGCTTCGGTGCTGCCAAGATCGTTGTATTCTGTAACGCACCCGAGGATAACCCCTTTATGGCGGGTGCCTTCCACGGCGTAGGCGAATACGATACAGAGATCAATGTGGGCGTATCCGGTCCCGGCGTTGTAAGAGCCGCTATCGCAAAGCACCCCGAAGCAAACATGACCGAGATCGCAGACATCATCAAGAAGACAGCATTCAAGATCACACGTATGGGTCAACTCGTAGGTACAGAAGCATCAAGACGCCTTGGCGTGCCCTTCGGTATCGTTGACCTCTCCCTCGCTCCCACGCCCGCTGTCGGCGATTCCGTTGCACATATCCTTGAGGAGATCGGTCTCGAAAGCTGCGGTACTCACGGAACAACAGCTTGTCTTGCAATGCTCAACGACGCAGTAAAGAAGGGCGGCGTAATGGCGTCCTCTCACGTAGGCGGTCTGAGCGGTGCGTTCATCCCCGTATCTGAAGACGCAGGAATGATCGACGCTGCTGTGTGCGGTGCACTCTCCCTCGAAAAGCTCGAAGCCATGACCGCAGTCTGCTCTGTAGGTCTTGATATGATCTGCATCCCCGGCGATACACCTGTTGACACCATCTCTGCCATCATCGCAGACGAAGCTGCTATCGGCATGGTAAACTCCAAGACAACAGCGGTACGTGTCATCCCCGCCATCGGAATGAAGGAAGGCGATATGCTGGAATTCGGCGGTCTGTTCGGAAGTGGTCCTGTTATGAAGATCAACAAGTTCTCCTCTTCCAAATTCATCAGCCGCGGCGGTCGCATCCCCGCTCCCATGCAGAGTCTGAAGAACTAAATACATATAATCCCATATATGCAAAGGAACGGTGAGGACCGTTCCTTTGTTTTTGCAGAAAGCGGCAAAGTAACGGCAAAAAAGAGAGATTTTGATAAATAACTGTTATTCAACCATGTATTTTGTGGATTATTACCATTGACCATTTTATTGTTTTGGATTATTATATATAAGGTCGTTTTTATATATTAAATATGTATATAATATAAACATCAAAAAACAAGGCAGGGCTAAATATGGATATCCTGAAAAGTATAATCGAATTAGACAAAGCTGCAGCAGCTGAAGCAGAGAAGATAGTCGAAGCGGAAAGACGCCGTTTCGATGAATCTGACGAAAAATACGAGAGCAGACGTGAACGGCTTCTTGCAGACGAACAGCAGAAAGCCGATGACGCTCTTGCAGAGCAGGCAAAGCAGCTTGAAGAAAAAAAGAGAAATGCAAAAGCAGCACTGGTGGAGAGCACCGAGCATCTTGACGGCATATTTGCAGCACATCGCGGCGAATGGCAGAGTGAGATAATCAGCCGTATCACAGGAGTATAAAACAGGAGGATGGGATAACTCATCCCGAATGGAGTTTATTATGTCATTTTCGTCCAATTCCGTTATCGCTAAGGCGAGAGCGATATATGGCAGGTCACTGACAGCGGAGGATTACTCGCAGCTCTGCTCCAGAGCAACTGTCGCAGAAGCGGCGGCTTTTCTGAAGCAGACAGAAAGGTACTCCAAGGCACTGTCCGGAATAAATCCGCAGACAGTTCACCGCGGTCAGCTCGAATCATTGCTGAGCAAAGCGGTATTCGATGTTTTTGAACGCTTTCACAGCTTTGATTTCAGCGACAGCCGCGTCTTCTTCAGATACATCATCATGCAGCTTGAAGCTGACCAGATAATCAATGCCATCGAAGGTGTCGAGGCTGGTACTTCCGACAGGTATATCGCATCATTGCCGATGTTTCTTGTGAAGCACGCCGATACGGACCTTATAACACTCGGCAATGCCCGCACATATCTTGATATTGCACAGCTTCTTGAAAACACACCGTTTGCAAAGCCGCTACGTCCGCTGCTTATCGATGCAGCAGAAAACGGCAGTATAAATATAAACGAATGTGAACGCAGACTGTACACGCTGTATTATATGTCCGCTTTGAGAACAGCGGAAAAGACTTACTCGGGCAAAACACTGAACGAGCTTAAACGTGCACTGCTTAAAAGCATCGATATGGAGAATGTGGTATCCTGCTGCCGCATGAGAGCGTTCGGAGTGTCTTCTGAAACAGTCAGAAAGAACCTGCTGCCATTTAAATATCGCCTGAACAGCGACACGATAGACAGACTGCTTCAGCATAACGATATGGACCGCATAGAGCAAGAGCTGTCGCATCTTGGCTATCACACTGACAGGAATGCAGAATTCTCCAGCATAGAACAGCTCACAGATCTCATCAGCATGGATCATCTCAGACGCACGATGAGGATGTCACGCAATTCGGCGGCGGTGTACTATTCGCTGATAGAATGTCTGAAAATAGAACAAAGAAATGTAAAAACAGCTATTGAGGGAATCCGCTATGGTCTTAGCAGCGGCGAGATACTCAGTATGCTTGTAATATGAAAGGGGTGCATTGAATGGGTATTGAAAGAATGTCCCAGCTCACAGTTGAGGGTTCACTCGACAAGCTGGACGACGCTCTAATGCTCTGCTGCGAAAGCAGGATGTTCCAGATATCGGATGTAAGCGGCAGCTCGCTGCTGAGAAGCATCAACGAGCAAAATCCATATGAAAGCGCTTACAATGAACTCAAGGAAATAACTCAGTCGCTGAATATCTCTCCGGAATATGTGGATTACAGCAATATCAGCTACGAAAGTGCCGAGGATTTCAAAGGCTACTATACACAGCTTGTACAGCAGTTTTCCGAACTGAAAACGGCGTACGACGATATGCAGGCGGCACTTGAGGAGCACCGCCAGACTGATTCTTATGTAAAGCATATGCTGCATCTGGATATCAGCTTTATAGAGCTGTTCAACATGAGATACATCAAATCCCGACTGGGCAGGATGCCTGTCGAAAACCTGAAAAAGCTGGATTACTACGACAAGAAGTGCCTGCACTTTATAAAGTTCGAGGAAAAGAACGGCTACGCATGGGGATTGTATCTCACACCGAACAAGAATTCGGAATTTGCGGATATGGTAATGAACTCGCTGTATTTCGAGCGTATAAGACTTCCCGATTATCTTATCCACGATCCCGATTCCACCGATGAACTGCTGCAGCAGATAATCACGAACGAAGAGGGCATCGTAGCTGATCTTGAGAAAAAACTGAACGAATTTGCTGGTACTCACAAGGCTGAACTGCTCGCTGTCATGAGCAAGCTGAAGTACCTTTACGACTGCTTCGAGCTACGTAAGAAGGCTCTGATCTCCGACGATAAGTTCTCCTTCAGCGGTTACTGCCCCACAAGACACTGCGACGGACTTACAGACAAGCTGACAGCCGTGGATACGGTGACCACAACACAGATACCGATAAAGGGCAGGATGGCTTCTGCTGACGTTCCCGTAAAGCTGAAGAACAATTTCATCTTCCGCCCGTTCGAGATGTTCGTCAAGATGTACGGACTTCCCGAATATGGCACGTTCGACCCCACGCCTTATGTGGCTGTGACCTATATGCTGATGTTCGGTATAATGTTCGGTGATGTGGGACAGGGTCTTGCGATATCCCTGCTGGGTCTTGTGATGAGCCGCATCTCAAAGAACGGTCTGTTCCCCATCATGACAAGGATCGGTCTGTTCTCCGCTGCATTCGGTGTTCTCTACGGTTCTGTATTCGGAATAGAAACTATCATAGAGCCGTTCTTCCACCGCGAGAACATCTGGCGTCTGCTTGGCTACACCGAACAGCCGCATAACATCTTCCAGGTCGCTACAGTACTGCTTATTGCGGCACTCGGAATCGGCATCGTGCTGATAACCATCTCCATGACCTTCAACACCATCCTCAATTTCCGCAAACGGAAATGGGGCGAGGCATTGTTCAGCGTCAACGGCGTATGCGGTCTGATGTTCTATATCTCGCTGGTGGCAGGTGTGGCATGTATGTTCATGCTGGATATAAATCTCTTCACCCCAGCATATATCATCGGATTTATCGTGCTGCCGCTGGTTCTGATATTCTTCAAGCATCCGTTGTCCGATCTGTTATCAGGCACACATCATGAAGAGAAGATATCCGTCGGCAACTTCATCATCGAAAACTTCATCGACCTGTTTGAAGCGGCTCTCAGCTTCCTTTCAAACACCATGTCCTTCCTGCGTATCGGTGGATTTATCCTCAGCCATGCAGGTATGATGCTGGTAGTCGCACAGCTTGCCGGCACGAATGTTGCCGATGCTGAAATAACGGTCGGAACTGTAATAACCTATATCATAGGCAACCTGATAGTAATGGGCGTTGAGGGACTTCTGGTAGGTATCCAGATACTTCGTCTGGAGTTCTACGAGATATTCAACCGCTTCTACAGCGGAAACGGAAAAAGCTTCCGCCCTGTCGAAATAACCTTTGAGACTGAAAATTAATATACTTTGGAGGAAATCACAATGGAAATCGTAATGTTTTTTGCTATGCCGCTGATCGCTGTTGCTGCGATCCTGCTGCCCTTATTCATAAACCTTAAGCGTACAAAGGAACACAAGCCCACCAACAGAAAGCGTGCAGTTATCACCAATATCGTATCCTTTATCGGCGTGATGGCAGTAATGACAGTTATTCCCATGACAGGTGCACTTGCAGCAGGCGACACAGCCGCTGCCGCCGACGGATTTACGGAGGGTATGAAGTACCTTGCTGCCGCACTCTCCACAGGTATGGCAACCATCGGTACAGGTATCGCAGTTGGTAGTGCAGCCCCTGCAGCTATCGGTGCGGTAAGCGAAAACGACAAGGCATTTACAAAGGCTCTGATCTTCGTTGCGCTGGGTGAAGGTGTGGCTATCTACGGCCTGCTCATCTCCATCCTTATCCTGTTCGGATAAAAGCACTATGAAATTCTATCTGATAAGCGATAATATAGACACACAGATGGGTATGCGTCTTGCAGGAATAGAAGGCGTGGTAGCCCATACCTCCGAAGAAGTCAATACAGCACTGGATGCGGCGTTCGCCGATGAAACTGTGGCTGTGGTGCTGATGACGGAAAAGCTGGTAGAATTATGCCACGAGCGTGTCTATGAACTGAAGCTGAACTGCCGTCGTCCGCTTATAGTGGAGATACCCGACCGCCACGGCAACTCGGGCGTTACGGAGGCTATCGGCAGATATGTCAGCGAAGCTATTGGTATCAAGCTCTGACAGGGAAGGAATCGTTGATGGATAACACCAAAAAACTAGAAATGTTCAGACAGGCGATTCAGGAACACGCCGCCGCTGAAGCCAAGGAGATCACAGCGGAGATGCGTGCAAGACGCTCCGCTTCAGGCCGAACCAAGGACAAGTTCGCCACAAAGGAAGCTCTGAACAGAATACACAATGAAATTACACGCAGTGCGGCAGAACACCGCAGAGAGATGTCACGCTGCGATTACGAGCTCAAGAAATCCGTGCTCACTCACAGAAACGAGCTTATTACAGAGTTCTTTGCGGAAACAGAAGAAAAGCTCAGGGAATTCGTGGAATCCGAGAATTACCCCGATTATCTCAGACGCTCTCTCGAAAAGATACGTGCCGCTATCGCACTGGACAATGCGACACTGATCTATGCACGCCCCTGCGACGTTGACGCTGTTCGTGCTCTCACAAGCTGTGAAGTAACAGCGGACACGACGATACGTCTGGGCGGGCTGCGTGCAATGTGCCGCAACAAGAACGTCCTGTGTGATGTGACACTGGACACGGCACTCGAAGAAGAAAAGAAGTGCTTTACCGAAAAAACAGAGTTAAGACTGTAACTCTCTGAAAGGAATGAACCCCGATTGAATACTATTTACGCTATAAACGGTCCTGTCGTGAAGGTAGCAAAGGCTAAGGAATTCTCAATGCTGGAAATGGTCTACGTCGGCACAAAACGCCTTATCGGAGAGGTCATCGGCGTAAGCGATGAATTCACCACCATTCAGGTGTACGAAAATACCGCAGGCCTGAAGATAGGCGAGCCTGTCATCCCCACAGGAGCACCTGTGTGTGCAACGCTGGGTCCCGGCATCATCTCCAATATCTTCGACGGCATCGAGCGTCCGCTGAGAGATATGACAAAGCTGAACGGCGTTTTCGTTGCAGAGGGCAGCAGCATATTCTCTCTCGACGAAGAGCGTGAGTTCGAGGTGACCGTTACTGTAAAGGCGGGCGACAAGGTGACTGCAGGACAGGTATACTGCACCTGCCCTGAGACCGCACTTATCGAGCACCGCTGCATGGTACCTCCGAATGTGAGCGGCACAGTTGTATCTGCCGCAGAAAACGGAAAATACCGTGTCAACGATACTATCATCACCATCCGCACAGAATACGGCACTGAAATGCCGCTGACTATGGTACAGAAATGGCCTATCAAGAGCAGCAGACCCGTCGCAGCACGTCTGCCCGTTTCCAGACCGCTCATCACAGGTCAGCGTATCATCGATACGATAGCACCTATCGCCAAGGGCGGTACAGCAGCTATTCCCGGTGGCTTCGGCACGGGCAAGACCATGACACAGCATCAGCTGGCAAAGTGGTGCGATGCGGATATCATCGTCTATATCGGCTGCGGCGAGCGTGGCAACGAAATGACACAGGTACTCGAAGAGTTCTCCGAGCTTATCGACCCTAAGTCCGGACGTCCGCTTACCGACAGAACAGTGCTCATAGCCAACACCTCAAATATGCCCGTTGCGGCACGTGAGGCTTCTATCTATACAGGTATCACCCTTGCGGAATACTACCGTGATATGGGTTACCACATCGCCATCATGGCGGATTCCACCTCCCGCTGGGCAGAGGCACTCCGAGAGATCTCGGGTCGCCTTGAGGAAATGCCCGCCGAGGAAGGCTTCCCTGCATATCTCCCCTCCCGACTGTCTGATTTCTACGAGCGTGCCGGCTATGCAAAGACACTGTGTGGCAAGGAGGGCAGTGTTACTATCATCGGAGCGGTATCCCCTCAGGGTTCCGACTTCTCCGAACCTGTAACACAGAACACAAAGCGATTTGTACGCTGCTTCTGGGCACTGGATAAATCCCTTGCATATGCCCGTCATTATCCCGCTATCGACTGGAACAACAGCTACAGCGAATATATCGACGACCTCTCTACATTCTACACCGATAACGTCGGCGAGGAATTCATGACACTGCGTCGCGGTATCGCCAATATCCTTCAGGAAGAAAACAAGCTGATGGAGATCGTGAAGCTGATTGGTGCAGATGTTCTTCCCGACGACCAGAAGCTCACCATTGAGATAGCAAGAGTGGTCCGTGTCGGTTTCCTGCAGCAGAACGCATACCACAAGGACGACACCTACGTTCCTCTCGACAAGCAGATGCTGATGATGAAGGCTATCATAAAACTGTATGCAAGTGCCATGATAGCGATAAAGAGCGGCGTTCCCATCGCCGAGATAACAGCACTCGGATTTTTCGAAAAGCTCACCAAAATGAAATACGATATACCCAACGACAGACCCGAATTGTTCGAAGAATACTTCTCCCAGATGGATGAGGCGTTCCGTACACTCTCTGTCTGAATAAAGGAGGACGATTATGAGCTTACAATACATGGGGCTTAAGGATATCAACGGTCCTCTCGTTGCACTGGAAGGTGTTTCGGGCGTTGCGTTCGACGAGATCGCAACCATACATCTGGACAACGGCACAGAACGCATCGGACGTGTCGTAGAGATGCAGGGCGACCGTGTCATCCTGCAGGTGTTCGAAGGCACCAACGGTATCTCCCTCAACAATACACGCACTATATTCTCAGGCAAGCCGCTGGAAATGCCGCTTGCTCAGGAGATGCTGGGCAGAGTGTTCAACGGTGCAGGCAGACCCATCGATGGGATGGGACCTGTTTTCCCCGAGAAGATGGGCGATGTAAACGGTCAGGCACTCAACCCTGTTGCAAGACAGTACCCCAGAAACTATATCCACACGGGCATCTCCTCCATAGATGCACTGATGACACTCATACGCGGTCAGAAGCTGCCGATATTCTCCGGCTCGGGACTTTCTCACAACAAGCTCGCTGTGCAGATAGTAAAGCAGGCAAAGATCGCAGATGAAAGCGGTGCGGACTTCGCAGTGGTATTCGCAGCAATGGGCGTTCAGAACGACGTTGCGGAATACTTCCGCCGCTCCTTTGAGGAAACAGGTGCGATCGAACGTGTTGCGATGTTCCTCAACCTCTCCAATGATCCTATCATCGAACGTATCCTTACCCCGCTGTGTGCACTTACAGCAGCAGAATATCTCGCATATGAGAAGAATATGCATATCCTTGTTATCATGACGGATATGACCTCATACGCCGAGGCACTGCGTGAATTCTCCTCCTCCAAGGGCGAGATTCCGGGCAGAAAGGGTTACCCCGGATACCTCTACTCCAACCTTGCCGCTCTGTACGAGCGTGCAGGTGTAGTTGAAGGCAGCACAGGCTCTGTTACCCAGATACCGATACTCACCATGCCAAACGACGATATCACGCATCCCATTCCCGACCTCACGGCATACATCACCGAAGGCCAGATAGTATTTGACCGTGAGCTTGACCAGCGTGGCATATATCCCGGACTTTCCGTGCTGCTTTCGCTGTCACGTCTGATGAAGGACGGTATCGGCGAGGGATACACAAGAGCCGATCACTCCGCTGTTGCAAACCAGCTATTTGCAGCCTATGCCCGTGTTCAGGACGCCCGTTCACTTGCCTCCGTTATCGGTGAGGAAGAGCTTTCCGAAAACGACCGTGCATATATGGCGTTCGGCAGACTTTTCGAGGACAATTTCCTTAATCAGGGCTTCGACGAGAACCGCTCAATGGAGGAAACTCTGGAACTTGGCTGGGATCTCCTGTGTACACTGCCAAGATCCGAACTTGACCGTATCGACGAAAAGCTGCTGGCGGAAAAATACTCCGCGGCACGTGCAGAAAAATTCAACAAGAAACCTGAAGCGTAAGCATATCTCACCGAAAGGAGCCGATAGAACTGGCAGAACAAATCTTCCCTACCAAGGGTAATCTGATAAAAGCTAAACGCTCCCTGCGTCAGGCGAGGATGGGTTATGAGCTTATGGACAGAAAGCGTAACATCCTTATCCGTGAGATGGTGGAGCTTACAGACGAAGCCAAGAAGCTGCGTGACAGCATCGACATGACATACTCACAAGCATATGCTGCTCTCCAGCGTGCCAATATCTCTATGGGCGTTGTGAGCGATGTGGCAAGGACATTCCCCGTGGACGATTCCCTGTCGCTCAGCGTACGCAGTGTAATGGGCGTAGAACTTCCAAAGCTCAGTGCACAGCCTCAGGAACGCGGCATATCGTACAGTATGTACCAGACCGATTCGAACTTCGATGCAGCATATATCAGCTTCAACGAGGCAAAGGATATAACCGTAAAGCTGGCAGAGATAGAAAACAGCATCTACCGCCTTGCCATTGCTATAAAGAAGACGCAGAAGCGTGCGAATGCCCTGAAGAACATCATGATACCTAAATTCGAGAACATGGTCAAATTCATCACCAATGCCCTTGAAGAAAAGGAACGTGAGGAATTCTCCAGACAGAAGGTCATCAAGAAGGCGAAGCTCAAAAAACAATCATAATGCAAAACCTCCGAAAGTGTATTTCGGAGGTTTTATTGTAGCTTTAGCGAAAATAAAACAATATCCCCTTTTTTTTGAGGGGATGTTGTTTTTATCAGAGATTCTTTGGTCTGCGCTTATGGCGTGATTTGTCGGTATACATCAGCCTGTCAGCAAGATCGATAAGCTCATCGATAGTATCCACCGCATTGAGCGACGCACAATACACGCCTATACTCACCGATACAGTGTATGGATTACCGGAAGCCTCATTAAGCTCAGCCAGTACCTTGTCAAAGTTTGCGTGATATCTTTCAGCCTGCTCCTTTGCATCGCCTGCACATATCTTTGCTACAACAAACTCGTCTCCACCGAAACGCGAACAGATGATATCGCTGTCGCCCCTTTCAGCAGCACCCGTCAGTGCACTCGCAGTAATACGCAGGGCCTCATCACCTGCATGGTGACCGTAGGTGTCGTTGATCGTCTTCATATCATTAAGGTCGATAGAAACGATGAACACATCCCTGTTCTGTGACGCAAGCTGTGTAAAATCCTCACGGAAGTTCTTATAGAAACCGTAGCGATTGTATATCTTGGTGAGATGATCGTGCGTGAACATAAACTCCAGCTTCTTGTTAAGGAAGCTCAGATGTTCGTGCGTGCGGATGTTCTCCAGACAATGATTTGCCATCATCGTGAATGTATACATCTGGTCCTTACAAAGATCAGATTCAAGGAAAGGCAGCGTATAATATCCGATTATCTCTTCCTGAGAATGGAGCGGTATCACCATCAATGTATGTGTACCGTCAAACTGGTTCATCAGATCTGGCAGGAGATCCGAGGTGTTGAACACCGCACCCTCGTATTTTCTGTCCTCCGTACGCGACACAAAAAGATGCATCTTTTCGGGATAATGATCCTCCGAAACATCCACCTCACCGGTATGGCTCTTCTCTTCTGAGAAATAGCTGTAATATTCATCCGTAACACAGATATGCGTACCGTGGAAACAGCCCCTTCGCAATTCTTCTCTTGCAAAATCGATATCAGGATGAGCAGAGATACTGTTTCCCATTTCGTTCATGCTCTCCTCAAAGCCTCTGGCGTAGGAATAGTTACGCACGTAGTCAGAAAGCGACTGACTACGCTTTAAAGGATCGCTCTTTCTGCAGTGGCAGCTCTCGGAAAACACAGGCGTATAGCACAACTCGATATCATATGGCTCCATTCCGGGATGCTTCATGATATCATCGATGATCTCCATTACGCTTGCCGCAAGAGCTTTGTTGTCACGAATCGCGGTAGTAAGTCTGGGGTTGTGGAATTTCTCGAATTCGATACCGTCAAAGCCTGTTACTATAACGTCATCGGGAACAGTGTATCCTTTTTCATTCAGCTTCAGACAAACCGCCATAGCCATCGAATCGTTAGCACATATAAAAGCATCTGCAATGGGCTCTCCGCTTGCAAAATACTCGTCCATAGCCTGATAAGTCGGCGACTCCCAGAACTCCCCGTAATATATATCTTTATCCTCCAGAGTAAGGCCATGACGTGCCATTGCCTCTCGGCAGCTATCGATACGGGTCTGCGAAAACTCATTACCACGGATGCCCGCAATATGCTTGATGTTCCTGCATCCATGTTCTGTGATCACATGCTCGACTATCTGTCCGAAGGCATCCCCGTAACCAAAGGAAATATTAAATGTACTGTCAGTGCTTTCATCGATATAAATGGTCGGTAAACCGTGCTCCTTACAACGTGCAGCGATCTTTTCAAACAGAGGCTTCTGCTTCTCGTTCGATTGCATCAGCAACATTGCATCCAGCATATCATAGTTTATCATATTGAAGATGGTAGCTGCACCGCGGGAATTGACAGTATCTATATAAAGATCCTCAAAGCAATGATAAACTATAAGACGATGATCATCCCTCTTCTGGAATTCTCTCATCAAATTATTGACGACGGGCTTTAAAGGTTCCTTCTGCATGGTCGTGCAGCAAAAACCAACTATTATCTTATTATCGATCACTTTCCAAACCTCCCTCCTTACATTTATAAAACGTTTACATAGTCACGAAACTGTACTTATACATAATAGTATTTTAGCATATAAGTATATAAAAATCAAGTGTAAACAATAAAATATGTTTAAAATGTCAAAATGCAACGAAAAATCTGCCGAAAAAAATCCGGCAGATCGACAATATTCAAAAACGCTCATAGCTGTGATACAAACAACAGATACAACGCTTATCTGAAACCATAAAGCTGTACCTGCTCGAAACCATCCAGAAGCTCATCCGACATCCTGAACGCGGCATTTACACCTCTCGCAACGCACTCGATGGGATTGTCAGCGATGAAGCAGGGAGCTCCGACATGCTTGGTTATGAGCTGTGCAAGTCCGCCAAGCAGTGCACCACCGCCAGTCAGTGTGATACCGTTGCTGAGGATGTCACCCACCAGTTCAGGAGGAGCCGATTCCAGTGTAAGCCTGATCTGATTCACTATCTCCATTGCATTTTCCTGAATAGCTTCATTAATATCAATATCAGTGATCTCTACGCTTTCGGGAAGACCCTTGAGCAGATGGCGGCCGCGTACCACCATCTTCTTGCTGCCGTCAGGATCGTATACATTGGCGATCTCCATCTTAGCCTTTTCGGCTGTCTTTTCGCCGATCAGTATCTTATATTTCTGTGTGATATATCTGATAATTGCAGCGTCGAACTTGCTTCCTGCCATCTTCACTGAACGGCTTGCTACGATGCCGTTAAAAGATACTATCGCAACATCAGCCGTACCGCCGCCGATATCCACGACCATCGTACCATTGGGCTTGGATATGTCGATTCCTGCACCGATAAGTGCTGCAATAGGCTCCTCGATAAGGAACACCTTTCGTGCACCTGCGGATACCGCAGCTTCAATAACCGCTCTTTTCTCAACATCAGTAACAGAAGACGGAACGCACAGAATAACGCGAGGCTTCATCATAAAACCGCCGTTTACCATGCGTATGAATTCCTTTACCATAGCCTCCGTCATATCGTTATCGGATACAACACCATCCTTCAGCGGACGCACAGCCACGATGTATTCAGGTGTCCTGCCGATCATTTTATATGCCTCTGAACCAACAGCCACTACCTCTTTCTTCTTACGGTCATAAGCAACAACAGACGGCTCGTTAAGAACGATTCCCTTACCGTTGACGCTTATGATAATATTGGCTGTGCCTAAGTCAATTCCTATATCCATTGCCATAATACTCATCTCCTACACATAATGATCTCAACTTAATAAGTATATCATAATATTACAGTTTCTGCAAGACTTTTCTGCATCATCTGCCTGTTTTCAGATAAGCCTCCGCCTGCCTCATCAGTTCGTCGTGCTCGTTCGGAAAACGTCCGTCCACTACACCGTCCAGCAGATGCCCCAGCGTTTCGCCTATCATCGGTGACGGCGGTATCATCTGCATGATATCCCTGCCGTTGACAGCAAGCTCTTTTACTGTAAGACATGGCCGCTGATATGCGATATCCTCTGCGATGCGGATTATCTCCTGCCACTCAGGGATACGCTCCTTAGCGAAGTCAGCTTTTGAACTGTCGTCCGCAATATGTGCCAGCATAATATCTCTGAACATCTCAAGCCCGTGTTTTGCCAGCCTGCGGCGGATGAAACGCTCATTCTTTTCGGGAACAAAACCATGATAACGTATTATGGTGCAGACTCTCTCTCTGAGAGCATTTGATGCCTTAAAGCGTCTGAGAATCTTATCTGCCAGCTCCGCACTCTTTTCAGCGTGAGCATAGAAGTGCCACTCTCCATCCACGCCTACGCTCTGCGTCAGTGGCTTTCCGATATCATGTAGCAGAATTGCAAGTCGCATTCCCGCATCAGGAGGACAATTCTCGACCGCACGCACAGTGTGCTCAAACAGATCATATGCGTGATATCTGCTGTGCTGATCATATCCGATACACGGTGCAAATTCAGGGATGATCTGCGTAACGATTTCAGGAAAAAGTCGCAGCACTGCTCCGACATTCCTTCCGCACAGCAGCTTCTGCAGCTCAGTGAAGATGCGTTCTGCTGACACACGTTCAAGCAGATGGCGGTTGCGGCGAATAGAATCTGCCGTATCTGCATCAATATTAAATCCAAGCACAGCAGAAAACCTAAGTGCACGAAGAATACGCAGTGCATCCTCATTGAAGCGTCGGTCAGGTTCTCCAATGCAGCGGATAACGCCACGACGTATATCCTCAGCACCGTCAAAATGGTCGAACAGGCCACGTTTCGGACTATATGCAATACCATTCATCGTGAAATCGCGACGTGCCACATCCTCGACAAGAGAGCGTGTGAAGCTCACCACATCAGGATGCCTGCCGTCCGCATAGTCGCCATCGATGCGGTAAGTGGTTATCTCGATAGGATCGCCCTCGTACAGCACTGTCACAGTGCCGTGCTTAATGCCGGTTTCTATTACACGCATATCGGCAAAGACCTGCTTTGTTTCCTCTGGCAGGGCGGAAGTTGTGATGTCAAAGTCGTGAGGCTGTACGCCCATGAGGCTGTCACGCACACAGCCGCCGACGATGTATGCCTCATATCCTGCTTGTTCAAGCTTGCTCAGAATAAAAAGAATATTCTGCGGTATCTGCATGGCGGACCTCCTTTCACGATGATACATATATTGTACCACTTTTCCTGCGGAATAGCAAGGGATATACAAAAACCGCTCCTTTTTCAAGGAGCGGTTATGTTTATAAGTTACTCGTTATTCGCTAAGAATTACTCGTTGATAGCAGTAACAACGCCGGAACCTACTGTTCTACCACCCTCACGGATAGCGAAACGCAGACCCTCTTCGATAGCGATAGGAGTGATCAGCTCAACGTCCATTACAACGTTATCGCCAGGCATGCACATTTCCTTATCAGCAGGCAGTGTGATAACGCCTGTAACGTCTGTTGTTCTGAAGAAGAACTGAGGACGATAGTTGGAAACGAAAGGTGTATGACGGCCGCCCTCTTCCTTCTTGAGAACGTAAACCTGGCCCTTGAACTTTGTGTGGGGGTGAATGGAACCGGGCTTGCAGAGAACCTGACCACGCTCGATATCCTGACGTGTAACACCACGGAGCAGAGCACCGATGTTGTAACCAGCAACAGCCTCGTCCAGAGTCTTTCTGAACATCTCGAGACCTGTAACTACAGTAGACTTGGGCTCGTCAACGAGACCTGTGATCTCAACTGTGTCGTTAACCTTAACGATACCACGCTCTACACGGCCTGTAGCAACGGTACCACGACCTGTGATGGTCATTGTATCCTCTACGGGCATCAGGAAGGGCAGGTTCTCAGAACGCTCAGGAGCAGGAATGTAGGAGTCAACAGCGTCCATCAGCTCCTTGATGCAAGCATACTCGGGAGCGTTGGGATCTGTGGATGTGCAATCCAGAGCAACCTTAGCAGAACCACGGATTACGGGGATGTCGTCGCCGGGGAACTCGTTGGAGGACAGAACATCACGGATGTCCATCTCTACGAGCTCGAGCAGCTCTTCGTCATCAACGTCATCGCACTTGTTCATGAATACAACGATAGCAGGAACGCCTACCTGACGAGCAAGCAGGATGTGCTCCTTGGTCTGAGCCATAGGGCCATCAGTACCAGCAACTACGAGGATAGCGCCGTCCATCTGAGCAGCACCGGTGATCATGTTCTTGATGTAGTCAGCATGGCCGGGGCAGTCAACGTGAGCGTAGTGACGTGCGTCAGTCTCGTACTCAACGTGAGCAGTGTTGATTGTGATACCACGCTCTCTCTCCTCGGGAGCCTTATCGATCATGTCATATGCCTCGAACTTAGCCTTACCGAGCATAGCGAGATACTTTGTGATAGCAGCAGTTGTTGTTGTCTTGCCGTGGTCAACGTGGCCGATTGTACCAATGTTAACGTGGGGCTTCGTGGAATTATACTTTTCCTTTGCCATTGGTTTTATCCTCCTTAAAGGTGAAATTTCAGCTTCCCCCTGAAAAGGGGGATAGCCATAGTTTAGTGATTATATTGTACCATCATTTCCTGAAAAAATCAAGTGCTTTTCAGAAAAAATTGACAGTATCGAGCAATCCAGGCTGATTAGTCCTTAGCACGCTTGCTCATGATGCCTTCCGCAATAGACTTGGGAACCTCGATGTAGTGGCTGGGCTGCATTACATAGTTTCCACGACCCTGTGTCTTGGAACGCAGGTCGTTGGAGTAGCCGAACATCTCGGAAAGCGGAACAGCGGATGTGATCTGAACTGTACCGTTTGCAGTCTCCTGATTCTGGATCTGACCACGACGGGAGTTAAGGTCACCGATAACGTTACCGATGTAGTCCTCAGGAACTACAACGTCAACACGCATGATAGGCTCGAGGATTACGGACTTAGCCTTCTTGAGAGCCTCCTTGATTGCCATAGAACCGGCGATCTGGAATGCCATTTCAGAAGAGTCTACCTCATGGTAAGAACCATCATACAGCTCTACCTTAACGTCAACAACGGGGTAGCCTGCGAGAACACCAGTATTGAGTGCACCCTGAATACCCTTATCAACAGCAGGGATATACTCCTTGGGAATAGCACCGCCGACAACAGCGTTGACAAACTCATAACCCTTACCGGACTCGTTAGGCTCAACCTTGATCTTAACGTGACCATACTGACCCTTACCACCGGACTGACGAGCATACTTCATGTCAACATCAGCTGTACCAACGATAGTCTCCTTATAAGCAACCTGAGGAGCACCTACGTTAGCCTCAACCTTGAACTCACGGAGCAGACGGTCAACGATGATCTCCAGGTGAAGCTCACCCATACCGGAGATGATGGTCTGACCAGTTTCCTGATCTGTGTAGGTTCTGAAGGTAGGATCCTCTTCAGCCAGCTTTGCGAGTGCAAGAGCCATCTTTTCCTGACCAGCCTTTGTCTTGGGCTCGATAGCGAGCGAGATAACAGGCTCGGGGAATTCCATGGACTCGAGAATTACAGGGTTGTTCTCATCACAGAGTGTATCACCTGTTGTTGTATTCTTCAGACCAACAGCAGCAGCGATATCACCGCAGAAGCAGCAATCGATATCCTGTCTGGAGTTAGCATGCATCTGAAGGATACGACCCATACGCTCGTTCTTATCCTTTGTAGCATTGAGAACGGTAGCACCAGCCTCAACTATACCGGAGTAAACTCTGAAGAAGCAGAGCTTACCAACGAAGGGGTCTGTAGCGATCTTGAATGCAAGAGCGGAGAAGGGCTCGTTATCGCCTGCCTTTCTCTCAACTTCCTCGCCTGTATCCGGAACAACGCCCTTGATAGCGGGGATATCGAGAGGAGAAGGCATGTAGTCGATAACTGCGTCGAGCAGCTTCTGTACACCCTTGTTTCTGTAGGAAGTACCACATACAACGGGAACGAACTTGTTCTCGATGGTACCCTTTCTGATAGCAGCCTTGATCTCCTCAATGGTGAAGTCCTCACCCTCGGTCTCAAAGTATCTCTCCATCAGTTCATCGTCCAGCTCAGCAACCTTCTCGAGGAGGTTACGTCTGTACTCCTGAGCCTTTTCGAGCATGTCAGCAGGAATCTCCTCAACACGCATATCCTTACCCAGGTCATCGTAGTATACATCGGCGTTCATTTCGATGAGGTCGATGATACCCTTAAAGCCCGCCTCAGCACCGATGGGGAGCTGAATCGGAACTGCATTACACTTAAGTCTGTCGTGCATCATGCCAACTACGCGGTAGAAGTCAGCACCCATAATGTCCATCTTGTTGATGTATGCCATTCTGGGAACCTTGTAGTTATCTGCCTGACGCCATACAGTCTCAGACTGAGGCTCTACACCGCCCTTTGCACAAAGAACAGTAACGGAGCCGTCAAGTACTCTCAGAGAACGCTCAACCTCAACTGTGAAGTCAACGTGTCCGGGAGTATCGATAATATTGACTCTGTGCTTCTTCCAGAAAGCTGTGGTAGCAGCGGAAGTGATTGTGATACCTCTCTCCTGCTCCTGAGCCATCCAGTCCATTGTCGCACCACCGTCGTGAGTCTCACCCATCTTATGGTTTACACCTGTGTAGAACAGGATACGCTCAGTTGTGGTGGTCTTACCTGCGTCAATGTGCGCCATGATACCAATATTACGGGTAATTTCGAGAGTTACGTCTCTTTTCATAAGTTCCTCCGTAATTATCGGATACCGACCGCCGCTTATGCTGCGGTCAGATCCATCTGATTCTTATTACCACTTGTAATGAGCAAAAGCCTTGTTAGCTTCAGCCATCTTATGAGTGTCGTCACGCTTCTTGCAGGAGCCGCCCTGACCATTGAGTGCGTCAAGGATCTCGTTTGCAAGTCTTTCCTTCATTGTCTTTTCATTACGCTCACGGCTGTACTTGGTGATCCATCTCAGACCGAGAGTACGTCTTCTTTCGGGGCGAACCTCCATAGGAACCTGGTAGGTTGCACCGCCGACACGGCGAGCCTTAACCTCGAGCTGGGGCATGATGTTCTCCATTGCCTCCTCGAAAGCTTCAAGAGCATCCTTGCCTGTCTTCTCAGCAACGATCTCAAATGCGCCGTAAACGATCTTCTGGGCTACGCCCTTCTTTCCATCGAGCATGATGTTGTTGATAAGTCTTGTTACCAGCTCGGAACCGTACATAGGATCCGGCAGAACCTCACGCTTAGGAACATTACCTCTTCTTGGCACTTTACTTCCCTCCTTCATAAAAAATGAAAATCATAGGTACTCGAAAGCATAACTTCCGCCGTCCAAACAGAGGCAATTCTATACGAATAATGCCTTGCCTGACAGCATAATATTATGAATTACGCTTTCTTTCCAGCCTTCGGACGCTTTGCACCATACTTGGAGCGTCCCTGCATTCTCTTGTCAACGCCCTGTGCATCCAGTGTACCACGGATGATGTGGTAACGCACACCAGGGAGGTCCTTAACACGGCCGCCTCTGATGAGTACAACAGAGTGTTCCTGCAGTTTGTGTCCGATACCGGGAATGTAAGCAGTAACTTCAAAGCCGTTAGAAAGTCTTACTCTGGCGATCTTTCTCATAGCAGAGTTAGGCTTCTTAGGGGTGCTTGTACGAACTGCTGTGCAAACGCCTCTCTTCTGAGGAGAAGACTGGTCGATCTGCTGCTTGTGCAGTGTGTTCATACCCTTCTGAAGAGCAGGAGACTTGGACTTCTTAACTGCTACTTCACGTCCCTTGCGGACAAGCTGATTAAAGGTTGGCATTATTTCACCTCCATTAAAATTTCACGTATCTAGTATAACCTTCCGATGCGGATTTAAACAGTTTTTTACGACATATCCGTATAAAAAATTACACTCGCACGCAATTATATATTTTAAAGGAAAAAACGGTGTTTGTCAAGGTTTTTTTCAAAACTTTGTAGCAAACACCGTTTAGTTTTTATTGATAGTATTCGTTTTTGTGCATTTTCCCTAAAGCCTGTTACAATACGCTTTAACGCACTATAACAAGGTGGTAATGCGTCTTAAACTACCTCATCCTCAGCGGGAGCATTTTCCTCTGCGGGAACGCTCTCCTCAGGCTCTTCGTTCTGTACCGCAAGACCAGTACCTGCAGGAATGAGCTTACCGATGATAACATTCTCCTTAAGTCCCTGCAGAGGATCCACCTTGCCGCGGATAGCAGCGTCAGTGAGAACTCTTGTGGTCTCCTGGAAGGATGCAGCGGACATGAAGCTGTCTGTTGCAAGAGAAGCCTTGGTGATACCAAGGAGCACAGGCTCGCTCTCAGGTATTGTGAGATTCTCGCCCGCATCGATGCGGCTCTGGATCTCATCGCAGATAGCAACGAACTCATTCTTGCCAACGATGGAACCGGGCAGCAGGAAGCTGTCGCCGGGTTCTGTGATGCGGATCTTTCTCATCATCTGGCGTACGATGACCTCAATATGCTTATCGTTGATATCAACACCCTGCAGACGGTAAACCTTCTGTACCTCTGCAATGATGTAATTCTGAACAGCCTGCTCACCCTTAACGAGGAGTACATCGTGAGGGTTTACAGAACCTTCTGTCAGAGGATCACCTGCAACTACTGTATCGCCATCATATACCTTGGGACGGTAACCGAAGGGAACTGCGTAAGCCTCCTCAGTGCCATCTTCGGATGTGATGATAGCATGACGTGTCTTCTTGATCTCTTCAAAGCGGACCTTACCGGAGATCTTCGTGATGATAGCCGCATTCTTGGGACGACGGCTCTCAAACAGTTCCTCTACTCGAGGCAGACCCTGTGTGATATCTTCTGCGGAAGCGATACCACCGGTATGGAACGTTCTCATTGTAAGCTGTGTACCGGGCTCACCGATAGACTGAGCAGCGATGATACCAACTGCCTCACCGATGCCGATGAGCTGACCGTTAGCAAGAGATGCACCGTAGCAGCGTGCACAAACACCGTTTCTCAGCGAGCAGGTCAGTACAGAACGCACCTTGATCTTCTCAACGCCTGCGTTGACGATCTTGGCAGCGTCTGCATCTGTCAGCAGCTTATCTCTGGAAATGATAACATTTCCGTCATTATCCTTATAATCATCAGCGAGGTAGCGGCCTACAAGACGCTCAGCCAGCTTCTCAACCAGCTCGTTGCCCTCACGGATCTCATATACTTCAATACCGTTATCGGTACCGCAGTCATCCTCACGGATGATAACTTCCTGAGATACGTCAACAAGACGTCTTGTCAGGTAACCGGAGTCGGCTGTACGCAGAGCGGTATCTGCCAGACCCTTACGTGCACCACGGGAAGAGATGAAGTACTCCAGTACGTTCAGACCTTCACGGTAGTTAGCCTTGATGGGCATCTCGATGGTAGCACCGGAAGTATTTGCGATAAGTCCACGCATACCTGCCAGCTGTCTGATCTGGTTGATCGAACCACGGGCACCGGAGTCAGCCATCATGAAGATGTTATTGTACTGATCGAGGTTGTCGGTAAGTGCTCTACCTACATCGTCAGTAGCCTTGTTCCAGATATTGATGAAGGCGGTCTTTCTCTCGTTATTGGAGATGAAACCACGTGCAAACTGCTTGTTGATCTTCTCGATCTTCTTCTCTGCCTCAGCCATGATATCAGCCTTCTGGGGCGGAATCTCAGCATCGCACACAGCAACAGTAATGCCGGAACGTGTGGAATACTTGTAGCCGAGCGACTTTATCTTATCGGATACCTGAGCAGTAGTAGCTGTGCCGTGTACCTTCAGACATCTGTCAATGATCTGACCGAGCTGCTTCTTGCCTACCTTGAAGCCGATCTCGTAATCCAGCTGATGCTCGGAATCAGTACGATCAACATAACCGAGGTCCTGAGGGATGTGCTCATTGAAGATAACACGTCCGATGGTAGTATCCACCAGTCTGGAGATCTTTGTATCGCCAAGATCCTTTGTTACACGGATCTTGATCTTTGCATGGATGGAGATAACGCCGTCCTGATAAGCCATGAGGGCTTCGTTGGCGTCACGGAACACCTTGCCTTCGCCCTTCTCACCATCCTTTTCGATGGTAAGGTAATAAGCACCGAGGACCATATCCTGTGTAGGAACAGCAACAGGACGTCCGTCAGAGGGCTTCAGCAGGTTCTTGGCAGCCAGCATGAGATTTCTCGCCTCATCCTGAGCCTCAGCGGACAGAGGCAGATGAACAGCCATCTGGTCACCGTCGAAGTCAGCATTGAACGCTGTACAGCACAGGGGATGCAGCTTGATAGCTCTACCCTCTACGAGTACAGGAGAACACGCCTGGATACCAAGTCTATGCAGTGTAGGAGCACGGTTCAGGAGAACGGGGTGATCCTTGATAACTCTTTCAAGGGAGTCCCACACCTTATCTTCTGCACGCTCGACCATCTTCTTTGCCTGCTTGATATTGGTAGCAGCATTGTTGATAACAAGATCGTTCAGAACGAACGGCTTGAACAGCTCGAGTGCCATCTCCTTGGGAAGACCGCACTGATCCATTCTCAGGTCAGGACCAACTACGATAACGGAACGACCGGAGTAGTCAACACGCTTACCGAGCAGGTTCTGACGGAATCTACCCTGCTTACCCTTGAGCATATCGGACAGGGACTTGAGGGGACGATTGTTGGAGCCTGTGTAAGCTCTGCCGTGTCTGCCGTTGTCGATGAGTGCGTCAACAGCTTCCTGCAGCATACGCTTCTCGTTTCTGATAATGAGTTCAGGAGAACGCATCTTAATGAGCTTATCAAGACGGTTGTTTCTGTTGATGACACGACGGTACAGATCGTTAAGGTCGGATGTCGCATAGCGGCCGCCGTCAAGCTGTACCATAGGTCTTATATCCGGAGGGATAACAGGAACGCAGTCAAGGATCATCCACTCGGGACGATTGCCGGAAAGTCTGAATGCCTCGATAACATCAAGACGCTTCAGCAGCTTTACACGCTTCTGACCCTGCTGTGTTGCAGCAAGCTCTTCCTTAAGCTCTGCAGAGAGCTTTTCAAGATCGATCTCCTTCAGCAGTTCCTTGATAGCCTCGGCACCCATACCTGCCTTGAAATCACTGCCGTACTTTGTGCGGAAGCTTGCGTATTCCTTCTCATCCAGAAGCTGATTCTTGGACAGCTCCTTTGTCTCACCGGGATCAATAACGATATACTTTGTGAAATAGAGTACCTCTTCCAGTCTCTTGGGGGAGATATCGAGCACCTGACCGATTCTGGAGGGTGTGCCCTTGAAGTACCAGATGTGAGAAACGGGAGCGGCGAGTTCGATATGACCCATACGCTCACGTCTTACCTTGCTGCGTGTTACCTCAACGCCGCACTTCTCACAGATCTTGCCCTTGTAACGGATTCTCTTATACTTACCACAGTTACACTCCCAGTCCTTCTGCGGACCAAAGATCTTCTCGCAGTACAGACCTTCCTTCTCGGGCTTCTGTGTACGGTAGTTTATTGTTTCGGGGCGTGTTACTTCGCCGTAAGACCACTCTCTGATCTGGTCGGGAGAGGCAAGTCCGATCTTCATTGACTCAAAAACATTAAAACTCAATTTAATACCTCATCTCTCATTCGCCGCTGCTTCAGGCAGCGACTGTGTAATCACCGAATGTATCTGATTCCCTGCGGGCAGCGGACTGTCCGCAGGGGCAGCTTTGTTATTCGTCGTCCTCGCCGTAGTCGGCATCTTCATCAAAGAAGTCGCCGTCATCGTCGCCGATAGAATCATCATCGTCTTCGGAAGCCTCGGAAACTATCTCCTCGCCATCCTCATCAACGATAGCATAGCCGGAAAGCTCGTTCTCGTTTGTCTGATAATCCATCTCGAAGTTTTCGGAGGGAGCATATGTGCCCTCGTACTCGTCCTCGAAATCCTGCTTGAGGTCGATCTCTTCGTTGTTTTCGTCGAGAATTCTGATATCAAGACCCAGACCCTGAAGCTCGCTGATCATTACCTTGAAGGATTCAGGAACACCGGGCTTAGGAACAGGCTCACCCTTAACGATGGCCTCGTAGGTCTTCTGACGGCCCATCAGGTCGTCGGACTTGACTGTGAGTATCTCCTGCAGAGTATAAGCAGCACCGTAAGCCTCCAGAGCCCAAACTTCCATCTCACCGAAACGCTGACCGCCGAACTGAGCCTTACCGCCCAGAGGCTGCTGAGTAACGAGAGAGTAGGGACCTGTGGAACGTGCATGGATCTTATCATCTACCAGGTGATGCAGCTTGAGGTAGTACATATATCCGACAGTAACGGGAGCATCGAACTTCTCACCTGTTCTGCCATCTGTGAGCAGCGTCTTACAATCGGATGTGAGGGGCAGCTTTGTAAAGTCAAGACCTGCGGAATCTTCACCGATCAGTTCGCTACGCTTTTCACGTGCTATATCATAGAGTTCGCGGATATCCTGCTCGTGTGCACCGTCAAATACGGGAGTAGAGATCTTCCAGCCCAGTGCTCTTGCAATGTAGCCGAGATGTACTTCCAGGACCTGACCGATGTTCATACGGGAAGGTACGCCGAGAGGGTTAAGAACGATATCCAGAGGAGTACCGTCGGGCAGGAAGGGCATATCCTCCTGCTTGAGGATGCGGGAAACGACACCCTTGTTACCGTGACGACCTGCCATCTTATCGCCGACAGAGATCTTACGCTTCTGAGCGATGTAGCAGCGTACCACTTCGTTTACACCGGGGGACAGCTCGTCGCAGTTCTCACGGTTGAACACCTTGACATCTACAACGATACCGCTCTCGCCGTGTGCAACTCTCAGGGAGTTGTCGCGTACCTCACGAGCCTTCTCGCCGAAGATCGCACGGAGCAGTCTTTCTTCAGCAGTGAGATCGGTCTCACCCTTGGGAGATACCTTACCAACAAGGATATCACCGGAGTGCACCTCCGCACCGATGCGGATGATACCACGCTCGTCCAGATCCTTCAGAGCATCGTCGGAAAGGTTCGGGATATCACGTGTGATCTCCTCGGGGCCGAGCTTTGTTTCACGGCACTCGAGCTCATATTCTTCAATGTGGATAGATGTGTAAACATCGTTATATACCAGCTTCTCGTTAATGAGAACGGCGTCCTCGTAGTTGTAGCCTTCCCATGTCATGAAGCCGATGAGAGCATTCTTACCCAGTGCGATCTCACCGTTCTTGGTTGCGGGACCGTCAGCGATAACGTCGCCCTCGGATACACGCTCGCCCTTTTCAACGATGGGACGCTGATTTACGCAGTTGCCCTGGTTGGAACGCTTGAACTTGATAAGTCTGTATACATGCTCAACGCCGAGATCATTTGTAATAACGATCTTATCAGCGTCAACTTCCGTAACGACGCCGTCCTCCCTGGCACAGATAACTACGCCGGAGTCAACAGCAGCCTTGTACTCCATACCGGTACCAACGATGGGGTTGTCGGTAACCATGAGCGGAACAGCCTGACGCTGCATGTTCGCACCCATGAGGGCACGGTTCGCGTCATCGTTCTCAAGGAATGGGATCATTGCGGTAGCCACGGATACCACCATCTTAGGCGATACATCCATGAAATCTACCTTTTCACGCTCGATCTCAAGGATGGAGTCGCGGCAGCGTGCGTTTACACGAGGTCTTGCAAAGCAGCCGTTCTCGTCAAGAGGCTCGTTTGCCTGTGCAACCACGTAATTATCCTCAACGTCGGCAGTCATGTAAACTACCTCGTCAAGCACCTTACCGGTCTCCTTGTCGACCTTTCTGTAAGGAGCCTCGATAAAGCCGTATACATTGATTCTTGCAAATGTAGCAAGATAGGAGATCAGACCGATGTTAGGACCTTCAGGGGTCTCGATGGGACACATTCTTCCGTAGTGTGAGTAGTGTACGTCACGAACCTCGAAGCCCGCTCTGTCACGGGACAGACCGCCCGGACCGAGAGAGGAAAGTCTTCTCTTATGTGTAAGCTCTGCAAGAGGGTTGTTCTGGTCCATGAACTGGGACAGAGGCGAAGAGCCGAAGAACTCTCTCATAGCAGAGATGACCTGACGTGCATTGATAAGGGAGCTGGGAGATACCTTCTCCTGATCCTGTGCCTGCAGAGCCATTCTCTCACGGATGGTACGCTCCATACGGGAGAAACCGATTCTGAACTGATTCTGGAGCAGCTCACCTACGCAGCGGATACGTCTGTTGCCGAGATGGTCGATATCATCGATGTCGCCGATGCCTTCGCACAGGTTGATGAAGTAGCTGACAGCAGCATAGATATCCTCAAGCGTGATGTGCTTGGGGATAAGCTCCTCAGCACGAGCCTTCAGCAGCTCAGCAAATCTGTCATTGTCGCCTGCAGCCTCTTCGAGAATCTCTGTCAGAACAGCAAAGCGTACCTGCTCGTTGATGCCGATAGCCTCAAGAGCATCCTTGTCCATGTCGGTGTACAGGGAGATATCAACCATGCCATTGCCGACAACCTTGACAGTCTTGCCCTCGGGATTGTATACGAGAACATCTGTAACACCTGCATTCTCGATGCCGAGAGCGATCTCATCAGTGATGATAGCATTCTCCTCAACGAGAATCTCGCCTGTAAGGGGAGCAACTACTGTCTGTGCAGCCTTTGTGCCCTTGATACGTGCGGAGATAGCAAGCTTCTTATTATACTTATAACGTCCGAATCTGGACAGATCATATCTCTTTGCGTCAAAGAACAGTGTGTTGAGGTGATTCTCAGCGGACTCAACTGTCGGAGGCTCGCCGGGACGCAGCTTCTTGTATACCTCAAGGAGAGCTTCCTCGCGGTTCTGTGTGCTGTCCTTATCCTCAATGGTGCGGATGATACGGTCATCCTCACCGAACTTCTCCTTCAGGTCCTCATTGCTGGAAAGACCAATGGAACGCAGGAAAGTTGTAGCAGGAATCTTTCTGTTCTTGTCGATACGAACATAGAAAACATCGTTGGAATCCATCTCGTACTCCAGCCATGCACCTCTGTTCGGGATCACAGTAGCCTTGAACAGCTTCTTACCTGTCTTATCATAATCAAAGCCGTAATATACACCGGGAGAACGTACCAGCTGGGATACGATAACTCTCTCAGAACCATTGATAACGAAAGTACCGCTGTCTGTCATCAGAGCCAGATCGCCCATGAAGATCTCATTATCCATGATCTCGCCTGTTTCCTTGCTGAGAAGGCGGGCGGTCACACGCAGGGGTGCCGCATAAGTTGCGTCACGATCCTTGCACTCTTCAATAGTGTACTTTGTCTTGTCATCAAGACGGTGGTCTATGAACGAGAGTTCAAACTTTCCATTGGAATCGGTGATAGGCGAAACATCCTTGAGGACTTCGCTGATACCTTCCGTCAGGAACCATTCATATGAATTCTTCTGGATACCGATGAGGTTCGGCATTTCGGTGACCTCATTGATCTTGGAAAAACTCATTCGGGTGTTTTTTCCGAGCTGTACGGGTTTAACATTCACCATCGGCTTTTTCACTCCTTAACATATTTCCGCAATGGCCGTATGCATGACATTTTGTGGAAAAAACGCTGTAATTTCCAACAAAAACAAGGTCTTTTCGCATACATATCCATTATGATACATTATAGTATTATACTACATTCACATTTTTTTGTCAATAGTTTCAAAGCAAAATTTCGGTTGAGTTTTAGCCAAAAAAACAGCTTTGCCGCCGTGTTTTTTGCATATTCCGACGAAAAAGCCCCCGACGTCTGCCGGGAGCTTTACAAATGGTATAATTGTGCGGTTTTAGACACTCAGGACAGTATCCCGAACGCCGTCTTCATCCTCAGCAGACGAAGCACAGATTCATCGATACGCTGTTCAGATATCTCGCCACTCTCGACCGCTGCGGTTATTGCCGCTATCGAAGACGCATAATCAGTAACGCACAGCAGGTCATTTCCTGCAAGCACCGCCTGCACTGCCGCATTCTCACCGTCGGTAAATTCCTCGATAGCACCCATCGACAGCTCATCCGTTACGATCACGCCGTCAAAGCCAAGCTCCTCACGCAGCAGTCTGTGTACCTCATAAGAGAGCGACGCAGGCATGGTCTGATCCACACACATTATTATATTGTGAGATACCATCACACACGGAGCATCCGCATCTATGCCTGCCGCAAAGGGCAGCAGATCGTATTCGCGGAATTCCGTGAGCGGCCGCTCGTCATACGCTATGCCTGTGTGGGTATCGACATTGTTGCCGTAACCGGGGAAATGCTTAAGAACGGATATCGTACCGCATTCATTCATCTTCCCCACTATCGCTCCGATGCAATCCGCTGTGATATCCACATCCGTGCCAAACGTGCGGTCATAGATGTAGTCGCTCTCACTTCGCGACAGATCACACACGGGTGCAAAGTTCATGTTTATACCCAACGAGCTTAACAGCACACACTTCTCCGCAGCGTCCTCAACGACCGCGGCAATACCTCCCTCATTGTATAATTCCATGGGCGACCCGAAGCGTTCGCTGCGGTACTGCTCATATTTGGATACACGCACTATATATCCGCCCTCCTCATCCACACCGATGAGCATGGGTATCTTGGATGCTGCCTGCCAGGATGCAATGTCGTCACGCACACTGTCGGGCGTGCCGTCCTCAAAATCACGGGCAAACATGATATATCCGCCAAGCTGATACTTTGCAGCATCCTCTGCCGCAGCATGGTCAGGACATCTGCCGATGATCATCTGACCGACTTTTTCGCTAAGCGTCATTCCCGCAAGTATCTCCTCCTCACGGGAAAGAACAACCGGAGCATCTGTGCTTTCCGCCGGCAGTTCGGTATTCTCGCTGCTTTCAGAAGTTATATCAGTATCCGTAGTCACCTCCGTTTTCTGCGTCGCAGCCGCAGACGAAGTCGTGCCGATAATAACATCGGGTACTTCGATCGTATTATCATTACATCCGCAGCAGATAAGGCATACAGCCACAAGAGCCACGGAGTATCTCAATATTCTCTTCATATAGTATCACCTCACAATAAAGTATACGACACCCTGTCCGTTTTGTCAAACGAATGAAAATAATTTCCTCTACCACTTGTATTTTTAACAAAAAGATGGTACAATGTAATGTGAGTAATATTAAGATGAGGAGCCTCGTATGAACGAACGCATCGACTACCTGCGTGACAAGGCGAACAGGCTTTCCCTCAGCCCGGGTGTATATCTCATGAAGGATAAAACGGGCAGAATCATCTATGTGGGAAAGGCAAAGGCACTGAAAAACCGTGTCACGTCCTATTTCCGCAACGACTCTAACCACTCAGCAAAAACTCTGAAGCTGGTAAGCAATATACATGATTTTGATTTCATCGTATGCCCGAGCGAGCTGGATGCACTGGTACTGGAGTGCAGCCTGATAAAGCTGCACAAGCCGAAGTACAACATCCTTCTCAAGGACGACAAGGGCTATAACTATATCAAGATATCCCACGGTGCGTATCCCAGGATAAGCTATGCACTCAACACCAACGACACCCACGCTGATTATCTCGGTCCGTTCACAAGCGGTTTTACCGTCAAGCAGGCTGTGGAGGAAGCGAACACCATATTCATGCTCCCCACCTGCCGCAAGAGCTTCCCGATGGATTTCGGCAAGGAACGTCCCTGCCTTAATATGCACATTAAAAAGTGCATGGGCGTCTGCAGAGGAAAGATATCTTCAGATGAGTACAAGAAGATAATCGACGAAGCGTTGCAGTACCTTAAAGACGGCAGCCAGAAATCCGCAGAGCAGCTCCGTGCCGAAATGGAGGAGGCTGCCGAAAATCTCGAATTTGAAAAGGCGGCAAAGCTGCGTGACAGGATACAGGCGATAGCACGCCTGCACAATTCGCAGAAGATCTTTGATTACAAGACAGACGATTACGATATCGTAGCCATCTCGCAGAATATAAGCCTCGCAAGCGTTGCGGTGGTCAAGTACCGCGGCGGCAGACTGATCGACAAGGAAAGCTTCTTCATCGGCGACGAATACGACCCGTCGCTCATGCGTCGTGATTTCCTGCTGAGCTACTACCCCGACAGGGAGGATATCCCCAAGGAGATATACATCGACGAGCAGTTTGAGGATATGGAGCTGGTGACGCAGCTTCTTCGTGAAAAAGCAGGACACGCCGTGAAATTCGTAGTCCCGCAAAGGGGTGACGGTCTGGCACAGGTGGTGCTCGCCAAGAACAACGCAAGCGAATATCTCGCCCTGAAGGTGGGAAGGACCGCAAAGGAGATCGATTCTCTGGAGGATCTGAAAAACCTGCTGGGGCTTGAAAAAATACCTACCACGATAGAATCCTATGATATATCCAACTTCGGCGAAACCGGACGTGTCGGCGGAATGATAGTGTATCGTAACGGACGTCCGTTCAAGCCGGGCTACCGCAGATTCAACATCAAGGAAGTCGTCGGCATCGACGATTACGCCTGTATGCAGGAGGTGCTTCGCCGCAGACTGCAGCGTTATCTGGACGGCGACGAGGGCTTCTCGCCCCTGCCTGACCTGATCTTGCTGGACGGCGGACAGGGACACGTTTCAGCAGTAGCACAGGTACTGGACGAGCTGGGAATCAGCGTGCCGCTGTTCGGTCTTGTCAAGGACAGCAAGCACCGCACCCGTGCGATAGCAAAAGAAGGCGGCGAGATATCCGTCAGTGCAAACAAGGCACTGTTCAAGCTGCTGACAAACATACAGGATGAGGTGCACCGCTATTCGATAACATTCCAGCGGATAAAGCACAAGCAGAAAACATATACTCTGGAGCTTACAGAGGTCAGGGGCATCGGCGAAGCCAAGGCACGTGCACTGCTGAAAGAATTCAAGACCAAACAGGGCATGAAAGCAGCCACAGCCGAACAGCTAAGGATAACAGCGAAGATCAGCCCCGAAAAGGCACAGGAGCTCTATGAATTCATACAGGAACGGTTTTAAGGAGAAAAAATGAGAGTTATTACAGGTGAAGCAAGAGGAAGAAAGCTCATCACCGTTGAGGGCACGGAGACCGTACGTCCCACCACCGACGGTGTCAAGGAAGCTATCTTCTCTGCAATACAGTTCGAAATAGAAGGCAGGACCGTACTGGATATGTTCGCGGGAAGCGGACAGCTCGGCATTGAAGCGATCAGCCGCGGTGCAAAGGAAGCATATTTCGTTGATTCTGCTATCGCATCGATCAAGGTGATAAAGGAAAACCTCCGTCACACAAAACTTGAGGACAGAGCACACGTTATCAATATGCCGTTTTCTGCTTTTCTGAAGAGCACACGTGCGGTATTCGATATTGCGATACTGGATCCGCCATATAATCTGAAGATATTGCAGAAGGCACTTCCGCATCTGGAACCAAAGATGTCGGACAGCGGCATTATAATATGTGAACATGAAAAAGAATGTACCCTCCCCCGTGAACTGGGCAGGTTTGAGATAGCAAAGGTGCTGAAGCACTCTCGCACAGCCATCACCATCTACCGTCCCAAGGCTCAGGCCGAGGAAGAAACAGAAGAACGGGAGGAATGACAGCATGAAAACAGCCATATATCCGGGCAGCTTCGATCCCGTAACGAACGGACATCTCGACATCATCACACGTGCATCCAAAATGTTCGACAAGCTGATCGTCGTAGTGTTCATCAACCCCTTCAAGACCTTTGCGTTCAGCATCCCCGAACGCTGCGATTTTCTCCGCCGTGCTACTGCTCATCTTCCGAATGTCGAGGTAGCAAGCTATGACGGACTGCTCGCAGATTATTTCAACACCCGCGAGGATGTTGACGTCATCGTAAAGGGTCTGCGTGCGACCACCGACTTCGAATCGGAGTTCCAGCAGGCACACACGAACAAAGACCTCAACCCCAAGGCGGAAACAGTGTTCATACCCGCCAGCCAGAACACCACATTTATCTCCTCCAGCATGGTAAAGCAGGTGGCAATGTTCGGCGGCGACATAAGCAAATATGTTCCCGAATGTATCCATCGTGAGATAGTACAGAAGCTCAACAGCGAATTTACCGCTGCAAGAAAAGCAGCTGAGAAAAAAGACAATTAACAGAAAGGACAGGATCAGATCATGGATTACAGCCTCTTAGACCTCATTTCAATGCTTGACGAAGTAGTAAGAAAGGCATCTCCCGTTCCGCTCTCCAAGAAGAGCATGGTGGATGTTGCACAGATCGATGAGATCGCAACGGAAATGCGTCTTGTTCTCCCCAAGGAGATACAGCAGGCGCAGAACGTCGTTGCCGACAAGAACCGCATCATCTCCGATGCGAAGAAGGAAGCGGAGGACATCATCCGCAAGGCAGAGCAGCGTAGAAATGAGCTGCTGGACGAGAACTCCATCATGAAGGAAGCACGCAAGAGAGCGACCGAGGAGATCAGCAATGCACAGGCACGCTCTAACCTCATCCGCACCTCCACCAACGAGTTCACCGACAAGATGCTCGGCAGAGTAGAGGAGCTGCTCGCAAAGGATATCAACAACCTGCGTATCATGAGGAAAACGCTCAATCAGGGCTCGGATATCCAGATCGACCCCGCAAAGCAGCAGCCTCAGCAGAAGGCTCAGGCTCAGCCGAGAACACAGGCACAGCCTCAGCAGCCCAAGAAGCCGCAGGGATAACATACTGCTCATATAATAAGGACGTGTTATGCACGTCCTTTTTTGTTGCTATTTTATCTAAAATGCACAGTAAACTTTGCAAAACTTGCCAAGTTTATTGTGCAAAACAGAGTTTTGACAAGAAAACTGTGCAAAAGCATTGACAAGTAAACTTGGCTGTGATATACTAAGGATGTCAAGAAAACTTGGCGAAATGTTCGAACAAAACACAACTACAATTATGATAGATTCATCGGAGGTATTTGAGTATGAATAAGGAACAGATCTTAGAAATGAGCCGCAAGGAAAACAAGGAACAGGATCTATATGAGCTTCATGTAAGCGAAAAATCCGCAACAATAGGAGCGCTTACAGGTGTTCTTATCTGTGCAGTACTCTTTGTTTCTGAAATTTTTATCTGCGGAAACACAAACTTCAGCTTATGGAGCATTATCGCAGGAATCAATGCAGGTGTAGGCATCTATAAGGGTATAAAGCTCAGAAAGACCTCAACTCTCGCAACGGGAATCATGTATGCCGTTGTAGCAGCACTTATGCTGGCTTATTCAATATATAATCTTTTTACAACAAGCACGATTTTATAATATAAGGGGGGCAAAAACATGAATAAAGAAGAGATCTTGGCAAAAAGCCGTGCGGAAAACAAGAACATGGATCTGGTAGAACTTGAGGTGATGAACAGATCAAAGCTTCTGGCCGGAAGTATTGCAGGCAATCTTTGCTTCATACTTTTTCTGGCGGAACTTCTAAACACCGGCAATGGAAATTATGCCTTGCTGGCGATACTGACAAGCTACATCGCAGTAAACAGCATCCATAAAGGCATAAAGTTAAAGAGGAAATCTTCTGTAATTTTCGGCACGATATTTGCAGTTGCTGCAATCATTACAATCGTAGCAACAGTTGGTATGTTTTTTAACGCAAACACATCTATATGATCGAGGTAGCAAATGGAAGATAGTCTGATACTCAAAAACCGCGTGAAAGAAGCACGCAGCGAGAAAAAACTTTCGCAGGCTGACCTTGCAAAGATGGTGGGCGTTTCCCGAAACACCATCAGCTCCATTGAAACAGGACAGTTCAGTCCCACAGCAAAGCTGGCACTTATCCTCTGCATAGCACTGGACAAGAAATTCGAGGAGCTGTTCTATTTCTGACAATGGCAGGTCAATACACAAAAAGACGGCATCATGTGCCGTCTTTTGTATTATGCTTTCTTTGTATCAATGCTCCTGTTATCAGAAGAACAGGGAAAACAATTCCGAACAGCAAGCCGCTCTTCAGCTCGCCGCCCAGTGCCCCTGAGATAAATCCTACCGTTGTAGGACCACCTGAACAACCGAGATCACCCGCAAGTGCAAGCAATGCAAACATCGCAGTGCCGCCCTTTGGTATCTCTGCCGACGCAAGGCTGAATACGCCCGGCCACAGAATACCTACGGACAATCCGCAAATTCCGCAGCCGATCAGCGAAAGTGCCGGCGTCGGTGACAAAGATGCCAGCAGATACGAACCTACGCACAGCACACCGCTGCCGATAAGAAAGCTGTTCAGATCGATCTTTTCGCTCATCTTTCCGTAGAAAACTCTCGAGGAACCCATGAGTATCGAAAACACGCAGGGACCAAGCAGGTCGCCCATCGTCTTTGATATGCCAAGTCCGCTCTCCGCAAAGGCACTTGCCCACTGGCTCATCGCCTGCTCACTTGCACCCGCTGCAAACATCAACAGCACAAAAAGCCAGAAGCTCTTCATCCTGCAGAGCTGACGTATGCCGTAGCCCTCGCCCTCCTCTACCAGAGGATACAGCGGCACCTGCGTGAAGTATACGCTCACAAGCAGCGGGAACACCGCCCATATTAATGCAAGCAGCTCCCAGCTATCCTTGCCGAACACATACAGAAACAGCGTTGACAGTGCGACAACGCCCACCGTACCCCAGCAATAGAAGGAATGCAGCAGGCTCATTACACCCGCCTTGTTTTCGGTAGGGCACGCCTCCACAACAGGACTTACCAGCACCTCGATGAGTCCACCGCCGACCGCATACAGCACAACACAAGAAAGTATGCCAACAAACGGCGGAAGTATATACGGCAGAAACGAAAGACCTGCCAGACCCGCTGCAGCGAAGATATGTGCCGCCACAAGGCACTTTCTCCAGCCTATGTGGTCCGCAACCTTTGCTGCGATGAGATCCACCAGAAGCTGCACCAGGAAATTGATCGTGACCAGAAGCGTTATCTGCTCCAGCGGAATTCCGAACCTGTCCTGAAATATCAGGAACAAAAGCGGAAGAAAGTTGTTTACTATCGCCTGTGTGATATATCCGCCGTAGCAGGCAAAGATAGTATGGCGTGAATTATTCTTGACAGACATGATATCTCCGTTTTGGCATTGAAAATCCGCTGTGCAGCGTTCAGCTCACAGCGGATGCCTTGTTTATTTGTTATACCCTGTAAAATGCTGTATTAGGAAGATCGTCTATAACTCCCTCGTAGCAGCATTTAAGACCAGGCAGCCTGATGTAGTCGCTGGGACGCATCAGTGCAGGGACCTTGGGAAGTTCGAGAGCCTTGCTGCGTGTCAGCACCTCGCTCACGAACTGGGAGCAGAAGAAGTGATGCTTTCTGCGAAGCTCTATACGCATCTTGCATAAGATAAGTCCGATGATATTGAAATGATAATCGTCAGCGTTTCCGATGATGTCATCGACTTCCTGCTTGGCAAGATCATATGTTTCATCGCTTACCTGCAGCTCATAGATAGCAACAGGAACAGCTTTGCATCTGCTGTAACACTCATTCTGCAGAGACTCCTGGCACGGACCAGCCGGAAACATAGTCCTGCCGTTCTTTCTGCCGGAGCTGTAAAGCTGATGAAGCTCCTTATCAAAAGAAATAGCAACGTGAGTATATGCGTCATCAGTGACAAAATGCACCAGACGCGATAAGATCGTTGTGGATCTCGTTAATACGATATAGATAGTTTTCATTAAGCGCTCCTTGTTTTTTAATACGAGCGGCATAATACCACTTCTATTAGTTTAACACATATTTTCATGCTTGTCAATGATTTGCATCAAAAAATCGGCATTACAATAGCTGTAACGCCGATTTTCGTCAATTCAGAAAGATATTAGTTCGTTACAATATCCTCAGTGGAAGCAGCAGTGTCCTCGGTATTGATACCTGCAGCCATGGACTTGCCCATAACAAAGGAGTTGATCATGGACTTCAGATCAATGCCCAGACCGTCAAGCAGACCTGCAGAAGCCTGTGTTGTAGCTTCTGTAATGTCCTTGACCATCTTTGCGGTATTGCCATCGCCGTACATGGTGATGCTGTCCACGTTCTCCAGGGGCTTTGCAATAGCCTGAGCAACTGCAGGCATCTGCTCGAAATACATCTGGAGTACAGCAGCCTCTTCCATCTTTCTCATAGCCTCAGCCTTCTTGTCGAGACCCTCAGCCTCTGCAAGTGCCTTAGCACGTACAGCCTCAGCCTCTGCAAGACCCTTTGCACGGATACCCTCAGCAGCCTGCTCAGCCTCGAAACGTGTAGCCTCAGCCTTAGCCTTCTGAGCGGCAGCCTCGTTCTGTGCGAGCACCAGAATAGCAGCAGCCTCGTTCTTCTTGATCTCCAGCTCAGCCTCAGCGTTCTGGATGTCTTCGTACTTCTTAGCCTCTGCGTTACGCTGGATGGTATACAGCTCAGCGTCAGCTCTCTGCTGTGCAGCATACTTCTGAGCTTCAGCAGTCTTCTTTACCTCAGCTTCCAGCGCACGCTCCTTGATCTCAGCTTCCTTAGCCTTGATCTCTACCTCACGCTCCTGACGAGCGAGGTTAGCGTTAGCAGTTGTGATCTCGATAGTCTTACGCTGCTCTTCCTGCTGGATGGTATATGCAGCATCAGCCTCAGCCTGCTTGATATCAGCTTCACGCTTGAGCTCAGCCTGCTTGATAGCCAGCTGATTCTCACGCTCTGCGATAGCAGTTTCGGAGTCAACACGTGCATCGTTAGCCTTGCGGTTAGCCTCTGCCTGTGCGATCTTGATATCTCTTTCAGCCTCTGCCTTGGAGATAGCAGCCTTCTTCTTGATCTGCATGGTGTTATCGATACCCATGTCATTGATGATGCCGTTATCGTCAACAAAGTTCTGAACGTTGAAGGATACGATCTCAAGACCCATAGCTCTCAGGTCAGGATCAGCATTCTGCTTTACCTTGTCTGCGAAAGCCTGACGGTTGGAGACCATCTCCTCAAGACGCATCTGACCAACGATCTCACGCATGTTACCCTCAAGTACCTCACGTGCTACCTTGGTTATGTACTCAACATTCTTGTTAAGGAAGTTCTGCTGAGCCTTCATGATGATATCAGGCTCGGGAGAGATCTTAACGTTTACTACTGCATCTACGGAAATATTGATATAGTCAGCGGTAGGAACAGCCTGTGCTGTCTTTACGTCAACAGACATCAGTGCAAGCTCCAGGATATCGCAACGCTCGAAGAAGGGCAGCTTTACTGTAGCCTTACCAACAACGACCTTGGCCTTGCGACGCAGACCGCTGATGATGTACGCCTTATCGGGCGGTGCCTTGCGATAGCCTGCTGTGAACATGAAAATGACTACCGCTGCAACAATTAACGCAGGAATAATAAATTCAGGCATGTTTATAACCTCTACTTTCTGCGGGGTGACCGCAATTTAATCTAGCTTCTCGAAAACGGAACGAGCTATCGAATATGCTGCCTTCATCTTGTCAAGATCTTCATGAAAGCTGTCATACGCACCATTGCGGACATCATCCACGATCTTCTTTGCAGGTGTGAACACGCCGTTCAGACCTATGTTGCCTGCCAGACCTTTAAGAGCATGTGCCCTGTTCTCGATAGCAGAATGATCGTCCGCCGCAACCGCCGCGGAAAGTTCATCTACAACGCTGTCGGCTGCTCCGAAAAACTTTTTGAAGTATTTGAGGAACATCTCTTCGCTGTCCATGAATCTACCGATCATCTCAGTGCAGTCAAGCCCTGCCTCAGCAAGCCGGCTACGAATTTCCGGTGTCAGCATAAACCCGCCTCCGTTTCTGCCGCAAAAGCGACGATGCACACCCATAGTTCAGCCGCGGCAACTGAACCTCACATCGCCGTCAAGTCATGTAAACGACTA
Source organism: Oscillospiraceae bacterium (assembly GCA_045606085.1). Taxonomy (GTDB): domain Bacteria; phylum Bacillota; class Clostridia; order Oscillospirales; family Ruminococcaceae; genus CAG-115. The sequence continues at coordinate 131,467 of JAZURJ010000055.1, forward strand.
TGTTTACATTGTATCATTTATGCGTGTTTTCGTCAAGATACCCAAATAAATTTGTTACAATGCACAAAAAGCACCCTGTAAATTTTGCAGGGTGCTTTTGAAACCTTTTATCAATCTACCTTGAAATACTCCCATGTCCTGATCTTTGAGGGAATATCTTTACCCTCGGTGAAGCGTGCGGGAAGGTCGGCGTATGTCACTATGTTTTCGCTTGCAAAGAACTGCTGCAGCATCTCAACGCTCATACGCTTGCTGTTTATGGAAGGTGTACCGTTGAAGTCTGTCAGCACTGTGCCGTTTGCGGAAGCTTCGCAAAGGAAATCGCCATTCCACAGCATATAGTACAGCCACATTGCTCCTGTTGCCTTGCAGTCATCGGGATCAGGGATATAGCCGCACTCGGAAAGTGCCAGCATCTTGCCGCTGTCTGCATTCATGGTCTCCAGCTTCGTATACTGCGACGGCAGTGCTGTGTGGTCAATTTCGTTGGGATAAACGTCTATTCCCGCGATATCATAAGAATTGGGGTGCACCATGCAATGCTTGGACTGGCCGTTCCATACCCAGATGATATTCGTCAGCTTGTGATAGTTTTCCATACGGTCGAAGATCATATACCACAGCTTCTGGAACACCTGGTTTTCTGCGGTTGTCCTGTCCTGAATGCCCCACCAGAACCATGCACCGCTCGCCTCATGCAGAGGTCTGAAAAGAACTGTGACGCCTGCCTCCTCAAGCACCTGCATCTTGCTTGCGATCAGATCGATATCATGGATGACCTGCTCGTACTCCTTTGTTCCGGGTGTCACCGCATTGATCTGACTCCAGTTGAGTATCTCCTCCTGATAGAACGCATAGCCCATATCATGGTTGTCGACATCCCTGGGAACGTTCCAGTGCCATGTGAATGTGACCAGACCGCCGCTCTCATTGTGCCATTCGATCGCTTCGTTTATCATGTCGTCGCTGTTGTATGAGCCGGTACAGAAGATGAAGTCATAACCCTTCATCGCAGGCATATCACCCGTGTTGTCGTAATAAGCGATATCCTCAAGGCAATCGATATCCTTCATCTGCTGTGCAGCAAGCACCTGCTTACCGTAGATACTGCACAGATAATCGAACACCGCAAGCGTGTTCTCGTTAGAATTCTCCGAAACGGGTTTTGTGGGGTCGATCGTCTTTGCCTCAAAAGAAGCAACCAGTGCATCGATATCTGTCTGGTATGCCATCGCCTTTTCCATATCTATATCGCCGTCGAGCATCGCCACAGGGTTGGAGAGCGGCTCGGACGCTGTATCCTCCTGTACAGCCACAGAAGTAGCCTCCTGTGTAGCAGATGCTTCGCCCACCATGCCCTCGGCAGGAGCATCACCACAGGCAGTCAGGGAAAAGATCATTGCTGCTGCCAGTATGGCTGACATATATTTTTTCATATTTAACATCCTTTCTGTCAGAATACTGATTAGATTATACATTAATATACTGCAAAAATCAAGTATATTTCACGCAATATTCAAAGGACAGATATCGAAATTTTTAATCTGTTTCAACATTTTGAATATGTCATAATCAACATACAAAATTGTTACAATTTCACAAATCGTCATAAACCACGATATTAATTTTCGGAAAGTTGTTGAAAATCCATAAAGATTATGTTATAATTAAATATATATTTATTCTCATTTTTCAGCTCATTATGGAGGTCCCGATGGATTGTGCTATCTGGCTCAACAGGAGAAAGATATTCTCCGCGGATGAGATATCCGAAAACTTTGATATAGCTGCGATCCGTGGATACTTTCTCGGAGGCAGCCTGATAAAATGGCTGGATTCTCACGGAGGCAGCGAACTTGCCCGCCATTTGGAGAATCTCAGCCCCACAGACCCTGCACTCAATGACAGGCTGACAGAGATCTTTACCAATAAAAAATGTAACGTTCCCGTGCATAAGGCGGATGAAAACCTCATCCGCACGATCGAACTGCTGAAGGGCGGCGTTCCCGTAACCGGCTCGGCACAGGCTGTATGCGACATCGGCAGCTACACCGCCGGAAGTTACAGTGGTTCCTTTGCAGGCGGTTCGTTTGCGGCTGGCTCTTTCGCTTACGGCAGCTTTGGGTCCTATCAACACAAATGGGAGTGGGAATGGGGCTTCGGCTCCTTCAGGACCGGTTCCTTACGCTACGGCTCCTCCGGTTATTCTCTCGGCGGTTCGTTTGCTTATGAGCTCGGTTCTTACAGATACAGCTCCGGCTCATACAGGGCAGGTCTTGGCTCGTTCGTCTTCGGCAGCTTTACCGGCGGCTCTTTCCGTGGCCGTTTCACACTCGGCTCGTTCAGATTTGACACAGGCTACGGCATGGGATCTTACAGAGGCTTCCCTGTCGGCGGCAGCTTCAGGAGTGTAACATCGGATGAATACGACGAGATAATGTACCGCTGCCTGAACATCTGTCCGCTCAACCGCTTCGGTTATGGAATACATCTTATCTGAGAGGTCACTATGAATGCTTTTCATATAATCTCTACCGCTCCGTTTTTTGCAAAGAAAAGCGGAGCGTTTTCTGTAGAGGATTTTGATCTTTATTGCACCGTACTTTCCGCCCTCAACTGGCGAAAGCACAACGGAAACATCTCGCTGTACACCGACACGGCAGGTGCGGAATACTACCGCAGCATCGGGCTTAGCGGAATCTGGGACGAAATACGCATCTGTATCCCCGATGACCTTGAGGGCATCGATCCGCAGATGTTCTGGGCAGGCGGCAAGCTGTTTGCACTAAGGGAAGCGGACGCTCCCTGCGTGATGATAGATACCGATTTCATCGTGTGGAAAAAGCTGACGCTCGGCAAGGAGATAGTAGCCGCTCACCGCGAGGAGCTGTTCCCCGATATATATCCGCCGATCGAATACTTCCGCCTGAAAGACCACATCCTGCCGCCGTTCACCAGAGGCGTCCTGCCGCTCAATACAGCATTTCTGTACCTGCCCGACAACGCTTTCAGGGAGTTCTACGTTTCTCAGGCGATAGCGTTCATGAAATCCGCAGTTCCCTGCGATGATAGGCTCTGTTACATGGTGTTTGCGGAGCAGCGTATGCTGGCAATGTGCGCGGAATTTACGGGCACGCCCGTGAGGACGCTTCTTGACAAGGATCATCTTTTCTTCCCGCAGAACAGCTTCACGCATCTTTGGGGAGCAAAGCAGGCAATGCGTGACGAGCCGGCATTACGCAGGGATTTCTGCCGCAGAGCCGCCGAAAAGATACGGACCGACTTCCCCGACTACGCCTATACCACCGACATCATCGCAGAGCTTTCATAAGGCACAACAAAAATTCATTTACCCCCTTGAAAAATCCTGCAAGGTATGTTATACTATACAATAAGCAATAGGGCTATGCCCCACGCAAACTACTTAAAAGAAAGAGGTGTTCCTTTTGAAGCACATCACAACTATCAACAAGGCTGATCTCAAGGCTACTGCTGCCAAGGGCGGCTGCGGCAAGTGCCAGTCCTCCTGCCAGTCTGCTTGCAAGACCTCTTGCACAGTTGCAAACCAGAAGTGCGAGGCTGTAAAGTAATCCGCTTTACTTGTTTAAGGAAAATATTTTGGGCGGCCAGTTCCGCCCAAAATTTTTGACCTCTTACAGTTTATAACGAAAGGTAAATTATAATGATACATAAGTTTAAGCAGCTCGGTTATAATATCGTGCTGGATGTAAACAGCAACGGCGTTCACCTTCTGGACGACTGTGCATTTGATATGCTTGAGCACATAAGTGCTCCTATGGCTGAGAAATGTCCCGATGAACTCATCGGCAAGCTCTCCATGTATTCCGAAAATGATATCCGCGAAAGCTATGACGAGCTTTATGAGCTCTGGAAAGACGGTGCTCTCTTCACAGAGGATGACTACAAGCGTTATACCAACACAAAGATGAAGTCACCTGTGAAATCCATGTGTCTGAACGTTTCGCATGACTGCAACCTGAGATGCGAATACTGCTTCGCTGAAACAGGCGATTTCGGCGGCGACCGCTGCGTGATGTCCCCCGAAACAGGTAAAAAAGCTATAGACTTCCTCATTGAGAATTCCGGCGACCGTATCAATCTGGAGCTGGATTTCTTCGGTGGCGAGCCTCTCATGGCATGGGACACCGTTGTTGAGACCGTAAATTACGCACGCTCCATCGAAAAGCAGCACGGAAAGAACTTCCGCTTCACCATCACCACGAATGGTATGCTGCTCACAGACGATAAGATCGAATACATCAACCGTGAGATGTCTAACTGCGTTCTCTCGCTTGACGGCAGAAAGGAAGTTACTGACCGCATCCGCAAGACGGTAAACGGCAAGGGCTGCTACGATATCATCGTTCCCCGCTTCCAGAAGCTCGTTGAGAGCCGCGGCGACAAGGATTACTACGTTCGTGCCACATTCACCAAATATAACATGGACTTCACCGACGACGTGCTGCACATGAGAGAACTCGGATTTGAGCAGCTCTCCGCCGAGCCTGTTGTAACAGATCTGAAGATGCCCTATGCCATCACAGAAGCAGATCTGCCTCGCGTATTCAACGAGTACGACAGACTGTGCGAGGTGATGTCCAACCGCACAGAAAAGAAATTCAACTTCTTCCACTTCATGGTGGACCTCGATCAGGGTCCCTGTGCCATCAAACGTCTGCGTGGCTGCGGCTGCGGCAACGACTACGTCGCTGTCACCCCCAACGGCGATATCTTCCCCTGCCACCAGTTCGTTGGTATAGATGAATGGAAGATGGGCAACCTGTATGATGGTACCTTCAACAACGATATCAAGGACACCTTCGCAGGCACTCATGTGTACAGCAAGCAGGGCTGCCGTGACTGCTGGGCAAAGTTCTTCTGCTCAGGCGGATGCAACGCTAACAGCTTCATCTATGAGGGCGATATCAACAAGCCCCACAAGCTCTCCTGCGAAATGCAGAAGAAACGCCTTGAATGTGCACTCGCTCTTGCCGCTGACAGAGCAGTAAAAGAAAATAGTTGATAAGTAAGGCCCGCTATGCGGCACTGCCCCGCGGCGGTGTACGAAAGCGGGCTTTTTTCAGCAAAGATACAGTTAAGATGCCAGAAAGGATAGATCATTATGAGAAGGACAAAGATCGTATGTACTCTCGGACCTGCCACGAAAAGTGACGATGTGCTGCGTAAGCTCATCGAAAACGGAATGAACGTCGCAAGACAGAATTTCTCACACGGAACCCACGAAAGCCACAAGGAGACCCACGACCAGATCGTACGCATCGCAAAGGAGATGGGCAGACCTATTGCAACGCTGCTCGACACAAAGGGTCCCGAAATACGACTGAAGAAGTTTGCGGACGGAAAACGCCCCGAACTGATAACAGGCAGCACCTTTACTCTCACGACGCGAGAGGTAGAGGGTACCGCGGAATGTGTTTCCATCACATATAAGGATCTCGCTGATGATATCGATGTGGGCACAAGGATACTCATCGATGACGGTAACGTCGCACTACGCTGCTCAGATATCATTCACAATGGCGACGGCACAGCGGATATAATCTGTACCGTAACAAGCGGTGGTGTCGTATCCGACAGAAAGGGCGTAAACATCCCCGGTGTAAAGCTGTCCATGCCGTACCTCAGCGAAGTGGATATCGCAGATATCCGTTTTGGTGCAAGAGAGGATTTTGACTTTATCGCAGCATCCTTTGTCACCTGTGCAGATGATGTCATTGGCGTAAGAAAGATACTCGAAGATGAAGGCCGCTCCGATATCCGAATAATCGCGAAGATCGAAAACGGCGAGGGCGTCAAGAATATCGACAGCATCCTGCGTGTAGCTGACGGCATAATGGTAGCCCGCGGCGATATGGGCGTTGAGATTCCTTTCGAGGAGATACCTCAGATACAGAAGATGCTCATCAAGAAGGGCTACAACGCAAACAAGCAGGTCATCACCGCTACACAGATGCTGGAATCGATGATCCATAACCCCCGTCCCACCAGAGCAGAAACCACCGACGTTGCAAATGCGATCTACGACGGCACTTCCGCTATCATGCTCTCAGGCGAAACTGCCGCAGGCGAGCACCCCGTTGAAGCCGTAAAGACCATGGCCCTCATTGCCGAGACCACCGAAAATGCAATAGATTACAAAAAGCGTTTCTATAAGCTGGAGGCACGCAGCTCCGTCAACGTATCAACCGCTATCTCCCACGCTACCGTGGCAGCAGCGATGGACCTCGGTGCAACCGCTATCCTCACTGTGACGAAAACAGGCACGACCGCAAGGATGATCTCAAGATACCGTCCCGTCTGCCCGATAATCTCCTGCACCACCAACGAAACAGCTATGCGTCAGCTTAATATGAGCTGGGGCGTCATCCCGCTGATGGCAGAGGAAATGATGACCAACACCGACGACCTCATCCATCATGCAGTGCACAAGGCGTGCGAAGCAGGTCTGCTGAAGAATGGCGACCTCGTGGTAATCACGGCAGGTGTCCCGCTCGGTGTAAGCGGAACAACCAACCTCATGAAGGTGCATATAGTCGGCGACGTTCTTGTAACTGGCACAGGTGCCAACAAGGGCACAGTTACCGCTCCCGTATGCGTATGCGGCAGCGAGGAGGAAGCTCACGAACGCTTCGAAGCAGGTCAGATACTCTGTATCCCCCGAACAAGCAGCAATATCCTGCCTCTGCTGAAATCCGCTGCGGGCATAATCACCGAGGAAGCCGATCCCGACTGTCACGCAGCGATCGTTGGAATGGCTCTTGATATTCCCGTTATCATCGGTGCACAGAATGCAACGTTTATTCTTAAGTCTGGTACTGCTGTCACTCTGGATGCAGAAAAAGGCACAGTGTCCTCAGGCGAAGAATAATTAATATATGCAAAACGACCGCCGCCCCGAAAAGGGCGGCGGTATTTGTTATCAGATCAATCCTGTGCACCATATACGATGTGCTTCATTATATTCACAGGGCGGGGACCAAGTCCGCCGCAACGCTGGATGAAGTACAGGAAAGTATATCCATTGGCAGGATCATTGACAAAAAAGCATCCGAGCCAGCCATCCCAGCCATATTCCCCTTTGTATCTGCTGAGCTCATGATCGCTGTCACAGATACGCATGAGGTTTCCGTAATTGTATCCGATCATGCTTTCCCAATCGATGCCCTTCATCTGCTCATCCGTAAGCTGCGGAGAAGTCAGATAACGCACTGCGTTCTCACTGAGGATACGCCTGCCGCGGTAGATACCCTTGTTCATCAGCATAGTTGCAAACGCCGCGTAATCGTTCATGGTGGAACACAATCCCGCACCACCCGATTCGAACTCAGGCTTTTTGCGACAGAGATATGTAAGTCCGAGGTGCTGCCATTCGCAGGGCACCAACTCACCGTCCTTCGGTTCATAGTTCTCGGCAAAACGGTAAAGCTTATCCTCCGGCACATAGAAATCCGTATCCACCATTCCGAGCGGCTCGAACATCTCACGCTTCAGGAACTCACTGAACTTCATACCTGATATCACTTCAATGACCGCACCGAGGATATCAGCACTTGTGCCGTACATCCACCTTTCGCCGGGCTGGAATGCCAGCGGCTGCTGTCCTATCAGATTGGCATAGGTCAGCGTATCTGACGGATCGCCCGCTTTATACTCCGCATCAAGACGTGCATACAGCTTCGACATCTCAGCACCTGCAGGGAACCAGTCATCGGGATAACACAGACCTGATGTCATATCCAGCAGATTCTTGATCGTTACCTCTCTGCGGACAGGAACAGGGCCATTCTCTGTCCAGACCTTCTGATTCTTGAATCCGGGAATATAGTCGCTGACCTTATCCTGCAGATCCAGCATACCGCGGTCAAAAAGAATCATCGCAGCAGCAGCGGTTATCGGTTTCGTCATGGAATACAGACGAACGATGGTATCCTCCTGCCATCTGATATCCCTGGCCTCATCAGCCATTCCGTACCAGCCCTTGTAAATAGGCATACCATTCTTCAGCACGCACGCCGCCGCACCTTTTACGATGCCGCTTTCCACCTGTGATCGGAGCATATCGGTGATACGCTCCAGTGCCACCATATTCATAAAACACCTCTTAATTCAATGTCCGGTTATCTGATCTTCCTTGCCTCACAGCAGAACCTCTTATCATGTGCATGGCCCAGGTTTGCTTCGCAAACTGCAACGTCATTGCTTCTCGGTCGGAGCGACCGAGATTTCGTTCCGAAACCGCAACAACGTCGCTTATCTGATCTTCCTTGCCTCACAGTAGAACCTCTTATCATGTGCATGGCCCATACTGAAGGTCTTTCTGGGGAGTGCTCCATCCTTGATGACGGTTGGGAACAACTCATCCTTCGTCATGGAGGGCAGCAGAAATCCGATGCTGTTTGCCGGTGTACAGAGTGTTCGTACAACATCATCGCCATGAATGTAGTCTATAACGCCCTTGTTCTCTTCCAGATATCCGTCAAGGAACTGCTGCAGGCTGCCGACAGTGAGATTTGCAGTGGGCTTAGTAATTGTATAGCTCTCCTCTGCTCCGTTCAGTACCACAGTGAATGTCTGTCCGTCAGTACCCTTCACAAGACCAAGAGCATCTGTCATGGCTGCCATCAGCTTATCGGTATCCACATCAACTATAACGCGGTGGATAGCCTCAAACTCCAGTGCAGGGCTGTGAAGATTCACGACCTCAGCCAGTGCATAGCGTGCCAGTGCGGCATCGGGAGAATTCGCAGCCTTCTTCTCCTCGTAGCAAGCCTTTGCCGTTGCAAGAGAGTGATTGCCGTCGCCCATTGCGTACAGCAACACTTCCTGACCGCTCAGACCGTAGCGGCTGTTGAAATCATCCTTGTCAGCCAGAACATCCAGTGCCGCAAAAACTGCCTTTGCGTCATCGTCGCTTACAAGGTAACCTGCTAATCTGCCGCCGTTCTGCATAAGCTCGAAATCATACACCTTCTGAAGTGTGTCAAGTCTTGCCTCCAGCGGCTCGATAACTGTCTTTTTCACATCATCGATAAGTATCATGATGTGCGGAAGCTCAAGTGCCGCATCGCGGCGTATCTTCACTCTGGGAGGGATACGCGACGCAACAGTAGCCTCGGTAGCACGCACCTGGGATGTGCTGCCCTTGTTGTAATCATACTGTTCAAGGTCGATAGCTCCCACCAGACCTGTGCGTACCTTTCCGTCAGCCTGAGTGCGGACTGTAAGGATGAGAGAATCCTTGTACTCATTGAATATACCCTTTGCAAGGTAATCCTGCATTGCAGCGTTGATGCCCTCGATACGCTGTTCAGCATCTTCTGCCTCAAGGTATACCTCGGGCAGGATGAGCTTCAGAGCAGAGGGAGCATCCCCTGCGATCTGTGCTGTCTTCTCCCAGTATGCAGGCTCGCTGGTATACTGATCACAGGCAACTACTGCCCACTTCGTCATTTCCTCTGCGTCAAGCTTCGGAAGAAGGATATCCGCTGTAGTAAAAGCTGTCATGATGATAATTCCTTTCGTGGATTACTAAAAATTACATATACATTGTACCACAATTCAGACAGATATTCAATAGCTCACAACAAAATTTACGGGCAGCAATATGCCGCCCGTAATGCTTGTTATGAAAATTCAGCTGCCGCTGTATTCGGAGAGTTCTACATCAAAGCTGATCTCCTTATCTCTGCCGATGGCGTCAACACGGACTACCGTGACCTCCACCACATCTCCCGGCTTCATGTCACGCAGTATCTCGCTCACCTGGCTTACATTGGTAACAGACTTGCCCTCAACTGCGATGATGGTATCACCCACCACAAGCTCGCTGTCTGCTATCGCAAGGTCCTGATTGATCTCGGTGATATAAAGACCGGGGTGCATTCCCTGGATAGCCGCAACATACTCGCTCACCTCAAGACAGGTAACGCCGAGGATCGGTCTGCCCGAAACATAACCGATAGAGATAAGATCATCGATCACGTACTTTGCTTCATTTATGGTGATAGCGAAGCCGACGTTTTCGGCATAGTTGCTGATGAGCTTCTCATTGACTACGCCCACTACCTCGCCATACATATTGAACAGTGCACCGCCCGAGTTACCACTGTTGATGGCAGCGTCGGTCTGTATGCTGGAAAGAGAACGTTCGCTGGAATATAGCTGTCTGTTAAGACCGGAAACGATACCCTTTGTAACAGAGGTCTCAAGTCCCATGGGATTTCCGATGACTACAACATCGTCGCCCAGATGAAGTTCATCGGAATTACCGAGAACAGCCGCCTGAAGGTTGTCCGCCTCGATCTTGATCACAGCAAGGTCGGTATCTGTATCACTTCCTATAAGGGTAGCTTCATACTCATCCACTACGCCTGTACCCTCAACAGGATCGGTAGTGGTAACATGAACGACATACCTGTCCATATCATCCACCACGTGAGCATTTGTTATGATGTAACCGTCACTGGAGATTATGATGCCGCTGCCTGCTCCGTATGCCTCCTCCGCATTCATGTACATCTTTGTGTACACTTCAATATATACGATGGAATCACGCACCGCCGATACCAGATCACGGGTATATGCAAAAGTACCGTCTGATTTATATTCTGTTTCCGCACTGATATTATGGGATACCGTTGCACCGGACTGCATCTCATCTAGAGAAGGCTTGTTGGCGTTATTGACATCAGGAGCGGGTTTTACTTCATTTCCGCCAGAATTGGGCTTCTCGTTATCCTTGGATGGGCTATCTCCGCCCTTGCCTCCGTCCTCATCCTGTGATACAGTGTAATCACCGCTTGCCAGCTTGGAAGCCATAAAGGAGCCGCCAAAGCCCGCACCGCCGCCGACTATCACCACAGCCATCAGCAGTGCCAATACCTTGAGCGTACCGTTCTTCTTTTTTGCCTGAATCGGTACCTGAGGCTGCACAGGCTGCTGATACACCTGATTCGCCATATTGGGATAATAACCCTGATGCGAATCGTTATTATAATTCATATTATTGTTATCGTACATATATTCTTCCCTTTCACAATTAGGATGCTTGCCTTCATGCTTAAAGTATAATCCACATTTGTGTTAATATTGTGAAACAAAATTGATTAAATTATAAATATTACGAATTAATTACCTAATAAACCTATGATAACGAACCATATCGGCGGCACAAGAAGCGAAGGCAGCATATTGATCGTCTTCATGTCCTTCAGCCCCAGTATCGAAATACCGGATGCCGCAATAAGAAAACCACCCACCAGCGTTATCTCTGTCATAAGGCCGCCGCTCAGTACAGGCTCAAGCCAGCCCGCACACAGATATATCGCACCCTGCCACAGAAAAAGCACAGGTGCGGCAGCCATCATGCCAAATCCGTAGGTGGACGCAAGTGCCATGGACGTAACAAGGTCCAGCGTGGCATTCGTGAAAAGATATGTGTGGTCGCCGTTCAGTCGTGCATTGATCGGTCCGAGTATCGAAAGCGTGCCTATGCAGAACATCAGGATACCTGTGGAAAGCCCCTGACCCAGATTGGATTTCGAGAACCTGCCCACAAGCCCGTTGAACTTGCCGTCAAGATCGATGATATTGCCGAACAGACTGCCCAATGCAAGACTTACAATAAACAGCACAGGATACGCACTCTGCGGCATATTCGTGCAGATGGAATTAACTCCGATGCCTATTGCGGCAAGACCCATCGCATTATACAGTGCATCACGGTATTTGTCCTTAATGCCCTTCTTCAGCAGACCACCCAGCAGCGAGCCAAGCAGTATCGTACCTGTATTAACGATCGTTCCTATCATGTCATGACCTCTTTTGTTATTCAGTGTAATAATATGCAAGGATAAGCTCCGTTACCCTGTCATAGCTTAGCGAACCGTCCTCAACACCTTGTACCTCAAGGAATGTATCATTGACATCGCCTGCTACCTCCCACGGATTTATCTCGATATCACCGGGACCCTCGATGACCTTTGACGCAAAGCGTTCTATGTAATCATTATTTGCGGCGAAATCCGCCTTCATACCCTCTGTCACCACTGCCTGCGACAGCTCCCACATCTCGATATCGTGATCGAAAAGTGCATTTGAGCAATACAGAAACGCTTCCATATACCCGGAATAACGTATCTCGGGATACTCGCTGTTAATGCATGCAAGGAACGCATAGAAATTACACTCGTCCTCGAATGCTATGCCACGGGAATGTGCAGATTCATGTGCCGCAGTAAACGGGATGCCGTAATCGGGCTGCTCAATATTAACATTACACTCCGCAAAAAACGGGAAGTACATTCCTACAATGCCTGTATACGACCAATAATATGACAGCAGAACAGGCTTCTGTCTGCTGACGCTGGTCCACAGCCACGGGTATTCCTCAACAAGTTTGTCATAGCCATCCGAAGTGCGTTGTAGCTCGGTATAGATATCCACAGGCAGCTGAACGACACCGTTTTCGTCCTCAGGCAATCCATTGCGTGCCTGTGCTGCCTGATCGCCCAGATACAGACATAGCTGAAGAAGCTGCTCGGGAGATTTCTGCGAAGTGTCCAGATTCATAAGCTGTGCAGCGTTGTAGCGGTAGTAATTACCTCCGTGACATATCATATACATAAGCAGTGCAAATGACACGAAGCCGCAAAGAAAACGACCTGCTTTCAATGCTGTCTTTTTTCCGGATGCACTTCTCCGCACGCTGATGATGAACATCACCACAAGAAGTATCACAAGCGGTACAGAAATGATCACCAGTAACTCTGTAAGCGAAAACGGCAGCAGGGATGTAACAAATCCGACGGGTACCGTCACTATCTTAAACAGACCTCGGGACACAACATATTCAGTGAAAGACGGAAACAACGGCAGCAGCAAATACATAAGCACTGCAAGTATGAGCGGATAGAATATCCATGTAGCCTTGATAAACTTTTTCACGATTTGCCGCCTTTCCCGATATGACTTTTTACCTTATAATTATACTACTATCTGCACTTTACGTCAACAAATTTGAGAAAATCTCAAAAAAATTTCAAAAATCTATTGACAAATCACTCCCGATGTGATAAAATATATACGTTGTCAGAAACGGCAACCAAATATGCAGGTGTGGCGGAATCGGCAGACGCGCTAGCTTCGGGTAGCGTCACGACAGTGCATTTATTGCGGAGCAACTCGTAATGAGTCCGCCTCGGGAGATTTCACCCGAGTAAAAATATGAAATCCAATACAAACGCAGGTGTGGCGGAATCGGCAGACGCGCTAGCTTCAGGTGCTAGTGATCGCAAGGTCGTGGGGGTTCAAGTCCCTTCACCTGCACCATATTAAAAAACCGTCCACTGGACGGTTTTTTAATTGCAAAAGCTACTCTCGGATTGCCCTTAAGGCAATCCGTTTTCACTTTGGTGAAAACCGTTCCGCTTTCGCGTGTGGCTCCACGATTGTGTTGTAGCAGAAATCTATTTTGTAAAGTATAGACAGATTTAAAAAGAGCGTTCCGAATGGAACGCTCTTTTTTAATAGCAACGGCTCGGCTCGCAGTGCCCTAATGGCACTGTGTTTTTGCTTTGCAAAAAACGCTCACCGTCGCGAGTTGCTATCCTATTATAATGTGAAATCTTTTTCGCTCAGTATAAACAGATTAAAAAAACCGTCCAGTGGACGGTTTTTTAAATTGCAAAAGCTACTCTCGGATTGCCCTTAAGGCAATCCGTTTTTGCTTTGCAAAAATCTATTTCGCTCGAGATATCTGCCTTTTAATATGCATAATTATCACAGATGCCACTGCTCGTTCAGAAATTCGACTCTGTTCTGCAGCCATTCAAGAAGCTGCTGTGACGCTTCAGCATGGGTTCTGCAGCTCGACGCCTGTCGGGAAAGCTCATGCACAAAAGAGCTGTGAGCGATATTGTCCCACTTTGCATAATTCCTTGCAAAAGCGTCGCTGTACTGTGCAGTGTCAATTATTATCATCTCGCACGCACGATCGAATACACCATCGTCGTAAGCGGCAGTCCATTTCGCTTTTATCATATCCTGATACCATTCCTCGTAGGCAATCACTACCAGCCATGGATTTATCGTCTGATAGCTGCCGCCGCCCTGTGGACCGCCGTTTACATCAGGAACTATATTGGATGCATAGAAGCCTTTACCCTTCGCACAGCGATTCTTATTTCCCATCGCAGAATCAAAATCCCACGGTGCTGTGAAGGTGAGCTTGCCGTTGCCATTTGCTCCCATGTCAACACTCATAAAGAAGCTGGACCAGTAGATATCCGCATCACAGGTAAGCTCGCTGATCATGTATAAGTCTACAAGGGATTGCACATCCACTACTTTCTCTATAGCCTCTCTCGGCGTAAGCGAGGATGATCTCACTATATCCGAAAGATCGCTGTTGAATTCATATGCGGTATCATTATAAGCCGCCTCATACATTATTTTGTATATATTATTTACATAAGAGGCTATAAAATCATGCTGTTCCTGCGAGTAGATATCATTGACTATCGTAAAGCCGACAGAAGCCTTGGGGTCTGTTTCTGTAACGGGAAGGCATCGCATCATCCTTCCGTCACCGCCCTTGCCGTCATAGGGTACAAGAGCAGCATTGTCGGCATAATCCACATAGAATTGCTGCAGGGGATCTTCGGTGTAGTAATATCCGTCAAACTCCAGCAGATAGCCGATATCTGTGGCGGTGTAGCCCTTTTCAGCTTCGGTGATGTTGACCCTGTTCTCGTTTATCTGCTGTAACTCAGCCAGCAGGTAGATTCCCCAGTAATGATCGTTGATATAGACTTCAACCAACTCTGCGTCCGAAGCGTATAGGCCATCCTCTTCCAACAGCTCACGTGAGATGGAAAGAGCCGTTTTGTTACGTAGCATCGAGCCGTCCTTGTATTCGGCGAGCAGCAGCCAGTTGCGGGCCTGAGCACCGTCGTTCAGGTCCAGCATGCTCTGTTTTTCTGCAAATCTGATGCGAAGAGCCTTTTTGTCATAGGTGGTGGTCCAGTTGCCACGTACCTTTACCTCAGCATCAACAACGTCAAGCTGTATCTTTTCATTCGCATCCTTCAGGGATACAGAACACTCCTCATAATATGGGGCAGGCGGGTAGACGTAGTCAGGCGTCCACGAGGCGATCTGCTCAGAAACGTGTTCAGAAACAGGCTTTGTCACGAAATCAAGAGCATCAGCCCCCTGATCCTTTGTCTGAATATACAGTACGGGCAGCGGTACGTCACCCGCAATATCCGTCTGCTGATCTATCTCCGAAGTTTTTGAATTATCTGTACAGCCGACAATAGCAAGTGCCATTGTCACCGACAATAACCATGCGATTATCTTTTTCATTTTGTCCTTTCCGATCGTTGATCTTATCTGATAAAGCTAGTGCGGATAGGTTTTTCGGGCTCAGGGAAAGTGATGCCATGTGCCTTTCCTGCTTCAATACATTTAAGCATCCACGCCATATTCTTTGCGAGCACCCGTACAGTCTGGATACCTTCCTCGTCCCTCAGTACCTCCTCGGGGCTGTTGCCGTGTACCTGATTCCAATACTGCGAGGACACAACAGGCATGCTGCTTATGGTAAAATACTTGTTAAGCTGATCGAACGCAGCAGACGCACCACCCCTGCGGCAGCTTACGATATTTGCGGCAGGCTTGCCCATGAAAGCGGATTTCACGGAATAGAATGCTCTGTCCATGAAAGCTGTGACAGCACCGCCTGCGGATGCAAAATGTACAGGGGAACCGAAAATAAAACCATCCGCGTCCTTTGCAAGCTCAACAAAGGGATTTACAGTATCATTATCGATACAGCAGTGACCCAGCTTGCGGCAGGCACCACAACCGATACATCCGGATACAGGCTTGTTTCCTACCCAGTAGATCTCAGCGTCGATGCCATTTGCGTTCAGCTCCTTTGCCGCCTCGCAAAGTGCTGTATAAGTGCAGCCTTTTTCGTGAGGGCTGCCATTTACAAGAAGAACCTTCATTGATATACCTCCAATTATATTATATAACAATTATACTATTGGTTATATAATTTCTGTTTTGTCGATACAAAAAGTATAGCATTTCCTGATGCTTTTGTCAACAAAACGAATAAAACCGCACCCTTTACAAACATTATTGTAAAATATATTTGCGGAGAACAGAAAATATGAGCAGACCAACATTCTCAAACAAACTGGGTTTCGTACTCTCTGCGGCAGGCTCTGCCGTCGGGCTAGGAAACATCTGGCGGTTCCCTTATCTTGCCGCTGAGTACGGCGGAGGAATCTTCTTGCTGGTATACATCATCGTCACGCTGTTGTTCGGTTTCCCCATCATGTCAATGGAGATAGCCATCGGCAGAAAGACCTCCACCTCCAGTATCGACGCATACGGGAAACTGGACAGACGCGGTGGATTTATCGGAATCATCACCGTGCTCGTCACACTGATAACAGTACCGTATTATTGTGTTATAGGCGGATGGGTGCTGAAATATTCAGTGCTGTTCTGCACAGGAGATGCAGCACTCACGACACAGCAAGGCTTCTTTTCCGAATACACCGCGCGCCCCATCGAACCTATTATATTCCAGCTGCTTTTTCTTTCGGCTGCGGCAGTAGTACTGCTTCTTGGAGTAAGAAGCGGCATCGAAAAAGCCAACCGGTTCCTTATGCCTGCCCTTATCATTCTCGCAGTAGTTGTTGCGGTGTATGTTCTGATGCTGGACGGAGCGATGGAGGGCGTTGTGTATTACCTTAAGCCTGACCTGTCCGCATTCTCATTCAGGACCGTTCTGGCAGCCACAGGGCAGATGTTCTATTCACTTTCTCTCGCCAGCGGAATAATGATAACATACGGTGCATATATGCGTAAGGATGACAGCATCGAAAGCTCCGTCAAGCAGATAGAGCTGTTCGATCTTGGCGTAGCCTTCCTCAGCGGACTTATCGTAATATCGTCAGTTTTTGCTGTGTCAGGCGGCACACCAACTGCTCTCACCGCAGGTCCCGGACTTATCTTCGAAACGCTGCCCGAAGTATTTTCCGCACTTCCGCTTGGAGATTTCATAGGTAGCGTGTTCTTCATTCTGGTATTCTTTGCCGCACTGTCCTCTGCAATTTCCATGATGGAGGTAAACGTAGCAAATCTCATACAGCATTTCGGGCTGTCACGCAGAGTATCGGTAGCTGTTATGGCAGCAGTGTTTTTCCTGCTGGGTCTGCCTTCCGCCCTTGGTTACAGCATCTGGAACAGCTTCCGTCCGTTCGGAAAGGTGATACTGGACTTTATGGACACTCTCGGAAACTCCGTCATAACACCGCTGGTCGCACTTATCTCCTGTATATTTATCGGCTGGGTGATCGGTCCGAGGATACTTTCGGACGAGATCGCAGGAAAAGGTGTATTCAGACGGCAACGCAGCTTTGAATTCATCGTAAAATGGATAGCACCCGTATTCATTGCAGCAGTCTTTATCGGAAGTATTCTTGGTATATAACAAAAAGCCTGAGATGTGCTCTCAGGCTTTAGTGTTGATATCGGATCAGTTGGTGGGGAGCGAATACTTCTGCTTATAAGCGTTGAGGGACTTCACGAACTCGGAATCCTCGGAACGCTTCAGCTCGGTCATATACTCATGAGTATCCAGGTTGTTTTCCTTGACCTGAATCATGCATACGGCAATGTTCGAGCAGTGATCGGATACACGCTCAAGATTTGTCAGCAGATCGGTGAGGATAAAGCCAAGCTCAATGGTACACTTGCCGTCACGCAGACGCTCGATATGACGCATCTTCAGATCTGTACGCAGCTCGTCAATAACATCCTCAAGAGGCTCAACTTCCTTTGCAAGGGGGATGTTGGAATTGATGAACGCTTCAACAGCCTTGTCCATGATCTCGGAAACAGCAGACTTGATGACAGCGATCTCGTTGTATGCCTCATCGGAGAACTTGATCTTCTTCTGGTACATCTCCTCGGCAGCTTCAACAATGTTGACGGCATGGTCAGAGATACGCTCCAGATCGCCGATGGTATGAAGCAGCTTGGATACGACCTTACTGTCATGCTCCGAAAGGTCCTTGGAGCTTATCTTCAGCAGATAAGAACCGATCTTGTCTTCAAATATATCGATAGTATGCTCGTTCTCAACGATCTCCATAGTTCTCTTCTGATCGTAGTTTTCAAGTATATCCAGCGAAGCAAGGATAGTCTTGCGTGTCAGCTTTGCCATTCTGATAGCAACGCTGCGGCACTGCTCGATAGCAACGGAGGGTGTCTTCAGCAGACGCTCGTCCAGAAGTATCTGATTTGTTTCTTCGTTGGGATCGTCCTTGATGACCCAGCAGGCAAGCTTTTCGATCTGTCTTGTAAAGGGCAGGAAAGCTGTCGTTGCAAGAACGTTGAATACTGTATGGATCACCGCAACACCCGTTGAATTAAGAGCGTCATCAAGGAACGCAAAGTGCAGGAATGCATTAAGCAGATAGAACAGTGACAGGAACAGGAGCGTTCCGATTATATTGAAAAACAGATGAACGATCGCAACTCTTCTTGCGGCTTTATTTGCACCGATGGAAGAGATCATCGCTGTTACACAGGAACCGATGTTGGAGCCGAGAATGATAGGAAGTGCGATAGCGTATGTAATGCCGCCGGTCGCATTGGACAGGGACTGCAGGATACCTACGGATACCGAAGAGGACTGCAGTGCAGCTGTCATCAGTGCACCCACGATAACACCCAGAATGGGGTTGGAGAACGCGGTCATGATACTGCAGAACTGCTCGTTGCCCTCAAGAGGTCTTACTGCAACTGACATGGCATTCATGCCGAACATAAGTGTCGCAAATCCGAGGAACACAAGTCCTAAGGTGTTTTTCTTATCAGACTTGATGAACATCACCAGCACGATACCGATAACAGCAAGTACAGGTGTGAATGTAGTGGGCTTGAAGATATTAAGTATACCGCTGCCGCTGATAGAGGAAAGGCTGAGCAGCCACGCAGTAGCAGTGGTACCGATATTCGCACCCATGATAACGCCGATCGCCTGAGCGAGCTTCATGATACCGGAATTTACGAAGCCGACCAGCATGACAGTAGTCGCCGCAGAGGACTGGATAAGTGCAGTAACGCCCGCACCGAGCAAAACGCCTTTGATGGGATTGCTCGTCAGCTTTTCAAGCCAGCGTTCCAGATTACCGCCTGCGAGCTTTTCAAGAGCACCGCTTAAGATATGCATACCGAAGAGGAACAGGGCAAGACCGCCCAGCATATCGAGAACGTTATAGATCGTCATATTTGTTTTCTCCTGTAAAATTAGCAATCTTTCTTTATTGCTTACGTCTGAACCTTTCGCAATCAAATTCATTATACAGGATTTCCGCCAAAATGTACAGTAGTTTTTTTACTTTTTTTAATTTTCCCCATAATCCCTAATTTAACGTTGTTAACTATACCCTGTTTTGTCGATTTTGCGTATCTGTACAAAAAGACGCTAAAATATGTAAAGCCGCTGTGAGCGGCCGGTAAGGTTCAGGCGGGAGTGATGACCGACATCGGGTCGATCCATTTGCCGCCCTGTTTAACTGCAAGATGCAGGTGTGGTTCCTGAAGTATCTCTGCCTGACAGGTATCGGAGGTCTTGCCGATGATGCCGCCCTCCTGCACATTCTGGCCTGCCTTGATCTCAAGCTCCTTTGCAAGTCCGCAGTAATGCACTTCAAGACCATTAGTCTGCTCCACCACGACGCAGACGCCCCAGAGCGGATCTTCCCTGATCTCCTTTACTACACCTGACGACATGGACTTGACCTGTGTGCCAAGCGGGCACAGGATGTCGCAGCCGTCATGGGTCTTCCATACACCGAGCGTTTCGGATTTCACCAGCTCACCGTTGCTGAACGGATGTGACACCTCACCTTCCACAGGCAGGATATTGCGTGCCTCGATGACAACGGGCTTGTTGACCTCCTCGGCTTCAACTGTATCTGCGGCCGCTGCCTCTCCGATCTCATCTTCCTTCGGAATATCATTCTTGATTCCATTGACAGGCACATCCTTTTCATCGGGCAGCCCGGTCTCGAATACCCATGTATTCTGAGTGGAAGTGTCATCGTTATCGGTAGGAGTAAGACGGTTCATGGTGCGATTGTATGCAGTGAGCGAGGCGATACTTACCGCTGCGACGCCGAGAACAACTGCAATCGCCATTCCTTTTCCTGCAGGAAGTGATTTTCTTGACTTTTTCATGCTGTTATTCCTTTCATGATCATGACTATGGATCGATCTTTTTGCTTGATCGTGTTAGTATTTTTGCCTGATAATAACGGGAATATACAACAGTATACCGAATTTAAGGAAAAGAGGCACGGACTATTGCCAAAACATCATTATTGTGTTAAAATTATCCTATACAGTTTATGATGGAGGTAACACTATGATAAGAGTTGCCCAGATACTCGGAAAAATGAACGTCGGCGGCGTCGAACAGATGGTCATGAATTACTACCGTGCCATCGATCACGAATTCGTACAGTTTGACTTTTATATCTTCAAAGGCTCCACAAGGGTGCCCATAGATGAGATAAAGGCTCTAGGCGGCAGGATATTCGTACTTCCGACGCTGAAGCATCCGTTCAGATATATGAAAATTCTGAAAAAGCTGCTGGCAGAGAACAAGTATGACATCGTTCACTGCCATCTCGGCACACTTTCGGGTTTTGCCCTTAAAGCAGCCAAAAAAGCGGGAGTTCGCGTGAGGATACTCAACAATCTCAGCACCTCGGGCGGCAGCAGAGAAATTGTACGCAATGCCGCAAAAGCACTGCTCAAACCATTTGCGAAACGCTACGCAACGGAGTATCTTGCCTGCTCCGAACTGGCCGCAAGATGGATGTATGGCTCTGTCCCGATATGCTCTCTCAACGAACAGGCACCGCCTGTGAAGGTCGCAAGAATAGTGCTGAACGCCATAGATACCGACAGATTCCGATATGCTCCGGAAAAGCGTGACGCCATGCGTGAAAAGCTGGATATCCCTGACGATACACTGGTATTCGGACACATCGGAAGATTTTGTCCGCAGAAAAACCAGAGCTTCCTTATCGATATCTTCAAGGAAATAGTAAAGCAGCACAAAGATTCCATCCTTATTATGGACGGAAAAGGCAAGGACAGGGAATACATCCACGCACGCGTAATGGCTGCCGGACTGACCGATAAGGTGATCTTCACCGATAACCGCTATCCGTCAGATGAGCTGTACAACGTTTTCGACTGCTTTCTTCTCCCCTCAAATTACGAGGGGCTGCCAGTTGTGGGCGTGGAGGCTCAGGCGGCGGGTCTGTACTGCCTTTTCTCCGATAGGATAACCCGCGAAACAAAGCTCACCGACAGTGCACAATATCTCAGCCTGAAGACCTCCGCAGAGGACTGGGCGTGTGCTGCACTGTGCTGTGCAAAGCTGCGGAACGTCAAAGGTGCGGAACAGGTTGCAGAGGCAGGTTATGATATCCACGCTGCAGCCGACGTATTGAAGGAATACTATCTCAGCCTGTAACAACAACGCTGGCATCAAATGTCGGCGGTTTCTCTTGACTAACCCAAGCTACCGGTGATATACTGTGGATATTATCAGTGATGACAGGTGAACGATATGACACGACTACTTATCCGTCTTTTTATAAAAGACCACGAAAACTTACAGGACAATACTGTACGCACCGCATACGGCAAGCTTTCCGGCTGGGTCGGAATCGTGTGTAATCTGCTGCTGTGTGCAGGCAAATTCATCGTCGGTTTTCTTTCGGGAAGTGTATCAATAACCGCCGATGCAGCAAATAACCTCTCCGATGCTTCTTCCAGTATCATCAGCCTTTTTGGCTTCAAGCTGGCTGAGAAGGAGGCTGACGAGGACCATCCGTACGGTCACGCAAGATATGAATATATCTCGGGCTTCATAATCGCCGTACTGGTCCTTTTTATCGGAGTGGAGCTGCTCAGAAGCAGTATCGGCAAGATAATCGAGCCTACCGCAGTGGAGTTTTCCTGGATCACCATCGGCGTGCTCGCAAGCTCTATACTCGTTAAGCTGTGGATGATGCTGTTCAACCTGAAGATCGGCAAGCTCATCAGTTCCCAGGCACTCACAGCCACCGCCGCAGACAGCCGCAACGACTGTATCTCCACACTGGCAGTGCTGATAGCTGCTCTCATCTCTCATTTCGCATCCATCGAGCTGGACGGCTGGATGGGTATCATCGTTGCAATATTCATCTTATACAGCGGAATAAACCTCGTGCGTGACGCAATGAGTCCGCTGCTCGGAAAGGCTCCCGAGCCTGAAATGGTTGAGGACATCCGCCGCCGTGTAATGAGCTATGAAGGCGTACTCGGCACCCATGATCTGATGGTCCACGACTACGGTCCCGGCAGAGTTTTTGCCAGCGTCCACGTGGAGATGGCTGCCGAACGCGACGTGCTGGAAAGCCATGATGTTATTGACAATATCGAACGTGATTTCCTTAATTCGGGATTAAATCTGCTGGTCCATTTTGATCCCATAGTTACCTCAGATTCCGCAGTCGGTGACACCCGACACGAGATAGCGGAAATAGTGCGTAGCATTGATGAACGCCTTTCGATACACGATCTCAGAATGGTACCCGGGCCTACCCACACGAACGTCATTTTTGACTGCGTGGTGCCGCATAAATTCTCGATGAACGACGAGGAACTGACCTCCGAGATAAACCGCTTCGTAAAACAGAAGCATCCCGATTACTTCTGCGTCATCACCGTAGAAAACAACTACGCTCCGATACCTCACCATGTATAACAACAAGACCGCCGTAGATTACGGCGGTCCTTTTGTTTAATTGATCTCTTTAAGTGTCTGATATATGCTCTGCATCTTCAGATCCGTTGCTGCAATAGTCTCGGCACAGTCTTTAAGCTGCTGTGCAAGTTCAACAGACACCTCACTGTCTGTCTTGTACTTAAGCTGATGCTCAAGGCTTGCCCAGAAATCCATTGCGATAGTACGTATCTGCACTTCGACGTGCACCATCTCCTTACGATCTGACAGGAATACAGGCGTTTCGATCACCAGATGCAGACTGCGATAGCCGTTCGGCTTTGGCTCCTTGATGTAGTCCTTGGTCTTGATGAGCGTCACATCATCCTGTCTTGTAAGGAACTCTGCCACAGCATAGATATCCTCTATGTAATTACAGATAACACGCACACCTGCTATATCATGCAGGGTTTCACGCACGTTCTGCATGCTGAAGGTCTTACCCTTTCGCTGCAGCTTTTCCATCATGCTCTGAGGGGATTTCAAGCGGTCCTCAATGTGATGGATGGGGTTGTAATCGTACTTTGTCTTGAACTCGCTGTCCAGTATCTCCAACTTGGTCTTGACCTCGCGGATAGCAGATTCGTACAGATGCTCAAGCTCGATGAACTGATACAGCTGCTCCATGATCTTCTCCTGCGATACCGCAGGGAGCAATGTGGATACAGGCTCCAGTTCGCGATTTACAGATTGTGTTTTTTTATTTGCATTAAACATATTGTATAACCCTTTGTTTCAGAATATCATTGTTATTGAATGATATTCTATCACATCACATTTACTTTTATGTTAAAAGCAAGTGAATATATGATGAAAATTATTTATTCGCTTCTTCCTGCATACTATTGAGCAGTGCCTCAATAGCATCCTGCGACATCTTACCGCCTGCTGGTGCTTCTTCCACAGGTGCAGGCTCGGGTTCTGCCGCTGCATTTGCTGCGAAGAGTGCTGCTATGTCGTCCTGCGACATCGTACCGCCTGTCGGTGCTTCTTCCACTGGTGCAGGTTCGGGCTCTGCCGCTGCATTTGCTGCGAAGAGTGCTGCTATATCATCCTGTGACATAGTACCACCCGAAGACGGTTCCTCGGCGGGCTGAGATGCAGATGCAAGCAGTGCCTCGATGGCTTCCTGCGACATCATTCCTCCGCTCTCCTGTACAGGTTCAGGCTCAGGTTCGGGGGAGGGCATTGCAGGGGAAGATATTCCCGCCTTCATCAGCAGTGCCTCTATCTCATCCTCGCTCATCTTATTGTTTACTACATCATCTTCTTCAGCAGGAGTGTACGCAACCGCAGTACGCACCATGTTCTCTGCCTCGACCTGTGTCATTCCTACGCCGTCACGCTCCACGATACCGCTGATATCAATGGTATGCTGGCTGAGGATCTCCGATACATCAGGAACATTCTGAACCATCTCAACGGGCTGCACAACAGGCTGGATAGGCTCCGCCATCATAGCATCGAACGTTTCGGTCGCCTGCTCATAATTGAGCTGCTCTCCGTTGAATCTTATCCAGTAATTATCGTACGGAATGATACCGTGAGTTCTTGTGATTATGTCTAGAACATTGTATTTTTCCAGACCCACACACCTGAGCATATGTGCAGTGTACGGTGTGAAGTTCTGGAACACACGACAAGAAAAAAGATAATGGATATCCGAAAGACTGAGAGGACGACGCAAAGGAGTGAGAACATCCTCCTTGTGCTTTGTGATGACGTTACATACTATACGCTCATCCTCATTGATCTCATATTCAGCAACAGGAAAATCCTTCTTTAAAACTTCAAATCTGAACGGCAGTGGCAGTTCAAAGGAATTATTGTCTATAAGACGGTATGTATTATATTTTACTACTTTTGATCCCATGACAGCTCCTCCGAAAAAGTGCAGTAATAAACCCAAGAACAAAACGTTCATGCCATTTCACAGATATCCGTCCTGTTCTCTATATATCTATTATTGTAACACAATTTTGTGGGATAATCAATAGCTATTATGCAAAAAGATTATTGCATGATAATGTGAACAAAATGATTTTTGGAGATTTGGTGATTTTTAATGAAAATGCTGAATTAACAGACAGAATCATAACCGATGTGTTTACAGAACCAAAAAAGTGTGCTATAATATCTATAAATACTATTATTATGTATTGTTATCTTTGACCTGCACTTCCTGCGGGCAGAAATGGGGAGTATATACAAATGAAAATCAAAACGATGATCACGGCATCCGCTATATGTTTTGCCATCATTCCGATGGTTATCTATACGGTGTTCGTAAGTGTTCTGGTATCCTCTAACGGTGAGAAGGAATTCCACAGACAGATGACTGATCTTGTGAGGAATCAGGCTCAGACACTGGAGATCTACCTCGATACCGTTCAGCAGCAGAATGCAGCTCTGGTCAAGATGGATGAAGTGGCTGCAGTCGCAAAGGGCGGCGGAAACAAAGATTATGTCGGCAACATATTTGCTCGTCTTGGTACTGATAATCCTTCTATCAACTCCGTTGTTCTCGCTGACAAGAACGGAAACATCATATGCGGCAGAGCTCCTTCCGCACTGAACAACAACATTTCCATGACTATCGCTGATGATGTTCAGAACGATGTACTGTACATAGGCGACACAGCCAACAAGCTGCTGTTTATCAGAACAGCTATCAGCGACAAATATCTGATCACATTCTACAATATCGATGCTGATACATTCCTCTGCAAGATTCCCGCTAACAGCACCTTCTACAACAAGGGCATGGTAAGAGTAGTGGATCCCCGCAACAACTGGATCAGTGACGCTAACGCAGGTACCAACCTCATCGAACAGTACACACAGACAGTCGTTGACCGCATCGCAACACTCAACGACGGCGAGGTAACGGATATCATCGAATTCGACGGCGATTCCCAGGGTGCTATCGCAGGCGTAGAAAAGAAGCTGGCAGTTATGACCCGTATAGGCGGAGAAAACGGCCTGGTAGTTATCGCAAGCTGCCCTTCCAATATGTCAGGCATCATCTCCGGTTCCGCTAAGTCCAGCATAATCACTTGTGTAGTTATCTTCTCCCTCCTGTCCATCGCAGGTGCTGTTGCAGTTTCCATCTTCGTTACGAAGCCTCTGGTAGCTATCGAAGAGACTCTTACAAAGATTCGCCGCGGTGACCACGAAGCTCGTATCACCACAGTAAGCAACAACGAATACGGACAGATCTCCCGTGCGTTCAATAACCTCGTTGATGAGATAGTAGTTAGTGAGGACCGTTACAGAACCATTACAGAGATGTCCGATAACATCATCTTCGAGTGGAACCTCAAGACCAACGAAGTATTCTTCTCCAACAACTTCAACAAAAAGTTCTCCTACCGTGCTCCTTCCGATCACTTCGCAGACAGCTTCCTCCTCAAGGCAAAGCTGCACAGTGATGATTCCGAGCGTTACAGAGCCGATCTCGAAAAGCTGGGTAACGGCGAAGAATTCAAGGGCAACGAGTACCGCATGAAGAACATCTACGGCGACTTCATCTGGCTGCTGATGAGAACAGCGACCCTGCGTGACAAGGATGGCAACCCCATCAAGATCGTAGGCGTTATGGTGGATATCGACCGTGCAAAGAAGAGCGAGCAGCAGCTTACTGCACGTGCAAGCTTCGACGCTCTCACCGAGCTGTACAACAGAGAAACAGTAGAGAGCCAGATCGATAACGAGATCTCCCTCTCCGCGGCAAGAAAGGCCGAAATGGCAGTTCTCTTCGTAGACGTTGATGATTTCAAGTACTTCAATGACCACTACAGCCACGCAACAGGCGACCAGGTACTGAAGTATGTTGCTAAGACAGTAAACAACATTGTTGGCGAATATGGTTTCGCAGGCAGATATGGCGGCGACGAGTTCATCGCCTGCATCCGTAACGCTGAGATCAACGATCCTGCAAGAGCAGCTCAGGATATTATCGCTGCACTTGATGCCGGCTTTGAATGTGACAGCGGTGATCACCTTAAGATCAGCGTAAGTATCGGTATCGCACTCATCAAGGATGACTATAACACCCGCGTTGAGTACCTCATCGGTAAGGCGGACGACGCAATGTACTCCGTTAAGAAGAACGGTAAGTCCAATTTCGCATTCATCTGATACTCTACAGCATACCGCCCTCTCCGAAAAAGGGCGGTAGCCATAAAGAAGTAACTCCAGAGAAGAAAACATCTTCTCTGGAGTTTATTGTTATATTCAGTTCGACAAATTGGAATTTGTTTTATTGTTTTCTGCTTACAATAATGTATGCGTTATCGGTTTCAATTACATTTACAACCGACATTGCGGTTTCTTCGATAATCAATGTTATATTATCGAGAGTATCGGGATACACCTTGATTTTGCGAGTTCCCATATCAATATATTCACTTTGGTTTTTATCAATGGATAAGCAAAAGATGCCGTTATCATTTAACAATTTGTCAACCTTGTTGATGACAGCTTCCTTGTTTTCGAAGTGCATCATTGTGAGGGACGAATATATAACATCGAATGTTTCGTCAAATTCGTGAGCATTAAAATCGCCACATATGAAAGAAATATTGCTGTATTCATTTAGATTATCTTTTGCTCGCTCAATGGTTTTGGGAGAAATATCAATGCCTGTCATCTTTAAGCAGAACGGAGTAACCTTAACGGCGATTCTTCCTGTGCCAATACCGATTTCCAAAACTGACTTATCTTTGGAAAGCTCCAACGCTTCCAAAAACGGTTCGCCATCCCATTTGCTCATATATTCTTGTAAAACGGGGGGATCACGGAAGGGATCGTTTTGTTCTTCTATCAACAGATCATAATGATCGATTACATCCATAGTAACTGCCTCCGTCAAATTCTTATTTATCTGTCAGTTAATTATAGCATTGTGGATATAAAAAGTCAACGTCATAAGCAACGCAAAGCCACTTTTGACATCAACATCAAAAGTGGCTTTTAATACTTCTATACGACTATCGCATTAAAAGAGGAGGGCTTTTATATTATATGTCAGCTTTGCTCTCTTCTCGATGAACACAAGAGAAGCATACACATCACAGCCACACACAACGACATTCCTGCGTTGACCGAAAACAGCTTTCCCTGAAGCCACCCCGACGTCGGCACAATTACTGCATCCACACAAAAAGGTATCGCTGCAAAGGAAAACACCGTGCTCAGCATCGCTGAAGGGATACGGGATATCAGGAACCGCCTCAATGGGATCTTCCCATGCGTTACCGCACTTATCTGCAGCAAAACACAAACGCCGCCAAATGACAACAGTGCACCGCATAACGGTGCAACATATGGCTTATCGTATATCAGCTCCTGCACACGGCTAATCTCCAGCAAAGCAGGCAGTATACCGCCTGATGAAAGGCCCATCCCAACCCGTGCCAGAAGCCATTCCAAAGCAGTCGAAATACCTGTCACATCCACTGCAGCTATAACAACAGAAAAACCTGTTATCATGGCACAGACTGTAAACATTACTCGTGCCGCTGCTAATACAGCTTCGACGAAGCATCCGCTTCCAAGGTCGTATTTCGCCACACTCGGCAATAGGTGTATATTTCCTCTGCGGCAAATCACCATGCCTGTTAACAGCGACGCCATAAAACAGGCTATAAATACAACTCCCCCTGCCGCTGCACTCCCCAATACCCTCACGCCGGCAATAGCTATCACAAAAGACGGACCACTGCCGTAGCAGAAGCACAGTAATCGTCCACCATCCTCACCGGATATTCTACCCTGCTGCACAAGCTGTGTTATCAGCTTTGCTCCGACAGGATAACCACCGATATTCCCCAGCACAAACACTGCACAAAGCTCCTCGTCCAGACATAGGAGTTTAGATAGCGGATAAGTCAGAGGCCTTAACACCATGCGGTACAGACCACTGTTCTGAAGATATACGGAAAGCACAGTAAACGCAAACAGCGATGGTATCACGACCTCAAGGCATGACATCACTGCAGCGAAAACCACATCACTTATCTCCGCAGGTCTTGTGAGTATCAGGAACGCAGCTAATACAGCCGCAAAGGAAACGATATACTTCATGAGCACTCCTTGTTCTGTTTTCTTGTCCGATATCATATATATTCGATAAGACAAGTTTTAGAATTTGGAGGCAACATGGGAATAAAGGATGCTCTTATCCGTCTGGGCGAACACGTAGGCGAACACTCCGTGACGCTGCACGGAAACAACGAACTTTGTGTCGAAAACTGCCGCTGCATCACCGCTTACGATGAAAATACAGCGATTCTCAGGACTGCTACACATGATATCCGTGTTATCGGAACAGAGCTTGTTCTGGAAAACTACGGAGCATACGGCGTCAGGATAACGGGACAGATATATTCCATCGCTCTGGAGAATATCGGAAAGGACGACAGATGAAGCAAACATCATCACCTTTCGCAATGCCTCTGGGACAGGTAGAATTCAGCGGAATCGGCGGATATCAGGAGGCGTTTATCTCAGAGCTGCTGGAAAAAGGCGTCAAGCTCAGAAGAGTACGCATAGGAAACGGGCGTATCAGTGCTGTGATATCTCCGCTGGAATACAGAACGGCTGCTGCCGCTTCCCGCAGGCACGGCGTGCGTATACGTGCAGGAAAACGCAGGGGACTGTATTTCACCGCACTTCGTTACAGTAAACGGGCAGGTCTTTACGCGGGGCTGCTGGTATTCTTTCTGATACTCTCCATCGGCAAGGCAACAGTTGCTGATATCCGCATAACAGGCAATGCACCTGAAGCCCAGATAATCAGCATACTTGAAGAATGCGGTATCACACGCGGTGCTCCAAGCCATGGGCTCGAACTTTCACTTGCGGAACGCCGCATCCTACTGGAGGTGGATAATGTCGCATGGGTGGATGTTTCTGTATCGGGAAGCCGTGTAAGCGTCACCGTAGAGGAGGCAGTGCCAATGCCCGAGATGCTGGACGACACTATCCCCTGCAATCTAGTAGCTACCCGTGACGCAGTGGTAGTTGATACCAATGTACGCAAGGGTACGCTTATCGTGCAGAAAGGAAGCGGCGTACAGAAAGGCGGTCTGATAGTCAGCGGCACAATAGCCGACGGCGGCGGACATCTCCTGTATCGTCACGCCAGCGCTGATATCATCGGCGAATTCACTGAAACACGCGAATTCTTCATACCGTACAACGATATCATCCGTATACCAGACGGAGAAAAAACGGAGTTCAGATACCTTGTATTTCAGGACGATGTCTATCCTCTGTTTTTCGGCAAAGCCTATGCAGAGGATTCTCTGTACACTGAATATACCGAGATTCCACCTGTATTCAAAGGCACACCCATAAGCATCCGAACCGGCGTATTTACAAAGTACCGTGATGTTGAAATAACACGTTCGGACGATGATTGTATCAATGAATTCAGAAAACAGAAAAGGGCGTTTGAGGAAAATTTCTACTCCGAATACGAAATAGTATCAGCGATAGAAAAGTGCTTTCCCGAGGACGGCGGCATACGCTTTGAGATAGACTACACCCTGCGTGGAAGCATCGTTGCCGAACAGCCTATCGAGGTGGATCTGTCACAGATTCAGTCTGATGTCCCCGGAACAACGGAATAGAAAACAGCCCGATCTCCCGGGCTGCTTTGTTTTAATGGGTCAGTCTGTGTATGCAGTTTATCTTATCATACTGCACAAATATCGTATTCACGCACCTCAGAATGGCTATGTAAAGCGGTCTTTCTTCACAAAAACCGCCTCCGTTTGCGGGAGGCGGTCATGCTGTATTTATCTGTTCTGCTCCTTGATAGCACGCTCGATCTCACGGCCTGCGTCACGCTTCGCCATGTCATCTCGCTTGTCGTGGAGCTTCTTGCCCTTACAGAGTCCCACCTGCACCTTCACCTTAGAATCCTTAAAATATAAGGATATCGGGATAAGTGTGTAGCCGCCCTGCTTTACCTGCCCGAACAGCTTCATTATCTCCTTCTTGTGGAGCAGCAGCTTACGGACACGGTACGGGTCGCGATTAAAGATATTGCCCTTTTCATACGGGGAGATGTGCATATTCTTGATGAACGCCTCACCGTTATCGATGGATATCCATGAATCCTTAAGGTTTACGCCGCCTGCACGAATGGACTTTACTTCCGTACCAAACAGCTCTATTCCCGCTTCAAAGGATTCTATGATGAAATATTCATGCCGTGCCTTGCGGTTTTCGGCAATGGTCTTGATGTTCATTGTGCCTCCATGCGGACAGATATTATTCCATTCCGATGCAGTATCTGAGGATAGACACAGCGTCATCCACTCTGATCCAGCCGTCGCCGGTCACGTCTGCGGCAGCCTTGCTGATATAAGTGGTGAGAGCTTCCTCGCCAACGATAGCCTGAAGGATAGCCACAGAGTCAAGAGCAGTTACATTACCATCGCCATCGCAGTCGCCGGGAACAACGATGGTATACGCAACATCACTGTTTGCAGCCTTGGCTGTCATGCCTGTAGCGATATAGGAGCTGTCAAGCACTCTGAAGCCTGCTGCATCGAGCACCTCAACTGCCTCGCCGTTTTCAATGGAAGTTCTGAAATCAGCTACTGTGTACTTTTTCTTATACTTACCGGAAATTGTGAGCTTTTCGTGATTGATATCAAAGTTGGAAGAGATCATCTGGAAGTTCTGCAGAACAGAGCTGATAAAGTAATCACCGCCATTGTCGATGGTGAACTCTACTTCGCCGTCCTTGATGGTAACCTCCTTGATAAACTCGGATTTCTTTGTGCTTGTATTCCACTTGTACAGACGGTATGTACCCTCTGTGTATACATCGGAAACGTCAAGTGTAACTACTGCTGTGCCGGGGAAATAACCGCTCTCTGCAAAGGAGATGAGCTGGTAATCGCTTGCACTTCCCACTTCAAAACGGATGCCCTCTTCAAATTTGGACTCATACTTGATCTCGGGATCGAAATCTGCGGGTGTTGTAACGTCGTTACCGTTGAATTCCCAGGAATACTTGTTGCCACCGCGGGTAACGCCCTTGGCTCTTACGGTCATATCATCACCATAGATAGCCTCGAACTGGCTCTTGAGGATGATGTCGGGAGCCACCTTCATCGTGGTGGTCAGACCGGCCTGTGCCTTCTGATATGCCTTGATTGCCGCATTTGCGTCTACGATAGATGTTTCGGGATCATCAACTGCATCCTGCATAGCTGCTACTGCCTTCTCGAATGCCTTCCAGCTTGCGGTGGAGTAGTCATCCTCCTTGAAATCCTTAGCAATAGTCAGAAGATTATTGAGGACCTTCTTGGTATCAGCGTTTACACCCATTACCAGAGAGTTCTTTGCTGTTGTAAGGTTATCCAGTGCGGATCTGATCATCTCAGCATCTGCAGATTCATAAGCCAGCAGGGTCTCCGCAGACTTCAGAGCTGCTGCGTAAGCCTTCCAGCTTGCTGCAGTGTACTGTGCTTCCTTGAGATCCTTACACTCGTTGATGAGTGTCTGTAAACGCACCTCAACAGTGGTAGGATCGTTAGGGTCAAGGAAGAATATCTTGAACTCATCCACGACATTGGAATTATTGCTTGCGGTGTAGATACCTGCTTCGCCCTTGATGGAGCCAACAGCAACTACATCGCCGTCATTGTCAACATACTTGCCGAGATCCAGCTCAACGAACACCTCGGTGTTCTTGTCGTACTCGTCGTTCTTGTAATCATTCTCATCGTAGCCCTCAGGAATAACATATGTGGGCAGCTTGGGATCATAGAAGAACTCGGGCAGAGAAGTACCGTCGCTCAGCTTAAGTGTTGACAGGATCTTGTCCTTTAATTCAGCCTCGTTTACAGTATCACCGATCATAAAGTAATATGTATCATTTCCCAGTACAACGGAACGCTGACCTGTTGTGCCGATAAGGTTATCGGAAATATCCTTCTTGGAAGCATCCAGAGATACGAACCAGGAAGGAACAGATGTCAGATAGTTGTCACTGATATCAACGCTGTTGAGTGCATACAGATTGCTGAGATCCAGCTTGTTTACATCTGCACTGCGAAGACGGTTCTCCGACAGGTCAAGTGTACGCAGACGGAACATATACTGGATGATTCCGGGCACGCCCTCCAGCTCCAGTCCGCTGAGATCGATAGCAACGATAGATTCCAGATCGCCATATGTGATCTCATCATAATCCATCTTTGCAGCCTTCTCGATAACCTTCAGGACATCATCGTTCCACTCGCCGTCAACAAGGAACAGATCGCTGGCAACATAATCGTCCTCATCAACAGTGAGATCGATAGCCGCGGAAGCGGTCAGTGCCATGGAAGGTATAGCTGTTACAGCAACACATCCGGCAATGGCAGCGGTGAGCAGTCTTTTTTTCAAAGTCATTTTAAACATCCTTTCTTAAAATAGATTCCCCGTAACTTTGATATAGTATATCTATACATATTGTATTATATCACAAAAATATTCTCAATGCAACAGAATTTTGCAATTTTTCCTTAAAAAAAACAAAAAAATTCTATATAAAGTATGTTTTCGGCGAAAATATGGCCGATAACTGCAATTTGTAGGGAGGGTCAGCGTAAGAAGATCAGCCGCTACATGACCGCGTATGACAGTTTGGTTATATTCAACAAAATAAAGTGAAAAAATTGTTAGAGAAAAAAGTAGACATTTTATTTCTGTTGTGCTATAATAATAGTAAGGTGATACGATTATTACCATATAACGGCAATGGAGGTAATGGCTATGGCTAAGAAAAAGCTGTTCGGAAATAATATAAAGCCGTCCTGCAAGTATTGTGAGCTTGGCACCGCAGGCGAAGGCGACAAGATCATGTGCTCCAAGTTCGGTCCTGTAAAAACTTACGATTCCTGCAAGAAGTTTGTATACTCGCCTCTTAAGAGAATCCCCAAGAAGGAACTGCAGCTTGCTAACTCTGCTGTAAACGACATCGATTTCTGATGCGGCTCAGTGCTTAACTACATAACAGCGGCACGCCCTGCGTTCCGCTGTTTTTTGTTCATAGTAGAAATAGAAAGGACAACATGATGTACAAATACGAAACACATCTGCATACAAGAGAAGGCAGTGCATGCTCCAGTGCATCTGCAGCAGATATGGCAAGACTCCACAAGGAAATGGGATATGACGGCATATTCGTCACTAACCATTTCTTCAACGGCAACACATCTGTTCCCCGTGATCTCCCCTGGGATGAGCGTGTGGATCTATACTGCCGTGGATACGAGATAGCAAAGGAAGTCGGCGACGAGATCGGTCTGAAGGTCTTCTTCGGAATAGAATACTGCAAATACAATGCAGACCTGCTGATCTATGGCATTGACAAGGAGTGGTTAAAAGCAAACGAGCATCTCCTTATGTATACCGATGAAAGAGTGCTTTTTGCGAAGATCAGAGAAATGGGCGGAATAGTCGTGCATGCTCACCCGTTCCGAAGCGACTCCTACATCCACCATATCACACTGTATCCTTACGATGTAGATGCAGTAGAGGTCATAAACGGCAGCCATGACCCCAATAATATGTACAATACCCGTGCAAACCTCTATGCAGATATGTACGGTCTTGTAAAAACAGCAGGTTCTGACAGCCACCATGTAGACAAGCTATTCGGCAGCGGAATCTCCGTGCCCGAGCCTATAAACTCACACGAAGACTACCTGCGTCTGCTCAGAGAAGGCAAAGTAGTGCCGCTCCCCCGCACGCTGCCCGTATAACGGAGGATAAAATGTTCAACATACTGGTCGTGGATGATCATACGCACATCAGGCGTCTGTATGAATACACCCTAGAAAAGAACGGATACAAGCCTTTCACTGCAGCAAACGGAAAAGAAGCTCTGACTGTCATGGACCATGAGCATATCGATCTCATAGTTCTTGATATAATGATGCCCGAAATGGACGGTTATTCCTTTCTTCGTACTTTGCGTGAAAGCGGAAGTGAAACTCCTGTTTTGGTAATAACAGCCCGTGACAGTTCCGAAGATGTACGCAAGGCATTTACCCTCGGCACAGACGATTTCATGGTAAAGCCTGTGGACGAGATAGAGATGCTGCTTCGCATCAAAGCTCTTATGCGTCGTGCGAAGATATCAGAGGAGAAGCTCATCACCATAGGCTCAACAAAGCTGATATACGATTCCCTCACTGTAAACTGCGGCGAAAAAGATCTGGTGCTGCCCAAAAAGGAGTTCCAGATTCTGTTCAAGCTGCTCTCCTTCCCCAATAAGACTTTCACACGCGCAAACATCATGGATGAATTCTGGGAGATGGACAGCGACAGTGAAATGCGTACGGTAGACGTACATATCAACCGCCTCCGTGAACGTTTCCGAGAGAACGAGGATTTTGAGATAGTGACCGTAAGGGGACTGGGCTACAAGGCGGTACACAAGAAATGAAAGAAAACAAAAGAAAAAGAAACAAACCAGGACATTACACCACCAAGCTGACCTTCAAACTTTCTCTGCTTGTAATAGTGCTTATCGTTGCAGCAGAGTTTCTTTCATTTACTGCCACCATCATCATAGGCTATGTTACAGGCGGCACAAACGACACCACAGCGATAGTAGCTTCTGTTATCGCAAGTGTGATAATCGGCGGTCTGCTCTCGTTTATCGTCTGGAACATAATCCTGCATCCGCTGAACGAACTCATCAAAGCTACCCGTCGCGTTACACGGGGTGACTACTCCGCACGGCTTGATATGGGCTGGTACGAGAAGCATACAGTGAACGAGCTGAAACAGCTTATCGCTAATTTCAACGAGATGACGAAGCAGCTCTCCACCACGGAAATGTTCCGAAAAGACTTTATCTCAAGCTTCTCTCACGAATTCAAGACGCCGCTGGTATCCATACGAGGATTTGCACGGCAGCTTCACGACGGCGATCTTTCCCCTGAACAGGAAAAGGAATTCTCCAGAATCATTCTTGACGAAACGGAATACCTCACGGCTCTTGCATCAAACACACTTCTGCTGACAAATCTCGAGAACCGTGATATCGTTACAGACATCACCTGCTTTTCACTGGATGAACAGCTTCGCAACTGTATGCTCAGCCTTGAGCCACAGTGGAACGAAAAGAATATCGATATAGATATGGAACTGGATGAAGTCAGTTTCAACTGGAATGAGCAACTGCTTGCACACGTCTGGCATAATCTGTTCGATAACGCTATTAAGTTCACTCCCGAGGGCGGCAGGATAGAAGTAGGCTGCAGGAACGAAGGAAATGTCATCACAGTAAAGATAAGCGATACAGGCTGCGGCATCGCCGAAGACGCCCTCCCGCACATTTTCGACCGCTTTTATCAGGCAGACGAATCCCACGCTACCAAAGGCAATGGTCTGGGATTATCTCTGGTCAAACGGATAGTAAAATTGAGCGGCGGACTTGTTACTGTTGACAGTGAATACGGAAAAGGCACCTGCTTTACTGTAACG
Source organism: Oscillospiraceae bacterium (assembly GCA_045606085.1). Classification (GTDB taxonomy): domain Bacteria; phylum Bacillota; class Clostridia; order Oscillospirales; family Ruminococcaceae; genus CAG-115. Next base: position 167,888 of record JAZURJ010000055.1, read on the forward strand.
CTCTTTCAGGATAACAAATAGAATAAAACAGCCCGGAAATCAAACCAGCTTTCCGGGCTTTTCATATTAATGAGGCAATTATTCTCCGAGTTTTTTCAGGGTATCCCTGCGTATCTCTTCCCTAAGTTCTTTCAGATATCCGGAAAATGCGACCTTATCATCTGCATAAGTCTTGTTAAGCTCGTGCTCTTTCGGAATCCATGTGGACAGATCAGAAATATTGTGCTGTATCAACGCTTCCAGACCATCGATTGCCTTGTACACCTTAGCCTCCGTAGTCTCACGCTGTGCCATTTCGTTGTATAGTGCCTTCATTTCGGCTCTGTAATCCTCAGGCAGAGTATCCACCCATTCTGACAGCAGCTTTTCCTCGGTCTTTTCGTGAGCCTCCGTCTTATCAAACGTGAAGATATCCCCCGTAAACGCTTCGCCAAGGTCATGGATGATACACATCTTTATCACCTTATCCATATCAGCTTCAGGAAATTCATCCTTGAGGAAAAACGCCATAAGCGTCATCATCCAGCTATGCTCTGCAACGCTCTCGTGTCTGCCGTTTCTTGTGTAACAGTGTCTTGTAGTGTCTTTAAGTCTTTCCGCTACTGCCAATATATCCAGCAATCTTCTGGCGTCCATATCCGTCCTCCTGTTTGTGATAGAAATAAACCGTAAAGCCACTTCCGACCGAGATCAGAAGCGGCTTTGTCTTTCATCAATATTCGTTATATATCCGTTCCAGATCCTCGCGACATTCAAGGAAAACACGCCCCAAAGCAGGGTCAAAATGCTCGCCGAGATCCTCTTCGATAATAGAGAACGCCCTGTCATAAGTAAAAGCTTCCTTATAGCATCGCTTGCTGACAAGTGCGTCAAACACATCCGCCAACGCCATTATCCTTGCCTCGACGGGAATATCACTGCCTGAAATGTTAGTAGGATAGCCCTTTCCGTTCCATTTCTCGTGATGATAAAGTGCAACGTTTCTGGCTATACGTACAAAATCCTCGTCCTCTACACCCATAAGGATATTTGTTACTATCCTGGCACCTTCCGTGGTGTGACGCTTCATCTCTGTATACTCTTCGTCTGTGAATTTACCCGGTTTTCTGAGCACAACGTCATCGATCGAAATTTTGCCCAGATCATGCATCGGGGCTGCTTTGGCGACCATTTTTAAGAACTTTTCGGAAAGCTCCAGACCACAGCTGCTGTTCCTTAGCCTGTCCGCAAAAACATTTACCACAGCACTGGTACGCTTGATGTGACCGCCTGTGTTATTGTCGCGGCTCTCCACCATGTCTGCCATACCAAGCACCATCATATCCTTAATGTGCAGGATGTTCTCAGTCTTGGCTGCAACCTCTTTTTTGAGCTGTGCATTATAGCTGTTGATGCTGTTGTAATACTTGCGTTCAAGTGTTCTGTCCACAAATTCGATCAGATAGCCTACCTGCTTCCTGCCATGCCTGATAGGATTTACATTAAGCTCGAAGTACTTATCGTCTATTTTCAAGACTTTGTTTTCGAAAGCGTCATGCTCCATATCTGCAATGCACTGAATTACCTCCGTATACAGCAGACTTTCAGAACACGCCACACACTTATCGACCGTCCATGCTTTTATCTCAGGGAAGATCTCCTTGAGATAATCGTCGGAACTTATGTAACGCAGCTTGTTGTCAAACACGATGTACCCGTATTCTCTGCGTTGTTCCACAGAGCTTATGATGTTGGAGGACATATCATACATATTTAGCCTGTCAAAATATCTTATGATAAAGATCATCGCGACAAGATAGCCTATTGACAGAAAGCTGATCTCAGAATTCAGCATTTTCTCCAGAACATACGTCACGATTATTCCGATACCCATGAAGCTCGCTCCTATCGCCGTGCGTATCGGCAGCTTCTTACGCATCTTTATTGCCCACAAAGCAAACACAATAAGGAAAACGCCATAGCATATCGTCATTACAGGATAGAGAAAGTGCAGCGGACCATATACCTTTTCAAGAGAACTGTGTCCGTCTGCCATCACAAGGCTGACATCCTTATAGTACAGGCCGCTGTATCCGATAGTCATGACCAGTCCCATAATAAGCGTAGAGTACGCTATCATTATCACCGCTGCGATCTTCGGAAGTCTGAGGTTGCACAGCTTGAACAGAACGATGACCAGCAACGGCAGGATATAGCATCCACCGACGTATAAAAGCTTATTCGCCAATATTGCTGTTTCAACTGTCTGTGATATGGTGATCCAGAAACGACCCATACAGTTCAATACAATGGTAACGCCCAGCAGAAGAAACAACGTGTCCACTTTCTTATACCTGACAAGGACGCTGCCAACCATCAGAAGCGATACTATAAACGCACAAAAGTCAAACATTGCTACCATTTCCATCACCCCGATATCACCTGATATAATTTATTTATATTATATAGCAAACACACAAAAAAAGCAACACCTGATGTTTCTCCATGAGCACGCCATAGATCAGGCCTGTCAACAACCATCTGCAACTGCGTATATAATACAAAAACCTCCCCGCAAAGCAGGGAGGTCGGATATTCTCTTTCTGATAATGCCCGCAGGCTGAAATTATCTCTTGGAGAACTGGGGAGCACGACGTGCAGCCTTGAGACCGTACTTCTTTCTCTCCTTCATTCTGGGGTCACGTGTCAGGAAGCCAGCCTTCTTGAGAACGGGACGCAGCTCGTCAGAGTACTGGAGCAGAGCTCTGGAGATACCGTGACGAATCGCACCAGCCTGACCTGTAACGCCACCGCCTGCTACTGTGCAAACGATGTCGAACTTCTCAACTGTATCTGTGAGAGTGAGGGGCTGACGAACGATGAGCTTCAGTGTATCAAGACCGAAGTAATCATCAATGCCTCTGCCGTTGATAGTGATTGTACCGCTACCGGGATATACTCTAACTCTTGCAACAGAGTGCTTTCTTCTACCTGTTCCGTAGTAGTAAGGTTTAGAATCGTACATTTTCAGCCCTCCTTAAAACTTGTACTCAACGGGCTTCTGAGCCGCGTTCTTGTGCTCTGCACCAGCGTAGCAGCGAAGTCTTGTCATAGCCTTTCTGCCGATTGTGGTGTCAGGGATCATGCCGTTAACAGCAAGTGTCATTGCCTTCTCGGGGTTCTTTTCCATCAGAGTATCGTAACGAATCTCCTTCAGGTGGCCGATCCAGCCAGTGTGCCATCTGTAATACTTCTTCTCCAGCTTCTTACCTGTGAGAACTGCCTTTGCACAGTTGATGATGATTACGTGATCACCACAGTCACAGTGGGGAGCGAATGTTACCTTGTGCTTGCCTCTGAGCAGGTGAGCAGCCATAGCAGCTACACGACCGAGAGGTCTGCCGGCAGCGTCGAGAATATACCAGCTGCGTTCTACTGTTTCAGCCTTGGGCATATATGTTGCCATACTTTTTTCCTCCTTGTATTTCGGATGTTTCCGATTCTTACTATCGGGCAGAATCGCATAACTCTGCCACACAACATTGACTATTATAACGCACTCAAGACGATTTGTCAAGAGTTTTTCGGGTTAAATTTTAAATATATCCCATTTTCTTTGGTTTTCTCTCCGTTTCTCTCTGTTTTTCTCTCTTTCTTGAAGTTCGTTTCATTTTTTGTGCGGATTTTTTACAAACGAGAAAACAAGAGATATAACGAGAAATAATGAGATTTTTCAGAATTTGATCTTCTGTTATTTTTGATGTTTTTTATACAATTTCAGCGGATACCGAAGCATCCGCTGAAAAAAGACATCATACCTTGCAATAAACCACCGCATAATCAAAGGGAGAAACGGTGATGGTGCCGTCCTGAATACCTCTGCCGTAGCGATCAAACGCAGGAACGAAGTCATAGTACATATCCGTATGCTCGTTCTTTATCTCAAACGTATGACCCTGTGTGGACTTGTTGAGGTAGATTATCGCTGCGTCACGGGTTATCTTGTCGTAACGGGAGAATACGACCACCTTGTCGGTAACTTCAATAAGCTCCAGATGACCCTGCTCGAATGCCCTTGTGCCCTTTCTGATAACCGAAAGCTGGCGTGTGAACTCGATAAGGTCAAGGTTCTCTCTGCCCCACGGATAGCAGCGGCGATTGAACGGATCACGATAACCCTCCATGCCCGCCTCATCGCCGTAATATACAGACGGAATACCCGGCAGGAAGAACTGAAGCACCATAGCACACTTAAGCAGCGAGATACCATACATATACTGCTGGCCGTCAAGATACTTCTCGCACTGCCAGTCCTTGTCGTGCCAGCCGACCTCCTCGCCGCCCAGACGTGTAAGAGCACGCTCTGTGTCATGAGTGGACAGGAAATTCATCAGCATATCGATAGCAGGCTTGGGATAGTGGTCCATGATAGTAAGGACGCTGTCACGGAACACCTTGGGATCAGCGTATTTACAGTAATTCAGGATAGCCTCCTTGAACGGATAATTCATAACGCTGTCAAGCTGACCGCCTGTGAGGTAACGTCTGCGTACACCGTAGCTCTCCTTATTGGAAGCATCCTCCCAGACCTCACCGTAAATTATCTTGTCATTGCCCATCGCCTTTACAGCCTTGTTGAGGTTATCAAGGAACTCATCGGGCAGTTCATCTGCAACGTCCAGACGCCATCCGCACGCACCGAGCTTTATCCATTTCTGGAGGATACCGTCGTCGCCGCAGATGTAGTTTGTGTACTGATCGTTGTTCTCGTTGACATTAGGAAGCGTTGTAATGCCCCACCAGCTCTCATATCTGTCGGGATAATGAGTAAAGCTGTACCAGGGATAATAAGGGGAATTTCTGTCACGGAATGCACCTGTATTATCACCGTAGCGTCCGAATTTGTTGAAATAGATGGAATCTGCGCCCGTATGAGAAAACACACCGTCAAGAATGACATTCATGCCGTTCTGCTTAGCCTTTTCACAAAGCTCCACGAAGTCTTCCTCCGTACCGAGCATAGGATCTATCTTCTCATAGTTCGCTGTGTTGTATCGATGATTCTCGTGGGCCTCAAAAATAGGATTGAGGTACAGAAGCGTAACGCCAAGACTCTTCAGATAAGGCAGCTTCTCAATGATGCCCTGAATATCTCCGCCGAAATAGTCGTTATTACGTACAACGCCCTTCTCATCAGGCTTGTAGAAAGGAGTTCCGTACCAATCCTCACGCATTATTCTGTCAGCAGGAACGCCATCATGATGCCTGCCGCTCTTTGCAAAACGATCGGGGAATATCTGATACATGATACCGCCGCGTACAAAAGCAGGAGTATACAGGTTTTCATCAAATACAGTAAGCTGGAACAGGTCCTCACCCTCAAAAACACCCTCAGAGGCACCGCGACGCTTTATGTAGCGTCGTCTGCCATCCAGCACACAGGTGAAGTAGTAGTAATGCAGACCTGTGTTGTTAGGTGCGAAAACACAGGAATAGATGTTGTCGTTGCCGCTCTCGTCCTGCAGTACCAGCTCGATAAAACGCTCCTTGTAACCCGGACGGAACATTACCAGCATAAGATCCGACACCTGCATGTGCTTAGGGATGCGGATGTTATAGATGCTGGGCTGACCTCTTCTCAGTGCACCGAAAGGATGCTTGTAATTTGTATCGAAACAGTCAAATAACGGTAGGCTCATTATGATGCTCCTCGTTGAAATTTATCTTTGTATACGAAAACGTGATTTTTAAAATGTGTATGGGCGGCAACCTGCCGCCCGCACACTATTATGATGTGATAATTACTTGAGATTCCAGATATCACGAGCGTAATCGGTAACTGCTCTGTCAGCAGAGATGCGACCTGCCCCTGCGATATTAAACAGGGACTTTCTGTTCCACTCCTCAGCATTCTTGTAT
>JAZURJ010000056.1:0-124309 GCA_045606085.1 Oscillospiraceae bacterium
ATCCTTCACAAGAATACTGCTGCAAGAAAGAAGTCAAACCTTGCAACAAGACTCAACAAGTCAAACGCATAATTTAATTTGTATCTGCTAGCCCTGACAGCCTAACCCACTGTCAGGGTTTTCTTGTTTTGTCCGACGTTATCTCTGTCCGACCGTGCCGAGCGACAAACTTTCCTTTATAACAAACTTATCCGAGGCACAAATGCCTGCGGCGGCTCGCCGCAAAAAAGCCCCCAGAAAAAGGGGGTTGTGTGTAAACTTTCTGAGAAGCCTTGCAAAGTCGGTGATTTCCTCTGGAAATTCCCCAAGTTTGAATTTCTTTGTCCGACCGTGCCGAGTGACAAACTTTCCTTTATAACAAACTTATCCTAGGCACAATTGCCCCCGCCGGCTTCGGCGGACAAAAAACCCTGACAGTGGGTTAGGCTGTCAGGGCTAGCAGATACAAATTAAATTATGCGTTTGACTTGTTGAGTCTTGTTGCAAGGTTTGACTTCTTTCTTGCAGCAGTATTCTTGTGAAGGATACCCTTTGTGCAAGCCATGTCAATCTTCTTGATAGCAACCTTAACAACCTCGTTCTTGTTTTCAGCGTTGTCAGCGATAGCAAGGTCAGCCTTCTTGATAGCTGTCTTGAGGTCAGACTTAATCATCTTGTTCTTGAGAGTCTTCTTAGCAATAACGAGAGTTCTCTTCTTTGCAGACTTAATGTTTGGCATTCAAAACACCTCCTGTATTTTTCCAATCAATATTTTACGCTTATTCGGATAAGCTAATTGCATACTGAGAGGGGATGCAATAGTGCATATTAAACAAGCATCAAGAAATATAATACCACATATCGAAGCTTTTTTCAAGTCCTTTTTGAGAAAATCTGCGACAAATTTTTCTCCCTCAATTGTATAACTTCTACTAAAATCGGCTCAAATCGGGCTTTTTCACAAAGGAGGAGCAATATGTCACTGCGAACCGACCTCGCAAGAGAGAGCATATCACAGCAGGGGAGTCTCATTTCCGAAGGCGGAATTTCTCACACAGAGGAAAACGAAAACGGGCTTTCAATCTTCAGAACAAGGATTTTTACAAAGCAAGCCTCCGACCTTCTCTCAAAGCCAAGGGGTAGCTACGTCACAATTTCCTCGCAGGCGTTCTCGCTCGAATCAACTCCGCAGGAGTTTAAACAAAGGGCTGACACCCTGGCAAGAGAGCTCGGGGCACTTTGTGAGGGAGCGAGAAATCCGCTTGTAGTCTGCCTCGGCAACAGAGATATAACCCCCGACAGCCTCGGCCCGCTTGTTTCAGACAAGCTTTTGGCAACAAGGCATATCCACAGACTTGCCAAGGACATAGACACAAAAACGCTCGGCAACCTGTCTGTGATTGCGCCCTCAGTTATGGGCAAGACGGGAATTGAAGCACTCGAAACAGTAAAAGCCGTCGCAGGTGTAGTAAAGCCCGACGTAATTGTCGCAGTAGACGCACTCGCCTGCTGTGAGGGGGAAAGCCTCGGCGGTAGTATACAGCTTTGTGATACGGGCATTTCTCCGGGAAGCGGGGTAGAAAACGCAAGAGCGGAGCTTTCACAAAAAACGCTCGGCGTCAGAGTCGTAGCCGTGGGAGTGCCAACGGTCATTGACGCAAAAAGCCTTTGCGGTGACAGCTGTGATACCATATATAATAGTATGTTTGTCACACCGAGAAATATAGACAGCCTCGTCAGACGTATGTCAACACTTGTCGCAATGGGAATAAACAGAGCCTTCCACCCGTCACTTTCAGTCGATGAAATTGTCTCGCTGGTGTAGATTGAAAAGAAGCACCGGACATATGCCCGGTGCTATATTATTAGTATTTACTTTTTTCTCCGCAATTATTACAGAATTTTGCACCAGCATGAAGAGGCTGTCCGCAGAAGGCGCAAAGTACATCCTGGGTTAACAGCGTCTTGTTTTCGTTTTCACTTATTGTTGGTGTGGGCTCGGCTTTCGGCTCATACGTTTTGCCTAGAAGAGTAGCAATACTCGAAATATCATCTTTGATATAACGGCATTTGATGAATGTACTTGCTACATCGTCTCTGATTTCGTAGAGCCTCTTGTTTTCTTTATCTATCTTTTCGAGAGTTTTTGTAAAACATTCAGTTACGTTATCGTTCAATTTTGCTAAATTCAAAGAAGCCTCTATGAGCATCGCAAGAAGGAGTACGACAAATATCGTTCCTGCAATACCTCCAACGGTAACAATTGTACCCATATCCTGGTCAAGCTTTGCCCATTCTTGACCTCTCACGACAGATACATATATGCCGACTATTCCCCCGAGAATTAATGCAACGCTAAACAGTGTGGTCATAATACGACTACTTTTCATAACAGCACCCCCTGATTTTATTTTACGAAATTTGGTGGTTATATACAATATAGTATCAAAAGATACTATATTACCTAAATTATAATATAAAAAATTGATTATGTCAATACGTATGCTCACAGATGTCTCTCGTGTAGTCTTGCAAAGCTCACGCAGTTGTGCTATATTTATAATAGTATGTATGAGTGAGGTGGCAGTATGAAAATCTATATCGACGCTGACGGTTGCCCCGTTGTTGACGAAACAATTGCACTGGCGAAGGAGTTTGATATTCCTTGCTTTATAATCTGCGACACCTCCCACCGCTTTGAGAGGCAGGGTGCAGAAACTATCACCGTTGACAAGGGTGCAGACAGTGCCGATTTCTATCTTGTCAACCTCGTGAACAAGGGCGATGTCACAGTTACGCAGGACTACGGACTTGCGGCAATGTGCCTTTCAAAGAGAGCGATAGTCCTTGACCAGAACGGCAGGGAGTATACAAACGAAAATATCTCAGGACTCCTCGAAATGAGAGCCGCCGCCAAAAAGGCACGCCGTGCAGGTGCACACCTCAAAGGCCCTAAGAAGCGTACCGCAGAGCAGGACGAAAGGTTCATAGACTCACTGAGAAGAATACTGACCGCCGAGCCGGCGGGGGCGGTTGTGTCTCGGGCAAGTTTGCTGTAAAGGCAAGTTGGCTGCTCGGCAGGACTGAACAAAGGCATACAATCTCCGTGAATTTTCGAGGAAGGACAGAATGAGAAATGATACGGACAATTAAAAAAGGAAACCGCACGGTAAAGGTCGTACCTGAGCAGGACGTGCAGGCGGTTGCCACACCCGATGACGCAGAAATGGACAAGAGGGTTAAGGCGGCTGTAAAATCAGAGCTTGACAGGGCAATAATATGCAAAAAGCCTGTTGCGAAGTACGACAGGGACAGTAAAAAGGCATATATTCAGCTCCCCGACGGGCAAAAGAAATATATTATATAAGCCGCACACCCTGTTTTGCGGCTTTATGTTGCTTGAAACAGCCACACCGATACTATATATAGTATAGCGAATTTACGCTGTACACAACGCTGTGCAAACTGCACAAATTGAGCATACAAAGTTTAGAAAAGTTCTACACCTTAAATTTGCACAAAAGCCTTGAAAACGGGGCTTAATAGTGATAAAATATATCTTGCGTGACTGCAACTGCCGCAAAATGCGGCAAAGATATGCGATGAAGCGGGAGGTGGCCGACCTCTGAGTCGGGGAATTTCCGTGGAGTATGTCCGATTTTAAACCGGGCGACCGAAATACTTACAGCTTTGTAGATGGCTCTGCATTCTTGCGAAGGGTGGCGTATGCCGCTTTTGTGCACGGGCATTTATAATGTGTGTATTATGTCGACTCCCGAAAACAAATCGAATGTTTTCGGTTCTTTTTTCGGAGAAAACGTGAAACACACGGGAGCGTGTAAAAGATTTCAAAGGCTTTAAGAGCTATGAACAACAGGTCTTGCCCCCAAAGAATTTATGCTTTAAGGAGGCGATTTAAGTGGCAGTCAATGAAAAAATCAGAATCAGAATCAAGGGTTATGAGCACGCTGTAGTAGATGCAGCAGCAGCTAAAATCGTTGAAGGCGCAAAGCGTTCTGGTGCAAAGGTAAGTGGTCCGATTCCACTCCCAACTGACAAGGAGATTGTAACAATTCTTCGTGCTGTACACAAGTACAAGGACAGCAGAGAACAGTTCGAACTCAGAACTCACAAGAGACTTATCGACGTTCTCAGACCAACAGAAGAAACAATGAGCTCTCTCCAGAATCTCGAACTTCCTGCAGGTGTTGAAATCGTAATGGAAATCAAGTAATTTCCTAAAGAGATTTAAAAGCTAATCTCTCAACGGTTTTACGGCAGGTCACGTTGGAAACCCCAACCAATAACCTAATTAGGAGGAAAAGAAAATGCAAAAGGCAATCATCGGAAAGAAAATCGGTATGACACAGATTTTCGATGAAGCAGGAAAGATTGTTCCTGTAACAGTAGTTGAAGCAGGTCCATGCGTTGTCGTACAGAAGAAGACAGCGGAAAATGACGGATACGAGGCAGTTCAGCTTGGCTTTGGTGATATCAAGTCAAAGAACGTAACAAAGCCTCTTCAGGGCCACTTCAAGAAGGCAGACGTAGCTATGAAGAGAACTCTCAAGGAGTTCAGACTTGACGACGTATCAGCTCTCAACGTTGGCGACATCGTAAAGGCAGACGCTTTTGCTGAAGGCGACGTCGTAGACGTATGCGGTACAAGCAAGGGTAAGGGCTTCGCCGGCACAATCAAACGTCATAACAACCACAGTCTTAAGGATACTCACGGTACAGGTCCTGTTCACAGACACGCAGGTTCAATGGGCGCTTGTTCTTCACCATCAAGAATCTACAAGGGTAAGGGCATGCCTGGTCACCTCGGTGCTGAAAAGGTAACAGTACAGAATCTCAAGATTGTAAAGGTTGACGCAGAAAATAATCTTATCGCAATCAGAGGCGCAATTCCAGGTCCTAAGGGCTCTGTAGTAACAATCGCAGATTGCGTTAAGAAGGCTTAGTGGAAGGAGGAAGTAATATGCCAAATATTTCAGTATTTGATATGAACGGCAATAAGGTTGCTGACACTGAGCTTAGCGATGCTATCTTTGGTATTGAGCCAAACAAGACAGCTATGCACGCTATGGTAGTAAATTACCTCGCAAATCAGAGACAGGGCACACAGTCAACACTCACAAGAACAGAGGTTTCCGGAGGCGGAAGAAAGCCTTGGAGACAGAAGGGAACAGGTCACGCAAGACAGGGTTCCACAAGGTCACCACAGTGGGTACACGGCGGTATCGCTCTGGGTCCAAAGCCAAGAAGCTACAGATACTCTCTCAACAAGAAGCTCAGAAGACTCGCTATGAAGTCTGCGCTTTCTACAAAGGTAATTGACCAGAACATGGTTGTACTCGACAGCATCAAGCTTGAAGAATACAAGACAAAGACAATTGTTGCAATGCTCAAGGCACTCAACGTTGACGGCAAGGCACTCATCGTAATGCCTGAGGTTGACGCTAAGGTAATCAAGAGCGCAAACAACATTCCAGGTGTTAAGACAGCACTTGTAAACACACTGAATGTATACGACATTCTTAACTACGATAAGTTCATCGTTGTAAAGGATGCAGTTGCTAAGATTGAGGAGGTATACGCATAATGGGAAAGCTTGCACAGAAGATTGTAATCAAGCCTATCATTACAGAGGCTTCCATCGAAGCACTTCAGCTTCGTAAGTATACTTTCGCAGTAGCTAAGGACGCTAACAAGGTTGAAATCGCTAAGGCAATCGAAGAGCTCTTCGACGTAAAGGTTGAAAAGGTAAACACAATGAACTGCCTTGGCAAGAATAAGAGAATGGGTAGATTCGAGGGCAAGACTCCTGACTGGAAGAAGGCAATCGTAACACTCAAGGAAGGCGAGAAGACAATTGAGTTCTTCGATAACCTCATCTAGTAAAAAGCCTTGTAGGGCGAAAGTAAAAGCGTGCTAAAATGCACAGTGCCTTGGAAAACAAGGCGTAAGTATGGGAACGACTTCCCCGAAGAAGAAAGGAAGCAACGTTCTCGCAAAACTTCAAAAGGAGTGAAAATCACATGGCAATAAAGAGCTACAAGCCAACGACAGCCGGCAGAAGAGGTATGACAGTTACCGATTACAGCTGCCTGTCTAAGGTTGCTCCGGAAAAGAGTCTGCTTGAACCTCTCAAGAAGAAGTCAGGTAGAAACAGCTACGGTAGAATCACTGTTCGTCACAGAGGCGGCGGAAACAGAAATAAGTACCGTGTAATTGATTTTAAGAGAAATAAGATTGGTATGAACGCAACTGTTATGACACTCGAGTATGACCCAAACAGGTCTGCATTCATCGCTCTCGTTCAGTACGAGGACGGCGAAAAGAGATACATCATTGCTCCTAACGGTCTTGCAGTAGGCGACGTTGTAAGAAGCGGTCCTGACGCTGACATCAAGCCGGGTAACGCACTCGCACTCGCTAACATCCCAGTGGGTACATTCATCCACAACATTGAGCTTTACCCAGGTAAGGGCGCTCAGCTCGTAAGAAGTGCAGGTAACATGGCACAGCTCATGGGTAAGGAAGATAATTACGCACTCGTAAGACTTCCTTCAGGCGAAATGAGAAAAATCGCAATCAACTGCATGGCTTCAATCGGCCAGGTAGGAAACATTGACCACGAAAACGTAAACATCGGTAAGGCAGGTAAGACAAGACACCTCGGTATCAGACCTACAGTAAGAGGTTCTGTAATGAACCCATGCGACCACCCACACGGTGGTGGTGAAGGTAAGTCACCAATCGGTCGTCCAAGTCCTGTTACACCTTGGGGCAAGCCTACAATGGGATACAAGACCCGTGCTAAGCACAATCGCTCCGACAAGTTTATCGTAAAGCGCAGAAACGGTAAATAATCTGAAAGGAGGCAGATGTAATGGGTAGAAGTATTAAGAAGGGACCTTACGTACAGGAGGTTCTTCTGAAAAGAGTAAAGGCTATGAACGAAGCAGGAGAGAAGAAGGTTTTAAAAACTTGGAGCCGTGCTTCAACTATCTTCCCTGATTTCGTAGGTCATACATTCGCTGTTCACAACGGTCAGAAACACATTCCGGTTTATGTTACTGAGGATATGGTAGGTCATAAGCTTGGTGAATTTGCACCGACAAGAACTTTTAAGGGCCACGCAGGTTCTAAGACTTCAAACAACGGTAAATAGCGGAAAGGAGGAGTTCAAATGGAAGCAAAGGCAATTCTTAAAACTGCCAGAATTGCTCCACGTAAGGTACAGATTGTACTGGACCTTATCAGAGGCAAGGATTTAAACGTTGCTACTGCAATCGTAAGACACACACCTAAGGCTGCCAGCGAATACTTGGAAAAGCTTCTGAAGTCCGCCGCTGCAAACGCAGAAAACAATCACAACATGGATAAGAACAATCTCTATGTTGCAGAGTGCTACGTTTGTCCAGGACCGATAATGAAGAGAATTATGCCAAGAGCTCAGGGCAGAGCATTCAGAATTCTTAAGAGAACATCGCACATCACCGTTGTTCTCAAGGAAAGAGATTAAGCTAAGAGGAGGTAAACTATGGGACAGAAAGTTAATCCACACGGTCTTCGTGTCGGCGTAATCAAGGATTGGGATTCCCGCTGGTTTGCAAATAAGAGTACTTTTGGCGATACTCTGGTTGAGGACTACAATATCCGTAAGTTTATTATAAAGGCTCTCAACACCAGAACCAAGAACCCTGACAGCAAGTCTGTATACGCAGGCGTGCCAACAATCGAAATCGAGCGTTTCGCAAGCGAACAGGGCAACGGCAAGGTTAAGATTCACATTCACTGTGCAAAGCCTGGTATCGTCATCGGCAGAGGCGGAGCAGAAATCGAAAAGCTTCGTCAGACAATTGAAAAGATGACCGGAAAGTCGGTAATCATCAACATCGTAGAGGTTAAGACACCTGACATCAACGCACAGCTCGTTGCTGAAAAGATTGCTCACGACCTCGAAGACAGAGTTTCATACAGAAGAGCTATGAAGCAGGCAATCGGCAGAGCAATGAAGCTTGGTGCAAAGGGTATCAAGACAATGTGCTCAGGTAGACTCGGCGGCGCTGAAATTGCAAGAAGCGAAACATACCACGAAGGTACAATTCCACTTCAGACAATCAGAGCTGACATTGACTACGGTACAGCAGAAGCACTCACAACATACGGCAAAATCGGCGTAAAGGTTTGGGTGTACAGAGGCGAAGTTCTCAAGGGCGAGGTAGCACCTTCACAGAGCAAGGCTACAGCAGAAAAGCCGGAGAGAAAGCGTCGTAACCAGAATGGCGACAGAAAGCCAAGAGCTTCAAAGCCATACACAAAGCGTGAAGGAGGTAACAAGTAATGCTGCTTCCAAAGAGAGTAAAGTACAGAAGAGTCCACAGAGGTCGTATGACCGGTAAGGCTATGAGAGGTAACAAGGTAACAGACGGACAGTTTGGTCTCCAGGCACTCGAGCCGGCATGGATTACTTCAAACCAGATAGAAGCTGCCCGTATCGCTATGACAAGATACATCAAGCGTGGCGGTCAGGTATGGATTAAGGTATTCCCGGATAAGCCGGTAACAAAGAAGCCACTCGGAACTCGAATGGGTTCAGGTAAGGGTGCACCGGAATACTGGGTAGCAGTTGTTAAGCCGGGCCGTGTAATGTTCGAAATTGCAGGCGTAAGCGAAGAGGCTGCAAGAGAAGCTATCAGACTTGCAATGCATAAGCTTCCTATCAAGTGTAAGTTCGTTAAGAAGGATTCTGAAGAAAAGGGTGGTGAGCAATAATGAAGGCAAATGAAATCAGAGAACTTTCAGTAGCAGAGCTCAATGAAAAGCTCGATGAACTCAACAAGGAATTGTTTAACCTTCGCTTTCAGCACTCTGTAAATCAGCTCGACAATCCAATGAGATTAAAGGCTGTAAAGAAGGATATTGCTCGTGTGAACACAATCATCCGCGAGAAAGAATCCGCAGACCAGAAGTAATGAAGGGAGGATTTAACTGTGAGCGAGAGAAATCTTAGAAAGACAAGAGTAGGCAAGGTTGTTTCCAACAAGATGGATAAGACAATCGTAGTTGCAATCGCAGATAACGTTGCACACCCTCTTTACAAGAAAATCATCAAAAGAACAGTTAAGCTCAAGGCACATGACGAAAACAATGTTTGCAATATAGGCGACAAGGTTGAGGTTATGGAGACACGTCCTCTGTCAAAGGATAAGAGATGGCGTCTGGTCAGAGTTATTGAGCAGGCTAAGTAATCGGAGCTTTTAAAAACACTTTAAGAAAGTTTGAAAGGAGGAACGTACTGTGATACAGATGCAGTCTTATCTCAAAGTTGCTGATAACACAGGAGCAAAGGAGCTTATGTGTATCAGAGTTTTGGGCGGTACACGCAGAAGGTATGCAAACATCGGCGACGTCGTAGTTGCTTCAGTAAAGAAGGCAGCTCCGGGCGGACAGGTTAAGAAGGGCGATGTTGTAAAAGCAGTAATTGTTCGTTCAGCTAAGGGTCTTCGTCGTGATGACGGAACATATATTCGTTTCGACGAAAACGCAGCTGTTATTGTAAAGGAAGATAAAAACCCAAGAGGAACTCGTATTTTTGGACCAGTGGCAAGAGAACTTCGTGAAAAGGACTTCATGAAGATTCTTTCACTCGCTCCGGAAGTACTTTAATGGAGGTGTCGTAAATGAATAAGATTCATGTTAAAACAGGCGACACAGTCGTAATCCTTTCCGGTAAGGATAAGGGTAAGACAGGTAAGGTCCTTCAGGTTTCCCCAAAGGAAAAGAAGGTAATCGTAGAAGGCAGAAACATTGCAACAAAGCACGTTAAGCCAAGAAGACAGGGCGAGACAGGCGGTATCGTAGAAGCTGAAAAGGCAATCTACGCTTGCAAGGTTCAGGCAGTTTGCCCTAAGTGCGGCAAGCCAACCCGTATCGGCCATGTAATCAACAAGGACGGTACAAAGTCCAGAGTCTGCAAGAACGCAGGCTGCGGCGAAGAATTCTAAGAAGGAGGAGAAATACGATGGCTAGACTTAAGGAATATTATGACAGCAGCGTAGCTCCTGCTCTTGTAAAGAAGTTCGGATACGCAAACGTTATGCAGATTCCAAAGCTCGATAAGGTTGTTATCAACGTAGGCTGCGGCGCAGACAAGGATAACACAAAGGTTATCGAAGCAATTATGACAGACCTTTCCGCAATCACAGGTCAGAGACCTGTAGTATGCCGTTCCAAGAAGTCTGTAGCTAACTTCAAGCTCAGAGAAGGACAGATTATCGGCGTAAAGGTAACCCTCAGAGGCGAAAAGATGTACGAATTCGTTGACAGACTCTTCAACGTAGCGTTCCCACGTGTACGTGACTTCAGAGGAATCAACGGCAACTCTTTCGACGGAAGAGGAAACTACTCGACAGGTATCAAGGAACAGCTTATATTCCCTGAAATCGAGTACGATAAAATCGACAAGGTTCGTGGTATGGATATAAACTTTATCACAACAGCTAATACCGACGAGGAAGCAAAGGAACTGCTCACACTTATGGGCGCTCCGTTTGCAAAGTAAGAAAGAGGAGGAAATAGATTATGGCTAAGAAGTCTATGATTAACAAGCAGCAGGCTACACCAAAGTTTTCTACTCGAGCTTACAACAGATGTAAAATCTGCGGAAGACCTCATGCATATCTGAGAAAGTTCGGCATCTGCCGTATCTGCTTCAGAGAGCTTGCACACGAGGGTAAGATTCCGGGAGTTAAGAAGGCTAGCTGGTAAAGAATTACTAAAAGGAGGTTAACAGCATGCAGATTACTGATACAATAGCTGATTTATTGACCAGAATTCGTAATGCAAGTACTGCAAAGCACGCAACAGTTGACGTCCCTGCTTCTAATGTAAAGAAGGCAATCACACAGATCCTTGTAGACGAGGGATATGTTAAGGGCTTCCAGGTTATTGACGACGGAAAGCAGGGAATTATAAGAATAACTCTCAAGTACGATGATAACAGAACTCCTGTAATTTCAGGACTCAGAAGAGTATCAAAGCCGGGCTTGAGAATGTACACAAGCTGTGAGAATATGCCAAAGGTAATGAAGGGATTGGGAATCGCAATCGTTTCAACATCAAAGGGCATCGTTACCGACAAGAAGGCAAGAGAGCTTAATGTCGGCGGAGAAGTTCTCGCATTTATCTGGTAAGGAGGATACGGATTATGTCAAGAATAGGACTTAAGCCAATCACTGTTCCTGCCGGAGTTGATGTAAACATCGCTGAAGGTAACGTAGTTACCGTAAAGGGACCAAAGGGAACACTCGAGAAGGCTTTCAATGCAGATATGTGCATCAAGAATGAAGCCGGCGTAATTACAGTATCTCGTCCATCTGATAACAGAGTTCACAGGTCACTCCACGGCCTCACAAGAACTCTCATCAACAACATGGTTGAGGGCGTAACAAACGGCTTTAGCAAGACACTCATCATCGAGGGTGTTGGTTACAGAGCTGCAAAGCAGGGAACAAATCTCGTAATGAACCTCGGCTTCTCACATCAGGTTATTATGTCTGAGAACGAGGACATCAAGATTGACGTTCCAAACGCAAATACAATTGTAATTTCAGGTACTGACAAGCAGAAGGTTGGACAGTTTGCTTGTGAAGTTCGTGAAAAGCGTCCACCGGAGCCTTATAAGGGCAAGGGAATTCGTTACGAGGGTGAACACATCATTCGTAAGGAAGGCAAGGCCGGTAAGGGCTCAAAGAAGTAAGTAAGGGAGTGTAATTACAATGGTGAAAAAGATTGACAGAGCATCTGCCAGAGCTAAGAGACACGTCAGAGTACGTGCTAAGATTTCAGGAACACCTGAATGCCCACGCCTTAATGTATTCCGCTCCGCTAAGAATATTTATGCACAGCTTATCGACGACGTAAACGGCGTAACACTTGCATCCGCATCAAGCCTTTCAATGGACAACGGCGGAAACAAGGAAGCAGCAAGAGAAGTTGGCAAGCTTATTGCAAAGAACGCTGCAGCAGCAGGCATCACCGACTGTGTATTCGACAGAGGCGGCTACCTGTATCACGGCAGAGTTCAGGAATTAGCAGAGGGAGCCCGTGAAGGCGGACTCAATTTCTAAGAAGGAGGGTATACTTTTGGCTTTAATAGATGCTTCAAACATGGAACTTAGCGAAAAGGTTGTTGCAATCAACAGAGTATCCAAGACCGTAAAGGGCGGACGTATCATGAAGTTTTCTGCACTCGTAGTAGTGGGAGACGGAAATGGTGTTGTAGGCTTCGGTACAGGTAAGTCAAGCGAAGTTCCGGACGCTATCCGCAAGGGTATCGAAGACGCTAAGAAAAACCTCGTAAAGATTTCCCTCAAGGGAACAACAATTCCTCACGAGGTAGTAGGCGCATACGGCGCAGGCAGAGTTCTTATGAAGCCGGCTGCTCCCGGTACAGGAGTTATCGCAGGCGGCCCTGTTCGTTCAGTAGTTGAAATGGCAGGCATTAAGGACATCAGAACAAAGTCACTTCGCTCAAACAACCCATATAACGTTGTAAGAGCTACAATCGCAGGACTTGCTTCAGTAAAGGATGCAGCTCAGGTTGCAGCAAAGAGAGGCAAGACAATCAAGGAAATCTTAGGCTAAGGAGGAAATTGCTATGGCAAACCTTAAAATCACTCTCGTTAAGAGCCTTAACGACAGAGTAAAGGGTCAGGTTGCTACCGCTAATTCTCTCGGTCTGAGAAAGATTGGCGATTCAACAGTTCAGCCTGATAACGCACAGACACAGGGAAAGATTAAGAAGATTTCCCACCTTATTAAAGTAACCGAAGCATAATTGCAAGGAGGTGCGAATAATGAAATTGCACGAATTATCACCTGCTGAAGGCTCAACCAAGAAGGTTAAGAGAATAGGCAGAGGTCACGGCTCCGGATGGGGTAAGACAGCGGGCAAGGGCCACAAGGGCCAGAACGCACGTTCAGGCGGCGGTGTAAGACCAGGCTTCGAAGGCGGTCAGACAACACTTGCAAGAAGAACCCCAAAGCGTGGCTTTAACAATATTTTTGCAACAAAGTACACAACACTTAACGTTTCAGACCTCGAAATGTTCAAGGACGGTACAGTTGTAGACACAGAGCTTCTTATGGCTTCAGGTCTCGTAAAGAAGACTCTCGATGGCATCAAGATTCTCGGAAACGGTGAGCTTACAAAGAACCTCACTGTAAAGGCTGCAGCATTTACTGCAACAGCTAAGGAAAAGATTGAGAAGGCAGGCGGGAAGGCTGAGGTGATGTAAGTTGCTGAAGACTCTTCGTAACGCATGGAGTATTCCGGATTTAAGAAGAAAGATTCTTTATACCTTACTCATCATAGTTATTTACCGTATTGGCGGCGCAATCGCCGTTCCATTCATCAGACAGGAAGCACTTCAGGCATGGGCTGACGCTAATACCGAATCAGGTAACATCTTCAGCTACCTGAACGTACTCTCCGGTGGTACCTTCTCACAGGCTACTATTCTCGCACTTTCAGTTGGACCATATATCAATGCACAGATTATTATCCAGCTCCTGACTTACGCACTCCCTCCACTCGAGAGACTCGCTAAGGAAGGTATGGAAGGCAGAAAGAAGCTTAACAAAATCAACAGATACGTTGCACTTGGCATCTCAATCTTCCAGGCGTGGGCATACTACCTCACACTCAAGAAGGCAGGAGCTCTTGTGTACTGCGCTGAGACAGGTTATGATACCTTCTCCAAGTCCAAGATGTTCTCTGAGATTGTTATCATCGCTTGCTTTACAGCAGGTGCTTCACTCATCATTTGGCTGGGTGACAGAATCAACGAAAAGGGACTCGGAAACGGTATGTCAATGCTCATCTTTGCAGGTATCGTTGCAAGAGGTCCGCAGGCTGTTGTCGGCCTCGTAAAAATGATGCTCACAGGCGAAGCTAAGTACGTTATAATGGTTCCAATCATTATCCTGTTCTTTATCGCTATGATTGCATTCGTTGTATTTATGAATAACGCAGAACGACGTATCCATATTCAGTATTCAAAGCGTGTAGTAGGAAACAAGGTATACGGCGGACAGTCCTCATACATACCAATCAAGATTTGTATGTCAGGCGTTCTCCCAATCATCTTTGCGATGTCATTCATGTCGCTTCCTGCAACCCTCGAAATGTTCATTGCAGACCCGGGCCCTAAGGCAACAGGTATCAAGTGGTTCTACCACCACCTGCTCAACTGGTTCAGCACTGACCACTGGGTATACGCAATACTGTACTTCCTGCTTATCATAGGATTTAACTACTTCTATGTATCAATGCAGTATAACCCTGTTGAAATCGCTAATAACCTCCGTCAGAGCAACGGCGCAATCCAGGGTATCAGACCGGGTAAACCAACAGCAGACTACTTCAAGAGAGTTATCTCTAAGATTACTATCGTCGGAGCATTCTTCCTCGGAGTTATGGCGGTTGTTCCAATCTTCTTCGCAAGATTTACTCAGACAGGTCTGGCAATCGGCGGTACATCAATGCTTATCGTTGTAAGCGTTGCACTTGAAACCGTTCGTACACTCGAATCTCAGATGATGATGCGTCATCACAAGGGATTCCTTGAATAAAAATAAGGGAGGAAACTTCAATGAATCTGATACTTTTAGGCGCACCGGGTGCAGGTAAGGGCACTCAGGCAGAAGTAATCTGCGACGCTCTTAAAATTCCTACAATCTCTACAGGCAACATGCTCAGAGCTGCTGTCAAGGAGGGTACGGAATACGGCCTTAAGGCTAAGGCTGCTATGGATGCCGGCGACCTCGTTTCCGACGATATCGTAATCGGTATCTTAAAGGACAGAATCGCTCAGGACGACTGCAAGAACGGCTTCATTCTTGATGGCTTCCCAAGAACAGTTCCACAGGCACAGGCTCTCGATACAATGGGAGTTAAGATTGACAAGGTTGTTGAAATCTATGTTGCCGATGAAACTATACAGCAGAGATTGTCCGGCAGACGTGTTTGCGAAGGCTGCGGTAACTCTTATCACATCGAGTACAAGCCTACAAAGGTAGAGGGTATTTGCGACGCTTGCGGAGCAAAGGTCGTTCAGAGAGTGGACGACAAGCCCGAGACCGTTCTCAGCCGTCTTGCAACTTATCACGAAAAGACCGCTCCCCTCAAGGATTTCTACGCTGCCAAGGGCAAGCTGGTAACTGTTGAGGGTCAGGAGGAGATCGCAGATACCTCCAAGCTGACACTGGCTGCAGTCAAGGGCTGATAAGATGATCCAGATCAAAAATCCAACTGAACTGAAGTTAATGTTAAAGGCAGGCGAACTTGCCGCACAGGCTCTTGAGCTTGCGGGCAAGAATGCCGTTGCCGGCATCTCCACTTGGGAGCTTGATAGAATCGTTGCTGATTATATCAAGTCCCACGGCGGAAGCTGCCCCTGCAAGGGATACGGCGGGTTCCCCGGTCACAACTGCTTCTCGGTCAATGAGGAGCTGATCCACGGTATCCCCTCCAAGAAGAAGATTCTCAAAGAGGGCGACATCGTTTCCTGCGATATCGTTGCTGAGCTTAACGGTTTCATGGGCGATAACACCAAAACTTTCAGGATCGGCAAGGTATCCGATGATGCCGAGCGTCTTATGAAAGCAACTGAGGAGGCTCTGTACAAGGGCATTGCTCAGGCGGTTGCAGGCAACAGGATCGGCGACATATCTCATGCGATCCAGTCACACATCGAAGCTAACGGCTATGCGATCGTACGCAAGTTCATCGGTCATGGCGTCGGCAGAGATATGCACGAGGATCCCGAGGTTCCGAATTTCGGACTTCCCGGCAGAGGTCCCAGACTTACACCGGGCATGACGATAGCTATCGAGCCGATGGTCAACACCAACTTCCCCGAGGTCAACATCCTCGGTGACAAGTGGACGGTGGTTACCACAGACGGCAGCCTCAGTTGTCACTTTGAGCACACCGTTGCCATCACAAATGGCGAGGCACTCATCCTGACATTGCCGGAGCACTGATCTATGGAGTACACTTCAGGAATGGTTGTTATAAGCTCTGCGGGGCATGACAGCGACAACTGGTTCGTTGTCACGGGAGCTGACGAGCGATATATCTATATCGCCGACGGTAAAGAGCGTAAGCTCACTTCCCCTAAACGCAAGAATCCAAGACATATCCGTAAGACCGGATTTTCGGTGGACATCACCGAGATGACGGATAAAGGGCTTCGACGTGCTCTCAATGCACTGAGAAAGCAAAGCATCGCCGAGGAGAGTGAAAAGCTTGTCTAAAGAAGATGTATTGGAAGTTGAAGGCGTAATTCTTGAGGCTCTTCCGAACGCACAGTTCAAAGTAGAGCTTTCAAACGGTCACAAGATTTTAGCTCACATCAGCGGCAAGCTGAGAATGAACTTCATTCGAATCCTGCCCGGTGACAAAGTGACTGTTGAAATGTCGCCTTACGACCTCACAAAAGGCAGAATCACATGGCGTGCCAAGTGATTGCGGCAAAGTAAACAAACCTATAAGGAGGGTTATCTAAATGAAAGTAAGACCTTCAGTTAAGCCCATTTGCGATAAGTGCAAGGTTATCAAGCGCAAGGGCAAGGTAATGGTTATTTGTGTTGAACCTAAACACAAGCAGAGACAGGGCTAATTCCCTGACCCCAATTTAAGAGGAGGAAAAACTATGGCAAGAATTGCTGGTGTAGACCTGCCCAAGGAAAAGCGTGTAGAGATAGGCCTGACCTATGTTTACGGCATCGGCAGAAAGTCTGCAAATGATATTCTGGCTAAGGCTGGCGTAAATCCTGACACAAGAGTTAAGGACCTGACAGACGAGGAAGAGAACAAGATCCGTGAGGTCATTGACCAGGGTTACGTTGTAGAGGGTGACCTCAGAAGAACTGTTGCTCTCAACATCAAGCGTCTGGTAGAGATCAACTGCTACCGTGGTACTCGTCATCGCAAGGGTCTTCCCTGCCGTGGTCAGCGTACTAAGACTAACGCAAGAACTCGCAAGGGTCCTAAGAAGACTATTGCAAACAAGAAGAAGTAATCACACGAGAAAGGTGGTATTTTAATGGCAACAAAGGGCAAGCAGGTTATCCGCAGACGCCGTGAGCGCAAGAACATTGAGAACGGTGCTGCTCATATCCAGTCCACATTTAATAACACGATCGTGACCATCACAGACCTTCAGGGCAACGCTCTCTCTTGGGCAAGCGCAGGCGGACTCGGCTTCAGAGGCTCCAGAAAGTCCACTCCCTTCGCAGCTCAGACAGCAGCTGATGTTGCAGCAAAGGCTGCTATGGAACACGGCCTCAAGACTGTTGAAGTATTCGTAAAGGGCCCCGGTGCAGGCCGTGAGGCAGCTATCAGAGCACTTCAGGCAGCTGGTCTCGAGGTTAAGCTCATCAAGGACGTTACACCCATCCCCCACAACGGATGCCGTCCCCCCAAGAGAAGACGTGTATAACAGATAATACCGAGCTATTCGTTTACTCGGCGTCGGCAGCTTGAGTGCCGATATTAATATTGAATAACGGAGGAAATAACAATGGCAGTAAATCGCGATCCGATTTTAAAGAGATGCAGAGCTCTTGATCTGAGTCCCGCAGTTCTCGGTTACGACAAGAAGTCTAACAGAAATCCCCAGGGCAACAGAAGAAAGAAGGAGTCCGAGTACGGCTCTCAGTTGAAGGAAAAGCAGAAGCTGAAGTTCATCTATGGTGTTCTGGAAAAGCAGTTCTATCACTACTATGAGCTCGCTACAAAGATGGAGGGTATCGCAGGTGAGAACCTCATCAGCCTCCTCGAGTCCCGTCTGGACAACGTTGTTTTCAGAATGGGCATGGCTTGCACACGTCGTGAGGCTAGACAGCTTGTTACCCACGGTCATTTCTGTGTGAACGGCAAGAGAGTTGATATCCCTTCCTACAGAGTTAAGGTTGGCGACGTTATCTCCCTGAAGGAAACAAGCAAGAAGAGCAAGAAGTTTGAGCAGATCAACGAGGTTGCAGGCGGCAGAATCACTCCCCTGTGGCTCGAAGTTAACAAGGAAGCTGGCACAGCAAAGGTGCTCCGTGCTTTCCAGCGTGATGAACTCGATTACGAGATCGCTGAGCACTTAATTATCGAGCTGTATTCTAAATAATAGCCCCAAGGCATACAGATGTTTAGTGCAGTTATTTTTAATTCATAATCTGCTCCTGCTGTTTAATTCCTGCAGACTGTGCCAATACTTCATAGTAAAGGCACAGGCAGAGTGTGATTTAAAATTAACAGCGAATACAGCAGTAAGCACAGGATAATTAACAGACGAGAACTTGTGGAGGGTTACCAAATGCTCGAAAAAATCGAAAAGCTCAATATTGAGACCTCTAAATTAAGGTCTGACGGAACTTATGGAATGTTCGTTCTGGAGCCTCTCCAGAGCGGATACGGAAACACCTTAGGCAACAGCCTGAGAAGGGTGCTACTCTCCTCATTACCGGGCGTGGCTGCTACATCTGTCAAGATCGACGGTGTTCAGCATGAGTTTTCCACCATCCCCGGCGTAAAAGAAGATGTTACAGAGATAATCCTCAACATCAAGGGACTCAGAGCTAAGATGTACGGCGAAGCTCCCAAGACCATCTACATCGAAGCTGAGGGCGAAGGCGAAGTTACCGCCGGCGATATCAAGACCGACAGCGAGGTAGAGATCCTCGATCCCGGTATGCACATCGCTACTCTCAGTGCAGGTGCAAAGCTGTACATGGACATTACACTTGACAGAGGCAGAGGCTATGTTTCTGCTGAGCAGAATAAGGAGTATCTCCAGCCTGTTATCGGCGTTATTCCGATCGACAGTATCTATACTCCCGTGCTCAAGTGCAATTATACAGTAGAAAACACACGTGTTGGTCAGAGAACCGATTTTGAGAAGCTCATCATCGAGATCTGGACTGACGGTACTATCTCCGCTAAGGAGGCTGTTTCCTACGCAGCAAAGATCCTTATCGAAAGACTGAAGCTCTTCGCTGAGCTCTCCGATGATTCGGAGCAGCCTGAGCTGATGGTAGAAAAGGAAGAGAACCGCAAGGATAAGCTGCTCGAGATGACTATCGAAGAGCTTGAGCTGTCCGTTCGTTCCTTTAACTGCCTTAAGAGAGCCGGCATTAACACCGTTGACGACCTCATCAACAAGTCCCCTGAGGACATGATGAAGGTTAGAAACCTCGGTAAGAAGTCCTTCGAAGAGGTAAAGGCTAAGCTCAACTCCCTCGGATTTGACTTAACACCATCTGAAGATAACAACTAATTGTTGGCAATAAAACCTAATTCCTATTGAAAGGAGAATGAAAATGCCAGGTACAAGAAAGCTGGGCAGACCCAGCGACCACAGAAAAGCAATGCTCAGAGCCATGGTTACATTCCTGCTGGAGAACGGTAAGATCGAGACTACCGTAACACGTGCGAAGGAAGTTCGTGCGGAGGCAGAGAAGATGATCACACTCGGCAAGGCTAACACCCTGCATACAAAGCGTCAGGTTCTTGCTTATGTAACAAAGGAAGATGTAGCTAAGAAGGTATTCGACGAGATCGCTCCTAAGTACGCAGACAAGAACGGCGGTTATACAAGAATCTATAAGATCGGTCCCCGTCGTGGCGACGCAGCTGAGATGGCTATCATTGAGCTGGTTTAATTTCAGTTATAAAAGAATCCCTCCGAGTTTTCGGAGGGATCTTTGTTTGTTGACTTTTATTTTCACCGATGCTATAATGATTCAAAGGAACCATATCAAAGTAAGAGGAGGTAAGCTATGAAGGCGGATATAGTTGTAAAGGGTATCATTTACAACAGAGCGATCAACAGGGTGCTGCTTATGCAAAGATGCGGCGAGGATGATATCGGAGCAGGTACATGGGAGAATGCAGGCGGAAATGTTGAGCTTAACGAGCATCCCGAAGACGCAATGAAACGAGAAATACGGGAAGAAACGGGTATTTCTCCGATAAAGATCGAACGAGTTGCATACGTAACACTGGTGAATGCCGAAAATCCGTACCTTATTATTGCATATCTATGCGAAGCGATGACAGAAGAAGTACATCTGAGTGAAGAGCATCAGGCATACGTCTGGGCGGACGAACAGTTGTGCAGGAGCCTTCTTCCCAGCCATATCATTGACGACTTCGAGAAGAACGGGATTTTTAACTATGTCACAAGTAATGAGAACAGGTGAAGAAACAAAAACGATCTCTCTTCCCGACGGTCGGGAGATAAGGTACGAACTCGTCCGCAAGCGTGTGAAGAACATCAATATGCGGATAAAGGCGGACGGTGTGGTGCGAGTTTCGGCGAGCACACGGGTCAGCGTGAAGCAAATAGAGCAGGCACTGACCGAGAGAGCGGACTACATCTTCGATGCGGCACGTCAGCTTCGTGAGCGTGAAGAACGCAGCGAGATAACCTCGGAAAAGATGCGTTGGCTTGGCAGGGAATATCCCGTGCGTATCATACAAAACCGAAGCGAACGTGTAGCCCTTGAGGAAAACGAGCTGCGTGTATTCACCACACATCCCGAGGAAGCACAGCAGAAGCTCTCAGAATGGGCTGTGGCAAGCTTTGCTACGCTCATAGAGGAACTTAACGCAGAGGTGCGAAACACGCTCATTTCAGCCGCTTTGATGCCTCCTGCGACGAGGATAACCATAAAGGATATGAAAACACGCTGGGGCAGCTGCTCATACACCCGTGGACACATATCCATCAACATCCGTCTGATGGCGTACCCGAGAGAAACGGTACTGTCCGTTCTCTGGCATGAGTATGCACATTACTGGCATCACGATCACTCTGCAAGGTTCTATTCGTTCCTGCTGAAGCATTACCCCGAATACCACAGATGGAATGATATGCTGAAATAAAAGACAGTTCCATCTGTGTTGTTGATAGATCAGACCGACATACGGTAGATTCCATTCATGAGCCTTCCTGAAACAAAAACCGATAATACCACCCGATGAGGAAATGTCGGATGGTACTATCGGAAATTATTATATTAAGAACGGTTAACTTATTTAAAGCGGATCAGCGATCCGCTTGGTGATATTGTCCGAGAGTTTTCGGGCAATAGGTACAGAAGATCATTTTACCGTGATGGAACCGATCTTTATGCCGTTAATAGTGAAATCGAGTGTCTTGCCGATGTCGCTGACGGGAACTAAGAGGCGTGCATAGCATGCGGTTTTTGTTGCGTCATAGCGTCCCATGGCATTGCCGCCGATATCGCAGAATATAGTGGTATACGGAACTTCCTGATCGCCGATCTTGAATATATAGTTCGGAAGTACGCAGAGATCATCGAATTCGTAGCTAATAGTGATAACTCTATGATCCGGATCATCATATAATCTTGCACTGGAAGCCCGCTCTATCGTAACGAAATTTCTGAAGATATTTGGATCGCCTACCATAACGTATGCATCTGTATAACCTCTCATATATACTAAAAGGGGATTTTTTCCATAGCAGAGGGGCTTATTGTCCGGATCAAAAAGCTTGAGACCTTCGAGCATATCGCTTGTAAGTTTGGAACCGGAGTAACCTCTGGTACTAGGGAGGTCATGAATAGTAAGGACGCGATGACCGGGAGAGAGCTTCCCGTTGATCTGCGTGTAATAGACACCGAAGCCATTGTTCACATGGATACGCATTGCATCGATCTCAGGCACTGTGCTGGCGTTATCATAATACTGAGGTGTCAGTGTTGCACGGTAAGCGCTTTCCAGTTCATATGCAGAAGCGTTTACCATCGTACTTGTCAGAGTTATCGCAGCAAGAGCAGTTGCAATTATCTTTTTAAAGATTCTGTTCATAGTTATCCTCGCATATAAAAATTTGTTTACGGAGTAAAAAAGTCTTTTAAATGCTACCGCCCGAAGTTCATTCGGGCGGTAGATTTTATATGTTATGTTTTGCGATTGAAGCTGTTATTAGCGGAACACACCGGGAACGAAGTTGGGATCAGTATCGTTGGGGCGGTTTCTGAGCTGCCAGTAAGAGCCGTAGATGTTGCTGTCGTTCTTGCCGTCAAGTGTAACCTTGGGGTTGGTTACGCCGGATACAGGGGTCTGAATAGTGATACCGGTAATTCTAACACCGTTGGTAGGAACATCCTTTATAGTGTAGATTGCCTTACCGAGGCTGCCTGTATACTCATCAGCAGGAACAATATCAGTGAGTAATGCGTTATATTTAACGCCCCAAACATAAACAGTTACGTTTGTGCTCATGTATGCAGCGTCCAGCTCGAGCTGGATATCACTGGTTGTACCATAGTAGCTGTGTCTTGTGTTGAGGACATCAATATCTGTGATTACGGGATCAACCTCCATTACACGTGCAACCAGCGGCTTGTAACCGATTCGCTTTGCATCATATTCAGCAGACTTAACATACTGAAGAACAGGAGCAGTTCCACGGGAAACACTGAGGAACTGAAAACTCTGAGGCCACAGCATATTATCTTTACCAAATGTGATAGGACGATAACCAGAGTGATAGTTCGTTACGGAACTTACCCAATAACAAGTATCGTCATTATAATTGAAAACAGCTGCTATATCATTTGCATTGAGGCGGCTCTGATGGCTAATGGCAATATGACCGCTGCTTACGAGACCGACGTAAATGCCTTTGCCGGACTTCATACCCTCCTCGGTGAATTCGGGATACATTTCACGCTGTGCAGCTGTGTAGGCGGACGAACCAACGTACTTAATAGGCTGCAGATTGGTTACTGTGTAAGCGGACGCGCTGATCATTGTTGTTGCCAGTGTTGCTGCTGCAAGTGTTGCTGCAGCGATTCTCTTGAATGTCTTGTTCATGGTGTTTTTCCTCCATTAAAAATAATTTCCGTTGCCGCTTTTGCGGCTCTTCTGCGAACGTCTCGTTCGCTGTAACTATATCTTAACCGAAAGCCCACTTATTTTCAAGTATCATCCGACGAAATGTATATATATATAAGATGCCGTATTTGAGGATAAGATGCCGAAATAGCCGACGAAATACACACGTGCATCTTGTAATGACAAGTTGCCGGAAGCCTGTCGGCGAGTTGCCGGCAACCCCAGAAGCAGAACTCCGCAGGCAAGATGACCACATGATGCCCATACATATATTAATATAAAAAGGGAGTTTCCCGAGATCAGGCAGGAAACGCCCCAAAAACATCTTACGACATGAGGTGATAATAAAAGCTCCGCGTCATATATCCGACGCGGAGCTTGTTTTATATCAGTGTGTCAGGCTTATTTATCAGAGAGCACTCTTTGCCTGTGCAGCAGCACTGTTTGCGGATGCAATATAGCTGCCCGAGGAGCTCTTGAAGTTTGCCAGTGTGTTATCGTACTGAGCCAGTGCGAACAGGTCTGCAAGGCTGTTGAGATTGCTGCGTGCAGACTTGATACCTGCGTATGCGTTCGCATATTCAGCGGGAGCGGAGGACAGGATATCGCAGTAGGAAGCAACAGCCTGTGTATACTTGGCAGCCTTCATGTAGGTGGATGCATTCTCAGCCATTACATTCAGGAACTGACCGCTGAAGTTTGCTTCGTTCAGTGCGGATACCTTGGTCTTCAGGGTGTTGTATGCGGCAGCGGCATTCTCGGCAGCGGCAACTGCCTCGCTTGCAACGCTTGCATAGTACTCAGCCTTGTCTGCGGCAGTCTGAGCGGATGTGTTCATGGCTGCAACAGAGAAGTTGGAAGCTGCGTATGTTGTGAAGCTGTTGAGGTATGTATCGCACTTGGATTCGTAAGAGCCGAACTTTGTTGCGTTTACAACGTAATCAAGGTAGGAGTTGTATCTGTCCTCAAGAGCACACAGTGCCTTGTATGCGGTGTTGAGCTCTGCGGTAGAGGGCTTTGCAGCGGCTACGGCAGCAGCTACGGAAGACTTGTTGCCCTTGATGTTCTTGATAACTGCAGCAGCGAAATCACGGCTGTAGAAGGACTTGCCTGCGATGTCTGCGTCTCTGGAATCGAACATGATCGCATAGGATGTGGTGGAAGCCAGCAGATTGATCTTGCCGACCTCTTCTGCCATCAGCTCATAAGCGGCAACCATCTTGTCGCGTTCCTTGTTCTGGGACTTGATCGCAGCGGAAGGTGTATATGCACCGCCCTGAGAAGTTGTTGTGGTAACAACGGGCTTCGGGGTAGTGGTTGCGGAAGTGTCTTCCTTGGGTGTTGTTGTAGCAGATGTATCGGGAGTGGAAGCAGATGTAGCGGAGCTGCCTGTTGTGGTGTCAGGCTCCTTGGTGTCATTGGCTTCTGCAGATACATCTTCCGCAGTTTCTGCGGGCTGCTCCTCAACAGGCGTTGTGGTAGTGGATGCGGTGGTCGTGGTGGAAGGAGCAGAGCTTTCTTCTGTTTCAACATCACCGGCGTTAAGCTGCTCGTTGCCCGAAACAGCGGCCGTGGTGGTCGTGGAGGGCTTGGAGCTGGTGTCTGTAATATCTTCCTTATTGATGGAGGGAAGCAGTATAGCGACCACAGCAACGATCACCAGTGCCAGAACGACAAGTGAAGGTATGCTGAATATGCCAAACAGCTTGAACGGCTCCTTTGCCTTGCCCTGACGTGTTCTGGGCGGCTGATATGCGGGACGCTTGGGGGCGTTGCAGTATTTGCAGACTGTTTCGTTCTCATACATATCCTGACCACAGTTGCGGCAGTAAACAAGCTTGCCCAGATCGACCGCAGGCTCGGCAGGTTCTTCTGCCACAGGTGCGGGAGCAGGCTCGGGAGTGCTGTATGTATTGTCGTATGCAGGCTCGCTGTAAGAGTTGTAAGCGGCAGCAGGCTCTTCTGCGGCCTGAGCGATATCTTCGGCTATTTCAGTGCCGACAACCGCAGCGGCAGCAACCGCAGCGGCATCTGCTGCATCCTCAGCGGGAGCATCTTCTGTTTCAACGGACTCGTATGCAGGCTCCTCGTAAGCAGGAACTTCTTCTACCGCTTCTTCGGGAGCGGCAAAGAGAGGAATATCCGCAGAATACTGAGGCTCTTCCTCCTGAGCGTAGGTAGCGGTATCGCCGTCTGCACCATACAGAGGAATTGCATAAGCTGCATCTTCAGCCGCAGGCTCCTCATAAGCAGGAGCTTCTTCAGTTACAGGCTCCTCATAAGCGGGAGCTTCCTCAGCGACAGGCTCCTCATAAGCAGGAACTTCCTCAGCCGCAGGCTCCTCATAAGCGGGAACTTCCTCAGCGACAGGCTCATCATATACAGCGTCTGCTACGGTTGCTGCTACGATACCTGCCGCAGCGGCAAATTCAGTAGCTGCGGAAGCATCATCCTCTGCCTCCTCGCAAGCAGGCTCTTCGGGTGTGTATACAGGCGTGATCGCCTCGATAGGTTCGGGGGTCATCTCAAATGTGTTGGGATCTTCAGGCTCAGGCTCATTGGGATCGTATTCCATAGACGCACCTTCGATGACGGGCAGAGCACCCTGGTCCACATATTCGTCGTCAACATACGATGTATCCATTGCGAAGTTCTCGACCTTGACGATCTCATCATTGATAACAGGCTCCTGCGTGCCGATTGCAGGCATTTCGTTGCCGGAGGGTTGAACAAGATTTGCGAACTGAGCGGTCAGTGCATCGATCTCTGCCGCAGCATTACCGATATCAGCCATCGTGCTGCCGTCAGCACCGCCGATAGCGTTCACAAAAGCATTGTCAGCACCGATCTCGCTATAGCCTTCATATTCGGATGTATCAGCGATTCCGCCGCCGTTCATGAAGTTGTTTATCTGAGCGATCTCGCCTTCGGACATAGTTTCATATCCATAGTCCACACGCTCGGTGTTCCACAGAGGGACATCACCGTTCTTAGGGAGATTGGAATAAGCACCGCCGTTCGAAGGGTTGCTTTGCAGCTGTTGACCGCATATCTCGCAATAAGCAGTGGATGACTGCATACGCATACCACAGTTGGAGCAGAACACAAGAGTGCCTCCGTCGTTTGACAGCGGCTGGATCTGGGGCATTCCCTGATCTTCAACGGGCTGCGCGGGTTCATCTACCACAGGCTCAAGATGCTCGGGCGGAACCGGCGTACCACATTCAAGACAGAAATTGTAGCCTCTTATCAGGCTCTTTCCGCAATTTTCGCAAAACATAAATTTTCCTCCTGCCGTACATATTTAGTGTACAGATATATGTTACCATTATCAACAAAATGTCGTTTAATAATAGTATTACAATCCATTCTTTAGTATACAATATTAACTAAGAAAAGTCAATTATTTTACAACAATATTGTTAAAATGAAATAACAAGCAATCGCTTTATTTGTGCATATTGGCGTTTGTACAAACAAGAGCTCCCCTTGAAATGACAAGGGAAGCTCTTGTTTAATATCAAAATTATGATGTGCTTTTAGATCACAGAGAAATAAAGACCCGCAAAAACACCTGCAACGACTGCCATCACTGCAACAGCGGCAAGGCATAACAAAATGTGATTGAAGGTATAATACTTCTCCTCTTTGACAGGAAGCGGTTTTGCGGCAGCCGGCTGCTCGGCGGGAGATTCTACAGTATATCCCTGAGGAGCAACGGGAGCCGAATAAACAGGCGTTGATGCAGGAGTGAACGTTGCGGACTCTGATGCAGGAGCAGGTGCTTCGGGTGCAGGAGCTGCGGCAGATGTGTTCTGGGGCGACGCCTCCTCGTTTCTGGCTCCGCAGAAGGAGCAGAAGATTCCCTTGTCAAGAAGTATGTTTCCACACTGATTACAATACATATACTGTTATCCTTTCTGTATTTTGTATAGAGATTTTTACGTTTTGTTATTCAAACCACCGTTGTTTCGAACGTAATCGAACAGATACTGCTGAGCGATTCCTTCGACTCCCGCTGTGCATTCAGGCAAACCATCGGGGTAAAATTCGGCCATCAGACGTTTCACCCAGACATCCTTCGGGAATGCATCGTGTCTTGCGAAACCGAACAGCAGCACGCAGTCTGCGACCTTATCGCCGACACCGACGATAAGCTTCAGCTTTTCGCGGGCCTCGCCAAGAGGGAGAGAGCTTATCTCAGCAAGATCAACGATACCGTTATTCACTTTCTCTACGGCATCGCATATGTAACGTGCACGGAAGCCTGCACGCAGAGGTGCGAGATCTTCAGGGCTGACGCCTTTGAGCTGTTCCGCGGTCGGGAAGGCGTAACCGCCGTCTATCTTTGTGCCGAAGCTTTCGCACAGCCGACCTATTATTCCTGCGATACGCGGTATGTTGTTGTTCTGACTGATGATGAAGCTGATGAGCGTTTCGAACGGCTCCTGTCGCAGCAGGCGTATTCCGCCTGACTCTCTGCAGGCAGCGGCAAGAGTCTTATCGGAGGACAGGTTCGAGATAATTGCGGCATAGTCTGTGGAAAGATCGAAATATTCCTCCCACATTGGAATATCTTCCTCTCTGATATCGTGCAGGGTGACATATCCGTCGCCCTGTGACAGCGAGAGATATCTGCCCATTGCAACTCCGTGAAATCTGCCGTCATCACGCTCCTGCCAGCGGAAGCACTGCCCGCACAGGAAGGTCCTTTTTATATCAAAGCTGCTGTTTCTTATCGTGAAATCCATTATTTTTTTGCCAAACCCCTTGATTATTTATCTTAATTATAATACAATATAAAAGTAAAATCAAGTAAATGGTCTGTATTTTCAGCTGTTTATCACTAATTTTTCTGAAAAGGAAGGTACAACGCCATGCGAGAAAGCATACTCACCATTCCGATCAACGAAGTCTTTGAGCCCAGAGAGGGCTGCCCGATCTGTGCCATGAGAAACACTGTTGAGCAGCACATTTCAGAGTATATCATGGGAGCCGCAATGATGGAGCCTGATGTACGCATCGAAACAAATCGTCTGGGCTTCTGCCATACCCATTTCAATTCTCTGCTCAAGCAGAACAATCGTCTTTCCCTGGGACTTATGCTCAATACATATCTTGCCTCGGTAAGGAACAATGTATTCGAGAACAAGAGCATTTTCTTCACAAAGGGAGCTAAGGCGAAGAAGAGCAGCGAGATCGAGGAGACCTGTTTCGTCTGCAGCAAGGTTGACTGGGGCGTTGAGCATATGCTGGAGACCGTATTCACTATGTTCAGGGAGGATGGCCGTTTCCGCAATCTGTACAGCTCGCAGAAGTATGTGTGCATCCCGCATTATAACCTGCTGATGTCGCACGTGCCTGCCAAGCTGCCAAAGAACGAGCAGAAGGCGTTTATCGAGGCTACGGATCGTCTTGTGGAGAACTACATCAAGGAGCTCAACGATGACGTGAACGAGTTCTGCAACAGTTTCGATTACCGCAATGCAGGCAAGCTTCACAACGAGGATATGGAGCACGTGCGTAATTCTATCGAGCGTGCTATCGAGTTCCTGACATCAAGAAAGCCTGACGTAAAATAATAGCGAATTCAGAAGGACAAAAGATATGGATATTCTTGCAATAGAAAGCTCCTGCGACGAGACCGCTGCTGCGGTCATCCGTGACGGCAGAGAGATAATAAGCTCCGTTGTGGCGACACAGATAGAGGAGCATAAATTATACGGCGGCGTAGTACCTGAGATTGCCAGCCGCCGCCACTGCGAGAGCATCATCGGCGTGGTCAATGAGGCCCTCGAAAAAGCGGGCAAGACCGCTGCAGAGATGGATGCTATCGCTGTGACATACGCCCCCGGTCTTATCGGAGCACTGCTTGTGGGCGTGAATTTTGCCAAGGGACTTGCGTTCTCGCTGAACAAGCCTCTCGTCCCCGTACACCATATCCGTGGTCATATAGCGGCGAATTACCTTGCTCACAAGGAGCTGCAGCCGCCGTATATCTGCCTTGTGGCATCAGGCGGACACAGCCACATAGTAAAGGTGAACAGCTACACCGATTTCGAGACTATCGGCAGGACGGTCGATGACGCTGCCGGTGAAGCATTCGACAAAGCGGCAAGAGCCATGGGCTTCCCCTACCCCGGCGGAGTGCATATCGACAATGCGGCAAAGCTTGGCGACAGAAAGAAATACACACTTCCTCATCCCAAGACCGCAAACCCCTATGATTTCAGCTTTTCGGGGCTGAAAACGGCTGTCATAAACCTCATCCACAACGCAAAGCAGAAGGGTGAGGAGATTGACGTGAACAGCCTTGCGGCGTGCTTCCAGTACACCGTAAGTGATATACTCACATCAAAGTTCATTCAGGCTGCAAAGGACAGCGGCTACAAGACTATTGCTCTTGCGGGCGGCGTAGCGGCAAACAGCGGACTTCGCTCCATGCTTGAGGAAAGAGCTGCAAAGAACGGTATGACGCTTTATGTTCCGCCGCTCTCCTTGTGTGGAGATAATGCGGCGATGATAGGCTGCCAGGGCTATTATGAGTATCTGGCAGGTCACACCGCAGGCACTGACCTCAACGCTGTGGCTACCATGAAGCTGGATAAGGTAACATATTGAGGAGTTTGATCATGACTGAAACAGAAAAAATGCTTGCAGGCAAGATATACGACCCCTCCGACAAAGAGCTTACCGGGAACAGAGTCAGGGCACACAAGCTTTCCAAGGACTTCAATGATACCTATGAAGACGAGGAGGAGAAGCGTGCCGAGATACTGAAGGAGCTGGTGCCGAATCTGGGCAAGGACAGCGGTTTTATGGGACCGGTGATATTTGATTACGGCATCTATACCACCATTGGCGAACGCTGCTTTGCAAACTTCAATTTCACGGTGCTGGATTGCTGCCCTGTAACCATCGGAAACGATGTTTTCTTCGGGCCTAACTGTACGATAGCAACGCCTATACATCCGCTTCTGAACGAGGAGAGAAAGCTCCGCTATAAAGACGACGGCACGCCTTATGATCTCGAATACGCCGCTCCCATCTCCATAGAGGATGGCTGCTGGCTGGCTTCGGGAGTTACGGTGTGCGGTGGTGTTACCATCGGCAAGGGCTGTGTTATCGGTGCAAACAGCGTCGTAACAAGGGATATCCCTGCTGGCGTGTTTGCCGCAGGAAATCCTTGCAGAGTCATTCGTGAAATAACAGAGCAGGATTCTATCTATCTGAAAAAGGGACTGTTCTGATACGATAACAGGACAAAGGGAAAACACATGAAAAAGAATATAGTTCTCATCGGAATGCCTGCCTGCGGAAAATCCACCATCGGAGTTCTGCTGGCGAAGGCGATGGGATATAGATTTATAGATACGGATATAGTTATCCAGAATGACACGGGCAGACTTCTGCAGGACATCATCGACAGTGAGGGTCTGGATGCGTTTTGTATCGCAGAGGAACGTGCCATATTATCCGTCAGCGAGGACGGCGGATGCGTTATCGCGACAGGCGGCAGTGCGGTGTATTCAAGAAACGCAATGCTTCATCTGAAAGAACACGGGATGATATACTATCTTTCGCTGCCCGTACCCGAGGTCGAGAAGCGACTTCATAATATCAGGAGCCGTGGAATCGCTATGCGTCCGGGGGATACCATCCAGCAGGTATTTGAACGCCGCAGAGCTCTTTATGAGGAGTATGCGGATATCACGATAGATTGTCTTGACAAGACGCTGGAAGATACCGTAAGCGAGATCGCAGATTATCATCGCCTTGTTTCAGAGTAAGAAAGGAGTTACCATGTCAGAAGAGATTTTAGTGACAGAGAACACATCTGTCCCCGAGGATAAGATGCGTAGTTTCAAGAGCGTTTGTATGCGTATCGGCTTAACGATGATAGTCGTGTTCGTTTCAAGAGCAGCGGCAAGCATCATATTGTCTTTGCTTGTGCCGGTTTTTGAGGGAATGGATCAGATCGTGTCCTATGCACTCGAGTCTGTTGTATCCTTTATCTTCCTGTATATTATTCCGATCGCCTCGGTTCTTTTGCTGCTTGGTGAAAAGGGCATGATGAAAAGGATATACAAAAAGCCCGTGTATTTCAGCAATGCAATGGGAATGTTCCCTGCCTTCTATGGTCTGGCCATATTTGTGAACATCCTTACCATGCTGATATCACTTCTGTTCAAGGAAACAGACCTGAATGAATCCTTCAACACGGTAAATGAGCTTCAGCCTGAGAACGTGGGTAGTGCGTTGATACTGCTGTTCCAGCTTGTCGTTATCGCACCTGTATTTGAGGAGTTCTGGTACCGCGGAGTGGTCATGGAGCGTCTGAAGCCTTACGGCAACGGCTTTGCCATTTTTGTAAGTGCAATTCTGTTCGGTCTTACACACGCAAACTTCCAGCAGCTGTTCTATGCGACGACACTGGGTATCTGCCTTGGATATATAGCTATTACTACGAAATCCATCGTTGTCACAACGATCATGCACGCAATGTTCAACAGCATTTCGGGACTGCTTCTGCTGCTGATGTCTGTACCCCAGATACAGGATTATATGTGGGCACTGCAGCACGGCGAAAACCCTGAGGCAAAGGGTATGGTCATCGTTTATTTCATCTATATGTTTGTTGTCATTATGCTTCTTATCGTCGGTGTGCTGATGGCGGTATGGAAGATGCGTAAGATCAGGAAATATCGTGTGGAGAAGGTGTGGGAGGTCAGTGCACTGAAGCGTTGGGGCATATTCCTTTCCCGTATCACAGTTATAATCATGCTCATCCTTGCTGCTGATACACTCACATTCCGTTTCATACCCAGCTTCATTTTTGATCTGATATCAGGCTCATGACGGATTTTATAAAACGAAACGAGGACTTGTTCAAAGTCCTCGCGGCTTTTATAGCATCACAGCTATGCTGTGCGGCACTTACGCTGATGCTGATGGGATTTGTGCTGGCAGAGTACATAAGTGCACTGATGCTCAATGTTATATGTG
Organism: Oscillospiraceae bacterium; assembly: GCA_045606085.1. GTDB lineage: Bacteria > Bacillota > Clostridia > Oscillospirales > Ruminococcaceae > CAG-115. Next base: position 31,925 of record JAZURJ010000056.1, read on the forward strand.
CTGTTACGGTAAACGTAGCGGTGTTCTGGCTGATCTGCGGCAGGCCGAGATCGTCCCCGAGAGCAGAGAAGTATTCGTGGTATGAGCCGTTGCTTTTCTTCTTTGCAGGAGTATTTCTGGCGTGCCTTGCGGGTATGCTGACGCAGCTTCTGCCAACATCGGAAGGCTCAACGGATACATCGGCAGGTGCGGAGGTTCTGCTCCTTCTGTATACCGCTATACTGGCACCGATCGCAGAGGAAATAGTGTTCCGTGGTGTGGTGCTGACAGCCCTTTCAAAGCGTCATAAGCTGGTTTCGGCACTGATATCTGCTGTTCTTTTTGCGGCGAGTCATATGAGCCTTGACCAGCTTGCGTATACATTTGTGCTAGGGTTTTTCCTCGCACTGCTTGCACAGAGAAGCGGCAGGCTGTTGCCGTGCATACTGGTGCATTCCGCAAATAATCTGCTGACGCTTGCGGCAGGGTATTCTGATACAGTCGGAAAGATATCGGATATAGCATTGCCTGTTCTGGGCACCATATCTCTCGCACTGCTCATTTTCACAGGCAGGCTGGGATATCTGATCAAAGCAAAGCCTGCGGATGAATAACAAAACGACCGCCTGCAACACATTGCAGGCGGTCATAATTATTTATCAGAGTTCGATCTTGCCGTAGAGGGTTGCATTTCTTTCTGCATCAACGGTCTCCTTGGAGAACTCGCCTGCATTTGCATTCTCATCAGGCTCATATACTTTACGCTTGTACTCACGCTCGAAGCTGGTGGAGAAGCCGCTGGATGCCTTGTAGTTTCTTGTGGAACGTGCATCGCTGCCGGATCTGTCGCCGCCACGTCTGCGACGGTTATCGAACTTAGGCTTGTCAGCGTAGATGACTACCTTTCTGTAAGGCTCAACGCCTGTGGAGTGACTGGATACGCCCTCGATCTCAGCTACACAGCTGTGGATGATGCGTCTTTCGTAAGGGTTCATAGGCTCCAGAGCGATCTTTCTGCCCTGCTTGATCACCTTAGCGGAAGTTCTCTTTGCAAGAGACTCCAGTGTTTCCTTACGCTTGTCACGATAGCCGCAGCAGTCAACGGAAATGCGGCAGTAGGATTCCTCGGTGCGATTGCTTGCGAGGATCGTCAGATACTGAAGGCTGTCCAGCGTTTCGCCGCGTCTGCCGATAACTACGCCCAGCTTTTCGCCTGTGATGTCCAGAACAACGTTGTTGTCCTTTCTTATTGCATTGATCTCAAAGTTTTCAAGGCCGAGAGCGTGCAGAACATCTGTCAGATACTGTTTTGCAGCCTTTACCTTGGCACTGTTTTCAATGTCGAAATCAGCGGGCAGCTCGCCATCTTCGGAATTGTCCTCTTCAAAGGACACGGGAGCAGCTTCTTCTGCGGGAAGCTCAGCTGCGAGCTCTGTTTCGGTGTAGATAGCCTTTACCCTAGCTTCGCCCTTAAGTCCGAAAAGACCCTTGCGAGGCTGTTCAAGTATTTCGAATTCGATCTCGTCAACGGAAGCACCGAACTCCTGTGCTGCAAGAGCCTTTGCCTCATCGACGGTTTTTGCGGTAAATTCCTTTTCCATGTCGGTCCCCTTTCGTTAGGTTAATTGTCGTCCTCGTCTTCAACGTACTCTTCGCCGTACTTGATAGCGTCCTGACGGCGTGCTTCTGCGAGTTTTCTGCGGTTGATCTCCTTCTGGGTCAGCTTCTCGCCCTTGTATTCCGATACAGTGTTGTCATGGTCGGTGTTGCGGCGTCTCTGCTGAAGCTCCATCTTCTTCATCTGCTCCTTATACTCTGCTTCTGCCTGAGCTCTCATCTTCTCGGGGCTGAATACAGTGTTCAGCAGGAGCGTCTGTGCTATACTGAACACATAGCTGATAGTCCAGTAGAAGCCGGCACCTGCGGGAGCTGCCAGTACGAAGATCAGTGAGAATACGGGCATGATATACATTGTAGCCTTCATTCCACCACCCATCGCACCGGGATTGTTCTTTTCCATGTTGCGGTTGGAGATATATGCCTGTACCAAAGACAGTACAAGTGCAACTATCGGGATAAGCAGCATCGGGAAACCAAGATGATCCTTGGGCACCTGTGTCAGCTTTATTCCGAGGAAATCGAGATTATCATACAGCTCTGCGATGCTTTCGGGGTCGTTTGCGGAGCTGAAGAATTCCTTATAATAAAGGGTAGAACCGTCGCTGTAAGTCTTTTCTGTACCGAAAGTATCGAGTACATACAGCTCTCTCTGCAGTGTTGCACTGGGAGTGAAGACGATCTCACCGCCGGCGTTTACCTTGTAGATGCCGAACTGGGTCTGAAGAGTACTGAAAAGGCTTTTTGTTCCGTCGCTGAAAGCATGAGCTTCTCTGTATGCCTGCTTTTCGTCTGCATCAGAAATGGCACCGAGTTCATCCTTTTCGCTCTTGTCGCTGAGATTGCCTGCGGCATCTCTCATCTTATAATCGGATATGGAGAAGAGATCTGTATCTGTGAGGAGCAGCTCCTTGCCCTTATCCTTGTTGTTTTCCTTTACGATCGCATATTCATTGAGCAGTGCGGTCTCAACCACATCACTTACAACGTCTATGGTCTTGTCGGACAGCTTGGTCCAGACGCTCTCGTCCACAGGAGCCTCGCCCTCGGAGAGATTTGCATTGTAGTAGTCCAGTATCTTTGCGGCGTCACGGACGATGTCGTTGTGCTTTTTGAGTGTATCGCCCTTGAGCTCTGCGATATTATTGTGTTCATCCACGATGAGAGCAGCCAGCTTGATGCTGTAACCCTCTTCGATCATATCCTCGATCTCAGCCTTTTCGGTGTGGAGGATATGCGTCATCGGCTTGTATACTACGTCCAGTACGCCGAACAGTAACAGGAAGGTCAGTATCATGGAGCCGCAGCCGTTCATGGGGTTGTAGCCCTGGGACTGGAGCTTCTGCATCTCTTCCTGGTATTTTTCCTGATTATTTCTGTACTTTTCCTGTATCTCACGCACCTTAGGGGCGAAGATAGCGGATTTTGCCGAGTTTTTCTGCTGCTTTATGGACAGAGGCAGCATCGCAAGCTTTACGATAAATGTAAAGATAATGATCGCTACACCGACATTCGTGATACCCAGCTCATATATAAAATAGAGCAGATAACCAAGAGGTGTACCAATAAGCGAGTAAATTAGTGTTATTGTGTCCACATCCTTTCAAACAAGAAACAGTATGGTGTGGAGTGCGTATGCACTCTGTAAGGAATGTTATGCGGACTAGCCGCAGTTGTCTTCGGTGTTATCGCTGCAGCACTCGTGGTAGATGTGTTCTTGCTGCGTCCTTTCCGGTCTGAAACAGAACCTTTCCGGAACAGGATCGTATCCGCCTCGTCCATATGGATTGCAGCGAATAATTCTCCATAACGCCAAATAACCGCCCTTAACCGCACCAAAACGCCGAATTGCAGTGGTTGCATATTCGGAACAACTTGGGTGATAGCGGCAGCACGGCGGCAGGATCTTTGACAGCGTCATTCTGTATAGCTTGATTATTCCCAAAAACAGATATTTCATGATAGCTTTGACAGGATATTCTTTTTCATCAGCGGTATCAGCTGTGTCGATTTGAGCGACGGCGTCTTACTTCTTGCGACGAATACGAAATCATAACGCTTTTGTGTCTTTTCCTTGAGTATCGGTTCAAAAAGGCGGAAGGCTTCCCTTATTACCCGCCTCGCCCGATTTCGCTTAACCGCGTTTCCGACCTTCTTGCCCGTCACTATGCCCAGTCGGTTGGCTGTGCCATGCCGTTCCTTGACATAGCAGACGAAGGCGTAGGTCACGATGCTTTCCCCTCTTTTGAAAAGGAAAGAGAAATCACGGTTTTTTTTGATCACAATGTATCTTTTTCTGAAATCAGAAGCCATGTGATCAAATTAGTAAGTCAGCTTTTTTCTGCCCTTTGCACGGCGACGTGCGAGAACCTTGCGGCCATTTCTGGTAGCCATTCTCTTCATAAATCCGTGCTCACGCTTTCTCTGAAGCTTCTTAGGCTGGTAAGTTCTTTTCATTTCTAAAAACCCCCTTTTTAGTAAGTTAAAATCTGTGTGAGGGCATAGTTTGTCCGCACACAACTGTCAACAACAATTAATTATACATTATCCAAAAAGCATTGTCAAGAGTTTTTTGTAAATTTTCTTTTAAAATGATCATTATTAATCTACCCATTGTATAATTGATTTTGATTATACAAAATTATCGCTTGTAAACGTTTATAAAATATGTTATAATGTGTTCGTTAGTATTGCCATAACATGGTTATGGGTTCTGTTTTTTGTTCTGTAAAAGGAGGACTGCAATGCCGATATTAGGCAGAATGAGGACTCTCATCCCTGCTCGCCCTGACAAAGAGCTTTCCGGCGGAAGAAAGCTGCGTCATGAGCTGAAGTACATGATCGATGAGGGTACTTACCGCGTGCTGCTGGCACGCCTGACGCCGTTGATGTATCGTGACAGTCACTGTACAAATGGCGAGTATCGTGTTACCAGCCTGTATTTTGATGACATCTATAACAGCGGATACAACGACAAGATAAGCGGTGTGGAAACACGTCGCAAATTCCGTATACGCAGTTATGATCTTGCTTCGTCGCGTATCATGCTGGAGGCAAAGCACAAGGATGACAACTATGTTTCGAAGTTGTCAAGACAGCTTACAGATGAGCAGTATCGCTCCCTGCTTCAGGGCGATTGTTCCTTTATGAAGGACAGCGACAGCGAAGAGGATGTATTTGGGGAGTATTACCGCTCCGACCGGGTTTCGCAGCTGCGTCCGAAACTCATTGTGGATTATGTCAGAGAGGCTCTGATATACCCGCACGGAAACGTCCGCATTACGTTTGACAAAAAGCTTTCTACCTGTTATAATACCATTGATATGTTCAGCAAGGATGCGTTCTTTTCTCCTGTTTACAGCAAGGAGATCATCCTTGAGGTAAAGTATGACGAATACCTGCCGGCGAGCATACAGGCGGTGCTTCAGGGGCTGAATGCTACGCGACAGTCTGTATCAAAGTACATTATTTGCAGCGATTGTTATACGCAACGCCGCTTCAATTCATTATAATAATCAACAGGACCACATGATATTCTGGAGGTAAACATGATTTCTGAAAATCTCACATTCGGCTCCAAGCTGACTGACGCACTGGCTGTTTTCGGCGACAGCTTCGATGTATCTGAGCAGTTTGCTAATCTCTCCGTTTCTACTATTATAATCACACTGCTGACAGCTACTCTGTGCGGCGTTATCATCTACCTTGTATACCGCTTCTTTTACAGAGGTGTTGTTTACAGCGACAACTTCAACATCCTTCTTCTGCTGACAACGGTAGTCACATCCTTTATCATCATGACCATCAGTGCGAATGTCGTGCTCTCTCTCGGTATGGTGGGTGCGTTGTCTATCGTTCGTTTCCGTGCTGCGGTCAAGGATCCGCTGGATATAGGCTTCCTCTTCTGGGGCATTGCAGCGGGCATCACCGCAGGTGCACAGCTCTACTGGGTGGCTATCATCGGCACAGTTGTTATCGCAGTTATCTACATACTCCTCACTATCTTCAAGAAGGAGCGTAAGAGTTACCTGCTGATCGTTCGCTACACCGCTGATAACGAAGTGAATGTAAACGGCATCCTTGGTGCCATTAAGTACAAACTGAAGAACAAGACACAGACAGGCGACCGTATAGAACTCACTGTTGAGGTCAAGATAAAGAACAACGATACCAGCTACATCAGCCGTTTCAATGCGGTAGAGGGTGTGGAGAGCGTTACTCTGCTTGAATACAGCGGAGAATATATGAACTAAACCGAGGTAATTTCAAATGATACTCACACTTGACGTCGGAAACACAAATACCTGCATTGGCGGATTTGATGAGAACGAACAGCTCATTTTTGAGTCCAGGATCGATACTGACAGATACCGTATGGCTGATCAGTATGCGATCACCATAAGCGATATCCTGCGACTTTACGGACACACGCCCGATGAGATAAAGGGTGCGATAATCTCGTCCGTGGTACCGCCTGTAACGGGACAGCTCAAGGAAGCTATCGAAAAGCTCTGTGGCTGTAAGGCACTGACTGTCGGTCCCGGTCTCAAGACGGGTCTGGATATAAGAATCGATGAACCGGCATCTCTCGGTGCGGATATGGCGGCGGTTGCGGTGGGTGCGAAGGAGCACTATCCTCTCCCTGCTATAATTATCGATCTCGGTACCGCCACAAAGATACTGGCGGTTACAAAAACAGGTGCTTTCATCGGCGGCATCATCGCTCCCGGTGTGAAGATTTCCATCGAGGCACTGGCAAATCGCACTGCAAGTCTTCCGCTCATCGGCATCAACAACGATCCGCCTCTGAAGAATGTCATCGGCACGAACACCATTGATTGTATGCGTTCGGGTCTGCTTTACGGAACGGCGTATATGGTGGATGGCATGATCGATAATTTTGAGAAGGAGCTTGGTGAGAAGTGCACGGTTATCGCAACGGGTGGTTTCTCCTCCGTGATAAAGCCTCTCTGCAAGCACGACTTCATCCTTGACAGAAGCCTTATCATGACAGGCCTGCTTGATATCTACAAGAAAAATGTAAAACAGTAACCCAAAATCGTCAAATTCATCTGTTTTATACAGAGAGTTATAATATGGGGTCTGCGGACATAAGTCCGTAAATATATACCCGCGGCATATCGGAATGAAGGTCCGAATGCCAGCAAGGAGTTCCTTATGGAAAACAAAAAGTTTGATACCAAGAAACTGGTTGGTATCGGTCTGCTGACTGCTATCGTAGTTGTTCTTCAGCTTATTTCGCTGGGAATGAGATTTGGTATGTTCAGCATCACATTCGTGCTTATCCCCATCGTTGTGGGATCTGCCCTGTACGGCTGGAAAGCAGGTGCGTGGCTGGGCTTTGTGTTCGGCGTAGTCGTAGTGCTTACAGACGCGGGAGCGTTTCTGGCGGTGGACATCATCGGCACGGTGATCACCTGTCTGCTTAAAGGTGCACTGGCGGGAACGGCAGCAGGACTTATCTACAAGCTCCTTTCCAAGAAGAATGACACGCTCGCTGTGATAGTGGCGGCTGTTGTCACTCCCATCGTTAACACAGGCGTATTCCTGCTGGGATGCTGCATCTTCTTTATGGATACAGTGAGCGAATGGGCGGCAGGCTTTGGCTATGAGAATGTCGGTGCGTACATGATCTTTGGTCTGGTAGGCATAAACTTCATTATTGAGTTTGCCATCAACCTTGTACTTAACCCTGTTATCGTAAGACTTATCCGTATCGGAAAGAAAACAGCATAACATATTCCCCACAGAGCAATCTGTGGGGATATTTATAGAAAGAGGTAAGCATGGACTACATAATCCGCCCGATAAGAAAAGACGAATATCCCTTGCTGGATGATTTCATCTATGAAGCGATATTCATTCCTGAGGGAGTAGAGCCTCCGCCTCGCTCGATCATCGAAAACGACGACATTCAGGTGTACATTAAGGATTTCAGCGGCAGTGAACACGACAGATGCTATGTGGCGGAGGTGCAGGGGAAAGTGATCGGTGCGGCATGGGTGCGTATCATGGATGATTACGGTCATGTGGACGACGAAACGCCGTCCTTTGCGATATCGCTGTATAAAGAGTATCGTGGACATGGCATCGGCACAGAATTGATGAAGACCATGCTCTCGTCCTTGAGGGAAAGCGGATATGCACAGGCGTCACTTGCAGTGCAGAAGGCAAATTACGCAGTAAGGATGTATCGTTCGGTGGGTTTTGAAGTGGTTGATGAAAACGACGAGGAATATATAATGATCGCAAAATTATAAAGGGAGGACCGGTCATGGCAGATATTAAATGGGCAGGAATCGTCAGGGATGCAGCCGGATATCAGCGTGGCGAGCTTCCGACTGACGCACGAAAACTGGACATGCCCGACACTGTGAACGAAATGATGCTGAAAGCAGTTCCGTTTATGGTACCATCTCTGGTGGTGATATTCATTTCAATGTTTCTCAAGACGTTTTTAAGCGGTGAACGGGTTGTTTCTTTTCCGTTTATCGCAGTGGGGGCAGCGATCGGACTTGTGCTGGTGATCGTGCATGAGCTTCTGCACGCGATAGTATATCCGAAAGGTGCAACTGTATATATCGGAATCATGCCTAAGCAGCTTGCTGCAGTGGCATTGGCGTCTTTCCCTCTGACCCGCAGGAGATTTGTCGTTATGTCGCTTATGCCGTATATACTGGGCATCCTGCCGTTGGTGCTGTTCTGGCTGATGCCTGCTGAGTATAAGGTGCTGAACGGCATATTGTTTGGTATCTCTATAATGGGTCTTATAACGCCGTATCCGGACAGCTTTAATGTGTATCAGGTGCTGCGGCAGGTGCCGGGCGGAGCACGCGTGCAGTTTCACGGCAATGATCTTTATTGCATATCATAAAATGATAACGCCCCGGATGTTCACGGGGCGTTGTGTTATCTGATCTTTGCATTTCTGAAGCCGAGTACAGCTGTGAGCCTGCCGTTTTTCTCCAGTGCAAGTCTGAACAGCGGACAGCCGATGACGGTTATCACCACAAGCTCTCCCGCACCGACGGTGAGCATGCCGAGCCATATAGGCTGGTCGAAGGCAATGAACAGCTCTGCTGCGATAATTACCGCATTGCTTACTATGGGCAGTAACGAAGCGAGCCAGATGTTCTTCACCGAATACATCGGAATAACAGCGATAGCGGTAGCGAGCGTGCCGAATACCATATCCATCAGAGCCATGGGACTGAAGCAGTTGGCGATGAAGCAGCCCACGATAAGAGCGACGCTGTAATCACGCCTGTAAAAGCACAGAAGCACCAGTATCTCGGAAAAACGAAGCTGGATAAGTCCGAAGGATATTCCGGGAAGAGCCAGCGTCAGTGCTGCGTAAAGAGCGGCGACGACCGCAAGGCGGGCGAGGTTTTTAACCTCGAAGCACTCGTTTTTTGACATAAGAAAACTCCTTGTTTTTTAACGGTGGTTAGGCAAAGAAAACACCGTATTTAATTTTAGTATCCGCAGATACCTTGAATATAATAACACATGTCTGCGGATTTTGCAATAGCGTTTCGGAAATTATTTCTGTCGGCGGTACTCGCCTGCCGTAATGCCTGTACGTTTTCTGAACTGGCGGATGAAATGAACATCGTTCTCGTATCCGCATAATTCGGCTATGCGGCGGACGGGCAAGGCGGTGCTTCTGAGATAATATTTCGCCATATCAAGGCGTGCGGTCAGCAGGTCTTCGTAACAGCTCACGCCGAATTCCTGTTTGTACAGGCTCTGGAAATGGGATGGGCTTAGCGACAGTGCCTGTGCAAATTCTTTTATTCCACGCTTGTCGGCAGGATTTCTTCGTATAGAGGCACGCAGCTCCCTGAGGGCGGGGCTGTGGGCAGAGCCGCCGTACTGCATATCTGCACCCTCTGCAAGCTTTGCCATCAGCACCCGCAGCAGCAGATTGCAGCTTTCCTCGGAGTTTCTGCTTGCGGATACCGATTCCACGCTTAGCATTTCCAGGCAGCGTTCGGTCGCAGGCATATCATGTACGGGTATCACCGTGTTGAACGGAAGCCCTATCCTTTCGGCATATGTGCTGTCTGTAAGTTCAAAATGCACCCAGTGGTTTATGTATTCGCCGCCGTCTGCACCGTAGTACTGAGGCTGCCCTGCAGGATATACCACAGCACTTCCTGCCGATACATGTTCAATATTATTGTTCAGCTTTATCAGAGCAGATGTCTTGAATATCACTATAAGGTCATCACCCGATCCGTTCGGGCGGTCGATTAAAAAATCGCTGCTGTGATGGTAGTCCATACCAAGCGTGTGGAGTTTCATATCTGCACCTCGAATCGTAGGATATATCAGTTTTATTAATATGATACATCATTGAAATTATCCTGTCAAGTGTTATACTAATATTAACGAATAAAACAGGAGGGCAACCCCTATGAAAAAGCTCAGACTCACTATCAACCCCATGGACAGAAGGAGCCATATCAACCGTGAGATATACGGTAATTTCTCCGAGCACCTCGGACGCTGTGTATATGACGGTCTGTATGTCGGAGAAAACAGCGACATTCCTAACATCGAAGGCTTCCGCAAGGACGTCGTAGAAGCATTCAGGGATATTAAGCTTCCTGTACTCCGCTGGCCGGGCGGATGCTTTGCTGATGCATATCACTGGAAGGACGGTATTGGCGACAAGGCTGACCGTAAGAAGATGATCAACATCCACTGGGGCGGTGTTGTGGAGGATAACAGCTTCGGCACACATGAGTTCCTGCGTCTTTGCGAGCTTGTGGGCTGTGAGCCTTACATCGCAGGCAACGTGGGCAGCGGCACTGTGGAGGAGCTTGCTGAGTGGATAGAATATATGACCTTTGACGGAGTATCTCCCATGGCGGAGCTTCGTCGCAGGAACGGCAGAGAGCAGCCCTGGAAGCTGAAGTATCTCGGTATCGGCAACGAGAACTGGGGCTGTGGTGGTAATATGACACCTGAGTATTACTGTGATACATACCGCAGATATCAGAGCTACTGCCGTGATTTCAGCGGAAACAATCTGTATAAGATCGCTTGTGGTCCCAATGCGTATGACTACAACTGGACTGAGGTCTGCATGAAGAACATCGGCACATGGAATATGAAGGGCCTTTCGCTGCATTATTACACTGTTCCCTACGGAAACTGGGAGCACAAGGGCGATGCAGTAAAGTTCACTGAAGCAGAGTATTATGAGACCATCAACGCAACGCTCCAGATGGAAACACTGGTCACACGTCACAGCGAGATCATGAACCGCTACGACCCTGAAAAGAAGGTGGGTCTTATCGTGGATGAGTGGGGATGCTGGTTCGACGTTGAGGAAGGCACCAATCCCGGTTTTCTGTATCAGCAGAACACGATGCGTGACGCGATCGTTGCTGCTATCAATCTGAACATATTCAACAGCCATTCCGACAGAGTATACATGGCGAACATTGCACAGGCGGTAAATGTACTGCAGTCTGTTCTGCTTACAGAGGGCAAGGTCACCGTCAAGACGCCTACCTATCACGTGTTCGATCTGTACAAGGATCATCAGGACGCAACGCTCATTTACAGCCACGCAGAAAACGAAGCGACTGACAGCGAGTCTGCAGTGCCCTGCATCAGCCACTCTGCGTCCATCAATGATAACGGCGATATTCTTGTTACTCTTTCCAACTGTGCACTGGACAGAGAGTTCGAGATGGAGATAGGCTCCGCATTCGGTGAGATCAGATCCGCAACATCACGAGTTCTGACAGGCGATGTGCACGATCACAACACCTTTACGGACACAGATAATGTAGTCATCAAGGAGCTGCCTGTCCGTGTCGAGGATGGCAGGGCATATGTGGTGCTTCCTGCCTGCGGCGTTGCAGCAGTAACGATGAAGGTGTAATGGAAAATAACAAGCATTGTGTACGCTGTCTGCTTGAGGAGGCAGGACGGATAGATGTTTCGAAGCTGGTGCAGGAACGTATTGCGGAGATACCCGAGGCTCTCCGCTGCGATGAAAAGACCTATGCCGAGAGGCTGGCACTATGCACGTCCTGTGATCACATGAACGCCGGAACCTGTCAGAAGTGCGGATGTTATGCACAGCTTCGTGCAGCAAGAGCAGATAATTATTGTCCTCACGAAAAACGCAAATGGTAATAGAAACTCCCCGTGTGCGACGGGGAGTTTTGTTATTGTTCGTTTTGCTGCATGAGGTTTTCGAAGTCGGGTGTGGGCATGGGCTTGTAGTAGTAATAACCCTGAATGGTATCGCAGCCTATCTCCTTCAGGAAATCTACCTGTTCGGGAGTTTCCACACCCTCGGATACGGTGTACAGGTTCAGGTTCTTTGCCATCTCCATTACGGAAGTGATAACGGCACGGTTTTTTTCCGTCAGCTTGTTTCTGAGGAAGAAGCCGCCGTCGATCTTCAGAGTATCGAAGGGAAGCAGTGTGATGAGGTTGAGCGATGAATAGCCCGAGCCGAAGTCGTCTACCGCGATTCGGAAGCCTGCATTCTTAAGCTGTGTCATGATATCCAGAAGCTTGTTCATGTTTTCTGTCAGCATACTTTCGGTGATCTCAAGTTCCAGCATATCATGGGGTACGCCGAGATTGTCCACAAGCGCACATATCTTTGACGGGAACGAATCGTCCATCATATGGTGACGTGAGATGTTGAGCGAAATGACGGGAGGCGTTATTCCCGCACGCTGCCAGCGACGGATATCAGCAATGGCACGGCGGTATATCGCGAAGTCCATATCTGCAATAAAGCCGTTCTGCTCAAATATCGGAATGAATTTGCCGGGAGAGATGATCTCGCCGTCCGGTCTTATCCAGCGGACGAGAGCTTCTGCACCAACGACCTCGCCTGTTTCAACGTTTACCTGTGGCTGATAATAGATCTTGAACTCGTTGTTTTCAAGAGCCTCGTTCATATGAGTTTCAATATATTGACGTGTCTGAAGATCATCCTGCAGCTTATTGTCGTAGAAGACGATCATATTGGAGTTGTAATATGCCTTGTCCTTGACGGTCTTCTGTGCGATGATGGCACGGTCGAGCGAAGCCATGATTCCGATGTTCTCTCCGCTCATCTGGAACGCACCTGCAACGAGGAATATCTGTATTCCGCATTTTTCCTCAACTTGCTTCTGGGCACTCAGCAGTATCTGCTTAAGGCGGTTCTCCAGTTCGTCGCTGCTCTTGTTTCGGTAGAGAGCAACAAACCGTGCACCTTCGGAGCGGCATAGAAGCTCGCCCTTGCCTACGGAGCCGGAAAGAACATCAGAAACAGCGATGAGCACTGAATTTCCGAATTCATATCCGTTATTCTCGTTAAGTCTGCGGAAGTTGGCGATGTTTATTACTGTGATGAAACCACATTCGGGATTATGTGCCGCTATACGCATAGCATCAGCGGCAAAGCGATCAAAGCCCAGCACGCCTGTAAGCGTATCGTGCGTCTGAACTTTATCGAGCGTAGAGGATATATCTACCTTGCTGACTGCACAGCGTACCGTTCCGTCGGTGGTGTCCATGATGGAGGCAGCGATATTTTCCCAGCGGTTTGTGGTGATGTTGTAGTGAGCACTGGTTGCAGTTAGCTGTCCTGCGTTTATCTGATGAAGCGGACAATCCTCGCAGGGGGCGTCAAGGCCGTATATCTTCTTATAGCAGATGTCGCCGCGGCTAAGTCCGTAGATAGCAGCCATATTATTACCGGGGTGATCGACCGTGAAAGTAGCGGGATCAACTGAGAACGCCTCAAGGCTAAGACCGTTTGCTACAGCACTGTTGAAGCTGCCGTGCCTCTTTGCACGATCGGTCACCTTGTTGCGGGTTGCGATATAGTTGCATGTGGTTGCGATGTTTTCTATCAGCTCCACATCCGACGGCTGCCATGTTTTGGAGCTGTCGTGAACGAATGTCAGAAAACCGAAAAGCTCATTCTCTGAGAAGATAGGTGCAACGACAGAGCAGTACGCTCCGTTGACGTGTTTCATGCCGTAACCATTGGCGTCCAGACGCTTTTCAGACAGGGCGAGGAGAGTAGTGTCCTTGAAGAGTTCTGTCAGTTCGGATTTTTCAAGCACCGGGACAACGGCAGGGAGAGTATCGGAATACTCTGTATCACCGTTTTCGCTCCATATCAACGTGTACTGAGGAGAGTTTTCTTTGTATTCGATCAGATACACATATCCCGAAACGGTATATTTGCCTGCCTGTTCTATGGCAAGCGTCATGAGTGTTTTTGAATTCTTGCTGTCGGTTATGGAACGGCTGATAAGCTGATAGATCTTTTCTGTGTCGGCAGAGCCTTTTATGCTTTCCAGAAGCTTTTCTTTCGTATCTGCATTTTCAGCAACAGCCATCGAAGAATTGTATTGCAGATATCCGTTGCCGCCTTTGTTAAATGCTGCTGCAAGTGCAGCAGTTGCCTCAGCGTAGATCTGATCGTACTTCTTTTTGTAGGTGAACAATGCTACACCCGCACTGACGGTGATCTTAATGCCGCTGTCGCTGTCAACGAGACCGAAGTCATGGAATCTGAATATCAATCTTGACGCTATGGCGTTGAGGTTGGGGATATCGTTGAATCTGACATAGAACGCAAAAAGACCGTCTTCGATTCTTGCAAAAAGACTACCCTGTTCCACCGCACTCTGTGCTTCCAGCACCTTTGCAAGTGAACGCTGGATATAATCGGTATCACAGCTTGCGGATGCTGCCAGCTCATTGTATCTGTCTATGCCTATAACGATGAGGGCGGAATTTTTAATGTTCTTTTCCGCTGCTCTTTTTTCTGCGGCTTCCACGAAGGCATCGTAAACAAATGCACCTGTGAGTATATCGTGACGGTCGTCGGTCTCTATACCTGTACCGCCCTTTTCCTCGGTCACATCAAGTGTTCTTCCGATGACTCTCTGGGGATTGCCGAGATCGTCATATATCGTCTTGCCTTCGTATCTGAACCATACTATATCGCTGAAATCATTTACAACACGTACATCATAGCAGATGTCCCTGTCGCCGCGTTCCATTGCGTCGCAGAACTTGTGGAATACGGGAATATCGTCAACAAACACCGTACCCCAGCCGATGATCGTATCACGGAAATGAACGATCGGCTCAAGATTGCTTTCATATATGCCGTTCAGCTTCTTGTACTGATAGCATATATCGTCTGCGATATCGTATTCCCACAGTCCGAAATTGCTATATTCGGAAGATATACGAACTTTCAGGTTTTCGGCACGCACTGCGAGTTTGAGGGCATTGATCTCTTTGCGTGCTTCTTCAAGCTGCTTTTCAAGGATTTCAGCTTTGATCTCATAAGGCTCGTTCATGCGTGTCACCTCCTTGTGTATCGTAAAAAGGGTATAGTTTGCCCCTTTATATTTTGTGAGTTAATTATAACTTATAACAAATATTTTGTCAATAGCTAGGCATCATTTGTGTAAAAAGTATAGAAAAAGATTGTAACATTGTAACAAAAAAGCGGACGATATATGGAGGATAACCATATAGCATCACGCTTTTCGTTTTGTTTAGTTGTTAACAATGAATTCGTATGCGGCATCCAATGCTTCAGAGAGATGCTGCGGATCGGGCATACGATGAGTAGCTCCGTTGATACATACAGACCTCATGTGTGGATTGCGGTGCAGGAACTCAGCCGTATCGTCCGGATCTACCAGCTCATCGGCATCGGCATATACGGTCAATATCCTGCTGCTGTTCCAGGTGTCGTCTGTACGCAGACAGTGAAGTTCTTTGAGCTGCTCGTAAAAAGAATAGGGGATGTGGTATTCACGTCCGATGGTAACATGGAAGCCATGTACTGATGCTTTTTCGCGAGTAAGGGTGCTGTCCTGCTGTCTGCTGATCGCAAAAAGAGACCGTGCCATATTCACCGCCGGCACACGGAGCACGATCCTGCGGAAATCGTCTTTCGTGGTGCTGAGGCGGTGCAGCATACACATTGCACCGAAGCTGGTGGCGAAAGCGTACATATCTCCGCCTGTTTCACTGCGGATATATTCCTCCGCGGCAAGTATTTCAGCGATGCAGCGGCGAGGAGCCAGCTCTTCGGCGCCGCCCATCCTTTCGCCGTGAGCCGGCAGATCGAACGCGAGCACATTCAGTCCTGCGGGACACACTCTTTCGGCAAGACCTGCGATTGCACCGCTGTTTTTGCTTCCGCCGAAGCCATGGATGGCGAGTACTGTTCCGCGTGCATTTTCTGCGTGGAATAGCTTTGACGGAACGCCGTTGATATCGAAATAAGAGATGTTCATATCTTTTTTTCCTTTCATAAAAACTGCGGCAGAATATTTCCGCCGCAGTCATTGTTTTCGAATCACTGTTCTGTTGTCTGGTTCTTATCTTCCGTGTCCTTATGCCACAGTTCCTCGAACGAGGATATCGGCATGGGCTTTGCGAAGTAATAACCCTGTACCATAGCACAGTTGATCTCTGTGAGGAATTCTACCTGTTCCAGTGTTTCTACGCCCTCAGATATAACTTCCATGTCCAGATTTTTGGCGAGATCCACCACGGTGGAGATGACCGCACGGCCCTTTTCGGAATTCACGGTTCCGTTGAAGAATTCACGGTCTATCTTCACAACATCCACAGGGATATCCTTGAGCATATTGAGCGATGAATAGCCGCTGCCGAAGTCGTCCAGTGACAGCTTGAAGCCGATATCGTGCAGCTTGTGCATGATAGTGAGCAGCTTTTCCATGTTTTCTGTGAACACGCTCTCGGTAAGCTCCAGCTCGATATACTCATACGGTATCTCGTATTTATCCACTATCTCACGCAGACGCCAGATATAGTCATCGTAGTTGAGATGCAGACGGGACTGGTTGACTGATATCACGACGGGCTCTCTGCCTTCGTCCAGCCAGCGACGCATTGATCTGCACACTTCTTCCAGAACGAAGAAGTCAAGCTCCACAACAAATCCGTTTTTCTCGCTCAGCGGGATAAACTCGTTTGGGTATACAAATCCGAAGTCTTTGCTGTTCCAGCGGATAAGAGCTTCCGCACCTTCGATGTGACGTGTCTTAAGGCTGTATTTTGGCTGGAGGTAGCACTCGAATTCACGCTGTTTAAGTGCTGAAGGCATCTGGTTTTCATAGTCCTTTTCACGCAGCGTTTTTTCGCGGATTTTTCCGTCGTAGAATGCAATTGACGAATAATGAAGTCCTTTTAGCGTTCTCTTTGCGATCGTGCAGCGATCAAGAGCGGTGTTGATGTCGATATCTCTGCTGACGTCGCCCATGTCCCGGCACTGACCAAGACGGCACACGCCTGCACTGAATGCTACGGGATATTTTACGAACAGACCGTTACGTCGGTCGAATTCACTGAATATCGCATTCATGCGGGTGGTTATCTCTGCGTCGTTGGCGTTATGTATAGCACAGGCGAAGTTGTCGTCTGCAAGTCTTGCAAATACTTCGTTGTCCTCCATGTTGTCTGAAAGCGTCTTGTACAGACGTTCCAGCATCCTGTCGCCTTCCGCGTAGCCCAGACGGTCATTTACATATTTGAACTTGTTGATGTCGAACAGTACAAGTGCCCATTTATCCGCCGATGTCTTTTTGATGAGCTTTTTGGTGTCTTCAATAAACTTTGCACGGTTTCTGCCGCCGGTCAGCGGATCAAGTTCATTGGCACGGCGTGTCTTGATAAGGCTGATCAGTATGAATACCAGTGTTGCAATGATCACCACAGCCAGCAGGACGAAGCACAGGTAAACTAATGTTTTTGATACGGTTCCGTTTATCTGGTTTGCTGTGGCGAGGCTTTTGTAGCGGCTGATATCATTAGCGTTTCCGGAGAAGCGTGAGATGCTCTTGCCAAGTATCATTCTGAGTTCTGTCGGTGCATTGTCTGCCATTGCAAAACATTCGGTATGCGGTGTTGAGCTTATTTCCACGACCGATATTTCTTCATAGCCGTCATTGATGAGATAAACGGTCTCATATGCTCCGGCACAGATGGCGTCCGCTTCACCGTTGATGACAGCGTTCATACATTTGCGTATATCTGCATATATCAGTGGAGTGGCGGTCGGGTGATCGGTGGAAATATACCTTGCAGCATCATCATAGGAAAACGGGATCGCTATCTTCATATTAGATGACAGCACTGCCCCGGATTTTGTTGCAAGAATGATGGGGGTCGAGTCGTAAGGGGATGTGACGTAGTAATTTCCGTATGCCGACATACTATCAGCATTAACGCCGCCGCATATTATATCCACTTCGCCGTTTAACAGCAGTTTCACGCAATCCTCCAGTGTGGAGCATGGCGTGATGTGGATATCCATACCTGTAAATTCCTCCAGACTTTCGATCACGGAGCCGGTATAGCCGATAATATTTCCGCTGTTACTGTCATATTGTTCGAGAATACTTCCCTGCATATTGTATGCAACCATCAGGGTGGGATGGGTTTCTATGTAGGCGGTTTCGGCATCACTGAAAGCGTACTTATATACACCGTGTTTTTCCATGTGTTTATGGTACAGGGAAATAGCGAAATCGCTGTCAGCCATATTTGCTGCATTGACAGCCTGATCGAGCTGGTGTGAAAGCTGTTTGTCCTCTCCGGAGAGCATAAAGTAGCAATCCGCGGTACCGTACTGGTATACGATAGTTTCATCTTCCCACGAACGGAAGCATTCCTTTACGACCGCATCGATCTTGCCTGAATTGAAATCGGAACGCATCTGTTCTTCAGTGTTATATTCCACAAAGTCGGCATGATCTATTTCGCCTTTGATGAACAGATCGTTCTGGAAGTATTTTGTCTTGTTGTCGGCAAGATAACCTATCGTGATCTGGTTGATAGCGTCTGTATCGAAATAACCCACAGGGACATTGTTGTTGTCGTTGATATAAACCGCCGTGAATTTCTTCGTCAGCGAAATGTCAGTGAGTTCAGGTGCGATCGCATCTGCCGAACGGCTCATAGATTCTGTGTAATATTCAGTGAATCTTTCATATTCTTCTCCGGAAACGCAGGGAATCACATCGATAAGACCCTCTGTCAGCATCTCCACGAGTTCAGCGGGTGCCGCTTCGACATAGGTGTATCTGTGTCCGGTGTATTTCTGTATTTCGGTCAGATAATCATAGGCAAAGCCGCTGTACTGGCTTCCGCTCTTGTATATACCGAAATCAGGGCAGACTCCGACGCGGACGGTCTCGCCCTTTTCTGCGGCCGATGCGGTCATCGGAAGCATGCATATCATCGTTACTGTCGCGAGTATCAGCGACAGAATCTGTTTCGATTTTTTATGTCGCATATTAATTACCTCTTGAGGTCTGAAGTGTTTTATCATTGATGCAATATCAATTGCATTGTACTACTTATTTATTATATCACTTCATGTAACTGATTTCAATAATATTAGGGCAAAATCTCATATATGTGCAATAAAAGTTGGCTTTGTTTGGTGGAATTACACAAAAAACTTGACTTTTTCTGCGGAGTGTTGTATAATAAGCAAAGGCTGTCGATTATATCGGTGCGAAAAATCAAAACATTATATTATTGCAGCCTGTATCACAGCGTTTTTAAGGAGTTAATTTATGAATTGGTTTGAAAGTGCAGTTTTTTATCACATTTATCCCATCGGATATTTCGGATGTGAGCGTGTAAATGATCAGCAGTCGGAGCCGTCCCATGCGATCCTCCGTCTTATCGATGATATACCGCATATCAAAGAACTGGGCTGCAATGCAATTTACTTTGGTCCCGTGTTCGAATCCGTAGCACATGGTTATGACACCATCGACTACACAAGAATCGACCGTCGTCTGGGTACCAATGAGGATTTCAAAAAGGTGTGCGATGCACTTCACGAGAATGGTATCAGGGTAGTGCTGGATGGCGTGTTCAATCACGTAGGCAGAGATTTTGCGGCTTTCCGTGATGTTCGTGAACACAGACTTGGCAGTTCAAAGAAAGACTGGTTCCATGTGCGTGAAGGTAATTCGCCCTATAACGATGGTTTTTACTATGAGGGCTGGGAGGGACATTACGAGCTTGTAAAGCTCAACCTCTACAATTACGATGTAAAGCAGTATATCAAGGACTGCATCACAGGCTGGAAAAATGAATTCGGCATTGATGGACTGCGTCTTGATGTAGCATATTGTCTGGACCACAATTTCCTGAGAGAGCTTCGTGGTCACTGCAAATGGCTCAGCGAGGACTTTTTCCTGCTGGGTGAAACTCTCCACGGCGATTACAACATATGGATGAACGATCAGATGCTGGACAGCGTGACGAACTATGAGTGTTACAAGGGTCTTTTCTCCAGCTTCAACGATATGAATATGTTTGAGATATCCCATTCCATCAACCGTCAGTTCGGCAATGAAAACTGGTGTATTTACAGAGGAAAGCATCTGTTCACCTTTGTTGACAATCATGATGTTACAAGAATTGCATCCATGCTCAAGGTGAAGGAACATCTGCCGCTCATCTACACACTGATGTTCATGATGCCCGGCATTCCTGCGGTATATTATGGCAGTGAGTATGGTGTGCTTGGCGATAAACGTGGTAACAGCGATGATGTTCTGCGTCCCGAATTCAATGCAGAAAAGATGAAGAATGAGGGTGTCTGCGATCTGTGTGGTCATATCCGTACTCTGGCGGATATTGTCAAGGAGCATCCTGCGGCTTCTCACGGCACATACAACATGGTACAGCTTACAAACAGACAGTATGCGTTTATCAGAAGCTGTAACGGTGATGATCTTATCACCGTTATCAATGCTGACGGTGCACCTTTCACCTTCAATCTCAACCGTGGCGGAAAGGCTACTGACCTGCTTACAGGAAATGAGGTCGAGCTTGGCGGGCTCACTCTGCCTGCTTATTCCAGCATGGTGCTCAAGGTATAATCTGATACAACCGATCCCTCGTCATATGGCGGGGGATCGTTGATAATTACGGGAGGATGATCATATGACTAACGTTGAGGTCTGGCTCTGGATATTACTTGTAATGCTGCCGCACAACGATCGCACGACGCAGCTTTTAAGTCGTTACAGCTCCGCTCTGGAAGCGGCACGGGCGATGCGTGACGGGAAATGCGACCTGCTCACATCAGCGGAAAAGCAGCGTGTGGAGCGTACCCGTAACCGAGAAGTCAAGGCTCTGATCGCACAATGTGAGCTTCTTGGAATACGCATCGTGACACTGGATGATGCGGAGTATCCGCCGCAGCTCAAGCGTATCGATGATCCGCCTATCGTGTTGTTTGTAAAGGGCGACCTTTCGCCACTTTCTAAGACCCCTGCGGTGGCGATAGTGGGTCCGAGAGTACCGTCAGAATACGGAACGAGGATCACCGATGTTTTATGCGGCAGTTTATCCGATAAGGGAATAGCAGTCGTGAGTGGTATGGCGGTAGGTATAGACGGGCAGGCACATCGATGCACAGTTGAATGCGGCGGATATACTGTGGGCGTTATGGGCTGCGGTCTGGAGGTGAATTATCCTGCCGAAAATGAGGAATTGAAAAAGACAGTGCTGAAGAGCGGCGGAGCACTTGTGTCGGAGCTGCTGCCTTATTCCTCTGCGAATGCGCCATATTTCAGACGTCGCAACAGAATAATTGCGGGGTTATCGGTGGGCACTGTGGTCATCGAGGCGTCGTCGAGAAGCGGCAGTCTGGTGACTGCCGGAATAACACGGAATCAGGGTAAGCCGGTTTTCTGCGTTCCTCCCTGTGATATTACGGATGGCAGCTTTAATGGTTCTGTTTCGCTGCTGCGTGACTATGCACTTCCGCTTTTTGATATAAGCGATATCTTTGCCGAACTTCAGCGACGTGCCGAGGGTGGTGAATACACTCCGTATAAGAGGCAGGTGAAGGCATTGGCAGAAGAGCGTGATACCGGACTTGTCAGACAGACAAGGAAGGCGGTCGTTGAAAAATCAGAATTAGCAGAGGAGGAAACGCCGGCACCGGAGTCTGAGGAGGAGCTTCATCTCAGCCCTGAGGAGGCACAGGTGATGTCGCTGATAAAAGAAAGACCGCTTACCCTTGATGAGATCATCGAAAAAACGGGTAAACGGCATGATGAGATATGTTCCATCATTCTCGGACTGGAGTTGATGGATGCGGTGGAGCGTCGTCAGGATGGCACATTCGTGCTCTGCTGACAACAGATTGCTGATGAACAATCAGCGTACTGCGAAATAATCCTCGATCACTTCGGCTGCGTGCAGCGTTGATACCTCAAAGCTGTTGAGTATCCTGAGAAAGCTTTCGGCTTCTTCGGGAAGTGATGTGAAATCATGTATGGTGTATTCTCCGCACATGAAGCCATATGCTGTATAGCGTACTCCATCTTCGTTGATCAGTTCTTCAGTTATGATCTGCCACATTTGTTTTGTCCTTTCTTTTCTGTCTGATACATCTATTGTAGCAGAAAAAGCATCAAATGTCTGTTAATATTCCGTTAAGAATTCACAGTTTTGTCATATTCTACATTTCGGACAAAATCAACAATTACAAATTGAATATTATCAGTATATATTACAAATAGTGTTAAGATTTCTTAACAACCACCTTGGATTGGCTTTACAAAAGGCTTTGCAAGGCTTGCTTATCTGAGAGGTACAGTAAAAGTATCTTTCCACGATTTCAACTGTGTTTTCAACAGAAAAAAACGTCAATAGTGGGATTATACCGCCGTTTCAGAGGGTTGACTGTTGAAAACTTTTTGAAATATATCAACAATTCAACGTTTTCAACCGCGTTATCAACAATTTTCCACGTTGAAAAAGTTGAAAACTTTTTGCATGAAAACGCAAAAAAACTTGCATTATGACGACGAAGCAATGCAGTTTTATGGCTTTGTTCTTTTGTGAAAATGCAACAAACAAAATTGACAAATACATCGATTTTGACGGCTCCGTTCCCTGTTTTGCGGTGTGATCAGCTTTTTCGACATATTCTGTGTCGTATTGGGATGATATATGAAAAACCTCCGGAAAGGATGTCCTGTTCCGGAGGTTTTAGTGTTTTTGTGGTGTTATGCGTCGTCTGCTGCTGTTTTCAGGATATCTGCTATCTTCTGCATCCGGGTCATGGAAAGAGTTTCGCCGCCCTTGTATTCTTCAAGGAAATTCATCAGCTCAGCATCGCTTGAACACAGATAATCATTCTCTCTGAGAGAAAGACGCAGCTTTGCGTTAGGAGATGAGAAATACAGCACAGTATCTATCCAGATATTCTCGCCTGCAGCGTTCAGTATGCTCTTTACGATATCACGCTGTCTTCGCATCTGCTTTATGGGGTTGTCCATTTCCTGAACGGTCGTCTTACCGTCGCGGTAGAATTTCCGCTGGGTCCATTTGTCGGATTTCCAACTTCCTGAAATTGTGCCCGAGTGGTTTTTTACCTCAACGATGATTATACCGCTGTGGCTGATTATCAGCAGATCAAGTTCCGAACGACCTTTTTTGTAACGTACGGGAAGATTGCGGAAAATGATATTGTTTCCTTTGAGCTTCTTGGCTGCACGGTATAGCTGCTTTTCGCCTTTGACACCGGAATACAGCACGTTATATTTATGTGCCAGAATCGAGTATGCAATGTTACAGAAAAAGATCAGCAGGATGAATACAGCCGCAAGGATTGTTGTGTTATAGAGCTTGAACATTACGAAAGCGATGAGCAACAGCACAGGCATTATACCTGTTATGACCTGTGCCACGAACAGGGCGATCACCTTGTGATTATTTGTATTACGGCCACGAATCACCTTATTCATGCGGTCACCTCGTTTTTGTTTTGATGTTATGTTATCAGACGTTGAAGCGGAACAGCGTTACATCGCCGTCCTTCATTACGTATTCCTTGCCCTCGAGTCGTACCAGACCCTTTTCCTTTGCACCTGTCATACCGCCGCAGGCAACAAGATCGTCGAATGCGACTATCTCTGCACGGATAAAGCCCTTTTCGAAGTCGGTGTGGATCTTGCCGGCAGCCTGGGGTGCCTTGGTGCCGTTGGTAATAGTCCATGCACGTACTTCCTGAGGACCTGCTGTAAGATAGGAGATAAGACCAAGCAGGCGGTAACCTGTCTTGATGATACGTGCAAGTCCAGAGGATTCCAGGTTGAGGTCGGCAAGGAACATAGCCTTGTCCTCGTCGTCCATATCAGAGATCTCTGCTTCGATCTGGGCACAGATAGGCAGGACCTCGGCGTGCTCTTCTTCTGCAATGGCACAGACTGCCTTGTATTCTTCGTTAGTGTTGATGTCGCCTGTGAAATCTGCTTCCGACAGATTGGCCGCATAGATAACGGGCTTGTTGGAGAGCAGAGGAGATGTCTTGATTATCTCGCGTTCATCATCGCTGTAATCGTAGCTGCGTGCGGACTTGCCGTTGCTGAGGTGCTCGATAAGAGATTCGAGGAAATCAACTTCCTTCTGAAGACTTTTATCACCCTTCATCAGCTTCTTGGTACGATCAAGGCGACGCTCCAGAATCTCAATATCGGAGAAGATAAGCTCCAGATTGATGGTTTCGATGTCACGTGCTGCACCGATGCTTCCGTCAACGTGGATGATGTTGTCATCGTTGAAGCAGCGGACGACATGAACGATAGCATCCACTTCACGGATATTTGAAAGGAACTTGTTTCCGAGACCCTCGCCCTTGGAGGCACCCTTTACAAGACCTGCGATATCTACGAATTCCAGCGTAGCGGGAGTGAACTTCTCTGGGTTATACATTTTTGCCAGAACATCAAGTCGTTCGTCGGGGACGGAAACGATACCTACGTTCGGCTCTATTGTACAAAACGGATAGTTTGCGGATTCAGCACCTGCGTTTGTAAGTGCATTGAACAGTGTGCTCTTGCCGACATTCGGCAGACCTACCATGCCTAATTTCATTTTAAAACCTCTTCCTTTATTTATATATAGCTCAACATTATCTATTCTAACATCTTTTTATGTTTTTTTCAAGCCCTATTTTAGCTGCAGCAAAGTATATACGCTGAGTAATCGTTTTCTTAAATGCAGGTTTATAAGAAAACCTTAAACTCGACTTAAATTAAGTAAATTTACTTCGTTTGCTTATGAGATATTGCACAAAAATGGTCCATGAATACTGTATGAAATAAATATTGAAATTGTTGCGGAATTACTGTATAATAGATATTGACCTGATCGGATTTATATTCGAGTACAAAACAAAACAACATTTACTTTATGGAGGTACACCATGAGAAAACTCAAGGCAATCCTCTCCGGTATGCTGGCAGCAGCTACTATCTTCTCTCTCACAGGCTGTGATGAGGGTGGCGTAGCGTCCGGCAACGCATCCGGAGCAGGCCCCGGAGTAACAAGCAACGTTGCTCCCCAGACAAGTGCGACAACAACTACATACGCTGAGAACTCCGGCGTTAACAGTGCGATCGATGCTATCGATCTCGACGCTCTTGATAACCCCGACCTCGAGGTTACAAACAGAATCGAGTGGATGGCTTGGTGGGATATCGATGAGACCACTCCTGCTGCTATCCTGTTCAAGAACACATACGGCGTTCCTGCCACCGGTAAGGATCCCGAGCGTGACGGCAGAATCTTTGATTACACTGTAGTATCCTACGGTGAGCGTTATGACAAGCTCGCTACTGCTATCGCAGCAGGTGATTCCCCCGACTTCTTCCCCTTTGAGATCCTTGACTTCCCCTACGGCGTTCTGAAGGGCAGATATCAGCCTATCGACGAGATACTCAATCTCGACAACGGCAAGTGGGATGGTGCTAAGGATATGATGGAGCAGTTCAAGCTGGGCGGCAGATACTACGCTGCTTTCTATGAGATCTCCCTCAACAACCTGATGTACTACCGCACAAGCGTTATCGACGGTGCTGGTCTGGATGATCCCAGAACACTGTTTGAGAATGGCGAGTGGACATGGGATACTTTCCTTGAGATGTCCCGTGCATTCCAGAACAGCGGCGAGAACAAGTACTGCCTCGACGGTTACAACCCTGAGAATGACCTGATGATCTCCACAGGTACTCCCATGGTAGGTAACGTTGAAGGTGTTATCGTTAATAACCTGCACGATCCTAACGTTGAGCGTGCTGAGGAAAATATGCTGTCTGTTCTCCAGAGAGAGAACCTGCGTTATCCCAGACATGAGCTGAATGCTTGGAACGTTAACCCCATGGCTTGGGCTAAGGGTGATATCCTGTTCTATGCTGACGGTTCCACATGGGTATTCGAAGATACACTTGCTAAGTTCAAGGAGAGATTTGCTTGGGCTGATGACGAGATCAAGTGCGTTCCTTTCCCCAGAGATCCTCAGGCTGATGCTCACTATGTAGTAGCTAAGCAGGATGCTATGATGTGGGTTAAGGGTTCTGACAATGCTGCCGGCGTTGCAGCTTGGCTGGATTGCTCTGTAACAGCTGCTCAGGATCCTTCCGTAAGAGAAGCTGCTAAGGCTCAGCAGAAGGAGAACAAGGGCTGGTCTGATTACAACCTTGATGCTTACTATAGCTGGACAGACCTGAACACAACTCCTCTGACTCCTATCTTCGACTTCAAGGGCGGTCTTGGTGAGGTTTCCGATGGTTCCGCTACCGAGAACCCCATTCAGTCTCTGACAAACCTGGTTTACCTGACCGGTGACCAGTCTTACACACAGCTCAGAGAGATCCACGAGCCTGCAATCCAGAATGCGATCGATGAGATCAATGAGTACATTGCTAAGCTGTAATTAACAACTTACAATAAAATATCCCTCATCCGTAAGGGTGGGGGATATTTGTTTATATGTACTTGCTGAGTGTACAGAGCGTACCCTGATCTATACTACATTCGTCGCTCTGATTTTACGGGAACTTAAATACGCATACTAAAACCGCTCCCATGTATCGGGAGCGGTTGCTTTTGTTTTTACTTTGCGTAATCTACCGCACGGCTCTCTCTGATGAGATTTACCTTGATCTGACCGGGATATTCCATCTCGCTCTCGATTCTCTTTGCGATATCTCTTGCAAGCACCTTCATGCCGTCGTCGTTGATGGATTCGGGCTTCAGCATGATGCGGACCTCACGGCCTGCCTGAATTGCGAAGGACTTGTCAACGCCGCTGTAGGAGTTACAGATCTCTTCAAGCTTTTCAAGACGCTTTATGTAGTTTTCGTAGTTTTCACTTCTCGCAGCAGGTCTTGCGGCACTGATGGCATCGGCTGCCTGAACGAGTGCAGCGATCACTGTGCGGCACTCAACATCGCCGTGGTGAGCCTCGATAGCATGGATGACTTCGGGGCTTTCCTTGTACTTCTTGCAGACGTCAACGCCTATCTGTACGTGAGATCCTTCGATCTCGTGGTCAAGTGCCTTACCGATATCGTGGAGCAGACCGGCTCTTCTCGCGAGAGCGGGATCCACGCCCAGTTCACTTGCCATGATGCCTGCCAGATGAGCAACCTCAATAGAGTGGTTAAGTACGTTCTGGCGATAGGATGTTCTGTACTTAAGACGTCCGATAAGACGTACCAGTTCATGATTAAGACCGTTTACGTTGGTCTCCATAACGGCACGCTCACCTTCCTGCTTGATACGCAGCTCTACTTCACGGCGAGCCTTGTCAACAGTTTCTTCGATGCGTGCGGGATGGATACGGCCGTCCTGGATTAGACGTTCCAGAGCGATTCTTGCGATCTCACGTCTTACGTGGTCGAAACTGGAGAGCGTGATAGCCTCGGGTGTGTCGTCGATGATGAGGTCAACACCTGTGAGCGTTTCCAGTGCACGGATGTTACGACCTTCACGGCCGATGATGCGACCCTTCATTTCGTCGTTGGGAATAGCTACGACGGACACTGCCATTTCAGAAACGGTGTCAGCAGCAAGTCTTGCGATGGCAAGGGATACATACTGGCGAGCCTTTTCGTCGGATTCGTCCTTGATTCTCTGTTCATAAGCGGCGATCTTCACGGCCTTTTCGTGATTAAGCTCACTGTCAAGCATCATGAGCAGGTGCTCCTTAGCCTGTTCGGTTGTGAAGCCGGATATTCTCTCCAGAATATCCATCTGGTTTGCTTTGAGCTGTTCAGCCTCGGCGATCTTTTCGTCCGCTTTCTTGTGCTTAGCCTGGAGCTGTTCCTCCAGCTTTTCCATCTTGTCGGTCTTCTTGTCGAGGTTTTCTTCTTTCTGCTGAAGTCTGCGTTCGGAGCGGGAAAGCTCGCTTCTGCGTTCCTTCAGTTCGCGCTCAGTGTCATTCTTGAGGTGCTGGATATCTTTTTCTGCGGCGGAACGCAGCTTGTAGATCTCGTCCTTTGCCTCAACAAGCGCTGTCTTTTTCTTTGTTGCAGCCTTTTCATTGGCTTCAGCGATAATTCTTGCAGCTTCCTTTTCGGCAGATTCAAACTGTGCTTCTGCGGATTTGATGCGGTGCTTGATACCAAGCTTAAAGCAAATGAATCCGAAGATGACTGCACCTACCAGGAATGCTGCAATGCCGATCAACACATAGGTCAATTCGGTTGGCATCGTTGATTTTCCCTCCTTTTTAAATTCGGCGGGAACAATATACAATTTTCTAGGAACATAGATATTATCGTCGGTGGTCCGACGCTTATTAAGATACACTTATCCGCCGCCGGAAATTACCCCAACCGACAGCGTGTCAGACGGTACAGCTGCACCGAAATTTAAAAAATAAGTATATGGTTTCTACGGCTGTTCTCTGTATATCATATATTAGTCCGCCGTAACGTTGATATATAAAAACCTTTAGATATAAACGCCTAGCTCTTGTGCATAAGGCCTGTATTTTACCGAATGCCAAATAGCCTATTCTATTTTACTACATAATCACGAAAATGTCAAGCGAAAAACCCTGTACATTCCACCAAAATGCACATATTTTTGTAAAAAAGGGTTTGCGTTTAGTGAACAAGTGTCCAAGAATGTCGTTTTTGGCAGATGCATGATCAATAATAAAGAGTTTTTTGCTATACTCTTGCATTATTGCTGCTTATATGCTATAATGTATTTGAATAAGATAGAGAAGTATGCACATTTGTGCATCAGGAGGAACAAAATGACTTACAAAGAGAGTTTTATCAAATTTATGGTAGACAGCGGTGTGCTGAAGTTTGGTGAGTTCACACTCAAGAGTGGCAGATTAGCTCCCTACTTTATTAACTGCGGCAACTATAAGACAGGTGCACAGCTTGCAAAGCTCGGTGAATTCTATGCTGAGTGCATTAAGGAAAACGGACTTACTCCCGAAACACTGTTTGGTCCTGCATACAAGGGTATTCCGCTTTCTGTGGCTGCTTGTACCGCACTGTACAACAAATTTGGCATGGATGTAAATTACTGCTTCGACCGCAAGGAAGTCAAGGATCACGGTGAGGGTGGTATGTTCGTCGGCAAGAATCTCGAGGCTGGCGAAAAGGTTGTCATCATCGAGGATGTTATGACAAGCGGCAAGGCACTTCGTGAGGTCCTTCCCAAGCTTACAGGTGCTGCTGATATTGAGCTTCAGGGTATGGTGATCACCGTTGACCGTATGGAGAAGGGTCTGACCTCTGATAAGTCCGCTGTTCAGGAAGTGTACGAGGAGTTCGGCGTTAAGGTATACTCCATCATTACCATCAACGATATCATCGACGCACTGGAAAAGGGTATTATCCCCGGTGCGGAGTATGTTGACAAGATGAAGGAATACAGAAAGACATACGGCGTAGGCTGATTAAGCATACGTATAAAATAGAGCTTTTGGCTATCACACTTTAGCTATCACAATAAACATCCTAACACAGAAAGGGGGAAAGTTTATGGCAACTATCACCAGTATGGCAACACAGTATCTG
This sequence comes from Oscillospiraceae bacterium, assembly GCA_045606085.1. Taxonomy (GTDB): domain Bacteria; phylum Bacillota; class Clostridia; order Oscillospirales; family Ruminococcaceae; genus CAG-115. The sequence continues at coordinate 61,444 of JAZURJ010000056.1, forward strand.
CATTACGCTGAGCTTAGCACTCGTTACAGCTCTCAGATCAACTATGCAAATACTCAGCAGAACAAGTACGATATCACCAATGGCTATGATAATTACGATGAGTTCTGGGAGAATATCACCAAGGACCAGAAGGGATTTATCAAGCAGGAGTATGAAAAGCTGTACAATTCCATGTTCGGCAAGGACGAGGAAAAGGAAGCTGAAAAAGCAGTGTCCATCAAGGAAGCGGCTGCAAATGTAAGCGGCTCCGCCGAGGCACTTACTGCTTTTGCTGACAGCCTCAGATACGGTGGTGAGTACGATGCTGACACTGCAAAGAAGAACATCGAAGCATTCGTGAAGGATTACAACACCTTTATTGAAAAGGTCGGTGATTCTGATAACAGCTCGGTGCTTGAAAAAGGCGTTATGCTCGTTAATGCTGCTAAGGTGTATTCCGGCTCTCTCGGCAGAGTTGGTATTACCATCGGCAGTGACAACAAGTTGTCCTTTGATCCCGAGTATATGTCAGAGATATCGGCCACGGATCTAAAGACAACATTTGATGACTTCGGCATTACCGGCAAGGTATCGCAGAAGGCACAGCAGATCAGTCGCCTTTCGGGCAGCATGGGAGCTTTTGCGTACACCAACGCAAGTTCTCAGAATTATGCCTACAACATGGGTGCACTGTTCAGCACTTACGCTTAATCAGCAACGCCCCTGCCGCAAGGCAGGGGTATGTTTTTGGAGGAAAAATGATAAAAAGACTGATCGCATTTCTCGCTGCGGTGATGACTATGGCGACGCAGACGGTAACAGTGGAATATATTACGGAATATGCACCTGCTGGTACCAATCCGCATAAAGGCTGGACCATCTACACTTATTCTCACTGGGATCTCATCAGCGATGAGTACGGGGTGGGTAATAGTGTAGCGTGGGAAGAAAGCGAGCTGATATACACACGTGTGCCATGGCATGAAGTAGTAAGTGAGGACGGGACATATAACTGGAACGTTATCGATACGTATCTGGAGCAGTGCGTTGAACTGGATAAGAAACTTGCTTTTGGTGTGATTCCTTCAAACTCTCTTGTGGATGATGTGAACGGGTATGTTCCGGGATTTGTTTATGAGGACGGATGCGATCACGTCATGGCAAAAACCGAACACGGATATCAGAGGACTCCTGAATGGGACGACAAAGTATATATCCGGTATGCAAAGGAGCTTGCCGATGCATTGGCGGAACGCTATGACGGCGATCCGAACATCGAATACATAGATATCCGAAGCTTTGGCAACTGGGGTGAATGGCATACCTATGGCCTGGATGGCAGCGAAATGCCCTCTGACAAGGTGCAGATGGACATGCTTCAGCACTGGGCGGATGCATTTAAGCAGACACAGTTGGTGGTGCCTGTTAACAGCGATAGACCCACTGCGGTATCGCAATATGCAGTAGACATCGGAATTACGCTGCGTAGGGATGGTCTTATGCAGCTTGTGGGTCATGAAAAAGCATTGCAGCCTGCTGTTGAAGCGAAGCTGCCGGTAGTGGGAGAATTCTGTTCGGGCTATGTATATATGAAAGACAACGGTTACTGGAGCGATGATTATCTTCGTGAGATGATCGACACTGTCGACATGACTTATCTTCAGATGGGTGATACCATCAGGGAAGGTGCATATATGTGGGAGAAGGTCCCTGAATTCATGGCGGAGATAACAGAGCTGCTTGGCTATACCTACACCGTTACCAAGGCGGAGCTTTCACGCACGGGAGATACAGGAACACTTACAATTGCTATCGAAAACCTTGGTGTTGCACCGCAATACTTTCCGTTGTATATTCAGGCGGGCACTGGTAACGGAGGAGAGATTTCACCGATAGGCGATGCAGTGCTTATACCGGAAGCGGAGTTTGCAGGAGGAACAATCCGTACTTTTGTATTGGAACTGCCTTCGGATGAGCTAGGCGAAATCCTGTACATCGGTGCGTTTGAAGCAGGAGAGAAAGAGCCGAACGTACGATTTGCTAACAAGAATATCAAGCAAGGCTGGCTTGAACTGGGCGGTATATAACAAAAATGCATACTATCTTGATGAATTACTATTTGTAATATCACGCTGGATGTAATTAAAAACACAAATAAAGTAAAACTGCAGTATCTGTTGCAGATACTGCGGTCATATTATTCAATTTTGCATTACCAGAAGTAATCAGAACTCAGGTTTATCCTCCTGGTTATTTGTCCTCTTTGCCTTCAGGACTGCCAGTGACAGCAGATACATGAGCACAGCAATTACGATCGAGAGCACCACAGATACTACTATGCTGGACATCTCATCGCTGAGAGAGAAGTGTTCCTGGAACATCTGACCCGAGAGCAGCGTATACAGTGCAAAGGGATTGAACTTGGAAAGACCCATTGCATTCAGGATAAGCTGAACGATGCTCTGACCGAGGTAGATGGACACTGTCATGATGCCGGGGCGGCTGGTGCAAATACCCGCAGCCATGTATACGCAGATAATGAACAACAGATAGATCGCACACAGGAAAGAGGAGAGCAGTATCATATCCATACCGATGTTGCCCTCAAACAGTGCATTACACAGCACGCCTGCGATAATGCCGCCGAGGAAGGAGGACACGGTGAATGTCAGCGGATACATAACGAATTTGGGCAGCAGATATGCATTGTAATCAAGACCGCTGCAGGCGGGGATAATGGTAGCACGCTTTTTCTGCTCACCGCCGCAGGGTGCCATGAGTATCAGCATTGCCACCAGAAGCGAAGTTCCGCACAGCTCGATGAGTGTTGTGCTGAATATCATCTCAGCCTGACCGAGTATCTCCGCAGCGGATGTGAATACATCGCCATAGCCTGCCATACTGGGGTCTATCTCCTCAAGCTCTGTCGCCATATCATTCATCATCGTCATGAAGTACTGCATAGCACGGTACAGCAGCGGATTGCCGAGTGCAAAGGAGAATACCGATACCAGCAGACCTGCAAAACGGAAGGTACGGGAGAAGTGGAGCCATTCCTTTTTAAATCCGAAACCAAGCTTCATTATTCGCCCACCACCTTTCTGTAAAGCTCCTCAAGCGAGGACGCACCGATGGAGAAATTATCGGGAATCATGCCTGCATCAGCCATAACGCGTACAAGTCTTGCAGCACAGTCGTCGGTATTATCGGAAGCGAAGCTGAACTTCAGATTGTCATTGTTGAATTCAGCACGGGCGAAATCAACGGAGAGAAGTCTGATCTTGTTTTCGTCGTTGAGATTTCTCAGGGAAAGGCTTATCTTGCCTGTGCCGTACTTGTTCATAAGTTCACGGATGGAGCCTTCCTCGGCGAGCACGCCGTTATTCATGATGCCGATTCGGTTTGCTACACGTTCAACGTCGGGCAGGATATGCGTGGAGAGGATGATAGTTGCACCGAGGTTCTTCAGGCGGGTGATGATCTCTATTACTTCCGAACGTCCCTGGGGATCGAGAGCGGAAGTAGGCTCGTCAAACAGCAGCAGTTCAGGGTTACCAATGATCGCAGCACCCATACCAAGACGCTGAGTCATACCTCTGGAGAAGCCCTTGGCACGTCTGTCCGCAGCCTGTTCAAGGCCGACGATCTCCAGCACCTCGTTTACGCGTGCTGCGATGTCGCCCTGATACTTGCAACAGTGTGCTATGTAGTCAAGGTACTCACGGGCAGTCATATATCCGTATATGGTGGGGCTTTCGGGCAGATATCCTACGGACACGGGCTGACCGCCGCCTAGGGTGATATCACCGCTGTCCTTGGGGATTATATTTGTGATAATGTTCATAGTGGTGCTTTTACCGCAGCCATTCCTGCCGAGGAAGCCATATACATCGCCCTTGTAGACTTCCATGTTAAGTCCACGGAGGACGGGGTACGCACCATATCTCTTTTTAAGATCTTTTATGCTTACCAAAGATGATACCTCACTTTCATGTGTTAATATAATATAGTGTACTCCAATTACATCCATTTGTCAAGTCCACGGATGTGAAAATCTGTCGAAAACAGAAAGCCCCCGTCCACTATTGCGGACAGGGGTAATTGTTTTTGTAAAAAGTATAACTTCTGTTAACAAGTTACAAGTCTAATTAGATAGCTCTCTGTACAAGGCCGGAACGCAGGCAGCGGGTGCAGGCATTTACTCTGCAAGGAGTACCGTTAACGATAGCCTTTACCTTCTTAACGTTGGGCTTGTAAGTTCTGTTGCTGCGTCTGTGAGAGTGGGATACCTTGATACCGAAGGTAACGCTCTTGCCGCAGATTTCGCACTTTGCCATTTGAAGCACCTACCTCTCTAGTGTGGTTTTTTCAGTAACGTATCTATTTTATCAGAAAACACCCAAAATTGCAAGAGTTTATTACGGAAACTCGCAAACTTTGTGGATTGTTACAGCTTTTCCGTTGATTTTCCAAGTAGATTTCGTGACTTTTAACGAAACTGTTTGTATAATCATCCTAAGCAATATACTTGATGTATATTTTTATTAAAGTACCACAAAACCGACCTTCTTATGCACCTTCTGGAGCGTCTTTCTGGTTGCCTTGTATGCTCTCTCGGCGCCCTGCTTCATGCAGGCTTCAAGATAGGACTTGTCTGCAGATATACGCTTGAATTCTGCCTGCATGGGAGCCAGCATATCTGCTGTTGCTTCGCCTACTGCAAGCTTGAAATCGCCGTAGCCCTTACCCTTGAATTCCGCTTCGATCTCCTCAAAGCTCTTGCCTGTAACTGCGGAGTAAATGGACATCAGGTTGATTATGCCGTCCTTGCCTTCACGGGCACATACCTCTGCCTCGCTGTCGGTAACGGCTCTCTTGAACTTGCGGATGATAGTATCCTTGTCATCCAGAACCCATACGGATGCGTTGGGATTTTCGTCGGACTTGGACATCTTCTTTGTAGGTTCCTGAAGCGACATCACCTTTGCTGTGGTCTTGGTGATATAAGGCTCTGGCATAGTGAATGTATCGCCGTAAACGCCATTGAAACGCTGTGCGATGTTTCTTGCAAGCTCCAGATGCTGCTTCTGATCTGCTCCCACAGGAACGAGGTCAGCCTGATACAGAAGGATGTCAGCAGCCATCAGTACGGGATATGTGAACAGACCTGCGTTGATGTTATCGGAATACTTTGCGGACTTATCCTTGAACTGTGTCATTCTGGACAGCTCGCCGAACTGCGTATAGCAGGAAAGAATCCAGCTCAGCTCTGCGTGCTGGCAGTTGTGTCCCTGCACGAAAAGTGTACTCTTTTCGGGGTCAAGACCTGCTGCGATAAGCAGTGCATAGCTTTCCTTGATCTGTGCACGCAGCTTTACGGGATCCTGTCTTACAGTGATCGAATGAAGATCAGCGATTCCGAAAAAGCAGTTATAATCATTCTGCAGCCTTACCCAGTTCTGCATCGCACCAAGATAGTTTCCGAGATGCGGAGTATTTGTCGGCTGAATAAGGCTCAGCATATTCTTTTTCTGTTCGTCCATGATTTTATCCTTTCATATTCATATCAATGGCGGCAGGACGAGAATGTCCCGACAGCCGTTGTTATTTCAGTATTTCTCTTGCAGCCTTACCCAGTATCTGCACACCCTTTACGATCTGCTCGTCAGTGGGAGTGGAGAAGTTCATGCGGAAGGAGTGCGAAACAGCACTTTCATCAGTGGAGAATGCATTGCCGGGAACGAGTGCGACCTTGCGGTGTACCACCTCGGTGCAGAATTCGTTCATGTTGTACTTTTCGGGGAGAGTACCCCAGATGAACAGACCGCCCTGAGGCTCTGTAAGCTGTACGAAATCGGGCAGCTCAGCCTTTAATCCATCCAGCATCAGTTTGCACTTGGCACGGTAAATACCACGCAGCTTTGCGAGATGTGCATCGAAATCCACTGTGGTGAGGAAACGATATGTGAGCATCTGTGCCCAGATGTTTGTATGTACGGTACTTGTCTGAAGACCTACGGTGGCCTTGGACAGCACGTCGGCGTCACCTACGAGATAGCCGACTCTCAGACCGGGAGCCAGCACCTTGGAGAAGCTGCCTGCGTACAGAACGTGCTTGCTGTCATCCAGCTCCTTGAGGTTCTGTACATCCTCTCCTGCGAAACGCAGGGCACCGTACGGGTTGTCTTCCAGAATGTATACGCTGTACTTCTTGGCAAGCTCCAGCATCTGCTTTCTGCGTTCTAAGGTCGTGGTCTTGCCTGTGGGGTTCTGGAAATTCGGGATGGTGTAGATGAACTTGGTTGTGGGATTAGCCTTGAGAGCCGCTTCCAGCTCGTCCATTATCATACCGTCGTCATCCATGGGAACGCCTACCAGTTTTACACCGTAGGAGCGGAAAGCATTGAGAGAGCCGATAAACGCAGGATCCTCGCAGATGATGACATCACCCTCGTTGCAGAGGATCTTGGCGGTGGTCTCGATAGCCTGCTGAGCACCCGAAGTGATTATTACGTTGTCGCCGTCCTTGAACATACCCTTCTTTGTCAGGTCGTCCTTCAGCCACTCACGCAGCTTGGGATAACCCTCGGTGATGGAGTATTGGAGTGCATTGATAGGCTCTTCAGCGAAGATATCAGCAGAGAGCTTGGCGATAACGTCTGTGGGGAACGCCTCGGGAGCAGGATTTCCTGCTGCGAAGCTGATTACTGTAGGGTCAGCGGTAAATTTCAGTATCTCTCGGATAGCGGAGGGCTGAAGCGAGGATACCTTGTCTGAAAATTCTTTGTACATGGTGTGTCTCCTTTTGTTGAACGAAGTGTTTTTATAACCACCTTATATTATAGCATATCAGGGCGACGATGTAAAGCAAACAGATGAAATTTTTCCATTTTACTCTCACACAGCTTATTCCGGAATTTCTCCGTTCAGTCACACAGCTGTTACTGCAGTTTCAGAACAGAGCTGTATCATATGACTATCGACTGCAGGAGGCGGTCTTGATATATAACCGAATAATGATACCTCTGATATTTTCCGTTCACCGCTGTGCACTCCCTCCTGTTGTGCATGGCGGTCTTTTTTGCTGCTATAAAACATCCCCTGAGAAAATCTCAGGGGATGAACTGTTATGCCGCATTACTTTTCAGATTATTTAATCCGTTATCGCGGATGACTTTGGCGTAATCCTTGTACGCAATATTGAGGTCAACATATCCGTCGATGCCCGATACGATACCCTTGCTGCTGTACTGCCACATACCGAAGTTTCCTTTATATGTGGGAACTGTGTTCCACTGGGCGAGCCACACGTCGTAATCCTTCAGCTCGTTCATGTCAAGGTGGGTGGTAAGCCATGTCTTGTTGGAGTAGATCATCGCATAATAACCTGCATCCTCTATTTCCTCCAGGAACGCCTTACACATCGCTGTCAGCTTTTCCTTGCCGAGGTCTGCCTGGTACTGTTCCTCTACGTCAAGGACGACAGGATAGGTTATGTTGTACGGCTTGATTGTTTCCAGCAGGAATTTTGCTTCCTTTCTCGCTTCCTCCACAGTTTCCGCATAGAGATAGTGATAAACTCCGACGTTTATATTGTACGCAGTTGCCTGTGTGATGTTGTATTCAAAGGTAACATCCTGTGCCATGGGCTTTGCTTCGCTTATGTAGCCACGTGATGCTCGGAGCATCGCAAATTCTATACCTGCCAGCTTGACCCTGCCCCAGTCTACCGTGCCCTGTGCATAGGAAACATCGATGCCCTTCTTGCCTGTGTCAGTGGGCTTTGTGCTCTGGATAGGACGATAGTAGCGGTAGTCGATCAGGCGGCTGCTCTTGGATACGGCCAAGCGTGCTGTTTTTGCTTTATAGTACTTTACGGTCTTTTCGAAGATGAATACGCCGCTGTTTACGGTCTCGCCGTAGAGATAGAACGCTCCCGAGAAGGATGCTCGTCCGCTTATCGTAACGGCAAAGTAACCCTTGTTCAGCAGCTTGCCGCCTTCCGGCGTCTGGAGATCGCCGGTTACATACATCTTTGCGTTCTTGGTGAGAGTGGTCTGACCGTAATTCAGGTACATACCCTCCTTGTACACATTTAGCTGTCCCGAGCAAATTGCGATGGCGTCGTGGCGGATTATGTATTCGCCCATGATCTGCACTTTGGAGCTTACAGTAGCCTTGATCGTTCCGAAGTTCTCCATTGCAGCTCCGTTATTTGTGATGAAATTACCCGATACGGTGAGTGTAGCCTTTGGCTCTATGAGCAGCTTGCCTTTGATACGCAATGTTTTGCTCTTGTATACAGTCATTGTGGCACCGGGAGTAATGACCAGCCTGCTGTTTTCGGGAATAGAGAAATGCCTGTTCACCTTTACAGTGTCGGCGACGTAGTAGTTCTTGCCGTCGGTCATTTCCGTTTTGCCGTCCCATCGGATATAACCCGTGAGATCTACGGGGGTGTAGTCGATATCCGAAAGGTCGACGTTTGTTTCCGGCTTCTTTTCCTCGTTCTCCTCGATTATCGTTGTTTCGGGCTTCGAGGAATCTGCGTCTATTATTGATGTTTCGGGTTTGTTTGTCGTGTCTAATATCGTAGTTTCTGTTCCTGCCCCAGCAGCGTTTTCCGCATAAGCGGCAAAAGGTCCGCTGATAGTCAGCATTGATGCCAGCAGCAGGGCGGTGATCTTCTTTAATATTTTCATGTTCACGCTCCGTCTGTCGATGGGGTTAAAGGTATATTTCTATTGTCGCATATTTTTCACTGTTTGTCAAATGTTTTTGCGTAAATTTCCTAGGGAATTTGTGGAACACGAACGACTTAAGACAGCGTGCATCTGACAACAAACAAAGCTGCTTCACGATGAGAAGCAGCTTTGTGTCTGTTTACTTGTATCTTGCCGTATCAATACGGTTGAGTGCTCTCTTGAGCTTGATCTCAGCCATCTTCATCTGACGGTCGCTTTCTGCGGACTTCATGCGGTCTTCGGCAGTTTCCTTTGCTACCTCGGCACGCTCCACGTCGATCTCGTCTGCCCATTCACAGGAATCAACGAGAATAACGGTCTTGGTGCGGCTTACTTTGATTATGCCGCCCGAAGTAGCTGCACGTCGGAACTCTCCGTCTATCATGATACGCATCTGTCCGATACCGAGTGCGGCACAGTACGGCTCATGTCCGTTCATGATGCCCACGTCGCCGACGGTGGTGCGGACGATTATCTGCTCTGTTTCACCGTCAAAGAATTTCTTTTCAGGCGTAATGATCTCTAACTTAAACGGAGTCATCGGAACATCCTTTCCTTAGTTGGCGTTAGGGCATCAGCCCAGCTGCTTTGCCTTTTCCACTGCCTCGTCGATAGAACCAACGAACAGGAATGCGGACTCGGGCAGATCGTCGTGCTTGCCCTCGATGATCTCCTTGAAGCCACGGATGGTCTCCTTCAGAGGAACATACTTACCCTCCTTACCGGTGAACTGCTCCGCAACGGAGAACGGCTGGGACAGGAAACGCTGAATCTTTCTTGCACGGGATACGGTCAGCTTATCCTCGTCGGAAAGCTCGTCCATACCGAGGATGGCGATGATATCCTGCAGTTCATTATAACGCTGAAGGATAGACTGTACCGCACGGGAAACCTCGTAATGCTCCTGACCTACGATCTCGGGAGTGAGGATTCTGGAGGTAGACTCCAGCGGGTCTACTGCGGGGTAAATACCCATAGACGCAATGTTTCTGGAAAGTACGGTAGTAGCATCCAGATGTGCGAATGTTGTTGCGGGAGCGGGGTCTGTCAGGTCATCCGCAGGAACGTAGACTGCCTGTACGGATGTGATAGAGCCTTTCTTTGTGGATGTGATACGCTCCTGAAGAGCACCCATCTCGGTGGACAGGGTGGGCTGGTAACCTACGGCAGAAGGCATACGGCCCAGCAGTGCGGATACTTCGGAACCTGCCTGTGTGAAACGGAAGATGTTATCGATGAACAGCAGCACGTCCTGACCTTCCTTGTCACGGAAATATTCCGCCATTGTCAGACCGGAAAGTGCAACTCTCATTCTTGCTCCCGGAGGCTCGTTCATCTGACCGTATACTAGAGCGGTCTTGTTGATAACGCCGGACTCTGTCATCTCGTTGTAAAGGTCGTTACCCTCACGGGTACGCTCACCTACACCTGTGAATACAGAGATACCGCCGTGCTGCTTGGCTACGTTGTTGATAAGCTCCATGATAAGAACTGTCTTACCAACGCCGGCACCGCCGAACAGACCGATCTTACCACCCTTAAGATAGGGGGCGATGAGGTCTACTACCTTGATACCTGTTTCGAGCACCTCGTTGGATGCTTCCTGCTCCTCGAACTTGGGAGCGGGACGATGGATCTCCCACTTCTCCTCTGTTTCGGGCTGAGGCTTTGCGTCAACTGCGTCGCCGAGGAGGTTGAAGATACGACCAAGTGTTTCCTTTCCGACAGGAACCTTGATGGAAGCACCGGTATCCACTGCTTCCATACCTCTTACAAGACCGTCGGTAGAGCCCATGGCGATGCAGCGTACGATATCGTCACCGATATGCTGAGCTACCTCCACCACCAGCTTCTGACCGTTGTTATCGATCTCGATGGCATTAAGCAGATTAGGAAGGTTTTCGGTGGGGAAACGGATATCCAGCACCGCACCGATAACCTGTACTATCGTGCCTATGTTCTGATTACTCATTTTCTGATTTATCCTTTCCGTTGGTTGGAAATGTGAATTGCTTATTCGCCTTATTCAAGGGCATTTGCACCGCCTACGATCTCAGTAAGCTCCTGAGTGATGCTTGCCTGACGTGCTCTGTTATACAGCAGCGAGAGGCTTGCGATCATTTCGTCTGCGTTGTCTGTTGCGGATTCCATGGCTGTTCTGCGTGCACCCTGTTCGGAAGCGTAGGATTCTACGATAGCACACTGCAGCAGGCTTGCTGTAAAACGGGGTACGATACGGTTGAACACCGCCTCGGGGGAGGGGTCGTAGTGCATCGTTCCGTAATTCTCCAGCTTCTGGGTCATCATCGGGAGCACAGCCATCTGCTGAGGCTCCTGTGTGAGGGAGGATACGAATGTGGTGTAGAACAACTGTACATCATCCACTTCGCCTCTTTTAAACATCTCTATCGCAATGTTAGCGATGTCATACACTTTTGAGGGCTTGATATCTTCCGCTACGTTTGCGAAGCTGCCTGCCAGCTCATAGCCGCGTTTTGTGAAATATTCGATGGCTTTTCTGCCGATCGCAATTATTTTTGGTTTTTCTGCGTCATTCTCGTGTGCTGCAGCTGCCAGCTTCAGCAGGTTCGAGTTATAGCCGCCTGCAAGACCTCTGTCACCTGCGATGACGATGAAAAGTCTGTGCCTGATCTCTCGTTTCTGTGTGAACACAGTGGAGAAATCGGTGTTGGCGGAGGCTATCTCGCACATGGAACGGTACAGCTCCTCAAAGTAGGGGCGACCCTGTTCTGCACGGGACTTTGCCTTACGCAGCTTGCTAGAGGATACCAGCTCCATCGCCTTTGTTATCTGTCTTGTTGAGCCGACAGACTTTATGCGACGCTTGATATCCTTCATATTTCCGCTTGCTATGATCTTTCACCTCCAAGTTTGGATTGGTGTTTATCCGAACAGATGTTACTGGATAACATTCTCCTCGGTTGTGATATACTTTACCTTCTTCTCGATATACAGCCATGCTACTGCGAGAGCTGCTACGATGGAAATGGTGGTTGCGACTAAGCTGAGAACAAAAGAAGCCATTTTCATGATGTTTTCTCCTTTCGGCATCAGCCCGCATAGGATGCTGCGAAGCTTGTGAGCACTTCCTTTACAGCTTCCTCTGTTTCGGGAGTCATTACCTTTTCGGTCTTGATGCTCTCGAAGATCTCGGGCTTTTCATTTCTGATGTGGTTGATGAGGTCCTTCTGGTACTGTCTGATCTGTTCGATCTCGATGGATGCAAGGTAGTTATTGATTACTGCATAGATGATCACTACCTGCTCCTCAACAGCCAGAGGAGAATTCTGCTCCTGCTTGAGCACTTCTACAATACGTTCGCCCTTTGCAAGGCGATCCTTGGTATCCTTATCCAGATCGGAGCCGAACTGTGCGAAGGACTGCAGCTCTCTGTACTGGGAGTAGTCCAGCTTCAGGGTACCTGCTACCTTTTTCATAGCCTTGATCTGAGCGTTACCGCCTACACGCGATACCGAGATACCGGGGTTAACGGCAGGACGAACACCTGCGTTGAACAGCTCGGACTCAAGGTAGATCTGACCGTCTGTGATGGAGATAACGTTTGTAGGAATATAAGCGGAAACGTCGCCTGCCTGTGTTTCGATGATGGGAAGTGCAGTCAGGGAGCCGCCGCCATAATTTTCGTTAAGACGAGCTGCACGCTCCAGCAGTCTGGAGTGCAGATAGAATACGTCGCCGGGGAACGCCTCACGTCCCGGGGGTCTCTTCAGCAGCAGGGAAAGTGTACGGTAAGCCACTGCGTGCTTGGAGAGGTCGTCGTATACTACGAGGACATCCTTACCCTTGTCCATGAAGTACTCGCCCATTGTACAGCCGGAATAAGGTGCGATGTACTGAAGGGGAGCAAGCTCGGATGCTGTGGAGGATACAACGATGGTATAATCCAGAGCATTATTTGCACGAAGAGTCTCAACTACGCCTGCAACGGTAGAGTTCTTCTGACCGATGGCAACGTAGATACAGATGACGTCTTTGTCGTGCTGGTTTATGATAGTATCGATGGCGATAGCGGTCTTACCCGTCTGTCTGTCACCGATGATCAGCTCACGCTGACCCCTGCCAATCGGAATCATGCTGTCGATAGCCTTGATACCTGTCTGAAGGGGCACGGTTACAGGCTTTCTTGTGATGATACCTGATGCGATCTTTTCAATGGGGCGGGTCTCCTTTGCAAGGATAGGACCCTTACCGTCGATGGGCTGGCCCAGAGAGTTTACGACACGTCCGAGGAGCTCCTCGCCGACAGGAACGGATACGATACGTCCTGTACGCTTTACTGTGTCGCCCTCTTTGATCTCGGCGTCGGAGCCGAGCATTACTGCACCTACGAAATCCTGCTCCAGGTTCATCGCCATGCACTGAACACCGTTCTCAAATTCGAGAAGCTCATTGATCATGCACTTTTCGAGACCATGGATACGAACGATACCATCACCGACTGTTACAACAGTACCGATATCGCCGAGCTGGATCTTTGCACTGTAGTTCTTGATACGGGATTTGATAAGACCCGTTATTTCATCGGGGCGTAAATCCATTTACTACATCCCTTTCTTACTTATTTTTTATGCGATTATCGAGCTGAGCTCGTTCTTTATCGCATTGAGTCTTGCTTTGACGCTTCCGTCATAGCGTGTGCTGCCATAGTCGATCACGATACCGCCGATGATGCTTTCATCGACCTTTTCGCTGATGGAAACAGTCTTGCCTGTTACTTCAGCCATCCTCTTGAGTATCTTTGCACGCAGCTCATCGGTGAGCGGTGCACTTGTTGTAACGACTATCTCTGCTATCTTGTAATATTCATTGTACTTCGCACGGAAGTTTTTTACGATACCGCCGAAGCAGCTGAAACGTCCTCTTTCCGCGAGTATACACAGCAGATTACCGCTGTATTCGGAAACGTTACCGCTCTTAACGATATCCTTTATGAGCGAGAGCTTTTCTTCCACTGTTATCGTGGGGGTATCCATGATCTTCACAAGCTCGGGATTTTCGTCGAATATCGCCTGCAGGGATGCAAGCTCTTCAGCGGTATCCTTCAGCTTATCGGGGGTTTCCTCCAGACACAGATCAAAGAACGCTTCGCCGTATACCTTTTCAGCCTTGTCGTTCATATACTATCTCCATGATTATTTTCAGCGGACGCTTATTCTTCTGCGTTCACGTTCACTAAGAAGTTAGAGATGATATCCTCGTTATCCTTAGCTGAAATTTCCTTTTCTACGACCTTTGTAGCGGCAAGGATAACGATATCGGAGATCTCGTCCTTGATCTCGTTCATTGCACGCTTCTTGTCACGCTCGATAGCTTCTTCGGCCTTCACTCTGATCTCGGATGCCTTCTGAGTAGCTTCGTTGATGATCTCTTCCTCACGAGCCTGTGCCCTTGCGGTGGCCTGCTTCATGATCTCGGCAGCCTCCTCCTTGGCAACGGCAAGTCTTTCAAGATATTCCTGCTCTGCTTTCTGTGCAGCTTCCTTTGCGGCTTCTGCTTCTGCTATTTCCTTAGCCGCCATCTCCTTGCGTTGATCAAGGATCTTGCAAACGGGCTTATACAGGAATATTCTGAAGATAAGGAAGATTATGAGCGCATTTATAAGGGTAAATATAATGGTTCCGGGATCGATCGAAACCAGTGCAAGCTTCGGCTGTTCAGCAACTGCGGAAGCTTCGCTGATAAGATTCAGCATGTGCCAGTCTCCTCCCTATATGCTTTTTTATATCCTTACTTCATCCAAGCGTTTGTGAATGCACTTGCGATGGGGTTTGCATACAGGAGCAGCAGAGCGATTACCAGTGCATAGATACCTGTGGTCTCTGCGATAGCGTCACCGATGATCATTGTTCTTGTAACTGCACCGGATGCCTCAGGCTGTCTTGCGATAGCTTCAACTGCCTTACCGCCGCAGTAGCCCTCACCGATACCGGGGCCGATACCTGCGATCATTGCTGCACCTGCACCAAGAGCGGAAGCACCAAGTACGATTGCATGAGATAACATTTTGATTTCTTCCATTGTAATATCCTCCATGAATATTGATTTTGCTTGTATATTATCCCTTGACGGGGAATATATCCGTTATTTGTGGTTTACTCACATTCCGCATTGGAAATGTAGGACATAGTGAGCATCGTGAAGATGTATGCCTGGATTACGCCCGAGAAAATATCGAAATACAGCGATGCAACTGCGGGAATAAATACAGGCGGCATGATATTGCCGAGTGCCCAGTAGATCAGTCCGCCGATAACCATACCTGCTACCATGTTACCGAAAAGACGGAGTGCCATGGAAACGGGGTTGGATATCTCGCCGATGATATTGGACGGGAGCATAAAGGGCAGCGGGTCGATGAAGGACTTGAGATACCCCTTTACTCCACCTGTCTTTGCTCGGTTATACTGCGTCATAAAGAATGTTATGATCGCAAGTGTTCCTGTTACCGAAACATCCGCTGTGGGTGCTCTTAGTCCGACAAGGCTGATAAGGTTACAGAGTATCACATATACCAGAAGAATACCGATATACGGTCTGTACGACTTATACTTTTCGCCCATACTGCCGTCTACCATATCGTTTACGAAGGTGACCAGCCATTCGGCAAGAGCCTGCCGGCGTGTTGTGGGCACTACCTTGAGACCTGTTCCGAGTACGAGGCAGATAACCAGTATCAGGCCCATTACTATCCACTGTACAATGACAGATTCGGTCAGGTTCCATGTCATACCGAACATCTCCCAGCTGGCAACTACCAGCGGGCCGCTGATGGTAAATGTGCTTTCAGCAGCGGCTTCAGATGCCATAAGCAAAGCGGTTGACATATTCAAATCAGTCCTCCTTTTTCATCGGTATCCACCGATGTATATCATCCGCATGAGCGGAAAATATCATTGTTTTTCCCGTATCGTCCGTATCGTTATGACTATTTTCGGGAACAGCAGCGGTATCACTGCTGTGATAATATTTATAAACGGTAGTATCGCTGCGACCGTCATCACCAGAAATAGTCCCAGATAACGAAGACAATACATACCGTTCATATAAGTCTGTGCCTGTTTTGCGGATTTTTTCACGGCGATCTGTGCAGTTATTCCGAGCAGCCAGAAGTTCAGTACACAGAACACGTTTCCGTAGATGCCGCCGAGGATAAGGGAGTAATCGTACCCCATTGCAAAGAATAAAACTATGATAACTGCAAAGAAAATGCCGTTTACCACCAGAAAATACGGAAGCAACGACCGCATCTCCTGCGTTATTATATCCTGCTTTTTAGATGCCATGTTTTTTCGTGTAGTCGTCGTAATAATCGTTGTCCTCTGTGGTAGTGTAAATCTTCGGGGCTTGTTTATCGTCCTTTGCATACAGCTTTATCAGCTTCTGCAGATGCGATATACCACCGCACAGCATGAATATTATGCCCAGAATCACGCATATAAGCATTGCCCAGTCAGGCCAGCCGAAATGCTGGCTTGCAAAATACCCGCCTACGATAAACACCAGCAGCGGTGAGATTATCGCAAATGCGAGCTGGCTTGCCACTGCATAAACACCGAGAGGATTAGTGCCTTTTCTGCGGTCGTTCATGTTATCAGTATGCGAATGTTGTCAGACGCCAGCTGCCGCCGACCTTGAACATAGAGATCTGGAGCACGGAATCGGCGTCCGCTTCAGTAGCGGTTTCGGGTGTAAGGCCGTCAAGATATACCTTCAGTGAGCATTCGGTCTCGGAAACAGGGGTAACTGCGATTCGGCAGCTTGACCAGTCCTTGGAGTAGCTTGTGTCGGGGGCGAAATCCGCACTGATTCCCAGCACGTATTCGGTCTTGTACTGAACGCCGTTGTCGTTGGTATCTTCTGCCTCTGCGGTGGTTTCGGCGGTACCCTCATATGTTTCTTCCACTTTGACGAGCACTTCTCTGTTATTGTATACCTGCAGGCCGCTGCCATTGATGTTTGTCAGTATTCTCACGGCCTCGTCGGGAGTGTATACGGAATTGAGCAGTGTTGTTATATCATCGAGTGTCTTGTAAGCCGTACTGTCAACAGTATAATAACCGTCCTCGGGAATATTTCCGTATGGTTCGTCGAGGTGGGAAAGACCTTCGGTGATATACAGACGGACCACCTTGTAATTTGCTGCCACAAGGTCATGTGCGGCATAGGTACATTCATTTACAAGCTCTTCTGTGGGGGTATAGGGAGCAGATACATTGCTGTCATTGTTGCCTGATGTATTTGCCTGTCCGTCGTCACCGGTGATGAGAACGATGGCGAATATAGCCACAGCAAGCGCAAGTGCTGCCACGATTATCGTGGATATGATAGGTGCGAGTGAAGTTTTCTGTTTGCTCATTTAAAAATGCCTTTCAGGTGAATATCAGTTTGTGCCGTTGTCCTTTGCACCGGCTTCGAGAGAGATAGCCTCGGGGAATGCGTTGCGGCTGTCCTCCTTGGAAAGGAATGTCGTGTTGACATAGCCCTGAATGATAGCACCGTCGGTAACTGCGATGGTGGAGGCGTTGATGTCGCCGAATACGATCGCATCACGCTTCAGTTCCGCCTTGCCTGCGATCTCCATCTTACCTCTGATACGGCCGTTTACGTCAGCATACTGGGATGTAAGGTCGCCGATGAGTATAGTATCTCTGTCCATACGCATCTTACCCTTGATGGTAAGATTACCCTGCATTGCTGCGGAGTTCATAGATGCATTGTTGCACTTGATGTCGCCGACCACCTTACCGGTCATATCGATATCACGGGTTGTTTCCACGTTACCCTTGATATTGCCGTCGACCTGCATATTTGCGAGGGAACGAACATTACCATCGATGACAGTGTTTCGGGAGATAACGGTAACCTCATCGGTCACACCTGCGGCACGGTTTGCGTTTACGTTGCCATTCACAGGGGGAACATAACCGCCGCCAAAGCCGTCGTTTGCGTTGTAGCCATTGTTCTGAACAGGAGCAGCCGAACCACTGAAGTTTGCGTTCTGTGCGACGGGTGCAGTGTTCTGAACGGGCTGCTGAGGGCGATAATATGGTGTTTCCAGAGGAACACCGGACGCATTTGTTTCCTGTGCTACAGGCTGCTGGGGAGCAGCGGGCTGCTGAACGGGAACCTCAGGTGCCGCCTGAGCAGGCTGAACGGGCTGCTGGGGAGCAACAGGCTCCTGAACAGGAGCAGTCTGAGCGGGAGCGTTTTCGGGCTGGGTCAGGTACTGATCAAGCTGTGTAGGCACGCCGTCACGGATAACGGGAGCTTCGCTGTTATCCTCCATTCCGTCCTTTTTCCACAGTTCCTTGACTGCCTGCGAGAAATTATCCTTAATACCCATATCGGTTATCCTTTCTGTTAAGTATTACGCAAACGGTCCGATGAACTGGACGGGCTGCGTGTTATTGTTTATCTTATCGAATTTATAGCCGTCTTTAATAAGCTGCTTGATTATGTCCTCAAGCACGTATACTGTGTTTTCTCTCGGCAGCGAGTCGTGAAAAAGCACTACCGAGCGGAAATTGCTTTCAATATCTTCGGGAACAGAGGTATACATCTCTGTCCATGTAGCACCGCCTGCATCGTTGCTGTCAACGTTCCAGTCGTAGAAGCGGAAGCCTCTGCGGGTCATCTCCCCGATTATCGCTTCGCGGGTGCTGTTGTTAAAGTCGTTCTTGCTGCCGCCGGGGAAGCGGAAGATCTCTGTTTTTATGCCGGTCGCTTCGTAGATCATGATCCACGCTTCGTAAAAATCCTTCAGATAGGCTTCGACCGAACCGTAAATAGTTTCGTAATCATGGCTTGCACTATGTACGCCGATGGCGTGTCCGCTTTCCACTATCTGTTTCATCAGTGCATAGCTTTCTTCTGTACGCTGGGGCACAACGAAGAATGTCGCTTTGATGTCGTACTGATCCAGATAGTGAAGGACAGAATGGGTGTTCCGTGACGGTCCGTCGTCGAACGTAAGATACACCGTGCCTTCCTCGCGGATATATGACGCGGGAACACGTACCATCATATCCTCATAGAGCTGCTCATAGGGATTGACCTGAGCTTCTTCGGTCCACTGCTCTGTGGTCTCGGCAGTTTCGATGGCCACGGTTTCAGCAGGAACTTGCTGAGTTGTCGCTGCGGTCGTTTGTTTATCTGTGCTTTCTGCATCTGTTGCAATCTGCGGTTTGCCGTTGGTGGAGCCATTTTTTCCCTCAATATAGGAGATCAGGGCTTCGTCAGACAGACCGCTTGCTGTGTACAGCTCGTAAAAGCCTTCTACGGACGGTTGTTCTTCACCGCTAAGATATGCAATTTTCGATGAAAGCACGCTGTTTTCGTGCTGTACATCCTCCAGCTTTGCGTTAGAATGCCACAGCATGATAGCGAATATCACGCACAATATAAGCGGCAGGAAGAACACAATGCAAAGGACGGTTTTAATTAGCACTTTAAAGAACTCTACACTTCCAAAACGCATTTTAAAACCTCATATTGTATTTTCGGGAAAAAAGGCATACTTCGCCTATACTACTATTCTTCTATGATACTATAAAATAGTGTTTTTGTCAATAGCGGGAGGCCCTAAAACGGGGTGAAGAAAACAAAAATAGACACTATGTGATTAAAAACAGCAATGTGATTTGTATAATGTGACGAAAGTGATGCTTTGGCTATAGTAAAACGAAAAACGCACGCCTGTTCAGGACGTGCGTATCGTTATTACTCTTCGATGTAGACCTTCTTCATTTTCATATCGGACTTGGGACGATCGCTGAAATCAGTCGGTGTTTCGGCGATCTCATCAACAGCGTCCATGCCCTCGGTAACTCTGCCGAATGCAGCATACTGGCCATCGAGGAAGAAAGAGTCCTTGTGAACGATGAAGAACTGAGAGCTTGCGGAGTTGGGATTCTGTGCTCTCGCCATGGAGATCACGCCACGCTCGTGACGAAGGTCGTTTGCTACGCCGTTCATCAGGAATTCGCCCTTGATCTTGTCCTTTGCACCGCCCATGCCTGTACCTGTGGGGTCGCCGCCCTGTATCATGAAATCCTTGATGACACGGTGGAAGATCAGTCCATCATAAAAGCCCTCGCCCACCAGCTTCAGGAAGTTCTCCACGGTGATGGGAGCCTTGTCGGCATACAGCTCCAGCTTTATTTTCTTGCCGTTTTCGAGTTCGATTACAACCATTTTTATTCTCCTTTGATTACAGTGGATTTTCAGCGTTATACTTTTCGATGTCACGCTTTCTTATTTCGGTACGCTTGATCTTACCGCTTATCGTCTTGGGGAGCTCGTCCACGAACTCCACGATTCTGGGGTACTTGTAGGGTGCAGTGTTCTTCTTGACGTGATCCTGCAGCTCCTTGACCAGCTCATCGCTTGCGGTATAGCCCTTTGCCAGAACTATGGTAGCCTTTACCACCATACCTCTGATGGGGTGAGGAGCACCTGTAACGGCACACTCCAGAACTGCAGGGTGTGCGATCAGTACGCTCTCGATCTCAAACGGGCCGATGCGGTAGCCACTCGCCTTGATAACGTCGTCGTTTCTGCCGACATACCAGTAATAGCCGTCCTCATCGCACCAGGCTGTATCGCCGGTATGGTAAAGTCCGTCATGCCATGTTTCGTCCGTTACTTCGTCGTTACGGTAATAGCCGCGGAAAAGGCCTCTTACATTGCAAAGTTCGCCTCTGATACAGATCTCGCCGGTCTCACCGGTGGGAACAGGGTCGCCGTCGGCATCTACCAGCACAACGTCGTAGAGAGGCGTGGGCTTACCCATGGAACCGGGCTTGGGGGTCATTCCGATAGTGTTTGCGAGGATAAGTGTGGATTCTGTCTGACCGAATCCCTCCATCAGCTTGATACCTGTGAATTCCAGCCACTTGTTGTAGACCTCAGGGTTAAGTGCCTCACCTGCGATGGTGCAGTATTTCAGGCTGGACAGATCGTAATTTCCGAGACCTGTTTTGATGAAGAAGCGGAACATTGTGGGAGGAGCACAGAATGTGGTGATCTTGTATTTCTCCATTATTGCCAGCATATTTTCGGGAATGAATCTGTCGAAGTCGTATACAAAAATGCAGGTGCCCATGATGAGCTGACCGTACATCTTGCCCCATGCCGCCTTTGCCCAGCCCGTATCGGAAATGGTGAGGTGCACACCGTCGGGATCGACATTATGCCAGTGCTTTGCAGTCTGGATATGTGCGAGTGCGTATGTATGATCGTGGATAACCATCTTGGGGTATCCTGTGGTACCCGAAGTGAAGTACAGCAGGAACACTTCATCCGCCTTGGTCTGAACACGTTCCATGGTATCAGGGTACTTTTCGATCTCCTCATCAAAGTTAGTCCAGCCGTCACGGGTGCCGTTTACGATGTACTTTGCATTAAGACATCCGTCCAGCTTCTTGTCAGCCTCTTCGATGTAGTGGGAAACGTCTGCGTGGCTCGTTGCGATGACAGCCTTTACATCTGCTGCTTCAAAACGGTACACGAAGTCCTTGGTGGTAAGCTGATGTGTAGCGGGAATAGCTATCGCACCGATCTTCAGCAGGGCGATGATAACGTACCAGAACTGATAATTTCTCTTGAGTACCAGCATGACGTGATCGCCCTTTTTGATGCCCATTTCGGTAAACATATTCGCAGCCTTTGTGGAGAGTCTGGAGAGGTCACCGAAAGTAAAAGTGCGTTCGTTGCCTTCGAGATCGACCCACATAAGTGCACGGCGATCAGGCTCCAGCTCTGCGTACTTATCGATGATGTCGTAGCTGAAATTGAAGTTATCGGGATATTTTATATTAAACTTATTCAGCAATCCCTTTTCATCGAAGCCTTCTTCGATGAAATTGAGGTGATAAGATGCAACATCCATTATTGTGTATCCTTTCCTTTGTCTGTATATGAATTAAGAAACCAGTATAGCGATAAATGTGCAGTCCTCGCCGCCCACCGCGATCATACCGTGGGGATTCTTGGAATCGAGGTAAAGTGCGTCGCCGGGGCCGAGTATCTCAATATGTCCGTTAATGATGAACTTCATCTGACCGGAGATGATGTAGTCGAATTCCTGACCCTCATGGGTAGACATTTTGATAGGAGCATTCTGCTGCTCTTCAAGATAAGGAGCGGTTACCAGCATTGGCTCAAGGCACTTGTTCTTGAACATATATGCAAGGTGGCTGTACTCAAAACGTTCACGGCGTTCGATACGCAGGCCCTCTCCCTTTCTGACGATGGAGTATTTTGTAAGCTTGGGCGACTGGCCTGTCAGCAGGGCGATAAGCTCCATGCCGAGTGCCTCGGCACAGTTGTTCATAAAGGACAAAGGCAGATCACGCTCGCCGTTTTCATGAGCAAGATAATCCTCAACACTTACCTGAGTGCGTTCAGCCATGTATTCGGGGGTGAATTCCAGTGCCTCACGGCAGGCACGCAGTCTTTCGGATACTTCTTTAATATTGTAGTCCATAGTCAGATTCCTTTCGTCGTTAATACAATGTAATACCCTCTTTACATCATGCTTAAAGAGGGCAACGATATAGTTTATACAGACCTCGTAATCATAATTATACATTATGATTATACAACGTTTTGCGTTTTTTGTCAAGCGAAAGCGAGTTTTGGAGGGCTTTTCGGCTGTGAACTTGTTTAGATTATTACAAATAGTTTATAATATACTATTTGATACTTTCTGTAAATTGAAACGGGCTTGATTTTTTCATAAAATCATGCTATACTAATCTTCGTGACTTCATTATATGACCGCGGGACCCGCAAGGGTAATGAGGAAAGTCCGAGCATCACAGAGCAGGGTAGCTGATAACGTCAGCCGAGGGCGACCTTAGGGCTAGTGCAACAGAGATATACCGCAGGAGCATCGCACTCCTGTAAGGGTGGAAAGGCGAGGTAAGAGCTCACCAGTGCATAGGAGACTATGTAGCTATGTAAACCCTATCCGATGCAACACCGATTGGTGCGGGGGACAACGCGTCTGCTCGGCGCGCCCCGTTGTAAGGTGGCTTGATCCTGTCGGCGACGGCAGGGCTAGATAGATGGTCATACACGACAGAACTCGGCTTATCGATGGAGTCACTCTTTTGAACAATAAATCCGCACAGTTTTGGCTGTGCGGATTTTTATTTTACCATCTTTTCATGTTCTTCCCGAACTTCTCGGAATAAGCCTGTTTCAGCTCCTCGGCTGTTATGCCATAGCAGAGCAGGACATCATTATAATACATAAGCACATCAGCCAGTTCCTCAACAAGTTCTTTGCGTGTCTTGCCGTCTTCACAGGCTTTTGTGCCGCCGTTCTTTTTGACGATATCTATGACCTCGCCTATTTCTCCTATCATCCACAGCAGCTTGTTTTTTCCGACTTCAGGGGAGATATGCTCCCATTTGTCCTTATATTTCTCCTGAAGCTGCTCCTGCATGGAGAGCATTTCATTTATGCCGAAATCACTCATGGATATCCTTCTCCTGCCTTTCGTACGTCCTCTCGCTGATTATATACCTCGGACGCTGCTTGACTTCCATATATATCTTTCCGATATATTCTCCGATAACACCGATGGAGATGAGTTGTACGCCGCTTAAAAAGCACACGATACATATCGTGGATGCCCAGCCGCTCTCGGTATTGCCGAGGAAATGCTGTACTACTGCCCATATCACTCCGATAAAGCTCAGCACGGCAATTATCATACCAAGTCCGAATATCATTTTGATAGGCTTGATAGAAAGACTTGTAATACCATCGAAGGCGAGATTCAGCATCTTGCTGAGAGGGTAGTGGCTCTTGCCGGCAAGACGTTCGCTGCGTTCGTAGAAAACGCTTGTGCTTCTGAAGCCCACCAGCGGGAACATTCCACGCAGGAACAGATTTACTTCCCTGAAGTTTGCAAACTCCTGAAGCACTCTGCTGCTTACAAGGCGGTAGTCCGCATGGTCGTATACGACCTCGGCACCCATGAAATTAAGCAGCTTATAGAAGCCACGGGCAGTATTTCTCTTGAAGAAAGTATCTGTTTTTCTTGCGGAGCGTACACCGTACACTATCTCGCAGCCGTTCAGATATTCCTCCACCATCTTGTCCATGGCGTTGATATCATCCTGACCGTCGCAATCGATGCTGATGGTTATGTCGCAGATGTTCTTGGCTTCCATCAGACCTGCGAGGACAGCGTTCTGGTGTCCTCGATTGCGACTCTGGGAAATACCGATATAATGTTCATCCTCTTTGGCGAGCTTTTCTATCAGTGCCCACGTGTCATCCTTGCTTCCGTCGTTCACAAACATCACGCGGCTGTCTGCGGATATCTTGCCTGCGTCTGCAAGAGCGATGAGCTTGTCCCTGAACAGCGGGGCGGTCACGGGGAGCACCTCCTGCTCGTTGTAGCAGGGAACGACTATGATAAGCCTTGGCGGCATGGAATCACCTCTGTTTAGTTAATACCGCTGTCGATGAGCGAGAGTGCCAGTCCCGCAGGACCGTAGCGGCGGAAGAAATCATTGATGCGTTCCTTCGTGTCTTCCTGTTCGATGATCCTGTCCGAATAAGACAGCATCTGATACAGCATGAAGAACATAACGCGTGCGGCGATATCCTCACCCATGGCAAAGTAATCTGACAGATGCTCTGTTGCATTCTTCAGTGTTTCTACCCGCACTGAGATTATCTCGGGTATATCGTTGTTTGCCGTGAGTTCGGAGTACATTTCCGCAGTAGGGACCATGTTTTCCTTCACTGCAGTTTCCATCTGTTCCATCGTCAGGCGTCCTTCTATGCAGAATTCACGCAGACGGCGGCTTGCCTTTATGTAGATATCATCTGTTTCAGGTTCCTTTGTAAGTCCCATAGCTTCGGATGGGTCGATGGCGGGTGGCGGAGCGGTTTCGGGCAGTGTTTCGGATGCGGCCGCGGTAGCTGCCTCTGCCACAGGAGTTTCGATATCTTCGTCATCATCTGTATCGTCGTCATCGGAGTTTATTTCACTGATGCTCTCCAGCAGATAGGACATGGTCTCTTCTCGTGTCATATCTTCGGGGAGGTCGTTTGCGGCAATATCTTCTTCTGCATGTCTGACCTCTGCCTTTTCGCCTGAAAGCCACTCGATCTTGCCGTCGGGAATCTCAGCAGGGGTTATCTCCTCGAGTGCTTCGGCAGGCTTAGGAGTTTCCGCTTCGGAGGGTTCTATCTGAACAACGGGAATCTCGCCGGCGAAATGCTCCATGGCTGCGGCGGAACAGGTGTCATACATGGCGTTTCGTGCGTCCTCACGCATAGTGTAGTAGATACGGCACAGCGAGTTTATCATCTGACGCAGGAAAAACTTGTTCAGAGAGCAGTCCGTTATTCTTATACAGCCCGTGGGAGCGTCGATCTCCAGCTCATCGTCGAAGGTTGTTTCATAGCTTCTGTGGATGGTGACGGAGCAGATGTCCCTGTAACCTGCGTGAAGTACGGTGCCATCGAAGCAGGTGCGGATCTCATCGCAGAGAAATGCGATGCCGCGGCTTCCGTCTCTGTTTGCGGATGTGTCTATTATGCCCAGTGTTTTTTCGGGCGGAGCAAATGTACAGTAGCGGCCGGCTTCAAACAGGGCGGTTACCTTCCTGCCGAAGTCGTTTACTGTTTCCAGCATCAGAGTGCCTCCCCTCTGCGGTCAAGCAGACCGTGTTTGATGTCCCACAGCTTCTGTGAGAGGTCCACGTAATATTTGTGGGGGTTTTCAAAACGCTTCATCTCGTCCCAGAGCGTATCTATCTGAGCTTTGCAGTAGCTGCGTATCTCTTCGATGTGCGGCAGCTCATAAACCTGCTTGCCGCCGACGAACACAGGAACCTGAAGCTCACGGGCAGTGAAATCTGTCAGCGTTTTTTTCTTCCATGTGTGTTCGGGATGGAATATGGTCAGCGGCTGCGTTTCGTCGATGACCTCGTCATGGATACAAATCTGATCTGCGAGTGCCTTGCCTGTTTTATTGTCATAAAGGCGATACAGCTTCTTGAAATGGGGATTTGTGATCTTCTCGACATTTTCGGATATCTTTATCTTGGGGATAACTGTGCCGTTTTCCTCGGTTGCGACCAGCTTGTATACGCCGCCGAAGACAGGCTCGCTGCGTGCGGTTATCAGACGTTCGCCCACGCCGAAAATGTCTATCTGTGCTCCCTGCCTGAGCAGGTCTGTTATGATGTATTCATCAAGGCTGTTGGAGGCTACTATCCTGCAATCCGGATAGCCTGCTTCGTCCAGCATTTTCCTCGCTTCGATGGAGAGGTATGCGATATCGCCCGAATCAAGGCGTATGCCCTTAGGGCGTGCACCAAGCGGCCTGAGTATCTTGTCAAAAGCCTTTATTGCGTTCGGAACGCCGCTTTTCAGCACGTTGTAGGTATCCACCAGCAGCGTCGTGCTGTTCGGGTAAGTGCGGCAGTATTCCTCGAAAGCTTCAAGCTCCGTATCGAACATCTGCACCCAGGAGTGAGCCATCGTTCCTGTGGAGGGAACGCCGTACAGCTCGTCCGCCAGAACGCACGCAGTGCCGTCGCAGCCCGCGATATAGGACGCCCTCGCACCAAGCAGTGCTCCGCTTGCACCCTGAGCACGTCTTGAACCGAACTCGGATACGACTCTTCCCTGAGCGGCATGGACGATGCGGCTTGCTTTTGTTGCGATGAGCGACTGGTGGTTGAGCAGCAGAAGCACCATCGTTTCGATGAGCTGTGCCTGTATGGAGGGTGCTCTGACGGTGAGCAGAGGTTCGTGCGGAAACACGGGAGTGCCTTCCGGAACAGCCCATATGTCACCAGTAAATCTGAAATCCTTCAGATACTGCAGGAAGCCCTCATCGAAAATGCCCTTGCTGCGGAGAAACTCGATATCCTCATCAGAAAAATGAAGATCGTTGATGTAGTTCACCACCTGCTCCAGTCCTGCGGCAATGGCATAGCCACCGCCATCGGGAACGCGGCGGAAGAACATATCGAAATAAGCTATTCTGTCAGCGTGCTTTGTATGGAAATAACCGTTTCCCATAGTGAGCTGGTAGAAATCGCAGAGCATTGAGCAATTCTGTTCGTTTATCATGGCACACCTCTCGTTACATCAGATAATGTCTATCTGTACACCTCTCATGGATTCCAGTGCTCTCATGTGAGCCTCGGGATCAGCCGTGCCGCAGGCAGAGCCGTCAACGATTATCTTCGCTTCGGGCAGAGCCGCTTTTGCTATCACAGCATTTGAAAGCACGCAGATATCTGTTACAAGACCGCAAAGCTCCACTTCCTCGAATCTGCATTTTCCGAGCAGATCCGCAAGCTCCATCGAGCCGAAGGAAGGCTTTTTGATCACGATATCGCCTTCCTGTACAGCGTCAGCCACCTTGCCGTAGAGCTTATGTCCCTCCGTTCCGTCAACACAATGAACGATGGGGAGCTTTCTGCCCTCTGCGGTATCGGGATAGTCCTCGCCGTGAGTGTCCAGTGTGAAGATGACCTGTCCGCCGTTACTGCGGCACTGTTCTATCTTGCCGAGGATAATGTCCTCCAGCTTTTCCGCACCCTCGAAGCCGAGAGCACCGCAGACGAAATCCACCTGATAATCCACTACGATAAGTGCTTTCATATTATTACCTCTTTATGTCAGTTTATTTCTTTTTCCTCTTGAAGTTCTTTTCCCAGTTTTCGATCACACGCATCGAGCCACGTTCAACGGCAAGGGCGTTTTCGGGAACGTTCTTGGTGATGGTCGAGCCTGCTGCGGTCGTTGCGTTGTCGCCGACTTCCACCGGTGCGATAAGGTTGGTGTTGCAGCCGATAAAGGCATGATCTCCGATCCTGGTGCGGAATTTATTAATGCCGTCGTAATTTGCGGTCACACATCCGCAGCCGAAGTTTACGCCTCTGCCTACATCGCTGTCGCCGACATAGGTGAGGTGAGCCACCGCGGTGTTTTCGCCGATGTCAGAATTCTTGATCTCCACGAAGTCGCCAATCTTGACGCCCTTGCGGATAACCGTGCCGGGACGAAGCTGTGCAAAAGGACCGATCTTTACATTCTCCTCAACAACGGAATCGTATGCCTGTACGTTGTCGAAGGAAACATTGTCGGCTATTTTACAGTTTTCGATGTGGCAGTTTGCTCCGATATTACAGCCGCAGCCTATCTCGGTATTGCCGAGGATGATGGTATTCGGCATGATGGTGGTATCGCAGCCTATTTTAACATCCTTGCCTATGATGATGCCATCCAGTGCAGCGAAGCTTACGCCGTTTTCCATATGACGTTCGATGATATCGTTTCTGGCGATGGTGTTCAGCTCATACAGTGCCTTTCTTGTGTTTGCACCGAGAACGATCTCGGGATTTGCGGATTTATATGCCGCACGCTTTTCCATGAACTCCACGCAGTCGGTGAGATAATACTCGCCTGCGGCATTATTTGTGGAGAGCTTCGGCAGCGTTTCCAGCAGCACAGCGGAATTGAACCAGTATGCACCGCTGTTCACTTCGGATATTTCTGCCTCTTCGGGGGAACAATCCTTTTGTTCGCGTATTGCAACGAACTCGCCGTCCCTGCGGATGATGCGTCCGTAGCCTGCGGGCACAGCGATCTCGGCTGTGATGACAGTTACATCGGATCCCTTTTCAAGGTGATATTCGAGGGAAGCACGGATGGTGTCGGCGTCGATAAATGGGGCATCTCCGTTGAGCACACATACACAGTCTGTGTCGGCGATGACCTCAGCGGCACACTTGACAGCGTCACCTGTGCCCTTCTGCTCCTTCTGCAGGCAGGTGAGGATATCACCGCCGCGGGACTTTATGTATTCCTCGGTCATCTCTGCCTTGTAGCCTGTGACCACAGCGATCTTGTCAAAGCCGAAATCCTCGCCTGCGTCCAGCACCCAGCCCAGCATGGGCTTGCAGAGAACCTCTGCCAGTACCTTGGGCCTTTCGGACTTCATTCGCTTGCCGGCACCGCCCGCAAGGATTATGCAACCAGTTTTCATTATGTTATACCAACCTCTCTTGATATGTTATGGAATTTGTATTATATTTTCTGCTTCGTCGTTATTTTGTGAAGCTTGTTTTCGATGATGATACCGTATTTCTGAGAAAAGGACTGCTTTTCCGCAGATACAGTGAGCTGCCACTGAGTGCAGTCATACGTTATGATGTGCGGCGTTCTCCCTTGCTGCGTCTGCTTCGGGGAGCAAAGGTCACTCTTTGCACGTTTTCGGGAAAGGTCACGTTTTATCTGCACCGTGACGAAGTGCAGAAGCTGCTGCGATTCCGCTGTTATCCTGTTATTAAGCCGCGGTTTTCGGCTGTGCTTGCGGGAGCATTTGTCCGCACGGGAGCACTTGGCGGTACGGTTGTGTTTTCTGTTGCCCTTATGAGGACGGGGAGCATCTTCGGCAGCGGTTATTATAACGCTTTATCTGAATTACTGAGCGATACCGCACAGGGGCTTGATGAATTTCTTGGTGCTTTACGTATCGCGGTGCCGCAGGTCACATCCGCCGCTGCGGTGTTTGTGGCGGCTGCATGGGTGTTTGCATTTGTGCGAAATATCGTACGTTACAGCCGCTTTGTTATCGTTCCCGCAAAAGGTGCGGTAACGGTACGTCACGGACTTGTTACATTATATGAGAGCACAGTGCCGTTGGATGCCTGCAACGCGGTGCTGCAGAGAGAAACTGCGTCCACTTTGCTCACGGGAGCGGCACCGATATTCTGTGCAGGGGTCATGTTTATCCCTCCGCTGCACGGTGACAAACGCCGTAAAGCACTGCGGCTGTTGTGCCCTGATGTAAGCGAGGGCTTCTGTGCCGTTCCGCCTGCACGGGCATTTCTTGGTCACATTGCTGTTCCGCTGGCATGGGGCGGGACATTTGCAGCGTTATTGCTGCTGACATATATTGTGGACTCCGATCCCGTATTTCAGACGGTGCTGTGGGTCGGTGTCTGGGTAGCGTTGTGGCTGTGCATTTTGTTTGCCGTGTATATGCGTTGCTCGGGATATCACGAGAAGAAAAGCATGATGGTGGCAGCGGCAAGACACGGGACTGCACTTATTATAGCATACATCCCGAGGGAAACGCTGTCGGATATCAGACTGGATAGCAGCCCGTTTCAGCGTCACTCGGGAATGTGTGATCTTCGGGTACGGATAAAGGGCAGGATAAGGCTGCGTCTGCGGAATATACGTACGGAGGATATCAGCGTACCTTTGTGATAACGGATACTTCCTTTACGTTGTAAAGACGCAGAGCTTCTGCCGCCTCATCGCTGATGATCTCGCCGGGCATTACCAGCGGGATGCAGGGAGGGCAGGGCGTATTTATACCGCCGCAAACGAAACCGATGGCCTTTGCCAGCGGAACAGTGGTCTGGGGCATGAACACCGCATCGTATACGGGCAGTGCTGCCTTGGGACGAAGAACGGGATACTCCGCCTTGGGTATCGGCTTCTTCTGAGGAATGAGCGACATTGCTGTAAGTGCACGCTGGCAATCTCTGTGCGTGGACGCAGCGGAGAACAGCAGCACCGCATGGTTACGGTCGGACATTTCGCATTCCACGCCGTTTGCACGCAGTTTATCGGCATAGTTGAAGCCATTATAGCCGTACTCATATGCTTTTACAACAACACGCAGAGGATCGGATTCCTTTATAGGAATCTCAAAGCCCTGCAGCTTTTCCTTGAGATGTGCAACAGCTTCGCACGCATAATCCACGATGTCGGGGCGTTCGGTGATGAACTTGTTGAACTTGTCGAGGCTTTCCAGCATCAGATAGGACGGGCTGGAAGAGCCGAACATGGACATCATCTCCTTGGCACGTGATGCATCGGCACCGCCGTAGAAGTGGAGATATGCACCGCCTGTCAGGACAGGAAGCGTCTTGTGTGCAGATTCGGCACTGATAACAGGGAACCCGAACTCGGAGGGGTGGATGTACTTGTTGCCGTACTTTTCCTTGTCGATGAATCTGAGATACGCACCGTGTGCGTTATCGCATACCACAGGAAGATTTGTCTGGGGCAGACGGCAGCTTCCGCCGAGATAATCGATATTTGTCATAAACACCGCATCTGCTCCGTTAAGAGCATCGCCGCTGTAATCCACATCTGCACTGAGATATTCCTCGGGATACAGCCACTTGATGTTCATATGCAGCAGGATAGCTGCCTGAAGAAGGCTCTTGTGAGAATAGCGGGATGCAGCGATGGTCTTACAGCCCTTTGCTTTCAGAGTGGCAAGTGCAGCCTGGATAGACAGAGTGCTGCCTCCGCAGGAATAACAGGTGCGGTCTGCTCCGAACAGCTCTGCGGCGTTCTTTTCGCTAAGGCCGATGATGCTCTTGGTGCGGTCGGTCTCATACAGGCTGTCTGCACCGTCGATCTCTGTTATATCATGGGGAATTGCAC
The DNA here is from genome assembly GCA_045606085.1 of Oscillospiraceae bacterium. GTDB lineage: Bacteria > Bacillota > Clostridia > Oscillospirales > Ruminococcaceae > CAG-115. The sequence goes on from JAZURJ010000056.1 coordinate 92,667, forward strand.
CGTTATGGCCGGGCATATGCAGGCGGAGGGCTCCGCTGGTAGTGTACTTTTCAAGAAAATCAGAAATTGGTGTGTTCATATCATTACTCCGTTATCATTGATCTTGTTGGGATGCGGGGTAGTTATGCTTCAGTGGACTCTTCTGCAAGCAGGAGGATATCACGGTCGATCGTGAATGTGTATTCCTCACGCCACTCTTTCATCTTATTGCCGTAGTTCTGGGAGATGTACTGTTCTTCCATGTACTGATGCAGGTTGTCCTTGTATGCCTGCAGGTCAGCATCGGAAACAACAGCGTCCTCGGTGTATTTTATCATATGCCAGCCAAAGTCGGTGACACATTCTGCTGTACCGCCGATCTCTTCGATGGCGAATGCGGTCTCGGCAAATCCATCCATGTAGATTCCCGTATCGGGAGAAATGATGTAGGACATGGTCGTGTCACCGTCATCACTGTGCTTAGCCATGAGCTCGTCGAAATCGCCGCCGTCATTCACAAGACCTCTTATCTCATCAATATCTGCTGACATATCAGCCAGCTTTGCATCACGCAGAGCATCTGCTTCGGCAGTCTTGCCTTCTTCGCGGAGAGTATTGATCTCGGTCACTGTTTCGTCGTCGAATTTCAGCAGGATATGTTTTACATATCTGGAGCCTTCGGGTATCCACAGCACCGACCACTGGGACGCATCATAATTTACGGGATCTGCAGCGTAGCTGCTCTTCGCACTTTCTATGAGGTCCTCCACTTGCTTTTCAGTAGGAGCAGGATCGTAGGTGTACTCGGCGTTGATGTATTCGGTGAGCTTAGTCTGTACAACGATTGCCTTCTGCCAGCCGCGGATATCATCGTAGGTAAGCCCGCAGTCTGTCATCATCTTTTCGTATTCTTCCTCCACACGCTTGTCCAGTTCGTCTTCGGAGAGGAGCTCGGTATCCTTGATTCTCTGTCTGAGACTGTCCTTGATGCCCTGAATACCTGTGGTGGTGTCCTCGTCGATCTGCTTGTTGTCCTCATCGGTGAGGGCGAAGCCGAGGTCTTCGAACTTTTTGTACATGATTTTTTCGTTGATGAGGTAATTTACGATATACTCACGCTCGCTCTGAAGAGCAGAGGCGTACATCTGATCGGTATCATCAGTGATCTGGTAGCCTGCCAGTCGGTATTTGTATTCCTTCAGGAAATCGCCGAATGTCACATTCATGTCTTCGTGTCCGTCAACGGTTGCTATCACGGTATCCAGCGGAGTACCCGAGGAAAGCACAGAAAGACCTGCGGTCACTGTCTGCGAGGGAGCAGACGGAGAGGATGAGGTGGTGGATGATGTGCTGTCAGATGAGGAGCTTGTATCGTTTCCGGAACAAGCCGTGACCGTCATAAGCAGAGCAGCCGCTGCAAGTATTGATGCGAGTTTTCTGTTCATATGAAGCTCCTTTCTTATTCTGCCGCTGCTTCAGCAGTAACGACAGGCTCGGGAATGCCAAGAGCCTCATAATCTATCTCGAACGCGTATTCCTCACGCCACTGGATGATAGTGCTGTTGAAGGTCTCGGATATTGCGGTATCCACCAGAGTTTCCATAACGTATCCGAGATACATCTCTCTGGTCTCGGCAGATATCTCAGCATCGCCTGCATACATTACGATATGCCAGCCGTAGTCGGTGGCGGTCAGCACGTAATCGCCGATATTTTCAACGGAATAAGCAGCTTCCACAAATTCCTTCACATAGCTTACGCTGTTGGGAATTACAGTGTAGCCTTCGGGGTACATTTCAGAGCCTGCTGCATCTGCACTGTATTCTGCAATAAGCTCATCGAAATCGGCACCGTTATCCAGCATATTGATGATCTCGGTCGCCTGCTGCTCGATTTCCGCCAGCTTTTCTGCTCTGAGCTTATCAGCACCCTCTTCGTCGCCGCTTTCACGCATATAGGAGATCTCGTCGGAATCCATCTCGTCAAGACCGATAAGTATGTGCTTTACCTTGCGGCTGCCCTCGGGAAGCCAGAAGGACATATTCTGTCCTGTTGTTTCGTATTTTACGGGATCCTCTTTGTAAAGGTCGATGATAGTGGATATATATCCGTCCAGGACCTCTTCTGCCTCAGCATCTTCTATTACGATATCTTTCGTTACGTACTCCTGTACCTTTTCTACCAGAAGTGCGTTACGCTGCCACATCAGCAGGTCGTCCTTGGTGAGACCACAGTCCGCGAGGTACTTGTCGAATTCCGCCTCGCCTCTCTTGAGCAGAAGTTCCTCGCCCACTGTCTCGTCGGCAGAAAGAGTGCCGTAGTCGGCGTAAGTACCGAAGTATTCATATTGCGTTTTAAGGTTTTCCTGATAGTCTGCCTCAAGCTGTGCCAGCTCTTCTTCGGTGAAGTTATCAAGACCCAGTTCGTGTGCTTTGTCATTGATGATTCGTTCGTTGATGAGGTAGGTAATGATGGAGCTACGCTGGTTGGAGCATTTTTCCGCCCAGGTTTCTTCCGTATCATCGGGAACGTTGTAATTCTTCAGCCAGTACAGATATTCCTTCTTGAAATCAAGATAAGTGATAGCGAGAGCGTCGTTATCCTTGTACGCATCGCCGGAGGGACGTGCGAGGACATCCTTGTCATTCATATCCATGGATGTGATGACAGATTCAAAATCGTTTGTGTTTACTTTTATCGAGCAGCCTGTAACAGACACTGCTATTGCCGCGGCTGCGATAAGACTCATTATTCTTCTGATCTTCATATTATTCCTTTCTTGCGGGGGGACAAATGCTATATATTTGTTCTGTTTGTACAGACACACTTATCCAATTATACATATACCATTATAGCACATTTTTTCATAAAATGAAACAGGAATTTTAAAGATAGTTTAAAATATTTCTGAAAAAATGATGATTTTTTCTGTAAAGTGTGTTATAATGAGGTATATAATAGTTAATTCAGTACCAAAAACAGGTTTTCAGGAAAACTTTGTTAATACAATCTGTGTTTTGCAATAAAATTATACCGGAGGTAATCTGATATGAGCTATAGCTGGATCAAGAAATTATCCGTGCTGCTGGCTCTCTGCGTTATGCTGGGAGGCTTTACGGGCTGTAAAGATAGCGGCAGCGGCGATGGTGAGACCGCGGAAGGAACTGTAGAGTCCGGAGAGGGAACAGTTGAGGCAGAGAATGTCATAAAAGTCGGATATATTTTCAATGGCGAATGTGATGCTGATGGCTTTACTGCAGATGTAAACAATGACCGACTTGCTGCGGCAGGATATACGGAAGTGGAATCCTGCTATATTGACAACGTGAATATCAGCGATTTTTCTGCTGCGGTGGACAAGCTTGTTGATGAAGGCTGTAGCTATATCGTTTCGGGAAGCTGGCTGTATACGAACGTTCTCACTGATGTTGCGGGCAAGAACATGGATGTGAACTTCATCAGTTATGGTGCACGTGCGAGGACGGTCAACGTTTATGCATATACCGATCAGGTGTATGAGGGTGCGTATGTGGCAGGCATGGCAGCGGCATATAACAGCAGCTCCGAAAAGATAGGCATCGTTACCGATTCTTCCATGATCTATAACAGACCAGTTATCAACGCTGTTGCCCTCGGAAGCAGGCTGGTGTATGAAGATGCTCAGACAGTGGTCGCTTTTGCAGCACAGGATGGCGAGATACATAAGGCAGTTGACGCTCTTGAGGCACAGGGCTGCGACGTTATCATCAGCTACACGGAATCTCCCGAAGTCGTGGAGTACTGTGAGAGTCAGGGCATCAAGGTCATCGGAAATCATGATTACAGCAAAAATCAGGCTGATTATGAAAACCTTCTGATGTATTTCTATTCCGACCACGACAGCCTCTATCTTGCACAGTTCAAGCAGATGCAGATGGAAACATGGGAGCCTGAAGAATATGTAGGCACTCTTGCAAACGGTGTGGTAAATGTATCGGCAGCTCTGGCTTGTGCAAATGACGGAACGCAGCACATAGTGGATGCACTCATTCCTAAGGTAACGAGCGGTGATGCATATATCTTCAGCGGAGAGATCAAGAACACTGCTGGCAATATTATGATCCAGCAGGGTGGCAGACTTGAACCTGCCGAGGTATACACCATGGACTGGTATGTAAAGGGCGTAAGCACACTGGATTCTTTCGTGGTGCCGAAGGAAGATCTGGAAGTAAACGACCTCGAAGTAGTATATTAATGATCGCTCTCCCGTCTGTAAGGCGGGAGATCTTGCTGTGCATACATATGTAGATCCATATGTAAAAAAGCCTCACCGAACAGGTGAGGCTTCAGTTTTATTCGGTTATCTCATATGAGGTACCGTTGATGGTTATTTTCGTTCCGACGAAAATCGGTGCAGCGGAGCCTGCAGGAACAGGCTTTTCCTGTCCGTTGGGGAGCGTGCAGCTCCACTCATCCGCGGTGTGGTTCTTGAGTCCCCACAGCGACGGGTTCAGCTTGTTGCGTACGACCTCAGCCATGATCGTGAGATCATCGCCATATATTTTCGTGCCATCAGACAGAAGCACATTGTCCTTGCCGTCAGACAGCTTCAGCGGCGGTGCGAAGTGTGTTCCGCAGGGGCATATCAGCTTGCCCGTACCATCGTCCTCAAAGGACTGTACAAAGCTCTGTGCTCCGCAGGAGCAGGCACAGATATCGTTGCGAAGTCTTAACAGCAGATCAAGCCATTGCTTTTCGATAAGACGCTTCTCGGGCTGATGCAGACCCACCGTAAAAGAGTGAGTGAACGCATCACGGATATATTCAGGCATGATACGCCAGAATTTGATTATGTTATTATGTACGCCGCGGACAGGACGGTTGGAATCATCCTCCGGATCATATACGAACATTGGCTCAAAGCCGTAGTGGCGGCGTTCCGCTTCCTCGGTCAGGCATACGCTCTTGAGCACTCTGCCGCCCTCAAGGGGATCGCCTCTGAGCAGCAGACGGAAAAGCAGTACCGCCAGCGAGTAACGGTCGGTGAGCTTATCGGGAGCCTTTTCTCCGCGGACTATTTCGGGTGCCATATATCCGGGCTTGCCCGCAATGCCGAGATGTTCGCCATAGGGTGCGATATTATCGCAGTCGCATATCCTTATATCTCCGTCAGAGGGACGAATGAAGAAACCGCCGTCGTTCAGGTCCTGATAGCTTTTGCCGCTGTTGTGCAGCTCACGGAATGCCATGGTGATGCGGATGGCCGCATTGACGATGGAGTACAGACCGGAAAATCTCACACGGGCGTTGAGTATATCAGAAAACGGTGCATAGCCCTCGGGAATGAGGTCCATAAGGAAGCCGAAGCCGTCGCGGGTGTTTTCTGTGAGCATCAGGGGCATCACGAAATATCCGCATTCCATTCCGCTTTCCGTCAGCGAAGAAAGGTTTTCCCTGAACAGTTCGGGACGCTTCAGCTTGTTTGTGAAATACATCTTCAGAGCGTATTCCTTGTCACGGTAGAGGGCACGATATACCGTGCCCTGACCGCCCGAGCCGAGAACAGCTTTTATTTCAGCATATCCTCCGAGTTCGAGGGGTATCTTGTCGCCGATCTTTATCATCAGAATCCGCCTCCGGTGATAGCGTCGAATTTTTCTTCTGCAGCTGTTTCGGCAGAGTTTCCGCACCATTCGCAGACGGTTTCGTTCTCGCCGTTCCAGCAGCTTGTCTTTCCGCAGTCTGCACACTGGAAGAAGCCCTTTGCTCCGCAGTAGGGGCAGGTGGGGTAATCCGTGGTAACGTAGATGTTGCCGCTTATCTTGGTATCGCCGAATTTCTCACGGGCGGCGGTGCTTTCGGTCACCTTGAATGCCCATGTTGCGTACCATGCCCCGTCGCTACGCTGTTCTGTACGGATACCGAAAAGCTGATGGGATTGTCTGCACTTTGTAAGGATTACTGCTGCTGTCAACATTGATGTTTACCTCCGTGGTTTATTTCAGTTTTGCAAGTATCTTTCCGGCTTCCTCGTGACCGTTCTTTGCGGCGAGGCTGAAATACTTGCGGGCTTCATTCATATTCTTTTCAACGTATGTACCCTTCAGATACATTATTCCGAGATTATACTGGGCAATATCCAGATTCTGTTCCGCAGCTTTTGTGAACCACGCAAATGCCGCCGCGTGATTGATGGCAACACCGCTGCCGAGATACAGGCACTTGCCGTAGCTGCACTGAGCTCTGGCGTGGCCGAGTTCCGCAGCACGTTTATAGAACATTGCGGCACCCTCGAAATCCTGTTCAGACAGACAGCGTCTTGCGGATTGATACAGTTCCTCGCCGTCATCGGAAAGGGGCTGTGGCTGCTCACTCTGTTCCTCGGTGTATTCTTCGGTGTGTATCGTACCGTCACGCCATTTGCGTGCTATTTCGCTGTTTTTCGTCACATAAACGCCGTTTTCGTAGCACAGTGCTATTACATTGATAGCTTCGTCGTAGCCTGCACGGGCTGCTTCCATGAACCAGTTGAAGGCTGCTGTTTCGTCCCTTTCGCAGGAGATGCCCTCTGCAAGGAACTGTGCTGCCATGTGCTGAGCCGCAGGGATACCGTTTTCTGCTCCACGCAGGAACCATTCCCATGCCTGCTCTACGTTCTGGGCCCCGCCTCTGCCCTCAAGGCGATAGAAGCCTACGTAATACTGGGCCTCTCCGCAGTCCTGAAGTGCGGATTGTTCGAACCAGTAAAGTGCACGGTCATAGTCTTTTATTCTGTCAAAATGTCTGCCTAGGCTGTATTGTTCTGACGCATCGGTGATATTCTTCTTTTCCTCTGTTACCGATATCGGAGTTTCCTCGGGACGCTTGAATGCGATCTCGCATCCGAGAGCCTGCCCTATCGCCTCTACGGCGTCTGCGGCATATTTGCCTTTCAGGCCTACCTCGTCACGCAGCGATTTCACGCATCTCGCCGCAGCGGCACAACGGACCTCGAACGGCTTTCCTTTCACTCCTACCAGCTTCTTGGCACATCCGTCATACAATGCCACGAATATCTGACGGCGGATGGCATTTTCCTTTGGGAAGATATCTGCAACAAGGGCATCAGTCTTTCTGGTGTTCAGCAGCACCTCGGGTCCGAAACGCCTTGCGATATATCCGACTACGCCGATGATATCTCTTATCGGCTCACCTTCGGATGTATGGACGGTCTTGCAGTAATTGCAGTGGTCCTGCTTGCCATAGTCAAATTCACGTCCGCATCGTCCGCACTGCATTCTGCACACCTCCCCTTATAAGTTGATATATATTATTATTGTATCACAAATCCATATTTCTGTCAATGAAAGCAGAGAAAACACTTTCCTGTGAACGTACTTTTAAGACAACAAAAGCACCCGCATATCGAGCAGGTGCTTTTTTGGTGTCAGATATCAGTGCCAGCCGCACTCGTCGTAGTCCTTCCACTTTTCCTTGTACTTCAGTTCATCTGCGAGCTTGAGGCAGATATAGGCAATAGCACCGGCTACCACCAGCACTGCACCGAGAATGGGCAGCAGGGTCTTTGCAAGCTGATTGTTCTTTTCGTTCATGGGTATACTTCCTTTCGTATCTGAATTTGTATTGTTTCTCATGATCATTCCTCCAGTGCCAATTTATATATCTCCTGTTTGGAGAAACCGGTCTGCTTGGCAGCCTTTTTGCAGGCATCGGAGAGCTTTTCTCCCCCTGCCGCAAGCTGACGGGCAAGCTGTGCTGCCTGTTCAAGCGTGAATCCCTGCACTTCGCACGGCTTTGCACCTTCCACCACAATTACGTATTCGCCGCGGGGATCCAGCTCCTTGTAGTAATCGCACAATTCGTCAAGTGTTCCCCTGATGACTTCCTCGTGGATCTTTGTAAGTTCGCGACATAATGCACAGTATCTGTCGCCGCCGAAAGCCTCTGCCATATCCTCAAGAGTTTTCCTCAGCTTGTGGGGAGCCTCATAAAATATCAGCGTGTGCGGAAGTGACCTTATCTCAGCCAGGCGTTCGGAGCGTTCTTTTTTGTTTACGGGAATGAAGCCCTCGAATGCGAAACGCATCGTGTCTATTCCGCTTATTGCGACCGCCGCCACCGCAGCGTTGCAGGAGGGGATAACTTCGACGGCTACACCTGTTTCGTAGCATTTCTGCACGAGATAAACGCCTGGGTCTGATATACATGGCATGCCCGCATCTGATACAAGGGCGACATTATTGCCCTCCGCCAGAAGCTCAAGTATCTTTGCGCTTTTCTCCGCCTCATGCGGCTTGTAGTAGCTGAGCATGGGCTTTTTTATTCCGAAGTGTGTAAGCAGCCTGAGAGATACTCTCGTATCCTCCGCCGCGATATAATCAACGCTTTCCAGCGTTTCTATACCACGGGGGCTGAAATCCGAGAGATTGCCTATCGGCGTGCCCACCACATACAGCTTTCCGGTATCATTCATATAATCGTGAATACTCCTCCGTGTAGGATTTGTCGTCGTTGCGTAGTATCATGGGCTTTTCCACGATCATTCCCGACTTAGCACCCTTCTTTCCCGTGATAAGGAACAGCCAGGGTCTGTCAAGGATGCTGTTATGTACGAAAGTGATGCTTTTTGGTTCTATCTTATTTTCTCTCATCGCATTTATGACGTCGGAAAGGCGTTCGGGACGGTGGCACATCTTCAGCAGTCCGCCGTATTTCAGCAGCTTGCCTGCGGCTTTGCAGACATCGTCCACGGTGCACATCAGCTCATGACGTGCGATCGCCTGCGGCTTGGAGAGCTTTTCAAAGCCACTACCGCTGGTCATGTACGGGGGGTTTGCAGTAACTATATCCACCGATTCAAATGCGAGGATATCCTGAGATATCGTCCTCAGGTCAGTGAGAACAGGCTGCAACACGTTTTCCAGATGATTCCTTTCCACAGAACGACGCAGCAGCATGATCGCCTCCTCCTGAATATCCACAGCATATATCAGATGCGGCATGACGTTCTTGCAGAATATAAGCGGGATTATACCACAGCCTGTGCAGAGGTCGCACACCACGCTGTCGGGGCGTACGTTTGCATAGTAGGCGAGCAGGAATGCGTCGGTACCGAAACGGTGATCGTCCGATACATACATGGTCAGCTTGCCCAGTGCAAAGGTTTCGAGATTATCCATATGATCGATCCTTTCTGTGAGGGGTTATCCGATAAAGATCTGTCCGTCGGGAACTACTATATTCTTTCGCTTTACGGTGTTCATCGTCAGCGACATTATAAGCGAAACGGGGCCTACTCTGCCTGCGAACATCGTAATTATCAGCACCATCTTTCCGACGATGCCGGCAGCGGCTGCCGCTCCTGTCGAAAGACCTGCGGTAGAGAATACTGCGACCGTGTCGAACAGGCAACGCAGGGCGTCGGGTGCATCAGCATAGGAGGGCATGGTGCAGTAAAGTCCGACAAAGCACAGTGAAACTGCTGTCATGGAGAGTACAGTTACCACGAGGGTACGGTAGACTATCTGTTTATCTATCTTGTGGTGGAGTATCTCAACATCCTCTTTACCCTGTATGTAGGATACCACAGTCATGATCATCACCATGATTGTAGTGACCTTGATACCGCCGCCTGTTGAAGCGGGTGCAGGACCGATGAACATTAGGAATATCGTTCCGAAGAGCGAGAAGTCCGTCATTTCCGAAACAGGTACACTGCTGAAGCCGACGCTTCGTGCTGTTGCACTGCAGAAAAATGCGTTCATCAGTTTGTTGCCGAAGTTCATGTTTCCGAGCGTAGCGGGGTTGCTCCATTCGGAAAACAGGAAGAATATCGTTCCCGAAACAAGTAGTATTCCTGTCATTATAAGAACTACCCGGGTGTGCAGGCTAAGTTTTTTTACATTTCGGATATTGATGAAATTCTCCCACACAACGAATCCAAGACCGCCCACTATTGCAAGCAGTGCGACGGTGAGTATCACCTGCGGCTGACCGTTAAATCCGATGAGACTTCCTGCCTGCTCTGTGCCCATCAGGTCGAAGCCGGCATTGCAGAACGCCGAGATGCTGATGAAGATGCTCACCCAGATGCCGTAGGCACCGTATTCGGGGATGAAAGTAAATGCAAGGATCACAGCACCGCACAGCTCGAATATGAGAGAGTATTTGACTATACTTATAAATATGCTGCGACCGCCCTCAAAATTGCTTTCTGTAAGACCGTCGGCAGCATTTGCCATGGTGCGGTAGCCAAGCTTCTTTCCTGCTGCGATATTGAAGAACGTGATTATGGTTACAAAGCCAAGACCGCCTATCTGTATGAGCAGTGCAATGACTATCTGTCCGAAAAGGCTCCAGTGTGAGAGTGTATCCACCGCTGTAAGACCTATTACACAGGTCGCTGATGTTGCGGTGTACAGGCAATCGAACAGCGATATATTTTCCTCAGGGGCACTTGCAAACGGAAGATTCAGCAGCAGTGTTCCGGCTGCGATTATAAGGAGAAATCCGACTACCAGCGTCTGGGCAGGCGAAAAACGCTTTTCTGTTCTGTTGATTATGGGCATGGCTACCTCCGTCAGATAACAGGCTTGTTGTAATCAACGCCCTGAGCGACAGCATAGGTCTTTGAACCCTCTGCCATCGTGATATCCATGCTGTCCAGAACGACTTCTCCGCCCGTATTGTTGCTGAGCTTCAGACGCACGTTCATCAGCTTTTCTTCGGCAGTCAGCTCTATCACCAGACGTCCGTCCGAACGGGAAACCGCACTCGGCTGCAACTCCTTGCTACCCTTGTCAGATGTAAGAGTTATGGTGATATCGTTGCTGTTTATCTTATCGCCTTCGCAGGTGAAGTAATATGTTCCAGCCTTGTAGATGGTGAAATAGTTGGTGTATACCGCAGAGTTATCGGGCATAAGAGCAGAAATGCCATGCCTTTCCACTTTGGAGGTGGCGGGTATCTCATCGCCGCCGTAATGAACGACGCCGTGTCGGGATATCTCATATCCGTGTGATCTCGCCCAGTCATACGCTTCAGCGGTGCAGGCATACAGATGCATATTATTGTTGACGTTGCCCACAAGATAAAGTCCCTGCACCCAGAGGTGGAGGTTGTCTTCTCTGTCTGCAACGATAAAGTGCGGACGCTCTTCCAGCTTGTTCAGAGCGGAGAGATTGCTTGCCAGCACGAACTCCAGATCGGGATAGAGGAACTGTGCTTTTACGTAACGCTCTTTTGCAACGGCATAGCATACTACCGAATCGGCTCCGCCATCCATCATGGTGAGTGCTTCGTCCATGTATCTTGCACCTGCGGCAGCGTTCTTTGCCTGCGGCAGGGTGTAGTTCATATATCCGTAGATATTTGTATATAGCAGCAACGCCGCCAGCGGGAAGCAGAAGAATCTGTACAGCTTTGCACGGTTCTTGATCATGAGTTGTATGATAACGAATATGAACAGCATGAACATATTGGTTATCACCAGCTTAAGGAACGTTTCTGTTGTCGGGAGGTCTTTAATGCCCTCGCCGTAACGCATGGGTGCTATACCAAGTATCATGGCAGACACCATACGCTCACCTGCAACCACCTTGGGCACGACAAACAGGTTCGTTGTGATGTTGATCACTGCCGCAAATCCCAGTGCACAGAAAGAGTGAACTGGAGTGAGCTTGCAGCGGTAGATGAGCAGGAATGTGGCGTACATAGCGACAGGATAGAACACCTCGGTGTATCTTCCGTAGATCAGAGTATCCATACGCTCATCAAGGACTGTGGAAGTTGCCTTGAATGCCACGCTCACAACGAACACAGCACCCATAACAAGGAATGCAAATATGGAAAGTATGGCTTCGTTGTCAGAAATATAAGCGGCAAGCTCCTTTTCGGGTGTCTTTTTTATATCCGCATTTCTTTTGAAATAGCATACGATAGCGGCGATTATCATCACTACGCAGATCGCACCGAAGCCCCATGTGGATGTGATGAAATAGAAGAAATGACCTGCCAGTGCACGGAAAAGATTTGCGATGGTCTCGCTGTCCATCTCGAATATACGGGACAGCATCTTTTCTATCGTGTTGGTGGGCGTTTTGTCCAGTTCGCTTACGAGCCACAGCTTATCCTGGAAGAAGTTCTTCAGCAGCGTATCACTTACAAAGCCTGCAACGATGCTGGCGAAGAATCCTGTGAAGGCAAATATCTTCTTTTTCATGAAGAAGAAAGCGATCAGCACCGTAACGATGCCGCCTGCCAACAGTGCCAGCATACGTCCGTGCGTTGCGTAGCCTGCAACAAGCACAAGACCGCCAAGCACGGAGAAGACCTGCTTTGTGATGGTGTTCTCGCATTTCATGGCTTTGTACATTACCAGCAGGAACACCCAGGGGAGGATGTTGCACAGTGTTTCGTTCCAGGTATATTTCGTGAGCAGGACATAACAGGGATACAGACCGCAGACAGCGGAGAACAGTATCGAGGGTGCCTTTGTCACATCAAATACCCTGCGGCTGAGATAATAGATTATCGTCGGTGCGAAGCTCATGAACACGCTGTTGATTCCGATCATAAGCTTATACTGAAGATACGGATCGTCCGTCAGCAGGAATACGGGCGTATAGAAAAGTCCCTGAAAATATCCGTAATAGCCGCCTGTGGACACTGTGGACGACCAGTCATATCCGTTGATATATGCAGCTATTGCAGCTACACTGTATTCGTCAGGTGTGAGATTGAATATCGTCACGCAGGCAGACAGCAGCAGGTGAATGAGCAGTGTGCAGAAATAAATGCACAGCATCACGAACGCATCCGATCTTAAAAAACCGGATCTTGAGTTGGTTTCTTTCATATAATTCCTCCGGACAGCCGAAGATCAGCTTGTCGTGTTCTTATATTTGATATAATCCCTTGCGTATTGTCCGCACGCAAGCACTGTGAAATCGGCTGTTGCACCGACTACATCGTACTCATCAGGGCTATAGGGGATCTCTGTTCCGTTTTCGAGAATGACTATACCGTTTTCGGGCAGATTCTTCGCCTTGCGTATCAGGCTGACCTCCGTACGTGGATTAAGGAACTGCACAAGAGCTGCTGTTCTTGAGTTGGTCTGATAAGCAACGATCTCCGGCGATCCCGAATCGTTATAAAGGAATTCGCAGACTGCCTTGACCGGTGCGGTCTTTTCAAGGTTTTCTTCCGCTCTCATGGGGAGATAATCGAATGCTACGAACAGTGTTGTATAGGTGAAAACGCCACAGAACACAACAGACAGGAACTGTATCTTGAAGCGGCGTGTGCAGCTCAGGAACACAACGATTATCGCAAAGAAAGCAAATACCGAGGCTGTCATTATCACGAAGCTCAGCGGTGTGAAGCTTTCTGCGATGTTCTCTCCGATCCTCCATGGAAGCAGGCCGAGGACAGGAGATTCGCGGTAGGAACCTTTGTTGATAACAACAGGATAGGATACCGTGAAGAATCCGAAGCAGACATATGCATAAGCAGCAGCACTTGCTGCCAGCATTTTGATATTGCAGCCGTGCAGGTAAATAAACACCAGCACGAGGAATATTGCAAGCGGAGCGACGTTGTCGGTGTAACGGCCGAATATCACAAGGTCCTTGATCTCACCGTACTGGGAGGAGTTGAATTTATACAGTACGGAAAGCAGCAGCGAGCCGCCGACCGCCAGGAACCCATATACGCCGAATATTACAAGACGCAGGCTGAAACGGTTCTTTACAGACTCGGCGTTCTCGTTGTCGGATGCGTTTTTAGCAAGTCTTTTCGCTGTATATCCTTCGCTGATTCTTGAAAAGCACAGCATTACGAATATCGTTATGGCTATCGCACCGATTCCAATCGTTGAGGTACAGAAAGTATACAGATGACCGAACAGTGTAGAGATCAGGCGGCTGAAGCCGTCCGTATCTGTCAGCCCCTGAAGTCTGTCGAAGCCGCCTTCGATCGTGTTGCCGGTGGGGATGCCACGCCACACGAAGGTCTGCACCATGGTCCTGAAGAAGTATTCAGTGAAGAACGATGCAGCCATCGTCACGAAGAACACGGGGAGATTGAGTATCTTTTCCTTGAATACGAAGCGGGCGATGAGCAGAGTCATCGAAAGAGCGATGACAACTGCGATCAGCCTTGAATGTGCACCGAAACTTAATGCACAGATGAAGCCTGTCAGCATGGAAAAGGTGAATTTCGACGAGGACTTTTTTCTGTCCCATGCCATGTATACGCACCAGATAAGTGCCCAGGGCAGCAGGCTGGATATCGCTTCGTTCCAGATGAATTTGGAGTGTGCCATATAGGTCACATAAAATCCGCAGCACAATGCCACAACGGATTTCTGCCACACTCTGGGAACGCCGATCTTCGCTGCCAGATGATATGCTATCATAGGGATAAAGCTGATGAGCACACCATTCATCACGAGCATGGCCTTGTACAGTGCGTAGGGCGAATGGAACACCAGCATCAGCGGCAGATAGAATATCGCCTGCACATAACCGTAGTAGTAGCCTACGGCGTACATCAGACCCGACCAGTCCTTGCCTGCATAGAACGCTGCGATGCTTGCAACGCCTATTTCATCGGGATTAACGGCGGGAAGCTCCATATTCAGCGAGAGCAGTGCGTGTATCACAACGGAAAATGCAAAAAGTATGAATATCACGCCTCTGTCGCCAAAGGTGGAATAGAAACGTTGGAGTTTTTCTTTCATTATTTACTGATTTCCTCTTTTGAGTAGCTGCAGACGTTGTAGTTGCGGCAATCTGTGTTGTTGTATTCTATTCTCTTTACGTGGAAGAGCGTTTCATCAAGCACCTTGCGGCAGCCGGAGATAGCGTCCGCTACAAGTCCGAATATGCCTATCTGTATGCCTACGATGGCAAGCACTGCCATAAGCACGAGTGACTGGATATGTCCGCCGCCGTCACCCAGACACATATATACGATAAATCTTATCGCCAGTGCAAGTGCAAGGATAACGAAAACCGATGCGATTCCAAGGAAAGTCTTGAGCGGCTTTCTCATCACATAATTACGGATTATCGTGCCGCTTGAGCGTTTGATATAGCCCCACATGGATTTGAACAGGCGGCTCTTTCTCAGCTCGGGATTTGTATTGATGTCCACGGACATGATCTTGCTGCGGTCAGCACCCGCTGTGATTATCGTTTCCAGTGTATAAGTATAGTCGGAGAGCACATTAAGATGCATTGCCGCCTCTCTTGTATAGGAGCGGAAGCCGCTTGTGGTGTCAACGACATCCGTGCCGCTTGCCTTGCGTACCACACTGCTGCCGAGCTTCTGCAGCTTTTTCTTCAGCGGAGAGAAGTGCTCGATAGAATCTGTGCGGCGGTTTCCGATGACCATTGTAGCCTTGCCTTCCAGAAGCGGACGGACCAGCTTCTCGATATCGTGACCGCTGTACTGGTTATCGGCATCGGTGTTGACGATAATATCCGCACCAAGTCTGAGGCAGGCGTCGATACCTGCCATGAAGCCCTTTGCAAGACCTCTGTTATGAACGAAGCTTACGATGTGGTGTACGCCAAGCTCCTTGGCACGTTCCACGGTGGTGTCTGTACTGCCGTCATTGATTATGAGATATTCGATCTCGTCGATGCCGTCGATATGACGGGGGAGATCGTTTATCGTCACATCAAGGGTCTCTGCTTCGTTATAGCATGGTATCTGAATAATGAGTTTCATTGTGTATCCATCCTTTGTGTTGTTATTTGTCTGTTACATCAGAAGCTGTCCGGGAATTCGTGCGACAATCTGCGAGATAAGGAGTGTCGCCAGTATTCCGATGATTATTCTCAGTTTTGAGGGTGCACCCTTTTCGGTGAGAGCAGCGTAGTATCCCTCCGCCTTTCCATCGTCGAAACGGGCACGTATCTTCTTTATCCTGCCAACGCAGAACTTGTAGTAGATGAAATCGCCAAACACGCACAGCAGCATCGTCACAGCGATATTAATGATATTTGCGAGCACTGACAATATGTTGAGCAGCGATGTCAGGGAGGTGGTGAATTCAATGGTGGAATACTCCGCATCATAATACAGCAGTATCTCGGGCAGGGCGGTCACGGCGGAAAGCAGCAGAAGTGCTATTCCCAGCATATCCATCCTGCGATAGAACTGATATATCGGCATGAAGAAGCCCGCACAGAAATTGAGAAACAACTTTGTGGGCTGCTTGGTGCCGTTTTTGTATACACCGTCACGGAATGCCAAGAACGCCTGCGAAAAGTGCACCAGCGACTTTCCTGCAAAATGACACAGCTCTTTTCCGCATACGCCGTCCTTGCCTCGGATCTCATCGTCCGTTACACTGCGTATCTTACGGTACAGCTCAAAATAGTGATTGGGTATCTCCTTGAAATCTTCGATCTCGGGGATATCTGTGCGGTCCTGAGGTCCGGGCATTTTCGGGTATTCCGCCTGATGTGCATTGTAATTATCATCGTGCGGTCCGCCGTATGTCGTGCACCCGCCTTCATCGGGCAGATGACCGTTCCATACGAAATCGTCAGCGTGATATTCTGCTACGCCGCAGCTGTTTCTTGCTGCATAGCACACTCTGTGATGCGGTGTTCCGCAATCGGGGCACACCACCACATCAGATTTCTCAGTAAATCTGACTTTGCACACAGGGCACATCTTATCCGTAAATCTTGACATTTCCGTTCCTTTCTTGTTTGTTTACATATCTGACTATTTTACTTGTGGACATACATATACATTATTAAGTATATCATATTCTGCTGTGAATTTCAACCGGAATCCATGTTATTATGTGAAATTTTAAGGAAATATTGCAGAAAAATCGATCCGCCCCATAACGGGACGGATCGTGTGTTATAAAATGCGTGGAAATCCGCACAGATCACCATGCGTTATGCAAGATAACCGTTGATTATGCGTACCATCATATCGTTGAGCTTTTCCACCTGATAGTCGCCGATAGTAGGCTCGATATGAGAGCCGCCGATGCCGCTGTCATCCGTGAGGAAGGTATATGTGCCGCCTGTGGTGAACGCCATGGTCCTCAGAAGGTATTCTGTGGATTTATCGATGCCGCTGGAAGCCACGGGGATTATGCGGATACCGTTTTCAGCTGCAAGCTCTGTCAGTGCATTGACTTCATCGATGATCTGTGCGTCCTCGTGAGGAGGAGCATCCAGCACGAAGAACATCAGCTTTACGGCATTGTCGTCCCATTCATGGTTCTTAATTGCACTGGACATAGCGGTGTGTACAGCCTCAGGGAAATCTCCGCCGCCCATCGCATTCTGTGCCATGATAGTGTCAACGGCATTGTTCAGATTCTTTGTGAACGGGAACTCACGCACGATGTATTCATCGCCGATATCACGGTAGAAGTTCACACTTACTCTTATCGGCAGGTTTGCATTCTCATCTGCAACACGCTCCACCACGTCACGCAGCTCGGTCTGAAGGTACATCAGTTCATCGGACATAGAACCTGTCGTGTCCACCATCAGCATGAGATCGAGGTACTTTTCGTCACTGAGTGTCAGATCGCCCAGTGTGCATTCAAGCTCAGTGTCGCCGTTTATTCCGTCAAGCTGCTTTTCAATATCCTTATAGGTCACGGTCACGTTTTCGGGAACATCTTCATCGTCATAGAACAGATATGCCATACCCTCGTTATCCGTTACAGCGGCGAAGTCATCGGTCAGTACTGCCGCACCTTCAATGGGAGTGCCGTCGTCTGTTGTGACTTTGACGGATATACGATGGTCGAATTCGATACGCCACATTTCGCGGTAGTAGTTCCAGTCCTCATGCGACTGATAGAGGGACACCCAGTCGTACCAGTGGTCGTTATCGTTCCACTCGCCGCCTGTAAGCAGACCTGCCTGCGGAGGAATCGGCTCATAATAAGGGTCGATAACGACGGGAGGCACACAGCAATCCGCACCGGCACCGCCTGCCAGAGGCTCGGCTGCAACAGCAGAATCCGCAAAGTATTCGAAATCGCCCTCAGCCTCGTCTGCTGCACCGATGCCATCAAACAGACCTCCGAAAAATCCCGGATCGCCCTTTGTGTCGGCTGCTAACGTGTATTCGCCCTCATCCATCTCGCTACGGGAAGTGCTGCTGCCATCGCCGACTATGTCCGCACCGATATAGGGCTTTTCGGTAGTGCTTGCAGAAGAACCTGTGTCCGTTTCGTGTTCGCTTACGTTGGTGTTGTCAGAGCAGCCGGCAAGCGAAGCCATCACAGCGACAGCCATAACTAAAGACAGATATTTTTTCATGATATTTACCCCTTTCGTGGTCAAGATCAGTAAGAGTTCCTGTTAGTTTTCGTGAAGCTTCATTCTGCTAATAAAACAAAGTGCCGTGCAAAAAGGTTGCACGGCAAAGGAAAAATTATGTTATTTTCTGAAAAAGCACACAAACTGGAATATCGCCGACATCGCTGTCAACATACAAGTGACGGCGGACAGCCACAGCTGAACACCTATCTCTGCATTGATTATACCGTATACGGAGCACGCCCAGGCTATGACAAAGCATATTCCCGAGATCAGATGCAGTTTCCTGCGTTTTTCTTTTACGGAACTGATCTCGTCGTTCTTTTTTCGTGCGATCGGGGTATCTTCGTCGTTTGTGCAGTCGTCGTTGATGAGATAATCAGACGACACACCGAAGCACTTGCATATAGCGGAGAGGTTATACATATCAGGCGATGATTCTCCTGATTCCCAACGGGACACCGCCTGTCGGGAAACGTTCAGTTTTTCTGCAAGCTGCTCCTGAGTTAATCCGTCTGATTTTCTCAGACTTATGAGTTTTTCCTGGAATTTCATGGTCTGCCTCCTTTTCGTCATGCTTACATGATACTTCGTACTGCCCGAAAAGTCCAGCACAAGTTCTTTACATTTACGCAAAAGTATGTTACATTCACGGGGAAATGGCTTTACGAAGCCAAATGGGTAAAAAAATTCCGCAGACAAGGGGGCGTCTGCGGTAACTCAAACAATGTGCCGGCCGCTTGGGGAAAAGCGGGTTATGTACGGCAAAATAATTGGGGAAAATATATTAAGAAGTATGTTAGCCATTCAGCTACTATACTGTCTTGCAAATTATTGTATCTTAATTATACCATCACACAAATGATTTTGCAACGCACAAAACAACCAAATTTCCAATGTTGAAATTAGCTATTTTGTGCATTTGCGTTTTTATATTCCGAGAAGCCCTGCGTATACCGCAGACAGCAGAAGCACCAGCGGC
The DNA here is from genome assembly GCA_045606085.1 of Oscillospiraceae bacterium. GTDB lineage: Bacteria > Bacillota > Clostridia > Oscillospirales > Ruminococcaceae > CAG-115. Next base: position 111,921 of record JAZURJ010000056.1, read on the forward strand.
ATCGTCAGCATACTCGCGATGGTGGAGAGTGCAAAATGTCCGGATGCATAATCCTCGTCTTTTCCGTGACGGTAGGAGAACATGATGGTAGCGGAAGCGGTGGGAGCGGCTGCAGCGATAAGCACTGTGTTTATCAGCATCATTGATACCCCAAGCTTAGCCAGCGGAACAAATGCCAGCGTGAGAAGTGCTGGGATGGCGAGCAGCTTTACTATCTGGATATAATAATTCCTGCCGCATCTGAAGCCACGCAGAAGACCTGCCTTTGCTATCGTCGCACCCGATACCAGCATGGCGAGGGGCGTGTTCAGGCTGCCGATATAATCCAGCGGTGTCTGAATTATCGAAGGCACGCGAAGTCCCAGGAAGAAGAAAACCAGGCCTACCAGTATTGATATGATGGCAGGGGAAACGAGCACCTTAACGAATGCTTTGGATGTCTCCCTGAAGCTCTGTGACTTCTGACCGCTCATGAGCAGTGTTCCGTGTGTCCACATGAACAGATTGAACATGGTGATAAATCCGGTCAGATAGAATACACCCTCACTGCCGAATGTGGCATTGATGAGCGGAATGCCCATAAATCCGCAGTTGCAGTAGATAATTGCAAAGCGGTCTATCTCATAATTGGGTCTGCCCTTGCGGACAGCAATATTCGCACCGATTATCAATATCACATGAGCCAGTGCACTGAGCAGCAGCGAGATGCCGAGGCCTGCAAGCAGCTCTGTATTGAAATCCATCATATAGGAATTGAAGATGATGACGGGATTTACGACTGTGAGCAGTATCGCAGATAGCTGTTTGGTCGTTTCGTCAGACATCATCTTTGCTTTATACAGGAAGTAACCGACAAACAGAAGTATAAACATTACTACTGCCTGAAACGCGATGATTAATGCCGAATCCATAATTTCGTCCTTTCGGGTGTTTGTTCTTAATATCTTTGTTCTGCAGCATAATTATACTACTTTTTCACACAAATTTCAATAAACCCTCTTGATTTTTCCTGAAAAAGTGATATAATGATTTTAGCACTCTTGTGGATAGAGTGCTAAAATCGATAAAATACGACATCCTGTCGCAATATAAAGAACATCAAGGAGCTGATTTCTATGAGAACAAAACAATTCAAGGCGGAATCCAAGCGTTTGCTTGAAATGATGATCAATTCCATTTATACTCACAAGGAGATATTTCTGCGTGAGCTGATCTCCAACGCAAGCGATGCGATGGACAAGCTGTACTTTAAGTCCATGAGCGAGAACATTGGCCTTACACGTTCCGATATGGCTATACGCATAGAGGCTGACAAGGCTGACAGAAAGCTCATCATCACGGATAACGGTATCGGTATGACCAAGGAGGAGCTTGAGAACAATCTCGGCACCATCGCAAAGAGCGGCTCGCTCGCATTCAAGACTGAGAACGAGAAGACCGAAGATGTTGATATCATCGGTCAGTTTGGCGTAGGCTTCTATTCTGCGTTCATGGTGGCAAAGAAGGTCACAGTCATCTCAAGGGCTTACGGCAGCGACGAAGCGTTCATGTGGCAGAGTGAGGGCGTTGATGGCTACACCATTCAGGAAGCGAACAAGGATGCCCATGGCACACAGATCATTCTGGAGATAAAGGACAATGCCGAGGAGGAAAATTACGACGAGTTCCTCCAGCCCTACAAGATAAAGTCGCTCATCCGCAAGTATTCTGACTACATCCGCTACCCCATCCTGATGGACAGCGAGCATCAGAAGCTGAAGGAAGGCAGCGAGAACGAGTATGAGAAGGAGATCGTTACCGAAACGCTCAACAGCATGACTCCCATCTGGAAGAAGTCCAAGAGCGAGCTGAAGGACGAGGATTATAACGGTTTCTACAAGGATAAGTACTACGATCACGAGGAACCTCTTGCACACATCCACACAAAGACAGAGGGCACAGCAACTTATACAGCACTGATGTATATTCCCGCAAAGGCACCCTACGATTACTATTCCAAGAACTACGAAAAGGGCCTGCAGCTTTATTCCAGCGGTGTTATGATAATGGATAAGTGCGGCGATCTGCTGCCCGACTACTTCGGTTTTGTCAGAGGTCTTGTGGACAGCGAGGATCTTTCCCTGAACATTTCCCGTGAGATGCTGCAGCACGACAGACAGCTCAAGCTGATCGCAAAGAGCCTTGAAAAGTCCATCCGCAACGAGCTGAAGAAGCTGCGTAACAACGCCCGTGAGAAGTATGAAAAGTTCTGGGACGCATTCGGCACCCAGATCAAGTACGGAATCTACGAGAGTTTTGGTGCGAACAAGGAGAACCTGCAGGATCTGCTGATGTACAAGAGCAGCTTTACAGGCGGTTATGTAACTTTAGAAGAATACGTTTCCCGCATGAAGGAGGAGCAGAAGTACATCTATTTTGCCAGCGGATCTTCCGTTGCAAGAATCGAGAGCCTGCCCCAGACAGAGCTTCTGAAGGACAAGGGCTACGAGATACTCTACTTTACCGACCATGTTGATGAATTCACTGTGCAGATGATGCATGATTTTGACGGCAAGGAGTTCAAATCGGTATCCTCTGACGATCTCGGTCTTGAAACAGAGGCAGAGAAGGAAGAGATCAAAAAGGCCGAAGAGGAGAATAAGGAACTGTTTGAATACATGACCGAGAAGCTCAGCGGCAAGGTCGTGGCAGTAAAGCTATCTCAGCGTCTTAAGACACATCCTGTCTGCATCACGAGCGAGGGTATGCTGTCTGTTGAAATGGAGAAGGTGCTCTCCGTGATGCCCGAGGAGCAGGCACGTGCAGCAAAGGCACAGAAGATACTGGAGATCAATGCTGAGCATCCTATCTTTGCAAAGCTGAAATCCCTTTATGAGAGCGACAAGGACGCCCTTGCCGGATATGCGGACATTCTGTATACACAGGCTCTGCTTATCGAGGGTATGCCCATTGAGAACCCTGTTGAGTTCACAAACAAGCTGTGCGAGATCATGGCGAGATAATATTTACGCCCCGGGTTTTCTCGGGGCGTTTCGTTATATATCCTTGTACATATATCCGCAGGTGAACGGGAAGAAATCGTATTTTTGTGTGCCTGTGTGGATGAAACCATATCTTTCGTACCAATCCCGCAGCACTTTGTTTTCCTCCATGATGCCGATGTTCATCCTGCTGCATCCAAGACGGCGGGCTTTATCAAATGCGTGCAGGAGCAGCTTTTCGCCTATGCGTTTATGCCGCATGGCAGGCAGGACGCACAGGTTGTTCAGTTCACATTCTCCGTTTTCCTGTTTCAGCAAGGAGTAATAACCGATTATGACACCATCGTCATAATACGCGAACATTGATCGGTCTTCATTGAAGAGCTGCCATTCCAGCCGCTCGGAGGAGGTGGCGAATGCCGTGAAGCGTGGAGCGTTTTCGTTGGTAAGACCGAACTCCTCTGCGACCGTGAGGAAGCTGCTTTTGATCAGCTCAACACAGGCAGGGATGGCGTTTTGTTTTATTTCTTTTATCATATTACGGCCTCCTTTAATACAAAAAGCCTCCCTTTTTTCGGGAGGCTTTGATGTTTGTGATGTTATCAGATACCTGCAGAGTAGTTGGGAGCTTCCTTGGTAATGTAGATATCGTGGGGATGAGACTCCTTGAGACCTGCACCTGTGATGCGTACGAACTCTGCACGCTCCTGCAGCTCGGGGATAGTAGGACAGCCGCAGTAACCCATACCGGAGCGGATACCGCCGACCAGCTGGAAGATGGTGTCAGCCACAACTCCCTTGTAGGGCACACGACCCTCTACGCCCTCGGGAACGAGCTTCTTGTTCTTGTCCTGGAAGTATCTGTCTGCAGAGCCCTTCTTCATTGCTGCGAGAGAGCCCATGCCTCTGTATACCTTGAACTGTCTGCCCTGATAGATCTCGATGTCGCCGGGAGCCTCTTCGCAGCCTGCCAGCAGAGAGCCGAGCATTACAACGTTTGCACCTGCTGCAAGAGCCTTTACGATGTCGCCGGAGTACTTGATACCACCGTCGGCGATGATCGGGATGCCATACTTAGCAGCTGCACAAGCACAGTCATAAACTGCTGTGATCTGAGGTACGCCGATACCTGCAACTACACGTGTCGTACAGATGGAGCCGGGGCCTATACCTACCTTGACTGCGTCTGCACCTGCCTTGATGAGATCCTCGGTAGCTGCACCTGTTGCAACGTTACCTGCAATGATGGTAGCCTCGGGGAATGCGTTCTTGATGCTGTCGAGAGCCTTGATGATGTTTGCACTGTGTCCGTGAGCGGAGTCGAGGACCAGAACATCGGCCTGTGCCTCCAGAAGTGCCTTTGCTCTGTCCAGAACATCGGGAGTGATACCGATAGCGGCACCACAGAGAAGTCTGCCACCCTTGTCACGTGCTGTGTTGGGGTACTGAACGCTCTTCTCGATGTCCTTGATGGTGATAAGTCCCTTCAGGTTGCCGTTGTCGTCAACGATGGGGAGCTTTTCGATCTTATGCTTTCTGAGGATATACTGTGCCTGCTCAAGTGTTGTGCCGACGGGAGCGGTGACGAGATTCTCCTTGGTCATAACCTCGCCGACCTTCTGATCGGGGTTCTCGATGAAACGCAGGTCACGGTTGGTGAAGATACCTACAAGCTTTGTGCCCTCAACGATCGGAACACCGGAGATCTTGTACTTGCCCATCAGAGCATCAGCATCAGAAACTGTGTCCTCAGGGGAGAGGAAGAAAGGATTGGTGATAACGCCGTTCTCGGAACGCTTTACCTTGTCGACCTCCTCGACCTGCATTTCGATAGGCATATTCTTATGGATGATACCGATACCGCCTTCACGTGCGATAGCGATAGCCATTCTGGACTCTGTTACTGTATCCATTGCGGATGTCATGATAGGTGTATTCAGTACGATGTTCTTAGTGAGATTCGTCTTCAGTTCGATCATGTTGGGAGTGACGTCGCTCTTTGCGGGGATGAGCAGCACGTCATCGAAGGTAAGTCCTTCCTTGACGAATTTTTCGTTGTAGTTGCAGTTAAGCATATTGTTCTCCTCACTTCCTCTGCGTTCGCAGTTTTTAAACAGCATTTTCCAAATCCCGTCATAATTATGCAAAAAAGCCGCAAATACTTCCGTATCCGATGGCTTTCCGAAATATAACGAGCCTTGCTGCTCCTATAAATTTTGATTATTACAATTATAACACTTCGTCCGTATTTTTTCAAGCAAATTTTCATCAAAACAGGCAATAAAAATAACCAAATATATTCGTCAAAACACCTGTGATTTCAGAACTTTTCACGCTAATGCGATTTTTTGTAAAAAAATTCGCTGCAGCTATTGACTCGAAAAGATATTTATTATAGAATATTAATATATGGGCTGAATCGCGGATATCTATGTCCGCTGCCCTCAGAAAACAAAGGAAAAGGATATGGAATATATGACGATCAAGACTTCTGCTTCACTTCTCGCTTCAAACCTTGCACAGCTTGCTCTGGAGATCAGCCGCTGCAAGAAATCCGGTGTTGACTGGGTGCATTTTGATGTTATGGACGGCGTGTTTGTGGATCAGATCACATATGGCAGCCCTGTGCTGAAGACAGTGAGAGCATCAACGGATATGTTTCTCGACGTGCATCTCATGGTGGAAGACCCCACAAAGCAGATCGCATTCTTTGCTGATGCAGGTGCGGATCTCATTACGATCCACGTTGAGAGCTTCTGCAACGTCGGAGAGGTGCTCAAGGATATCAGAAGCCGTGGAAAGAAGGCGGCTCTGGCTGTAAAGCCCAGAACACCAGTCGAGGCTGTATATCCTTATCTGCATCTGTGCGATATGGTGCTGGTGATGACTGTAGAGCCCGGCTATGGCGGACAGGCATTTATTCCCGAGACCGTTGAAAAGATCGTTGATCTTCGCAGAATGGCTGATAATCTCGGCATGAAGGAACTGGATATCCAGGTGGACGGTGGCATCAGCGAAAAGACCGCTGACACCGTTAAGAAGGCAGGTGCCAATGTTCTGGTGGCAGGCACTGCTCTCTTCAAGGCAGATAACATGAAAGAGACCAACGAGGTCCTCAAAAGAAGTATCTGATCATTTCGCCCGTCTGACGAACGCACCGATATCTCCGAACGGCAGTATTTCGGTGAGATATTCTTCTGTTCTTGCTGCGAACAACTGCGATATCTCGCTGTAATCTCCGAATTCAGTGCATATGTGTTGTATCTCATCGGACGGATCGGCGAATATGAGGCGGAAACGTTCGGCTTCGTCGTGATATATCGCACAGCTCGTTCGGGTATCTGCAAGTGCAGTGCACAAAGCCAGCAGGTTTTTTGTCCCGTTTATGTCGCAGCAGTAATATGCTTTCTCCTGCTCGTATATCTCGCATTCCATTGCGGTGAGGAAGAACACGCAGCTGCCGTCGGAGCGTAGAAAGACCTCTGCCAGCAGCCTGCCGTCGGGAATGATGATACCATATGTTTCTGACAGGCGGTCTATCAGATCGTGGATAAAGATATCCATTGCGTGGGAATCGCTTTCCTGGGGCATATGAGCCGCTTCAGTCATGTCAAGCGTTATTTTGTAAGTATTATTGCCGATAGGCTCTGCCGTCATACTGCACCTCCTTTGCAGGCGGCGGTCAATTTATAGTCGAAAGGATTTTTATAGATGACTTCTCTTGTTGCACGTGATCCGTGCAAGGCTTATCTTGAGCGTTTCGTCTTTATGGCGGCACTGCTCATTCCCGCTTTTTTTCTTAGCGGAGCACGTCCTGTTGTCGTGAGTGTGTTCTGCCTTATCGTATGCGTTGTGGCTGACTGGATGTGCTGCAAGGTACGAAGGATAGAATATGATATCAAGGATTATAGTGTGCTTTTCTGGGGACTTTCCGTGTCCCTTGTTATGCCCGCAGGCATACCGTATATCCACGTGGCACTTGCCGCTGTGATATGTGTCGTTGTGGGAAAGCATATGTTCGGCGGCAGGGAGAATGTAGTGTTCTCGCCTGCAGCGATAGCAGCGGCGTTTTTAATTATATGCTATCCTGCGGAGATGTTATACTTCCCTAAGGTCGGAGAAAAAGTGCCTGTTTTCGCTGATTACGGCGGGATTCTTGTCAGAGATATCGATAATATGCTCAAGCTCGGCAACGTACCGTCGCAGTCGGTGCTGGATATCCTTATGGGAAATGTCCCTGGAGCTATCGGCTCAGTGAGCATCCTTGTTATTGTGGTATGCGGTATCTGTATGATGATCAGACGCAACACCAGTATCTGTGCACTGGTATCATGCTTTGCGACTGTGAGCCTTCTTGCGTTCTTTTTCCCGAGAATCGATGTCACTCCCGCACGTTCCATTTTTTATGAGCTTTCCAGCGGATATCTGCTGTTTGGTATGGTGTTCATGGCGTCGGAGCCGTACATATTACCCAGTCGCCGCGGTGCGAGAGTAATATACGGCATAGTGCTCGGATATACTACAATGATGTTCCGCTATTTCGGACAGACCGAGGGCTGCTTCATGTTTGCATTACTTATCACGAATGCACTGTCCTGTGGCTTTGATACGATCATTGAAAACCTCTCCTACTGGAAGAAGACATATATCAGCTCTTATGAAGAGGGCAAGAATGCTGCTCAGCGTGGCAACATCAAGCTGACTGATACTCAGGAGATACAGCTTCCTGCGAAGTATCGCTATAATACGCCTCCCATCGATGGCAAGGTCAAGAAGCAAAGACGAGGACGCAAGCATAAGGGGGGCAGATACGAATGAGCAAGAACAAGACTTACCCCATCTGCTTTGACGGTCTTTTCCGTCAGAACATCGTACTCACCAGCGGTCTTGTGACCGCACCGATCATCGTTGCTGCGACGACGGCAGAGCGTGCAGCGATATTGTCGCTCAGCTTTCTGATGATCTCATATGGCACGCTGCTTATTTGCCGTGTGATTCCGAGAAAGATATCCTACACAGTACGTATCATCCTTTATTCGATGGTGGCATCTCTGATGTTCATTCCGACTGCGTTGGTGATATATCTGCTGTTCCCTGATACCGCTCCGTCCGTTATCCTGTATACACAGATACTGGTGGTGAATTCGCTCATCCTTGCCAAGACAGAGAGCCGTTTCTATCTTATCCCGCTGTCATCGATGGCGATCGATTCGCTTGTATATATCGCAGGCTATGCCATTGCGGCTTTTGCCGTGGGCATCGTGAGAGAGCTGCTTACATACGGAACGTTTTTCGGCAGCCATATCTGCAATGCTCTTATGCCTGCTGCGAAATCTCCGTTCTTCGGATTTTTCCTTCTCGGCCTTTATGCTGCTGCGTGCCGCCATTACTACAACCGCCGCCGTGAAAAGGAACGTCTTACGGGCGAGGTAGTAAGGAAAGGAGCTGAAAGCTGATGGAAACATTGACTTCTGTTATCTCCGCGGCGATGGTATCGATCTTCGTGCAGAATGCTATTTTCGAGAGAGCTTTCGGTGCGAACGTCGTTATTTACGCTTCACGTAAGGAATCCCACATTACCGGATTTGCTGCCGGCATCACTCTTATGACGACCGTTGCAAGCGTAATATCTTATTTTCTGGATGGATTGCTGCTTCCGTATAAGTACGGCTGGCTGTTTATGCCGCTGGTATATGTCGCAGTGATAAGTATTCTTTATCTTATCGCTCTTCTCGGAATGTGGCGGCTGTTACCAAAAATGTTTGCGAGGGCGAGAAAATACGCTCATCTTGCAGTGTTCAACTGTGCGGTCATCGGTGCGTTGTTTTTGAACTCGTATTACGGCAGCGATATCTGGCCCTATATCGGATATGGAATGGGCACCGGAATTGGCTTTTTCCTTGCCTGCCTGCTGCTTAATATCGCAAGGGAAAAACTCGATTCCGACAAGATACCCAAGGCTTTCCGCGGATATCCTATAATGCTTGTTTATATCGGTGTCATCTCACTTGCTTTCTATGCACTGGTTGGATATACCGTTGATTTCTGATAAGAATAATATAGATTTATGTGTTTGTGCATTCCGCACCTGATCGGACGGCGAGGTCCGACAGAAAGGGGAAACAATGAAAAGCAAAAACATCAAGATAAAGCATCGAAAATACAGCCTTTATTCACGGAAGAAGAACAAGGGCAAGCAGGCTCTTGCCATAATCCTCACCGTGGTGATAGCTATTGCTTTGTGCGTGCTCGGATTTGGTCTGGGGAAGCCTCTCATGGACTACCTGAACGGCAACAAAACGCCGACAGACCAGAGCTCGGGGTGGACGCCTCCCGTGGAAACGGTTGAAACTTCTGCTGCTTCAGCCGAAGCCACCGAGGATGTCGAGAGTGTTGAAACAACAGAGCAGGCAGTGTCCGCTGCCGAGGTCGTATATACTATCCCTGCGGGTGTGCTGAGAAGTGCCGAAACGCTGAAGAGTGCCGTGGCTACGGCTAAGACTGAGGGTCACACAACAGTTGTGGTGACGCTGAAGAACAGTGTCGGCAATTATCTCTATGATACCGAAAGAACAGTGTTCCATTATGGTGATATCATCACAGGCACGCTCACCGCGAAGGAGATCTGCGACATAATCACTGCTGAAGGACTTGTTCCGTGTGCCAGAATAAGTACTCTTAAGGATAAGCTGTCCAGCAACTACCTTGAGGGAATCAAGTATTACAACTTTGATGGTTCGGGCTGGCTGGATGCAGCGTATGACAATGGGGGAAAGGCGTGGAACAATCCGTTCTCCACAAAGACCCATGAATATATGGCATCAGTGATCACAGAGCTTACAGCGGCAGGCTTCAAGGAGATAATCCTTGCCGATACGCTGTATCCCGTGTTCCGTTTCGTGGACCTGAACACATATCTTTCCAATCAGCCGGAACTTGGCGAGATGGATAAGAGACTTGATGCACTGTGGAGCTTTGTCGGTGCCTGTGATACAGCGGCGAAGAACGGCGGAGCAAAGATCATGCTGGAGATCAATGCGGCTGATATGGACGCTGAAGACAAGACTGCCACCACAGCCGAGATAATGGCAGACAAGAACCGTCTGAAGTCTGTTGAGCTGCTTATCAATTATACGTGTGTAAGCGGCAGTGAATATGCTGCAGCAAAGACCTTTGCAGGAAGGATGAGCAGCCAGTACAGCGGACAGGAATACAGTGTTCTTGTGGTAAAGAATGCGGTATCCGCAGAGGGTTATGAGCAGATGCTGAAGGCATTCGGAGAATCGGGCATCACAGTGTTTTCTGAATAATTTATGAAAACCGTCTTGATGGGCTTGATTTATCGGATAAAACAGGTTATAATAGTTTTATTATATATAATTAAATTTGGAGGACAACTATGAACTTTACAGAACTTTTAACTCTTGCTGCGGCAGACCCTACCATGCAGGCAGGAAGCATGCTCACCATGCTTATTCCTCTTGGTCTGATGGTAGTCTTCTTCTATTTCTTCCTGATTCGCCCCGAGAAGAAGCGTAACAAGGAAATGCAGGATATGCTCAACAACATTCAGGTTGCTGATGAGGTAGTTACAAACGGCGGTATCATTGGTCGCGTGGTTTCCGTTAAGGAGGACACCGTGCTGATCGAAACAGGCAGCGACAGAACAAAGATCCGTATCCTGAAGCAGGCTATCGCAAAGAACAACACTGTTCACGAGGCTATGATGCAGGAAGCTGAGATGAAGAAAAAGGCTAAGAAGAACAAGGACAAGCCTACCGAGATCAAGTAAACAGCTCATCCCCCGCAATATGCGGGGGATATTTATATCTCATATATGACAATATGCACAAAAAGGCGTGCCAATATTAAAGCATACTATTCAAATTTAATAAAAAGCACTAGACATCACTGTGCGTTAGTGGTATAATAACTATTGTAAATCTTTACGTACAGATAATGAACGCTGAGGTACATATAAATGGAATTAAAAAAGCTGATATCTGACGGCGGCAAGGTGCAGGTATATGAGCACGATGGCTGTGCTGTCAAGATCTTTAAGGATATACACGAGCCTAAGAGCGTAGTGCTGTATGAGGCTCTCACACACACTCGCGTGGAGGAGACCGGATATCCTCGCATTCCTCCGCTGGAAGAGGTGACCAAGATCGATGGTCACTGGGCTGTGTCCTATAAATTCATCAAGGGCAAGAACCTTGCGGAGCTTATGCGTGAGAACCCTGAAAAGGCGGATGAATATCTTGCACTGATGGTAGATCTCCAGATAGAGATCAATAACTGCCGTTCTGCAAAGATAAGCAAGCTGAAGGATTATCTCAAGCGTTCCATCGAAGGTCTGGATATGATAGATGACGTTAAGAAGTACGAGCTGCTGACACGTCTTGAATCCATGCCGAAGCATGTGAAGCTCTGTCACGGAGAGTTCACTCCCGAGAACGTCATTGTAAATGACGACGGTATCTTTGTTGTGGATTGGCTGAAGGCAAAGCAGGGCAACGCCTCTGCGGATATCGCAAAGACCTATCTCAGCTTCTGCCTTTCTCACCGTACAGAATACGCTGAGAAGTATCTGAAGCTGTATTGCAACAAGACAGGCACTGCTGTCAAGTATGTTCAGGACTGGCTGCCTATCGTTGCTGCGGCACAACTCAAGTTCAAGCGTCCCGAGGAAAGGGAGCTGCTCCTCACATGGATCGATATCGCTGATTACAGCTGATATAGCAAAACAGGTTCTCCAGGAACTAAAAATATCGGGAAAAGGCAGTCTTTACAGGCTGCCTTTTATATTATATAGTTACCCCCCGAAAGGATCGCTTTCGGGGGGATTGTGTCAGAAAATATCGCTGTATAAGCCCGTGTGTTCTTTCAGATACTCATACAGTCTGATGAGCGGAATATCCGTATCTTTGGCTTCGAGTTTGTTCGTCAGCATCTTGTTTGCGTCGACGCTGACATGCAGCTCAAGCTCATCGTCAGCGGTCGTGATGAGCAGCTTCAGATGCTGAAAGGTATCATATCTGGAACGCACCGAATACGGCTCGCATACCAGTTTTGTAATATCCGAAAGCATGATGGTCTTGCTGCTGAAATGCTTATAGCAAAGCTGTCTGCCGTCTGCTGTGATGATCTGCGGAACCTTTTCATATACCACAATAGCTGCGATATACAGCCCCAGTGCCAACAGGAAGCATATCAACATACCCCATGAAAAAGCGTGTATCACAAAGCATAACCAGATGAGCAGAACGAAGCAGCCGATTCCCATCAGCATACGATACAACTCGCCGCCGGTGCCCTTTATCTCGATCCTGATATTATCGTCCATTTAATGTTCTCCTGATGTCATTCAGCGTACTTGGGATACTGTCCGCCGTAGACAAAGTCGGA
>JAZURJ010000057.1:0-3511 GCA_045606085.1 Oscillospiraceae bacterium
TCAAGAGAACTCCCGGATATGTTTCGTGGCAGGGAGAGCACTGGCTTGCCTGCTGTGATGATTACTGCGAATATCTGGGCGATGTGGGCTATGCCGAGCTTGAAGAAATGAATTTAGTACATCTGATTGATGAATTCAAAGTAGAAGAGGACGCGGATTTCGATAACGAAGATTTGGAGAAAGGCGGCTCTCCTGCAGGCTATTTGTTCAGATGCCTTCATTGCGGAAAATACAGATTGAATGTGGATTTTGATTAATGGATGATCCGATTAGATAAAGGTGACACAATGGGGAAAATTGTTTTTTATATTTTTCTGTTTATATTGCTGATTTTCCAAGCTATAAAAGGTTTGCTTTTAGCAGAATTTGAATCCTTCCGAGTGGATTTGCTTCTGCTTGACCATATGTATGAAGAGAAGAAGGTAAAGCTTTCCGTCATTCTTTCGATGCTGGGTGCAATTCCTTTGCTTTTGGCAAGTGTATTTGTGGCAAAGTGTTCTCTTGTCGGGAAAGGAAACGTTGCCCTCCAGACAGCAGTGATCGTATGTGGAATAATGTTTTTAAAGGCCCTTGTACATTTTCTCTTCAGGAAAACTACCTGTCAATTTGCTGAGCTGACGGAATTCAAGGTGTTTCCTGTATTTCTGTGGCTTTTCAGGGGTGTGGAATGTGTTTTACTTCTCCTGATGTGGCAGGAATTAGGCTTGGGATTTCTGGCGGTGTATCTGTTCGGCTCCATAGTACACAGCAACGCTTTGTGGATAAAACATGAGATGGACACCTATGATGATGACTGGGACGGAATGTTGAGAGACTTTCGTGGCGAAATGACACTGGGAAGTATCGTTACCCTTGTCGGTGCGGTTTTGTGTGCGGTACGGCTTGTGAAAGAAGGAAACAGCACCCTGGGGCTTATCTGTGCGGCTCTCTACTGTGTTATTCAGCTTGTAAAGGCGTATTCACTTGTTTTTGACAAGGGATATTTCAAGCTGTATCACAGCAAAAAGTATCAGGAAAAGGTCCCTGTTTCCGAAAACGGAGCACGTCTGATACGCACAGAGAAAATAAATATTGCAAGAAAATTCACCGTAAAGGATGTAGCTATGACGCTTTTCCCTGTGATTGTGGCAGTGGCGGCATGGGGAACCCTTTCGGGATTTTCGACAGATCTTTTGTCTGAGGGAGCGTCACCCTGGAATGTTCTTATTCTTGTGTGTATGCTGTTTTACAGCTTTATATCAGGCGGATACTGTGGCTCATTTCGCAGGCTTGCGTCCTTACTTGTGCTGATACCTGCGTTTATCCTGCTGTGGGAAACAGTCGGCAATATCAGTATTATCGGTGTGCTGGTGATGTATTTTGGAAAGGTGATTTTTCAGTGGGATAAGTATCAGACGTATACATGATAAAAATATAGGTTTTGGGAGCTGGCTATATGAAAATGCAAGATTTAAAAGGCGGATTAAAGCCGTTTTTCATATTCGTAATATTATTTGAAGTGATATATGAGATAGTAGCCATTATACTGGGTTACCCGATGATGATAATAGCTGATAAAATACGAATGCGTAAATATTATAAGAATCGAATTAAAACTAATCAAGGAGGAGAAGAAGAACAAACTGCTGATCTACGAAAATGAATACCAAAATTAAGCGTAACGCTTATAATAAAACAAAAATTATCTCAGGAGGAAAATACAATGACAAAAGGAACACTTACCTTAGGGGATCTTTTTTATGACGTCTATGAAACAAGGGCATTCGTGGAAAATCAGAATATGGAGCTTTATTTAGCTTTGGATGTTTATGCTTCTTTCAGAGTTAAATGCAAAAGAGGCGATAAAAGCTATTTGAGCGATCTGCAGCTGTTTCACGATAACAACTTCAATACTCATGTTACATGCTACGAAGAGCTCAAAGGCAAAAAATACGTCTGGGAAAACGAATTTAACGAAGACGGAATAAATGCAGGCTGTCTGAATACTGTGGAATATGAGTCTGTTATGAAGTCCACAATAGAAATTCTTGATGTGAACGGGAATGAGCTGACTGTACACTGGACGGGTGACGGTGGTGTATATTGGGCAGGATATGGTCTGGAACCCTTTGATACAACCTTTACTGTAACTCTTCCCGAAAAAGTAACTTATGTAATAGACGTCGCTAAGTGCACCAGAGTAAAGCTGAGTGAGAATACAGAGCTTGAACTGTTGAATATCGATGACTTCAGAAAGGAATCTGAACGAATAGATGCGACAAGAGAGTGGGATGACTTTAATACCGTCTTAAAGTTTAAGGTTATTCATGGTGGCACGGAATATCCGGGCGAGATCGTTTTTAAAAACGGAATGAAAAAATTTACGACCGTGCTTGATGATAAATGTCCGATCGCATTAAGGCTTAAAGATGTTAACATCCATTATACAAAAGAATACGAGAAGTTCGTATTTGAAATGGATTAAGGTTGTTGCAAGGCTTTAGTTCGTTTAAAACAACAAAAACATACATAACAGGAGGAAAAAATCATGACGGATCTATATCAGGAAATGTGGACAAGCAAAAAGGTAACAGGCGACAATTTCTGTTGTTGCGGCTCGGCGGGAAAGCATTGGCAAAACCATATAATGTTGAATCTTGCTGCGTATCCTTGTACTGCTTGTGGGTGTGCAAATAAAGCGACAGTAGGCGGTCATATCGTAAGCGAAAATTATCCCGAAGGATATATCGTGCCGCTTTGCGATTCATGCAACCAATCCGATGAGCCGATTAAGATTAAATATGGTGCTTCTTTTGTTTCTGCAGATTTGAGCATAACATGTCAAAAAGGAAGCAAGCCTAAAGCGAAAACCGAAGACTTGCCTGCTGAAAATACGGCTGTTCAGGCTGATGAAAAGACCTCTGACCCTGATGATTTCAACGAACTTAATGACATTGAAAAGCTGAGGGTCCTTACAGGCTGTGAATGTGAGTTCGGTTGCTCGGTCGAAAACTATTTCAAGTATCGCGAGATAGGCAAGAAAGAAGGCTTTGTTCCCGTTATCGTTGCAACGGACGATATATTCTTTGAACAGCTTGAAGCACTTCTGAAATGCGATGGCGAAAGCTCTATCTCCAAGATTCAGAAGATCGTGGAGAAATACCATAAAAAGATGTTAGCAGTTTCTGTTGAAGACGGCAAGGCTTATCTTGAAAAGAATCATATTGAAGCCGAATGGGACGACGATGTGGATTTAGACGGCGAAGAATATGAGGCAGAGGAACACTTTACAAAAGGCGGCTACCTCGTGAGGGTTCCCGTTACCGAGCCTTGGCGTATCTGGGCATATCTGCCCTACGGTGGCTGGAATGCCTGCCCGAAGGTTACAGAACACATGGCTGTATCAAAGTACTTGTACGAGCAGTATGGTGCATATCCTGCCGCACTCTCTTATGACACTATTGACTATGCGGTAGAAAAGCCTGTAGAAGACCTTGAAAAGCTTGCAAATGAAATCGGTACATACTGCTTT
>JAZURJ010000058.1:0-1917 GCA_045606085.1 Oscillospiraceae bacterium
ATTAAACCTATCGTCAACAAATCCAGCTCGGTCATAGAAAGACCGAGCTGTTTGCATCTCAGAAGAAACAGCGGCGTTGTCATTTCCCTGTCAATCGGGCGATGTTTTTTTTAGACTCCACCTGCGTTTCGATGTTCAGCCCCCATAGTCCAATCAGCTGGGGAAGAATCTCATAAATGGAGAACGTATTAAACTGTTCCAGCCACTCATCCGGAGAAGCAGGGACGGTATCGGGATCTGCGTGCTTTGCCATAATGTAGGCGATATTCTCAAAGACCTCAAGGCTCTCGATACTGAGTTCTGAATTCTTCTCATCGCCCTCGGATACCGATTTCTGCAACGCAGCAAAGTCCTTGTAAATATCACGCCCGAACTTCAGACGGTACAGGCGAGGTACAGCGGCACTTGCCTTGAACGGCACTTCGATACCATCAACAGTAATATTCTTCTTGATAGCCATAGTCCTGCCCCCCTTATGATGTTTTCGTCGTTGTGGTAGTAGCCGCCTTTTTCTCCGAAGTATCGGGGTTATACGGCATCTTGTACCAGTTGTTGTAGGTCGCTTCATCGGTCGCTTCACAGGTCTTTGCCTTAACAAGTCCCGTCGGCAGAGCAGAAGCCGTCAGCGACAGCGTTTCCGTCTTGACCTCGGTGGAGTCCTCCTTGGTCTGTCCTTCCGTTGCAGGACGGCTTGCCGTGCAGCAGTACAGCACATGACGGATCTTGTGTTTATCGCCGCTGAACTCAAACATCAGTGCAAACTGGGACGGTTCTGCGTCATTCTTCTCAACAAGCACACCGTTGTTGTCAAGGATTTCTCCCAGAATTTCGGTGGCAAATTCCGTGGTGACAAGAGCAACTTCGAGATCACCCTCATAGCCGGAGTTGTTGTTGATGACATAGTAAACGCTGTCGTCGGCGTAGAAATTTTCATTCTCGCCGTTCGCGTCAATGGACAGCGACACCGCACCGGGCAGTCGCACGGATTCGCCGTATACAGGTACAGTCGGCGTTCCGTCAGGATCGACACCCCACTGGGTGATCTTCGCCCAATGGACATTGTTCAGACCGAACTTGACTTTGTTTCTGTTCTTCGCCATAGCAAATTCCTCCTTATATCGTCATTTCGTAAAGTACTTCATAGAGCCGTTCACTCTCAATCCACGCTTCTGATTTTGTAAAATATATCTCATGCTGTGTCAGCACAGCTTCGATTTCTTCCTCCAATGCAGGATTTTTCTTATCGGTGTACAGCTCAATATCTAACTGCTTAAAGCTGTAATATGCAACGTTATCCGCCGAAAAGGTGTCCTCGCCTGGGGAGAGAAACAGAAGAAAAGGCGGTTGTGGGGATTCTCCTTCTGCAAAGTGATGATATGCAAAAGGCAATTCCATTTCCGCCATCATGTCGTTGATTTCTTCGTATGTCACGATAATTCCTCCGTAATCAGGGATTCGAGCAGTTCCGCACCATGCTCCTCGGCAGGGGCGATATGCGGCCTGCCCTGCACACGACCGCCGCCACGCTTGGCATGACCTTTTTCAAGGAGATGTGCAAGCTGATAACGGTTCTTGGAATGTACAGTCATCTGCAAGGTGTGGCTGTTTTCCTTGACCTTTTTTGTCGTCCAGCTTTTGCCGTAAGCACCCGTATCCTTCGGGGCGTTAGCGGCGATTTCTTTCTTTACAGTGGTTGCTGTCTTTTTGACAGCTTTTTTCATTGCATCATCGGCAAACTTGGCATATTCCTGCAAACCTGCCATGATTTCATCTGCAAGGTCATCAATAGATGTCATCGTCACCGCCTGCCTTTCGTGCCTCACAAACAATGGTAAGATAGTCGTTTTTCATATAATCGGGAGTCACAGACTTAATGTCATAGACGCTCCCACGGAACAGAATTTTATGTGTAGTGGG
>JAZURJ010000059.1:0-25075 GCA_045606085.1 Oscillospiraceae bacterium
TGGGCAGGCTGCTGGTACTGAGCAGGCTGCTGTGTCTGGGCAGGCTGCTGGTACTGAGTGGGCTGCTGGTACTGAGCGGGCTGCTGGTACTGGGCGGGCTGCTGGTACTGAGCGGGCTGCTGGTACTGAGCAGGCTGCTGGTACTGAGCAGGCTGCTGGTACTGGGCAGGCTGCTGGTACTGAGCGGGCTGCTGGTACTGGACAGGCTGCTGATACTGAGCAGGATGTTGATATTGAGCGACCTGCTGGTACTGCATCTGGTACTGAGCAGCTTCTGCCTGTGCCTGACGGGCGAGCTTTCTTTCAAAGATCGCATAAATAAAGGACACAGCAAGAAGGACGATACCGAATACGATGAACATGATAGTTCTTGCAACGGGATTTATTCCCATGAAATCCAGCAGGAACAGCTTTGCACTTGCAAGCAGCGTAAGAGCAAGACCAAATCTGCGGAGCACCGCATTTCTGCGTACAAAGCCCCATACTATCCAGATGATAGCGACAGCAAGATAGATAAGGCTTATGATGCAGTTCGTGAATGCCACAACGTCATTGGCACCAAGGGTAAATGTCACGCAGAACATTGCGTATGTTGAAACGATAAGTCCGACAGCCTTGCTGAATTTCGGAGCCATTTTAGAGATCGCCCAGGTCATATCAAGGACCGCAACAACAGAGATGATGTTGATGACGATAGAGGTGATGAGGCAGAGGATGTTGTCTGCGGGAGAGGATATGCAGGATACAAGGTTGGTGATGCCAAGTCCGCACAGGCTTACTGCGTAGAAGCTGAATGAAGTTGCGGGAGCTGCCTTGCCGAGGAAGCTCAGTTTGCCTGTGATAAAAGCTGCGATCATCCAGACGAAGGCACTGGTCAGCATAAAGAACGCCATGCCCTGACCGTCGGTGTCGATGGTACCGTTATCGCTGAGCACGTTGATGAGCTTGATAAGACAGAACAGGCAGAAAAGAACTGCGTTGATTATCGTGAGGATGGAATATGCGTTAAATCCGGCCCCTCTTTTTCCGCGGATAGCTTCTACTGTCATGATAAGGAGCCATGAGAGTGCGTTTACGCCGAAGTGCAGGAAGAATATGTTTTCTGCGATGAAGAATATGCAGACGTTCAGGAAGATGTATTCTGCAATGGAGCAGGTAATGATGCCCCAGGTCCTGATTATTTTTATATTCTTCAGGCTGCCGAGGATATAAAGCAGAGCCGCAAACAGCTGGAACGAGAAATAGATGAAATCCTCAGGGAAAAGGCAGGGGATAGCGAAGCACATACATATCAGTGCACTGTTGAACAGTGCGTTGAGGGAAGTGCAGTTATCAAAAGTGGTCTTTATCACTGCTGCAACGGCGAAATATGAGCCGCCGAGGAACAGGGCAAGAAGACCGAAGCCAAGCAACGCGTCGTTGTCGCCGAGATAGATGACGGAGGGCAGCAGATGCAGGCAGACAGTGGAGATGAAGCACACCGTTTCAGCCGACTGCAGGGTGCCGTTGTTTCTGAATGCTTTTACTATGTACGTTACCACAGGCACAAGAGATGAGACGGTCAGGTATGCTGTGGTTATCAGTGCTGCGGTTATGTCTGTGAACATATCGCAAAGTGCGGGGTAGATCGCAAGGGTAATGGCGAAGTTGGATGTGATCACGAAGAAAGGTGTGATATACCATTTCTTTGCTGTGCTGATGATCATGGCGGTTATCAGTAACAAAAGCAGGTAAGGAAGCGTTGCGAACAACACACCTTCTGACTGAATCGTAACGAAACAGGGGAGTACACCGCTGACAACAGATACTGCCATGACGGTCTGCGAATTATAACGGAGTGAAAGCAGGATGCTGCCTGCTGCGAGAATTACACAGATGACCAGCGATGCTATTTCGCCAAGGGATTCGTATCCCAGATAGCCGATCAGGACCGATACGGCAAGCTCGCCGATACCGCCTATTGTGAGTGCACGGGCAAATATAACAGACTTTATGCGATAGAATATCTCGCCAAGACCGATCATCAGGGCACCGAGAGCAAAAATTATCGCAGTGCGTATGCCCGGGGCAAGGAAGTCCTCGGAAACTGCGGAAAACGCAATTACACCTATTATAATAAATATAACACCGATCTTACTGAGAAGATTGATGCCGATAAAGGATTCGTGCTTGCCGACCTGCTGTGTAGCAGCCGGGTAATTATATACAGGCTGCTGCGGCTGTACAGGATACTGTGGTGCAGCATAACCACCCTGCTGATAGGGCTGAGTGTAATAGGGCTGCTGCGGATATCCCTGCTGGACGGGCGGCGTCGCCTGTGGTTGTGCAGCTTGTGGCTGCGTCGGATAGCCATTGGCTGCAGCGTACTGAGCGGTGTAAGTGTTCTCGGCGACCGCTGTCGTGGCAGTGCCGTTTGACGGAGTGTTGGTGTACTGTTGATCCATATATTTCATCCTTTCATTATGGTAGTAAACTAAATCGTTTTTACTATTATATACTATATGCGAAACTTTTTCAAGTATCAGGAGATGCTATATAACAAAAAAGGCTGCCGAAGCAGCCTTTTCGTTATTGTTCCAGAGAAATCACTTTACGATGTAGCTCTTGATCTCGTCGAGGAAATCAGCACAGTTGTCGCTGTGGATGTTCAGTGTCAGATCCTTGGAAAGGTCAAGGCTGAAGATACCCATGATAGACTTTGCGTCGATAGCGTATCTGCCGGAGATGATGTCTACGTCATAGTCGCACTTTGTTACGATGTTTACGAAGTTCTTTACGTCATTGATCGTGTTGATGCAGATTGTTGCTGTTGTCATATTCTTACTTCCTTTCTTGATTCAGCGGGTCGTTTTTTTGTATGATAGCACACCCCGCAGGTTTTGTCAATGGTTTTCTTGTCGAATGTTTACTTTGCCATGAATTTAGAGAGCTCCTCTGTTATCTTGTTTACGGAATCTCCCTCGCCCCTGATGACCATGCTCAGCGGCTTGGAAAGATCCAGACTGAAGATACCCATAATGGATTTTGCGTCAACAGCATATCGACCGGATACCAGATCGCAGTCAAACTCATACTTATTTGTGATGTTGACAAATTCCTTTACGTCTTCAATCGTGCCAAGCAGAATTCTGAGTTCCTTCATTAGATCGCCGCCTTTCATTGTTTGAATTTGTTTTGTTTGTTGTCTTTGTGTACAAGTGTTTCTCTGTCTTTTGAGGACTTTTTTGCTATCCTCAATATAAATATAGCAACTATTCAGAAATTAGTCAATAGATTATTGCAAAATTCGGAATAATCAAGTATAATATAAATGTATCAAAAAAACATTTGGCTATTTTAAACAAAGAAACTGTCGCATAATATACACTATGCACAAAATTCGGCGTGTTATGCCACGTCGGGATTCAGCTAAGGAGCATTGAATGACCTTTAATATTCATACGCTGGGATGCAAGGTGAACTCCTGTGAGAGTGCCGCTATAACGGATGGTATGCTGGCAGCAGGCTTTACGAAGGCTGTCGGCGGAGAGATCGCGGATATTACGGTGATCAATTCCTGTGCTGTTACCAGCATGAGCGTCAAAAAAGCAAGGCAGCTTGTGTCCCGCTGCAAGAAAGATGCACCGCAGAGCATCGTGGTGTTGTGCGGATGTTTTCCTCAGGCTTATCCCGAGGAGGCGTTCGGTATCCCTGCTGATATTATAATAGGCAACAGTGCAAAAGCGGATATTGCTTTTGTTTTGCAGAAGTATATCGAGGCCCCTGAACGCAGAATGATCGTTGGCGATATGCCTAAGGAGTTTGATCTTCGTTGTGCAGGTACTGATATCGACCGTACGCGTGCGTTTATCAAGATCGAAGACGGTTGTGACAGGTTTTGTTCATACTGCATAATCCCGACAGCAAGAGGACGTGTCCGTTCCATGCCGCCGGATGAGATAAAAAAGCAGGCGGAGCTTGCAGCAGCAAGCGGCAACAAGGAGATCGTGCTGACAGGCATAAACCTCAGCTGCTATGGTCAGGAACTGGGGCTGACGCTTGGCGATGCGGTACAGGCTGCTGATGTTGACGGCATCGAGCGTATACGCCTTGGTTCGCTGGAGCCTGACATGATGACCGATGAAGAGATAGCAAAGCTGAGCGGTATCAAGAAGCTGTGTCCGCATTTTCATCTGTCACTGCAGAGTGGCAGCGACGAGGTGCTCAGACTTATGCGTCGCCGATACGATACCGCACAGTATGAGCTTGTGTGTGAAAAGCTACGCAGGGCATTTCCTGATTGCTCCATCACCACGGATATAATGGTGGGCTTCACAGGTGAGAGCGAGGAGGATTTCCTTGAGACCATGGCATTTGCCGAGAAGATCGGTTTTGCAAAGATACACGTTTTCCCGTATTCTATCCGGAAGGGTACGCTTGCGGCGATGAGAAGTGAGCAGGTGCTGCCGCATATCAAGTCTGACCGTGCGAAGCGGATGAATATGCTTGCCGCACAGCTTGAAGAAAACTATCTTAGTGCACAGGCGGGAAAAGAATTCACTGTGCTGATAGAAAAGCCGCAAAGTGATGAATACAGCAATGGATATACAGAAAGTTATATCCCTCTGAGAATATACGGAGAGAAGATCAAAAGACACTCGCTCGTCCGTGTACGCATAACAGGTGCCGAAGCAGGATACTGCACGGCAGTGTTGATATAGTTAATTATAAAAATGGTCAAAGACCTTTTTAGAACATATGGAGGAAACAAAGACATGGCAGTTTATCGTATCTATGTGGAGAAAAAGCCGCAGTTTGCGGTTGACGGAAAGGCTTGCTTAAGCGACCTGACCGTTGCACTCGGCATCAAATCAGTTGAGGATGTTCGCATCATCAACCGCTACGACGCTGAAAAGCTCCCCAAGGAGAATTTTGACAAGGCTATTCCGACGGTATTTTCCGAGCCGCCCGTTGACGAGGTGTTCAGCGAGCTTCCCGCTCTTGCGGCGGATGAGCGTATGTTTGTAGTGGAGTTCCTGCCCGGTCAGTTCGATCAGCGTGCGGATTCCGCAGCACAGTGCATCCAGATGCTGTGTAAGGGCGACCGTCCCGTTGTAAAGTACGCAAAGATCTACATTCTGAAGGGCAAGATCACAGACGAGGAGTTTGACAAGATCAAGCACTACCTCATCAATGCTGTTGAGTCCCGTGAGTGTGGCTTTGAGGAGTATCAGACACTTGAGGTGCAGTATGACATCCCTACTTCCGTTGAAACTCTCGACGGCTTCATCGACAAGACTGACGCAGAGCTGGCTGACTTCGTGGTGAATTACGGTCTGGCTATGGATAATGACGACATCAAGTTCTGCCAGGATTACTTCAAGAGCGAGAACAGAAATCCCACCATCACAGAGATTCGCATGATCGATACCTACTGGTCTGACCACTGCCGTCACACCACATTCGGTACCATCATCGACAACGCAGACATTGCTCCTGCTTATATTGCAGACACATACGCAGAATATAAGGCGGACCGTGAGGAGCTTGGCAGAGGCAGCAAGCCCATCTGCCTGATGGATATCGCTACTCTTGCAGCAAAGAAGCTGAAGAGGGACGGACTTCTGAAGGATCTTGATGAATCCGAGGAGATCAACGCTTGTTCTGTAAAGATCACTGTTGATGTCGACGGCAAGGATGAGGAATGGCTGCTGATGTTCAAGAACGAAACGCACAACCATCCTACCGAGATCGAGCCTTTCGGTGGTGCGGCAACCTGCCTTGGCGGTGCTATCCGCGACCCGCTTTCCGGCCGTTCCTATGTATACCAGGCAATGCGTGTAACAGGTGCGTCCGATCCGCTGCTTCCTGTTGAGAAGACCATCAAGGGCAAGCTGCCCCCCAGAAAGATCACAACTACCGCTGCTGCAGGTTATTCCTCCTACGGTAACCAGATCGGTCTGGCGACAGGTCATGTTGCAGAGATCTACCATCCTGGTTATATGGCTAAGAGAATGGAGATCGGTGCCGTTGTCGGTGCTGCTCCCATTGATAATGTAAGACGCGAAAGACCTGCTCCCGGCGATGTTATCATTCTGCTGGGCGGACGTACCGGCCGTGATGGCTGCGGCGGTGCGACAGGCTCCTCCAAGTCACACAGCGTGCAGTCCCTTGAATCCTGCGGCGCTGAGGTACAGAAGGGTAACGCACCCGAGGAGAGAAAGCTGCAGCGTCTGTTCAGAAATCCCGAGGCTACACGTCTTATCAAGCGTTGTAACGACTTTGGCGCAGGCGGTGTTTCCGTTGCTATCGGTGAGCTTGCAGACGGTCTTGAGATCGATCTGAATGCAGTGCCCAAGAAGTACGATGGTCTGGACGGCACAGAGCTTGCTATCTCTGAGTCTCAGGAGAGAATGGCTGTTGTAGTAGCGGCAGAGGATGCGGACAAGTTCCGTGCACTGGCTTCTCAGGAGAACCTTGAGTCTACTCCTGTTGCTGTTGTAAAGGCAGAGGCAAGACTCCGCATGAACTGGAACGGCAAGACTATCTGTGATATCAGCAGAGAGTTCCTGAATTCCAACGGTGCAGAAAAGCACACAAATGTTGCTGTTCCTGCAGTAGATGTATCCTATTCCACAGGCAGGACCAATACCGAGAAGGATTGGGAGAGCCTTGTTACAGATCTTAACGTATGTTCCCAGAGAGGTCTTGTACAGAGATTTGACTCCACCATCGGCGGTGCTACTGTTCTGATGCCTTTCTCAGGCAGAACACAGCAGACCCCTGTTCAGGCAATGGCTGCAAAGATCCCCATGATCAATGCAACAACAAGCACAGCGTCTGTTATGGCGTGGGGCTTCAATCCTGCTATCTCTACCCAGTCGCCCTATCACGGTGCGGTTTGTGCAGTTGTTGAGAGTATCGCAAAGGTCGTTGCCGCAGGCGGTGACAGTGAGAAATGCTGGCTGACATTCCAGGAATACTTCGAGAGAACACAGGGCAAGGCAGAGCGTTGGGGCAAGCCATTCTCCGCACTGCTGGGTGCTTATAAGGCACAGCTTGAGATGGGCTGCGGTGCGATTGGCGGTAAGGACTCCATGAGCGGTACCTTTGAGGATATCGACGTACCTCCCACACTGGTATCTTTCGCTGTTTCCACAGCAAAGGCTGAGGACATCATCTCTGCGGAGTTCAAGTGCCCCATGAGCAAGATCGGTTATATTGCACCTGAGTACGACGAGAACGGTCTGCCGAACTTCGACAGCGTAAAGGCTGTATTCAGAAAGATCACAAAGCTCATCAGGGAGAAGAAGATTCTGTCTGCGTGGTCCGTTGCAA
Organism: Oscillospiraceae bacterium; assembly: GCA_045606085.1. Classification (GTDB taxonomy): domain Bacteria; phylum Bacillota; class Clostridia; order Oscillospirales; family Ruminococcaceae; genus CAG-115. The sequence continues at coordinate 7,318 of JAZURJ010000059.1, forward strand.
ACGGCGGTCTTGCAGAGGGCGTATTCAAGATGACACTTGGCAACCGTGTTGGTGCTAAGCTGGAGGCACTCACGGATGATGAGCTGTTCACACCTGTATATGGTGCGTTCGTTCTTGAGATGGACGGCGACATCGACGGTATTCGTACCATCGGTGAGACCACAGCGGATTACGTTATCACCTGTGGCGGCGTAAAGCTGGATATCGCTTCCCTCGAGAAGAAGTGGAACGACGTTCTGGAGCCTATCTTCAAGGCACAGCTTCCTGAGATGCCCGCTCCCGAGATCATCGCATACAATGAGGGCTGCGAGCTGCTTACAACTCACACCTGCCCCAAGATCGCAAAGCCCAAGGTGCTTATTCCCGTATTCCCCGGCACAAACTGTGAGTACGATATGGCTAACGCATTCAACCGTTACGGCGGCGACAGCGAGATATTCGTTATCCGTAACCTGTCCGCTAAGGATATGGAGGAGAGCGTTGCTGAGTTCACACGCCTTATCAAGCAGTCCCAGATGATCGCTATCCCCGGCGGTTTCTCCGGCGGTGATGAGCCTGAGGGTTCTGCAAAGTTCATTAATGCATTCTTCCGCAATCCTGCTGTCAAGGAAGCTGTCGAGGAGATGCTGTACACAAGAGATGGTCTTATGATCGGTATCTGTAACGGCTTCCAGGCACTTATCAAGCTGGGTCTTGTTCCCTTCGGAAAGATCGTGCCTCTGACCGAGGAAAGCCCCACTCTTACATACAACACCATTGGTCGTCACCAGTCTCAGCTGACTATGACACGTATCTGCACCAACAAGTCCCCCTGGCTGATGCACACCAAGGTAGGCGATCTGCATAACATCCCGATCTCCCACGGTGAGGGTCGTTTCGTAGCTCCCGAGGCTGTTATCAAGGAGCTTATCGCTAACGGTCAGGTTGCAACTCAGTATGTTGATCTGAAGGGCAATCCCACAATGGATGTTGCATACAACCCCAACAGCTCCATGTACGCTATCGAGGGTATCATTTCTCCCGATGGCCGTGTGCTGGGTAAGATGGGTCATACCGAGCGTCTTACACCCAACGTTGCCAAGAATGTTGACGGCAACAAGGAGCAGCTCCTGTTCAAGGGCGGCGTAGATTACTTCAGAGGTTAATTCCACATTCCCCGATCCCGCAGAGAAATTCTGCGGGATCTTTTGTGCGAACGAACCCTTTTGCGATCCTGAAAGGAGAAGAATGTAAGCAACGAAGAGTTAGGGACGGAAATGTCCGGAAAAAGTCGGGACGCAGGAAGATAGTGTTCCGGGTGGCTGCAATAGTGGCACTTGTATTTCTGACAAGAGTGATACTCCCTTGTGCAGGAGTGCGTCTTGCACTTGCTCTGTTTATCTCCGACGTGGGTGCAGGTGCGGAGTATTTCACGGAGTACGATGTGCGCGACGATAGTCTTGTGATGACAGATTCTCACCTGAATATCGGTATTCCAGAAAGATATGTCAGACTGGAGAAGGAGATCAATGGTTCTCATATATACGGAGAGGCAGACAGTGAGCAGGCGGCGATCATTGTGATGCCTGTGAGCGACCTAAGTGATATGAGTTTGTATAACAGGGAAACGTATAAGGATATATCGGACGGAGAATACAGGCTGCTTACATCTGTTCTTGATGATTGGTTTGATGAGCTAGGCTACGGATACCCGAATTCGGGATACGGAACACTGAAGTGCATGCATCTGCTGGATGATGGCGACCGTTCTTTCTGGAACATCAGAAAGAATATCGCATTTGCGGTAACGGGCGTGCTGAAACTGGAAACGGCGATATTCGGAGATGAGGTGTACATCTACGAAACCGACGACAAGTGCGGCATAATTTCGGTTTCAGACCATGAAACTGATGGTGGATATTATGTGATCGCAGAAATGTACGACACTGAAGATCTCGGAATGTCGTACAGTGTGATGATACGCGGAAATGACCTGCAGGAGATATATTCGATAATCAATTCAATAACGATCGAATAACGCCAAAGGCGGAGCGTAACGCTCCGCCTTTTCACTCTTTTTCCAATAGTTCTATCATGCCTAGTAACAATCTTTTGTTTTTGGGGGACAATCTGCTTATTCTTTCGGTAAGACTTTTGTCTGTTAAGCCATTTTCGCTGCTGATCGTGCCGAGAAGAAGGTAATCGGGTGTTGTTTGCAACGCCTCACAGATGTTCATAATTACTTCAAGGCTTGGTACGGAACGTCCGGTTTCAAGGTTTGATATATATTTATAGTTAACATTGACAAGCTCACATACCTCGTATTGTTTTAGGCTCAGTTCTTTGCGGCGTTTTGCCATACGCCTGCCTACTTCTTTGTAATCTATATCCATATAATTTCACCTCTTTATATTATCCTACCAATATCAGTCGCGAAATAAAACTATCTGTATGGAGAGTTTCTGCTTGACAAATAGAAAATGCTGTTGTATAATAAGAAAAAAGGCGGAAATTCTTACTGTAAGTTTGATTTTTGCCCAAAGACGATATGGGAGGTAATTACATGGAAAACAATGTAACATCGGCAGAGCAGACTAGTTCGGCTACACAGACACCGGCACCAGAGGTGGCAATGAAATTCTGTAAATTCTGTGGCGGAAAGATACCTGTAGATGCTGTTTTGTGTACGATATGCGGCAGGCAGGTAGAGGAAATGCATCAGGCAAATGCCGCACAGCCACAGATAGTGATCAACAATGCGAACACCAACACAAACACTAATATGGTAGGCGGTATTGGCATGCGTGCCAAAAACAAGTGGGTGGCATTCCTTCTTTGCGTGCTTCTGGGATATGTAGGTGCACATAAGTTTTATGAAGGCAAGTTTATCATGGGCGTACTGTATATCTTTACATTTGGTCTTTTTGGTATAGGATGGCTTATCGATTGTATTGTTCTGTTATGTAAACCCAATCCCTATTTTGTATAAAAGCGTTCATACACAAAGGCGTAGGCTGAAACCTACGCCTTTGTGTGCTGTGATAGTGAATTTATTACAAAGAGACCTTATTACAGGTCTCTTTTTTGTTTGTATTTAAGCGGATTTTTTGCTCGGAATAACTTTACTTTTCTAACGAATGGTGATATAATGTATTATGTATTACTAGCACATTGTCCGAAAAATTGGAAGGCAACAAAATAATACTTCCACGGACAGGAAAGGAAACACTATGAATATCAGAATCGAAAAGACAACCGCCCCTAAGGCAAAGCCCACAGACGAGTCCAAGCTCGGCTTTGGTAAGGTATTTACAGACCATATGTTTATCATGGAGTATGATACAGGCATGGGCTGGCACGATGCAAGAATCGTTCCCTATGGCGATATTGCTCTTTCTCCCGCTGCCATGGTATTCCACTATGGCCAGGAGATCTTCGAAGGCATGAAGGCTTACAGAACTCCCGACGGTGAGATCCAGTTCTTCCGTCCCGAGGAAAACTTCAAGCGTCTTAATCAGTCCGCTGAGCGTCTTGTTATCCCTGAGCTTCCTGTTGAGGATGCACTGCAGGCACTGCACGCTCTCGTTGAAGTGGACAAGGACTGGGTTCCCCACAACGATGGTGCTTCTCTGTACATCCGTCCCTTCATCATCGCTGTTGACCCCTTCCTCGGCGTTCGTCCCGGTGACAAGTATCTGTTCATGATCATCCTTTCTCCGTCCGGTGCTTACTACAGCACAGGTCTTAATCCCGTTGACATCTACGTTGAAACAAACTACGTACGTGCAGTAAAGGGCGGTATGGGCTACACAAAGACGGGTGGTAACTATGCCGCTTCTCTGGCAGGTCAGGATGAGGCTCACAAGCAGAACTATTCTCAGGTACTGTGGCTTGATGGTGTTGAGCGTAAGTACATTGAGGAAGTTGGCGCAATGAACATCATGTTCATCATCGACGGCGAGGTAGTAACTCCTGAGCTTCAGGGTTCCATCCTTCCCGGTATCACAAGAAAGTCCGTTCTGGAGCTGTGCAAGAAGTGGGGCATGAAGGTGTCCGAGCGTAGAATCTCCATCCAGGAGATCTCCGATGCTTACGATGCAGGCAAGCTGCAGGAGGTATTTGGTACAGGTACAGCGGCTGTTATCTCTCCTGTTGGTCACCTGAAGTGGGGCGACAAGGTAATGGAGATCAACGGCAACAAGATCGGTGCTGTTTCTCAGAAGATCTACGATACCATGACAGGTATGCAGTATGGAAAGATCGCTGACGAGATGGGCTGGATCGTTAAGCTGAATGGCTGATAAAAATGTGCTGACCACGGCGGAGGAAACGAACACCTCCGCCGATGAGTATACTGCCCTGCTATGAAGTTGTTAAGGAGCAATTATATGAAAAAAATCATTTTAGCGGTGCTCCTTTTTGCAGCACTGTTTATGACGGGTTGTGCGGCAGAGCCAATGAAGCCGGTCGAATATGCCGGGGCGGTCATGGATAACGCACAGGAATATTTCGACAGGATCCGCGAGATATCCGATGCGGTGGATGAGGATCTTGAAAGATCGGAATTTAATGCTGTCCGCAAGGAAAGCGAAGACATCCTCAGAACAATAGAAAAGCTGACGCCTCCGGATGATTATGCAGAGCTCCACGAAAAGCTGTGCAAGGGCATTGACAAAGAGCGAGAGTGGTTTGTTCTGGTAGAAAAGATATATTACACCGACAGCGGCAACGAGGAAAAGCTGACGCAGGAGCTGAATAAGCTGGTCAGTGACCCTGTATTTCCGCAGACCGTGCTGGAAATAGCGAAAGCCGTGGACAAAGATACCGATGGAGCGTTTATTGAAACGCTGAGATGACGGAGGTTATATGAAAAAGGCACTTCTGGCAATTTCTCTGATCGTTGCGACGATGTTGTCCGCTGGCTGCGGCAAGGAAAATGCAGCCGTAGGCGTTATAGGCGGGGCTGATGGTCCGACTACTGTGGTAATTGCAGAACAGGTCGAGCCGTGGGAATACGATATGTATGCCGATGAGCTGATTTATAATTATGATCTGCTTGTTGTGGCTCGTGAAGAATTCGACACAGAATATTTCGGTGCCGATGCTGACGGTACTATTGCGGCAAGCAATAGCTGCATTGCAGCATTGGATGGACTTATCGCAGCAGTGCCTCCTGCTACGATCGTACAGTATCATGAGGATCTTGTCACGGCCGCAGAGTATGAAAAAGAGGTTTACAGCTGTGCAAAGATGCTTGCGGAGTTCTCAAAGCGTGCAGACAGTCTTACTGCAGCGGAGAATGCCGAGGTTTATCGTATAAGTGCTTTTGTGACCGAATATTACGAACAGCCTCAATTTTCACTGAGCGATGCATGGATTGCGGCGTTTGAGGCGGCAACGGATTGCTGACATATCAGATATTGTTTCGGCAAGTAATGGGCAAAGATACCGATGGAGCGTTTATTGAAACGCTGAGATGATGGAGGTTATATGAAAAAGACACTTCTGGCAATTTCTCTGATCGTTGCGACGATGCTGTTCGCTGGCTGCGGCAAGGAAAACACAGCCGTAAGCGTTATAGGCGGGGCTGATGGTACTACTTCGGCAGTGGTTGCGGGGCAGGCTGAAGCATGGGAATATGAGCTCTATATCGAAGAGATCGATTATTCTATGGAAAAGTATTTCCAGGACAATTACGAGTTTAGATACGCTTTAGCATATCAGGAAACAGCAGCTGCTAAAGAATATCTTGAAAGCGCGATCGCAGCTCTCGGCGAACTGGATAAAACGGTTTGTACACCTGATCTCGAAGAAGTTCACAGCAATTTTCTTTATGCTGTCGGACTTGAAAAAGAATACGATGAGCGTTATATGGATTATCTCGGTTATGCCGAGAAAGGCGATTACAATTCTCCCGAAGTTGAGGCTCTGATTGCTGAGCTTAACGCAATCCAGGAAAAACGCGAAGAAAGCGAAGGAATAAGTACGGCGTGGTTAAATGCAAAGAAGGCCGCATTCTCCCATTTGCCGAACGGCGAATATAAGTCCTATTCTGCAAGACTGGAATATTTATGGAATGATTATGTCTTGTGCGGAGATCTGATCGCAGGAGTTTTCTTTGACGGTGCTTCGGGCGACCTTCATTCTCTTGCTGACGGTTGTTTATTGAGATTGTCTTCGATTGAAAATATGGATGTACCGGAACAGATGAAGTCCTATCATAACGATATATTGGAAGCTATTCCGATGGAGCGAGATTTCTGTCAGGCAATAGTAGATATAACGGAGACTTACAACGAGTATTCGGGGCTGAAATTTGAAGATATGCCTGCTGCCGCACAGAAGAAGATACAGGAATGTCAGAAAACGATCGATGCTTATTATAGCGAAGATAACATCGAATGGGATGCATTATATAATGCGGTGTGTGCCGCCCTTGACTTTGCAGACGCACAGGCGGGACAATAAATCAGTACTACGTCCCCTCAAGCCACGAGGGGCAAGAAAGGAAATATAAACTATGTTAAACACAGAAAAGACACTTGACAAGATCGTTGCACTCTGCAAGGGCAGAGGCTTCGTATACCCCGGCAGTGAGATCTACGGCGGTCTCGCAAACACATGGGATTACGGACCTCTCGGTGCAGTGCTCAAGGACAACCTGAAGAACGCATGGAAGAAGAAGTTCGTTCAGGAGAACCAGTACAATGTAGGTCTGGATTCCGCTATCCTGATGAATCCCCAGACATGGGTGGCTTCCGGTCACGTTGGCGGCTTCTCCGATCCTCTGATGGACTGTAAGGATTGTAAGACACGCCACAGAGCAGACAAGTTAATCGAGGATTTCGGTCAGGACTGCAACGGCTGGGACAACGCACAGATGCTGGACTTTATCAAGGAGAAGGAGATCTGCTGTCCTAACTGCGGAAGCAAGAACTTCACCGATATCCGTCAGTTCAACCTGATGTTCAAGACATTCCAGGGCGTTACAGGGGACAGCAAGAATGAGATCTATCTCCGTCCCGAAACTGCTCAGGGTATTTTCGTAAACTTTGCAAACATCCAGAGGACCACTCGTAAAAAGGTACCCTTCGGTGTTGCACAGGTTGGTAAGTCCTTCCGTAACGAGATCACTCCCGGTCAGTTCATCTTCCGCGTACGTGAGTTCGAGCAGATGGAGCTGGAGTTCTTCTGCAAGCCCGGTACAGATCTCGAGTGGTTCGAGTACTGGAGAAGCTACTGCAAGAAGTTCCTGCTTGATCTTGGTCTGAAGGAGGAGAATCTCCGCCTGAGAGACCACTCTCCCGAGGAGCTTTGCTTCTACTCCAAGGCTACCACAGACTTTGAGTTCCTGTATCCGTTCGGATGGGGCGAGCTTTGGGGCGTTGCTGACAGAACCGATTACGACCTCACTCAGCACATCAAGACCAGCGGCAAGAGCCTTGAATACTTCGATCCTGAGACAAATGAGAAGTATGTGCCCTACGTTGTAGAGCCTTCGCTCGGTGTTGAGCGTCTGTTCCTTGCTGTTGTTTGCGATGCATATGACGAGGAGGCACTTGAGGATGGTACAACAAGAACAGTTATGCATCTGCATCCTGCTCTTGCTCCTGTCAAGGCGGCTATCCTGCCTCTGTCCAAGAAGCTCAGCGACAAGGCAAGCGAGCTTTATCTGGAGCTTGCAAAGTACTTCCCTGTGGACTTTGACGACGCAGGTGCTATCGGCAAGCGTTACCGCAGACAGGATGAGATCGGTACACCTTTCTGCGTTACCATCGACTTCGATACCGTTGAGAAGGACAACTGCGTAACAGTTCGTGAGCGTGATACCATGGAGCAGGTAAGAATCCCGATCTCCGAGGTAAGAGCTTATATCGAAGAAAGAATCCGTTTCTGATAACTGAATAAAATCGATCCGCTTTCGCAAGAGAGCGGATCTTTATGTTGCTTTTTTATTGGTTTGGTGGTAAAATGATAATAAATAAACGGATGTGAGATGCGGATGTTGAAAAGGAAAGCATTATGAGGGTTAATATGAGACGTGTATTTGCCATATTATTTGTGTTCGTGATGTTGTTTGTGGCGTCGTGTAGAGCGAATGATTCGGACACTGAGCATGTTGAAAGTGAATATGAGCGAGTTTGTGAAGCTATGCTCGTCAGAATCCGCACAATAGATCATGAAGGTGATTTTGCTGCAAGTGTTATTGACAGTAACGGCAATTACCATCCTCTGCCTGATGACTTTGATTTTGCTAATGATGATTGGCGGAATGTGCTTTTGGAATCGGTAAATACAGAGCCGAAAAATAGTGTCGATCAATGGCATATAGACAAAATTCGACAATTTGTAAACGAGGTTGAAACATATTCTGGCTATGGAATAAAAGCATATGAACATACTGTTTGGGATTATGGCAATAACGACCTATATGTGATATACATAAATAGTAATGGAGATGTTGCATATAAGCAATTATGCCGATACGGAGAAAAAACACAATGTATCGATAAAGACAGTGTACGAGACTTTGTGAATTGGATGATTGAAAACAGATATTTTCAAGTTGCGTCAACGAATTTTCGGTATTAATTATATAATCGGTTTATGAGTGCAGATATGAAGCAAAGAAAAATATTCCTCTGAGCACAACCTTATCCAAAAATGAGCGGTTTTATATACAAAGACACTTTAGCATATTAATTTAGGAGGTCGACGTTATGAAAAGAGCGTTATCATTTTCCATGGCGGCACTAATGGCATTGTCTACCACGGTCAGTGTATATGCGGAGGGCAGGGACGAGGCGGAGCTTCGCACCATGCTGTCACGTGTAAAGAGCAGGATAGAGGTTCCCGTGGAGCTGGAGGAGTTTGATTACAGGGTGTCTACGAATTCGCCCAAGGAGGAATATACATTTACATGGCGTACTCCTGATGGTGCGGATGAATACCGTGCTATTTCCTGCACGATATGCAGCACTGTTATTACAAGCTACAACTGTTTTCAGGTATATACAAACGCCAAGGACATCATGCTTGCGGAGCTTTCGGCAGATGAGCTGTATGCAAAAGCAGTGAAAGAGGTGAAGATGCTTAACCCCACCGTTGCAGGCAGTATCGAGATAGACAAGGACAGCCTGTCTGTGGCTCTCAGGGGCGATAATGCTACGTTTAGTCTGGTACGCACAAAGAACGGAATACCTGTCAGCAACGACAGCGGACGCATCACTCTGAACAAGAACACAGGCGAGCTGGTGTCGTTCAACATAAGCTGGCATCCTAATGCTGCTTTCCGTTCGCCCGAGAAGGTGATCTCTGAGGAGAAGGCGAAGACGGCGTATGCGGATATGATCTCCATATATCCTGAATACGAGATCTATTTCGATGGCGACAACAAGGCGTATACATCAAGAATCGTATATCGTCAGGAGGATTGGGGCGAGATCAATGCATTCACAGGAAAGAAGAGTGATTTCGCTGCAGACGGATATTTCGGCGAAAACGATATCGTGACTGACGACGCAGAGGTGGAAGAAGAGGCAGGAACTGCAGATAAGAACATGGGCTTTACTGAAAACGAGCTTGCTGAGATAACAAAGGAGCTTCCTTTTGCAAGCGAGGCTGATATAGTGAAGCTTATGAAGTCCAGCAAATATCTCACATATAACGATGCAATGAAGCTGGACTACTCCCGCCTGTACAAGACGGAGTACAACGACATTGAAACTTATGTATACACTGCAAATTTCAGCGTTGAGGGCAGAGCAGAGATCAGCGAGGAGCCAATATTTGAAGATGGCGATGTTGTATGGTGGGAGGAAAGCTATTACTACGAGAGCGTCAGCATTTCTGTCAATGCGGAAACGGGCGAGCTGATGAGCTATTATTACTACGATTCCGATCGCGAAACTGCGGATAGCTACAACGAAGCGGCAACCAAGGCACTTGCGACGGATATAGCAGACAGCTTTGCAGGCGAGAAGAGCGACGAGTATGTTCTGGTGTCCTCGGGAGTGGATTCCTACACAGACAAGTACGGTGTTACCGAGTATTACGGCAGTAACTTCGGCTGGAGCAGAGAGGTAAACGGTCTGAATGTACGTGGAGATCGCATCAGCATCAGCTTTGACGCAGAGGGTGTGCTCACAGAGTATAGCATCAGCTATTCCGATGTTGAGTTCGTATCCCCTGACGGCATTCTGACCGAGGACCAGATGATGGCGAAGTTCTGGCAGGACAATGATATTGAACTGTATTATCTTGCAAGAATCCACGACAAGATCACAAAGACTGTTCTGGTTTACGGTACTGACGGCACTGTTTACCGTGATGCGTTCACGGGTGAGCCTGTTTATTCGTATGGTGTTGCAGCGGAAAGTCGCATTGACGCTATCACTGACAAGTCGCTGAAGAACAAGGCAGAAATACTTGAAATGCACGGGCTGGCTGTTACAGACGGCATGAGAGATCAGAATGACAGCGTAAATGCAGGAACATATGCAAATATTCTCAATCGCATTTCTGCGATAAGTCTGTACGGTCAGTATAATGATCTTCCGCTGAGTAACAAGTATGACGAGGCTGCGGATATAACTGTAGGAGATGCAATGATCATGCTTACAGCGGCAGAATGCGGCACTGCAGTTCCGTCACTTAAGGGTATCTTCAGATCTCCGTACACAGACGTTAAGGAAAGCGACAGTAACATCGGATACTACGCCATCGCATACGCACTCCTTGGCACCGATGACAAGACGCTGGGTGCGGCAGACGCATTTACCTATGCCGATATGATCGAGCTTGTCTATACATATCTTGCTGACTGAGTTCAGCTTTGATATATGCTCTCCTAAGAGAATTCCCCCGATACCCAAAGGATATCGGGGGATATTTCTGTGTGTCAGTCTTTTTTGAGATAGAACGCTGTAACGGTGCGTTCCTCGCCAGAAACGTGGTCAAAACCTTTAAGCACCACGCCGTCGTGGGACATCAGCTCGCCTGCGGAGAGTTCATCCAGCGTGCAGGCGAATACGCTTTCGCCTGAGCACACGATGTGCATTTTGTCGCCGAGGATATTCAAAGCTCCGTCGGTTCCGAGGCGTATTTCCTTGTATGTGTCGGGGTCACGCATGGATGCGTACTGTATGCGTTTGTAGTTCAGTGCAAGGATGGATTCCAGCGGCATGCTGTCCTTGTGTTTTTTCTTTTTTTTGTTGAAGCCGAACATATGTGGTCTCCTTCCCGAGGGTAGCTGCATTACAGCAGTTTATCCAGTTCTTTCGATAATTTAGTTTTCATTTCTTCCAATTCAGCGGCTGAAGGTCTGTTATCATCGCAGTACATCTTTTCCATCGGATACCACCACACAGGGCCTTTTCCGTTGTTACCATAGTTTTCGATATCTCCGCTCTTTCTGGGAAACAGATGCCAGTGAACGTGCGTGTCGCCGTTGCCCAACAGCTCATAATTCATTTTTTCTGCACCGAAAGCATTTGATACCGCTTCTGCTACAACAGACATTTCCTCTAAGAACTTCATTTTTGTTGAATGGTCTAACCGGAATAATTCTGTTATATGCTCTTTGCAGAGAAACAGGGTGTAGCCTTTGAAGTGTTGGTTGTCACCGAGTACGACATAACCTGTTTCCAGTTCTTTTACGAAATACGGGTTGGTTCCGTCCTTTATCATATCAATTCTGTTGCAAATAAAGCACATAATCTGAACTCCTGTTATCCCACTTTGTCTTATCTAAATTATAACAGCACTGATTCGAAAAGTCAACACAAAAGCCGCTCCCGAAAGAGCGGCTTATATGTGCTATTAATCCTCGCCAAGCTTCAGTGCCTTGTTGATGTTGATCTTGCGGATGATACCTCCGAGTATCGCAAAGCCGCCAAGCAGCATTATTGCGATAAGAACGTACATCTTTATGTAGTCGCCGCCCTCTCCCTGTACGATGAATGGCGGAATCTGATTATTTGCGTCATACATTGTACGGAACAACGGAATGAACAGGTCGCTTGCGATACCGCCCAGAACGAAGCCTGCTGCGATAGAGGCAACGCTCACCAGAAGCTGCTCATAACCGAGGGTTGCGATGATCTCCCTGAAGGTAACGCCCATCGCTCTCAGAACACCGAACTGCAGTGTCCTCGAACGTATAGAGATTATCCAGTAGATCAGGAAGCCGATCACCGTCATAAGCATGATGACAACAAATCCGAGTGTCAGTGCACCGTTCATGCCCTGAAGCTCAGGGTCGGTCTTTGCTTCGATCAGAAGCTGTGAGCTGTCGGTTATCTTCTGGAGCTTGATGTTCTTTTCGTTGATGTCTGCATATAGCTGTTCGCTGGTTGCGTCATCTGCGAGGTTGAGCCATATCTGATACGGCTGGAATTCCACCAGCTTGCGGATGTAGTTGTAGTTACATACCAGAAAATCCTTGGTGGCGGTCTCGCCTGAGCGTTCGTTTATGACCACCGTATCTGCGGGGTCTATACCGGGCCAGTAATCCACGAAGGCGAGTACGGTAAGCTGTACCGTTTCGTTTCCGTTCCACTTGACGGAGATAGTATCGCCGAGCTGTACGCCCTTTGCTTCCCAGGAGCGGGATGCAAGTACGCCTGATTTACATTCAACCAGTGCGTTGCAGTAGTTCCACCAGTGTACGGGGAGCAGGTCATCTCTGAACCATGCAGTCTTTGAGAATTTGCCCGGCTCGATGCACATCAGCGTGCTGTCGCCATCGTTCCTGATGTTGCCGATAGCTGTGGTGGCGTCCACACGAAGTACCTTTGTGGCACTTTCTACGCCGCTGAGCTCTTCGTACAATGAGAAGTCGGGTTCAACATAGCTCGTTTCGTCCTCGATGGATTCCAGACGCCAGAACGCATCCAGAACGACATCTGTGCCTGTGTTGTAGTAGATACGGTCATATTTGCTGTTGTTGATGGCTCTGGCAGTGTTTGCGGAGAATATACCAAGACCGAAGGTGATAACAAGGAACAGCATAAGGAAGCGTTCTCTGCCGCCCTGTGAGCGGGCTACGGAGGTTATCGCAACATACTGTGCAACGCTCCAGAAGCGATTTCCTATGTGATATATCAGCTTCAGCAGATAGGGATACAGGCGGATGAAAAGAAGTCCGCCACCCATGATGAACATAGTAGAGAAGATAAAGTATAGGGGATTTATACTACCGTCGGACACGAACGTGCCCTCTTTAAACTGCGTTTCCAGTTTGCCTGCGATTATCAGGTACCATACCAGCGAGCCGCCTAGCAGCAGTACATCGATAAACGCTTTTTCCCATGTAGCCATCTTGACTACCTTCGCCTTGCTCTGCTTGTACTTTACAATAGAGAGCTTGGAGGCTGGGATGATAGGCAGCATAGTGGTTATAAAGAAAATGATTATCGCAATAAGTGCGTATATTACTGCGTCAAAACTGAGCTTTGCGGCAAGTCCTGTTCGGTTTACGAACTCGAGGAAGCCATTGGATACGCCGAGGAAGCTGCACAGGCACAGACCGATAAACGGTGCTATTATCAGCGTGGCAAGACCAAGCACGCCAGCTTCCATTGCATATATTCCGAATATCTGCTTCGAGGATGCACCACGGCTCTTGAATACGGCGATCTCGTTCTTTTCCTGCTCAACATTGAGCTGGGATACCATGAACAGGTAGAATGCCAGCATCACTATCGTGGGTATCTGGAGTATCCACAGCATAGATTTGAGGTTATCTGCACGAACCGCATATTCGGTAAGGATATCATAAATACCCATGGAGAACTGATAGCCGTAGGCGGGATACAGTTCAAAATCCTGTGCGATCTGATCGGTAACGTTGCCGAGAGCGTTAAGGTCCATCTCCTGATAATCGAACGAGTAGCGTGAGATTATCTCAGAGAGCATCGTAACTCCTGTTGTAAGATAATCATCCACAAACACATCATAATCAACGATGAGGGCGTTTATATAGTCCTCCATCGTTTCGGACCAGTAGCTGTCGTTTTCACTTGACTGCTCATATACGCCCACGACCGTTACGGAAAGAGGCTCAGTCTTATTGTAAAAGCTGTTCTGTATGTTATATGTTTCGCCGCACATGATATCCAGTATCTTCATACATTCGGCACTGCATATGACTTCATAGCTGCCGTCTGCCGCCCTGCCCGGCTCATACATTCTGCCTTCAATGATGTTGATGTGTTCCTCGACATTATCCATTGCCATCATCTTCACTCTGATATTGGATGAGCCGAAAAGGTATACATAGTCATCTGTAAGGATAGTCTTGCTGTTTGCACGGGGGATATCTATCGCTGATGTACGCTGTTCAACCAGCGATGTCAGTGTCTGCAGGGTGGAAAGTCGTTCCTCCTGTGATGCCTTCATCTGCATCGTTGTGCTTACGACGTACTCGCCCGGGTATTTGCCTGTTGCCTCCTGATAAGACTGCATATCCTTGATAAGGATACGCTGCAGTGAGGCGTCCATGTATATCGGCACGGTACTCATCATACCGGCTGCCAGTAAAAATCCTATGAAGAGACATAATACCATCCATTTGGTATTACGCATCTTTCTGAAAAGAAGTGTTAACAAACCGTACCTCCGATGTAATCAATTTTATGGCCTGTATTCAGCGTACCACTATTCTGTCGCCTGCTTTGATACCTGAGAGTATTTCTGCTTCGGTAGCGTTTTCTATGCCTACGGTCACATCGACCTGCAGTTTGTTATCGTCTTCGTCCAGTATCGTAACATATGTACGGTCGCCATCTGTCTTCACGAGATTCTTGGGTATAACTACTGCGTCCTCATGCACTTCGTAGATGGCTGCTATATCGGCGAGCTTTCCGATGGTGAGATATCCGGGGATATCTCCTGTGAATTCGCAGAAGATGGAATCTGTATTGGAGGCAAGCTCTTCGTACTGATCGTACAGACCATCGATCACTTCTGTGGGAGTTTTGGAAACGTAGCCCTTGAATTCCATTCCGTCGACAGTTATCGTCACTTCCTGATTGAGCGGGAATGCTCTGAGGGTGGAGGAAGTGTACTTCACAAAGAGCCTGGTGGGATCCACTATCTTTATGATAGTCTTATATGCGGTGACGGGATCGCCGGGCTTGAGGTCCTGAATAAAGCAGATCTGTCCATCCATGCCTGCATAAAGATGGGAAACGCCCATAAGTCTTTCGTATTCGGTGAGCGTGTTCTGTTCCATCTCATAGTCCAGCTTGTCTGTTGCACTGCCGGTAGCAAGATAGGTAAGGCGTGCCTTCTCGACGATGAGCTTCTGCTGTTCGTAGAGATATTCGAGGTTGCCTGTGTCAAGCTCAGCAATGAGATCGCCTTCCTTAACGAAATCACCGACATTTACATATATCTTTTTCAGCACGCCGCCGCTTTCAAGGAAGCCGCAGTTGAAATCCACCTTGCTCGTGATATAACCGGACGCCATTGTCTGGCTGGCTATATCCTTCTGCTTGGCGGTGTAGGTGGAGTATGCCACGTCTTCGATCGGGACTGTGGGCGGTTCGAGCAGCTCCTCCTCCGCAGGGAAGAAGTAACAGCCTGTCATGGAGATGGTCGTAGCAGCAGCTACGATTATAGAAATCAGTTTGTTTTTCATCGTTTTTACCTCGCTGAAACGGATTACATATTTATACAAATACAATAATAGCATGAACTGACGGAAAACACTAGTGGTAAATCGCAAAATCGTTACAAATAAATAAAAACGCACAATAAGTTTGTGCGTTTTTACCAGTAACAGTTGATGTATATAATATATGGTATCTGAATGAAATTCCGATATGACAGTGGCACGTTGTTCGTGCGATATAGTTAATAAATATTATTGCTCGAGATGGGCGATCTGCTTTTTGTATGTTCTTGTCATGATGATAACAGAAAGAACTGCAGCGACCAGCTCTGCAGCGGGATAGCAGAAATACACTGTATGTGATCCTATCGTATAAAGCAGTACGATGAACACGGGCAGCAGCACAAGTGCCTGTCGGATGGCGGATATCAGCAGGCTCGAAAAGCCCTTGCCGAGTGCCTGAAACGTACCGCTGCATACGATCGCTACGCCAGAGAACACAAAACTCAGCGATATGATGCGGAAAGCACTGCAGCCTGCTTTGAGTGTTTCGGGAGAAGGGTTGAACATAAGCAGCAGGGGCTGAGGCATCACCCAGAACATCAGCGTTCCCAGTGTCATGACAGATAATGCAAACACAAAGGATATCTTCATGGTATCCATGATTCGTTTTTTGCGGCGGGCACCGTAGTTGTATGCGATAATAGGTATGATACCGTTGTTTAATCCGAACACAGGCATGAAAACAAAGCTCTGTATCTTATAGTATACGCCGAATATCCAGACCGAAAGCTCAGATACAGGCATCAGCAGAGCGTTTATTACAGTGATGATAACGGAATTGAGAGCCTGCATTATAATAGAAGGGAAACCGACCTGGTAGATGGTAAGTATCATCCTTCCGTTGGGGAGCATCTGTCGCAGAGAGATGGTGAATTCCTTTGTTTTTTTCAGGACGACGATAAGACCGAGGAGAGCGGCAAGTGTCTGACCGGTGATGGTAGCGATTGCTGCACCGGCAACGCCCATGGCTGGCAGCCCGAACCAACCGAATATAAAAATCGGATCGAGGATGATGTTGGTAACCGCACCGATTATCTGAAGAATCATGCTCCATGTGGCGTTTCCTGTACCCTGGAGTATACGCTCGCAGTTGATCTGCATAAATACACCGAGGGAGGCACAGCAGCAGATCTTTAAATAAGAGATGCCCATTTTGCATATTTCAGCGTTGTCGGTGGTAGCTCTGAAAAAGGGTCCGGCAAAGAACAGACCGAATATCAGAAAAAGCACAGCTCCGCAGGCAGCGAGGAAGAAGCCCTGATTGGCGGCGATTCCTGCGTCTTTAAAATTCTTTTCGCCCAGCTTTCGTGACATGAGGCTGCTGGTGCCGACACCTGTACCTACTGCAACGGCAATGATCAGCATTTGTACAGGAAAAGCCAACGAAACTGCCTTTGTAGCGTTTTCGCTGATCTGTGCTACAAATATGCTGTCCACTATATTATAGAGTGCCTGCACAAGATTAGAGATGATGAGTGGCAAAGCCATGGATATTACTAATCGCTTGACAGGCATGGTGCCGAGCTTGTTCTCCGGTGTGGAGTTTATTTCAGTTTTTGTATTCAATTCTACACTTCCTATTAAATAATATTGCGGAATATAGTGTAACATATTTAAGGTGGAATGTCAATCAAAAGGGCGGTGTAAAGCCATTTAGTGGCGTTGTGTTGTGCAAGCTGCTCATAAATCACAGTTAAAAATTAGTCTTGTATCATTATTTTTAACAGAGTTGCGAAAATGCTCGTAAAAACGCTTGACAAAACGTTTTGAGGGTGGTATAATACAAAAGCTGTCCGAAAAAAAGCGAAAGCCGACAACACAGATCAGAGCAAAAAGGTTCAAAAAGTTTTAAAAAACCTATTGACAAGCTCGCAGAGATGTGTTATAATGGATAGGCTGCTGAAAAGCGGCGATCACATTGAAAAAACTTTTCAATAAATTTTTTAAAAAAATTCAAAAAAGGTATTGACAAAGGGGGAGAGATGTGATATAATTAAAAAGCTGTCACGCCGAAAGGGTGAAAGCGACAAGCTCCTTGAAAATTGAACAGTAAGAATGAACGAATTAACAAACCTTGTCGATTCTGCATCGGAAACGATG
>JAZURJ010000060.1:0-72400 GCA_045606085.1 Oscillospiraceae bacterium
TCCTAAGACCGCTTGGCCTCCGACTTGGAGTTCGAGGCTGCTGTAAACGCTTCTTTCAACAAGAGAAAGAAGAACATTTCTATCCCCGGCTTCCGTAAGGGCAAGGCTACCCGTAAGATGATCGAGGCTCACTACGGCGAAGGCGTTTTCTATGAGGATGCTGTAAATTCCCTGTACAATAACAACATCGCAGAGATCGTTGAGAAGAGCGGCCTTGAGGTGGTTGATGTTACCGATACAGAGGTCGTTGATGTAAGCAAGGAGGCAGGCGTAAGCTTCAAGGCTAACCTCATCGTTAAGCCCGAGATCAAGATCGCTGATTACACAGGTTTAGAAGTTAAGAAGACTGTCAAGACTATTGATGACGACGCAGTTAATGCTGAGATCGACAAGATGAGAAGCAGAAACGCACGTATCATCACTGTTGAGGACAGAGCTACCGAGATGGGCGATACAGCAGTTATCGACTTTGATGGCTACCTCGACGGCGTTGCTTTCGAAGGCGGCAAGGGCGAGATGTTCCCTCTGGGGCTTGGCAGCCACACATTCATCCCCGGCTTTGAGGAGCAGGTAGTTGGCAAGAACATCGGTGAGGAGTTCGACGTTAACGTTACATTCCCCGAGAATTATCAGGCTGAGAACCTCAAGGGCAAGGATGTTGTATTCAAGTGCAAGCTGCATGAGATCAAGGGCAAGGATATGCCTGCTCTTGATGACGAGTTCGTTAAGGATGTAAGTGAGTTCGACACTGTTGACGCTCTCAAGGCTGACATCAAGGCTAAGCTGGAGAAGTCTGCTGCAGAGCAGTCTGATCTTGACGCTGACAATGCTCTTGTTGATGCTCTCGTAGCAAAGATGGAGGCAGAGGTTCCTGAGATCATGTACGAGCGTCGCATCAACGACATCGCACGTGAGTGGAGCATGCGTAACCGTATCAAGGTTGAGGATTACCTCAAGTACACAGGTATCACAATGGAGCAGTTCAGAGACAGCTTCAAGGATATCGCTAAGAAGCAGGTTGACCTGCGTCTGTGCCTTGAGCAGATCGCTGCTGAGCAGAATATCGAGGTTACTGCTGAGGATATCGAGAAGGAGTACGCTGAGCTTGCTGAGCAGTACAAGATGACTGCTGAGAACGTAAAGGCTGCTCTCTCCGAGGATGCTATCAAGGGCGACATCAAGATCGAGAAGGCTCTTGACTTCGTTCGCAGCAACGCAAAGATCGAAGAAGTAACAGAATAATCAGTTCGTTTTTATCGAAAACCGCGTACCAAGTACGCGGCTTTTCGGTTTAAACGGGAGTCGGCATTTTCCGACAGGTTCCGCACAGGCGGAGAAAGGGTTTACTATGGCTTATATTCCTTATGTCGTAGAGCAGTCCAGCCACGGCGAACGCTCTTATGACATCTTTTCCAGACTTCTCAACGACAGAATCATCCTTCTGCATGATGAGGTTAATTCCGCAACAGCAAGCGTTGTAATTGCACAGCTTCTGTACCTTGAGGGTCAGGATCCCGATAAGGACATCTATTTTTACATCAACAGCCCCGGCGGTTCTGTTTACGACGGTATGGCTATCTATGATACCATGCAGTACATCAAGTGTGATGTATCCACTATCTGTATGGGTATGGCTGCTTCCATGGGTGCATTCCTGCTTTCTTCCGGTACGAAGGGCAAGAGAATCGCTCTCCCCAACAGCCAGATCATGATCCATCAGCCCCTTATCTCCGGCGGCGGACTTTCCGGTCAGGTAACAGATATCCAGATCAGAGCCGATAATCTGCTCAAGACCAAGGAAAACCTTAACCGTATCCTCAGCACCAACACAGGCAAGGATTATGAGACTATCTGCCGTGACACCGAGCGTGACAACTTTATGACCGCTCAGGAGGCACTGGAGTACGGTCTTATCGATAAGGTATTCAGCAACCGTTCTGACATCAAGTAAGTAAAACAGGAGGAACAGCAAAATGATGGTTTGCTCCTTTTGCGGCAAAAATGAAACACAGGTAAGACGTATTCTTTACGGAGGCACCGAATCTGCCATCATCTGTAACGAGTGCATCCTTGCCTCATATAATATGCTCGTTGAAAGCGGCGATGTAAAGGGAAAGCACGTTCGCCCCATTGCTGATGACGACGCTGAAAAGAGCACATTTGCTGATGGTCCCGATACCCTCATGAAGCCCGCCGAGATCAAGGAGTACCTTGATAAGTACATCGTCGGACAGGAGGACGCTAAGAAGATCCTCAGTATCTCAGTTTATAATCACTACAAGCGTATCTATCTCAACGAAGAGGGCCTCGATGATGAAGAGGTAGAGCTTCAGAAGAGTAACGTGCTGCTGCTCGGTCCTACCGGTGTAGGTAAGACTATGCTTGCACAGACACTTGCGAAGCTGCTCAATGTACCATTTGCTATCGCTGATGCTACTACTCTTACACAGGCAGGCTATGTCGGTGAGGACGTTGAGAACGTACTGCTCCGTCTTATTCAGGCGGCAGATTATGATATCGAGGCTGCCGAGCGTGGTATTATCTACATTGATGAGGTGGATAAGATATCACGCCGCAGTGAAAATACTTCAATCACCCGTGACGTAAGCGGTGAGGGCGTACAGCAGGCACTGCTGAAGATCGTTGAGGGTACTGTATCCAACGTTCCACCACAGGGCGGACGTAAGCACCCGCACCAGGAATTCATCCAGATCGACACAAGAAATATCCTTTTCATCTGCGGTGGTGCGTTCGAGGGCCTTGAAAAGATGATCGCTTCCCGTGTCGCATCCTCAGCGATGGGCTTCGGTGCGGAAGTTACATCCAAGAAGGACAAGGAAAGCTCCGCAATGCTGCACAAGGTAAGTCAGGAAGACCTTGTAAAGTTCGGTATCATTCCCGAGCTTATCGGTCGTCTGCCTGTTGTAACTGTGCTGGATGATCTTGACGAGGATGCTCTTGTGCGTATCCTGGACGAGCCCAAGAACGCTCTTATCAAGCAGTATAAGTATCTGTTCATGGCAGATGGCATCGAGCTTGAATTCGACGAGGACGCAAAGCGTGCCATCGCTAAGAAGTCCATTGAACGTAAGACAGGTGCGAGAGGTCTCCGCTCAATCGTTGAGGCATCCCTTCGTGATATCATGTTCACCGCTCCCAGTGATCCTACTATTACTAAGATAACAGTTACTGCGGATTGCGTTGAGGGTACAGGTGAGCCTGTCATCGAACGAAGCAAGAAGGCAAAGAAGGCCAAGGCATAATAGAAAGGGCGGATATCCGCCCTTTTTGTATAAGGAGATATAATGACAACTTTCGAGCTTATATATGAGCAAGTGAAACGTATTCCCAGAGGTAAAGTTGCAACATACGGGCAGATAGCCATGCTGGCAGGAAATCCACGGTGGGCAAGGGCTGTCGGATATGCACTTCATGCAAATCCGGAGCCTGACATTATCCCGTGTTATCGTGTGCTCAACCGTTTCGGAGGACTGGCACCTGCGTTCGCATTCGGTGGTGCTGAACGTCAGGCAGAGCTGCTGAGAGCAGACGGGGTAGAGGTACGTGAAGACGGAACTGTCGATCTGGAAAAGTATCTCTGGAATGGACTATAATATGTGATCGATACGACCGCTGTACAGATGTCTGATATTTTTGTCAGTTAGCTTGTACGGCGGTCTTTCGTTTTTGGTTTTGAATATAAACTATTCGCTTGTTTTGTCTATTATAGCTATTATTGTGTTCGTTATTAACGATTTTGTTGTTAAAACTACTTGAAAACGGCATACAAAAGTGATATAATAAAATTAGGTATATATTGACTTGCGTGAGGTGCGGATATGAACATCAACGTTATCGAATTTAATAAAAAAGCCGAACTGCTGAAGGAATCTTTCTGTGGTGAAGCAGACCTTAAGGCACTGGAGGAAAAGTTTTCACCTGATCTTTGTACAAAAGGAATGTATACGGTTTTCCTCTCCGTCTGCGACAAGCATACACGTGCCCATGTTTTCAGACGCACTGATGCATCCTTTGAAAAGGCATGGCACGCCTGCGTGGATGCCGTGTGCAGGTACATCAACAGGGAGGATTATGACGCCTGCTGGGTTAAGGCTGACCTTATCTGCAGAAGCGAACGCAAGAAGCTGTCTGATGTAATAACAGAAATCGCACATGGCTATAACGAGTTCTTCCGCCGCGGTATATCCTTTGATGATGGACTAAAGACTGCACTTATCGAAGCAGAATTAAACGGGTCCAGAATCATTACATACAAAAAGAAGACCATTGAACTTTCACAGCTAAACAAATATCTTCCTGCACGCTGCGGCGTAAAGCTCGAAGAGCTTCCCGAGGAAGTCATCCTCTTTGATTGTGTCAGCCGTTTCTGTGACGAAGATAATGCCGTATATAAGCTCTACGGCGAAGGCAATAACTGCGGCAGACGTGTACTTCCTCGTTTTGACAAGCAGACAGCACTTGATGTAATAACTACATCATCTGAATACCTTACCATGCAGCTTGATCTGGATGGCAGATTCAAGTATGGTGTTTATCCTGTTTATCACAAGTATCTTCCCGGATACAATATCCTGCGACACGCAAGTACGATCTGGAGTATGCTGTGTGCTTATCGTATCACAGGTGAAAAGTACACGCTCAATCAGATAGAAGTGGCACTCGGATATCTCGTGAAGCACACGTTCTATAAATACAAGAAGGACCGTGCAGAGGAGAATACTGCTTATGTGGCAGATCTGGATAAAAACGAGGTAAAGATTGGCGGTAACGCCGTAGCGATACTGATGCTCACCGAATACATGGATGTAACTGGAAATGATAAGTATCAGAAACTGTGTGTTGAACTGGGTAATGGTATCCTTGAGCTGTTCGATCATGAAACAGGCGAGTTCTTCCATGTGCTCAGTATTCCCTCTCTTTCCCGCAAGGAGAAAATGCGTACCGTATACTACGACGGCGAGTGCGTTTTTGCACTGGCAAGGCTGTACTCGCTGACAAGGGATGAAAGATGGCTTGATGCGGCAAAGTCTGCCGTTGACCGTTTTATCCGTGAGGATTACACCAGGCATCGCGATCACTGGGTAGCTTATGCTCTCAACGAGATCACGAAACACGTTCCTGAAGAACGCTACTTCAACTTTGCCCTGAAGAATGCACAGGTAAATCTCAGACGCATCTATAATCAGCCTACTACCTATCATACATACCTTGAGCTTCTCTGCGTCACCTTTGAGCTGTATGACAGAATAAGTACAGAAGGTCATGAGGCGTCCTATCTTTCTGAATTTGATGTGGATCTCTTCATAAAAACACTGTTCCACCGTGCACATTATATGCTCAACGGATATTGCTATCCCGAGTATGTCATGTATCTCAAATACCCTGAGCAGATACTCGGTGCGTTCTTTGTGCGTCACGATGGTTACCGTATTCGCATAGATGATATCCAGCATTTCTGCGGTGCTTATTATTCGCTGTACCGTAATTACGAAAAGCTGGATGTACTGAGAAACAAAGCTGAAGCCTGATAATGCCGATAAAGGAGAACATTACTATGTCCGAAAAGCTGTCCGCTCCTCAGAATATAACTGTTCAGCCCAAAAACTGCTCCGTGCTTGTGAACTGGAGCCCTGTTGATGGTGCTGACGGCTACGCATTACATTTTTACAAGCAGGATGAGCCGGAGGTATGCGTAAAGAAACGCCTTACGCAGAGTACCAGTAAGCAGGTCGAAGGACTTGTGAACGGTACGGAATATCTTGTGTGCGTGCGAGCTTTCTGCTATCGCAAGGGAAGGGAGATCGAGGGCGATCCTTCCGATAAGGTAAGCTTTATCCCGATATCTGATATCCTTCGTGCACAGAATGTGATGTGCCTTGAAGTGGGTGAGATAAAGACGCTCAAGTGGGAGTGCCGAAATCACCGCCCGATGGCAAGCTTCAGATCGGACAACAATAAAGTAATAGCTGTCGGAGCAGGCGGCCTTGTAAAGGGACTGGCTCCGGGCACAGCATATGTTACCATCTGTGCCGAAAACGAACGCTTTACGACAAAGGTAGTTGTCGGCAGAGGCAGGGAGGAGTACGCAAACAATGCTGTGCTCATGTTCACCGGCGACATCATGTGTGCTGTAAATCATCAGCGTGCGGCGGAAAAACAGCAGTTTGATTTCCATGACAGCTTCAATGGAGTACGCAATATCCTCCGAAGTGCAGATCTGGCAGTCGGTGTGCTTGAGGGTACCTTCTGTGACAGAGTTCCTTATGAATATGAGGAGCTTCGCCTTGAAACCGGTGAGCCTAACAGCAACGGCCCGTCCAGCTTCCTGCCCGCACTCAGTAATGCAGGTTTTGGTATGCTGGTAACTGCTACGAACCAGAATTGTGTCGCAGGCTACGATGGTCTTATGGATACCGTCGATTGCATGACACGTCTTGGCATCGACAACGTCGGTTCCCTCGGCTGTAATCCCGTCATCCGCACCATCAAAGGCATAAGGATAGGCTTTATCGCCTGCACGATGATATCGAACGGTCTTGAGGAGAATATTCCGCAGCTCAAATTACCGGATGATATCGGCACATATTCCCGTGAGTACTTCAAAAAGCTTGTAAGCAAAGCACGCACGGCTGGTGCTGAGTTCATCGTGGCATATCAGCACTGGGGCGGAATGAACACCAGAGCCATCCGCAATGCACAGATAGATGAAGCTCAGTATATGGCTGACTGCGGTGCAGATCTTATCGTTGGCTCACATCCTCATGTTATACAGGAATTCCGTTATATCCGCAGTGCAGGCAGAAGAGTGCCCTGTGCGTTCTCGCTCGGTAATTTCCTGTCTACACAGAGGGAGCTTGACGAGAACCGTGACGGTGCTATCCTTCGACTTCAGCTCAGCCGAAAAAACGGCAAAGTCGTTTCTTCTGTTTCCTACATACCATGTTACAGTTTTGATTTTTCTGAGGGTGCAGCAGTACGTCCTGTCTATCCGTCTTACAGCGATGAATCTGCCGAAAGCCTTGCTCGTATTAAGGATCATCTCGGAAAGGCGATCAATCCTTATACATATCGCCCGCTCGTTGCTCTCAGCGGTTCTATAATCCTTGAAAAGATACTCAGGAGCGGCAACCGCTTCCGTGTTGATAAGAACCCTATGCTGCTGTCACAGGTTTCCGCTTGTGTCGGTGAACCTGTGGATGTCGGCGGATTTGCAGGCTCTGTTCGTCTGGATGTCGAGAAGAGCCTTGCTGATTACCTGCAGAAGTGCGGTGCCGAATATCTCGCGGTAGATTTCTATTCAGCCGCTGCACTTTCGTGCTATAAGAGAGGGAACACCCTTTATACAGGCGTCAAGCGTTTCCTGAATTCTGATTTTTATCTTGATAACAAAAAGGAATTCAAGCGTATCAAGCCTCCTTTCTCTCCTCGTCTGTGGAAGCCTGCTATCGCACGTTATGCGGATGCAGTGCTTAAGGCATTCCCACCTGAAAGGATAGTGCTTTTCCGACAGCATTTCTCCGATCGTGCAGTTGCGGGAAATACGCTTCGTCACTCCGAGGTCGGTGTTTATTATAACCGTCAGATCGCAGAGATGGAGGATTTCTTCATCAGTCTTGTTAAACCTGCTGTTGTTGATATTTCCAGATACTATTTCAACGCAGGTCCTTCGCCCAGTGATTTCGAGCCTGAATACTATTACGACGCTGCCGCTGCCTTTGAGCAGATAACTATGGGCAGACAGTGTGTTATCAAGCCTGATCTTGATCTCTGGTACGATCGTGTCCAGAGATATTACCGCAGTATGAGTGCATCCTCTCAGCAGAAGTGGCTGCTGAATATGCGTAGTGCTGCGGATATGCTGATCGCATATACTAACGAGAAGTTCACAGCGGCTTACAGAGAACGCCTGATGGCACTGAAGCAATGCGGTGAATCTACTCTTGATAATGTCAAGATCTTCTTTGAAGATGATCCCGGTGCAGGGGATATCATCGCAGCTGCACAGCTGATACAGGCTGTACTTTCAGGTGACCTTTCACAGCCTTATGACTTGTATGCGCCTGCATTCAGGAACAATTACAATATTCTTAAGGTCATGGCGAAGCTATTGGCGGTAGAGGTGCAGGCACCCGTTGATTCCGGTTCTGCCGAACTTGTATTTCTCCTGCGTGGCAAGCCGAAGCTGCTTAAATCCTATATCCGCAGCCTGTCTGAGATGACAGTGGATGTATGGGGAAGCTGCATCTCCAAGGATATTATCGATCATTGCGATGGTGCGGTTATCGGAAAGTACATCTATAAGCAGTGTCCGCTCCTCGCTTATGAGGCACTTATGCCGTGTCAGGTACCCTCTGAAGTGGCAAAGTTCAGCGGCAATAGCTGGCGTAGACGTTCAACTGAGGACGCTTTCAACAGAACAGGTCTGTTCTCTGTTATCAGAAGCTCCGCAAAGTGGCTTATGGTCGATCTCTATGATGTCATCTGCGAGATGAACGAATACCGCGGAGGTCTTTTTGAGACCGATGACTTCCTGAAAGAAACGGCTTTCTATAAGGAGATCGAAGCTGACTGTACTTCGTGCTATCTCTTTGAAAAACGCAGCATGAAGTATTGCCATGATACACTA
Source organism: Oscillospiraceae bacterium (assembly GCA_045606085.1). Classification (GTDB taxonomy): domain Bacteria; phylum Bacillota; class Clostridia; order Oscillospirales; family Ruminococcaceae; genus CAG-115. Next base: position 8,648 of record JAZURJ010000060.1, read on the forward strand.
GTGCGTTTTGCACGTGATATTCAGGAGCGTTACGGAAGCAATATCATACTCGTCCGTGCGGATCTTAAGGACAGATATCTTTCTCTTGATGACAAGCTCGTAGATTTTGAAAATGATCCCTTATTCGCTTCCAAGAAGAAATTCATAACACTTTGTGAGGATCTGTTCATTCAGGTCACCAACTGTTATGTAATTGATATCTCCCGCTCTTATCATGCATCTGACGCATATCCAAAGGGTGGTGCCCATATCGTACACTATGAGGATGAATTCTACACCATGGCGGCACGCTATCTTGGTGCTATCATCCGCGGCGACAGCAGACGTCTGTTCAACCGTGCCGATGAGAAGTATATCCTCCTCAGGAATATGCGTATTGAAAGAGGCTAAGAAACTATAACAAGAAGAAAGGAGTGATTGCGATGTACAGACGTTCATCTGAACGCATTACAAGGATAATATCACTTGTGCTTGTGCTGTGTATATCTGCTACTGCGTGCAGTGACGGTCAGACATCGCAAAGCAGTGCTGTATCATCTGCAACGACTACTTCGGCTACTGCTTCCTCCCGTTCTTCCACAATTCAGACATCTTCCACTGAACCCCTGATGCAGACCGAGACAGTAGATGATCCTGTGGATGATACGGCTGATGCAGTTGAAAGTGTTGATGTCACATCCGATGTTACCGGCTTCCCGACAGAGGACATTCCGACGGATGTCACAACACCTGCTCCTGATGTGACAGAAGAGCCTTCTGTCACGTCGATAATCACCACAGCTTCAACTACTGTCAAAACAACACCTGTAACCACAACATCACCTCCGGTCGTTGAACCGCCTGAACCGGACGTACCGGTCGTTATACCCGATGTCCTTACGGTGAATGCTCCGGGTACGGAATCTGTTGTGAATGATAATGCTGTTCTGGATTACAGCAATGCGAAGCTCGGTTATATCTCGGCATCTTACCGTGGCAAAAGTGCCAGAGCGAAGATAAGGATCATCTGCGGCGATGAAACATATGACCATGATCTTGCTGCGGACGGTACGTTTGAGTACTTCCCCCTGTCACAGGGAAGCGGCAGTTATTCCGTGCAGATTTACGAGCAGCTTGAGGGCAGAAGTTACAGTACAGTATTTGACGAGCCTGTAGAATTTAATGCTTCGATAGCCGATGAGCTATCTATGTACCTTTACCCGAATAAATACGTGGATTTCGAACGTTCATCCGAAAGCGTTGAAAAGGGTGCACAGATATGTGCCGGTGCTGATGGTACGATTGAAAAACTGGCTGCTATATTCGGATACATCACCGATAATGTCACTTATGATTATGATCTTGCGGCAACCGTAAAAAGCGGTTACGTTCCTGACCCTGACACTACACTGGCGAGAGGGAAGGGCATATGCTTTGATTATGCATCACTGTTTGCTGCCATGGCGAGATCTCAGGGAATTCCAACCCGACTTGTCATTGGTTATGCAACAGAGATATACCATGCATGGAACGAGGTTTACACTGAGGAGACCGGCTGGATCGCAGCAGAGGTCCTGCTTTCGTCCAAAGGCTACAATATAGTAGATTCTACGTTCTATGCAGGTGCAGCAGACAAGGCTGCGATGGCGGAGTACATCACAAACAGTGCAAATTACACTGCCGTGTTCAGATACTAAATGAGGAGATGTTATAATGGCTAAATTGAAAAAGCTCGATTTTGAACAGACCGCATATTTCTGTGAACAGCTTGGTCTTATGGTGAACACAGGTATGCAGCTTGATGACGGTCTTGATATCCTCAGGGAGGATATAGACGATGTGAACATACATAACCTTTGCGATTTCCTTGCAGAGAAGCTGCGTGACGGTGATACGCTTGCGGATGCAATGAAGGAGAGCAGAGTGTTCCCCGATTATGTCGGTAAGATGGTTGAGATAGGATGCGTAACAGGCAGACTTGACGATGTACTTAAGGGACTGTCCGAGTATTACGAGAACCGTGCTGAAATGCAGCGTTCCGTAAGATATGCAGTGTTCCATCCCGCTATGCTGCTTCTTATGATGACGATAGTTGTTATCGTTCTTGTAGTAAAGATCATTCCGATGTTCTCCGATATCTTTGCATCGTTCGATTCAAGTATCGGAAGCACTGTTACTGATGCTGTAAATCTCGCATATGTTGTTGGCCAGTCTGTGCTGATCGCACTTGCTGTATTTATCGTACTGCTGGCTGTTATCCTTTTTGTACCTCCTGTTAAAAAGCTCGTTCTGGATTTCCTTTCCGTCTTTCCTCTCACAAGCAGGATATCCCGCTGTTTTTCTCAGGCGAAGCTCGCTGATGCGATGTCACTGATGATAACCAGTGGTATCGATCCCGAGGAGGCTATCAGCTATACGATGGATCTTGTTACAGATAAGAAGCTGACAAAACAGCTTCGGGATTGCCTTGACCGCGTTCAGAAAGGTGAGTACTTCTCCGACGCAATATGCAGCGCTGGTATACTGCCGAGAATGTATTCACGCTCTCTGAAGATAGCCTATACTTCTGGTTCTTTTGACGATGTATGGAAAAAGATCAGCAGCCGCATGGATGAGAACGCACGTCGAACACTTAATAACATCGTATCGATGGTAGAGCCTGCGATGATAGTTGTTCTGGCGATCATGATCGGTTCAGTGCTGCTTACGATAATGCTGCCGCTGATGAACATAATGTCCGCACTCGGCTGATGCTACGGAGGTATTATGAGATCACGTGTTAATATGCGATTGCTTTTGTCTTTGGCATCTGTTCTGCTTTTTGCGTGTGTTCTGTGCTGGTTTCTTGTTGCAGTGAATAATACACAGAATGCGTCTGATGAACAGCAGCTTGAAGCACTCAGGGCATCGGTAGATAACAGCATAACTTTATGCTATTCGATTGAGGGGGCATATCCTGAGAATATCGAATATCTGGTCGAGCATTACGGCGTCAGATATGACAAGACGAAGTATCTTGTACATTATGATTGCTTTGCTTCTAATATCCGACCGAATATTACTATTGTAGAAAGGGTGCAGTGACATGAAAGATACTGTTGGCGTATCCACCGCCCGTGTACTCAATACGGTAGCAAGTCTGCTGCTCTTTCTTGTGTTCACGATATGTATGCTGATAATCATCGGAACTGCAGCAGGAACATACAGCAGGATAAACAGTGGCTATGAGCGTATCTACGGCTCGGCTGCCGCTATCCGATATATTTCAAACAAGATACGTGCCTCTGATGAGGTAGAGATAATGAACGGCGGAGCGGGACTGGTGCTGGAGAGTGACGGTATCTGCAGTGTCATTTATCATAAGGGAAGTTCTCTGTATGAAAAGAGTGTTTCCCCTGAAGGCAACACCTCACCGACCGGCGGCGATGCTGTTATAGCGGTTGATCATTTGTCGGTCATTGATATGGGTGATATGTATGAGATCACTGTTGGGCAGGGGAGCAGCAGTTCTTCTGTAATGCTCAGGAAAGGATGATGGTTCTGAATAGGGTAAAAGGTAAAGCAGAAATGCAGCCTGCAAATCTCTTTTTTCTCGAATTGCTCATAGTTCTGTTATTCTTCAGCCTTTCAGCTGCCATTATACTTCAGGTGTTCGTGGCTGCAGACCGTAAGCAGAGAACAGGAGAAATGACAGAGAGTGCTATCGTATGTGCTCAATCACTTGCTGAATGTTATTCTGTCACAGGTGATATTGAAGAAGCCGTCCTGCGTGTTCTGGGATCAGAAGCTACACTTGAAGAGGGAACAGTGATCATTTCCCTTAATGACGAACTGATACCTGCAGAAGACGGTGTCATAGATCTCGTGCTGACACAGAAGGAGAGCAGAGTTTCCGAAGCAGGTGTGCTCAGTTACTTGGACGTTGAGTTCAGACATGGAGAGGAACAGCTCTTTGCAATGGAGTGCAGTGCATATGTTCCGTATATCGGAGGTGGCACAGATGAGTGATAACAAGAACAAAAACATCGGAAATACAGGAATGGGCGTTGGTTTTGTGTCATTGATAATGATATTTGCGGTGATATGTCTAACGGTTCTCGCTGTGCTTTCGTATCAGGCTGCAGGAGCAAACGATATACTGAACACCAAGAGTGCAGAGTTCACTCGAGAGTATTATGCGGCAGACACTGCTGCCAAGGAAAAGCTGATGTATCTTGATGAGCTGGCATTTATGGCTTCCAGTGATTTTTTTGAGGAAGATTTTATCGCTTTGTGTGAAGATGAGGTTTCTGATGTGATCATCAGCAGGACTGCCAATGGAGTGGAGCTGTCTTACAGTGAACCTGTCAATGACAGGCTGTTTCTGAAGGCGGAAATATTATTCACTTCCAATCCTTCAGATGCAGGACGTTACAGTATAAGCGAATGGAAGATCGTATCTTTGCTGCCCGACGAGACCGAGGATCCGATAGGTGTCTGGGATGGCAGTATGTTCAATTGAGCGTATCGGGGGAGTTACAATGGAATTAGTTAATATACTTAAAGAGATGGTAGAAAAAGCGGCATCAGATATATTTATAGTATGTGGTGCACCACTCAGCTTCAAGGCAAACGGTTTGATCGTTCGCATGGATGATAAACCTTTGTCCATGCAGGATACCGAAACATTGGTACGCCGGATTTTTGAAATGGCGGCTATCAAGCTTGAGGACAACAGGATACCCGATCGAGAGATGGATTTTTCTTTTTCGGTCAGTGGTCTTGGACGTTTCAGAGCGAATATATATAAACAGAGAGGCTCGTATGCAGCTGTGCTGAGATTTGTACCGTTTGAGCTTCCGAAAGCGAGTGAGCTTGGTATCCCGGAGCAGGTCATGGAGTTCAGTAAATGCAAAGGTGGTATTGTACTTATCACGGGTGCGGCAAGCAGCGGCAAATCAACTACCTTATCCTGTATTATTAATCGTATCAACCGTACGCTTAAAAATCATATAATAACAATAGAGGACCCTATCGAGTTTCTGCACCGTCATGATCAGAGTATCATCAGCCAGCGAGAGATCAATCTGGATACGCAGAGCTATCTCGATGCGTTAAGAGCAGCTCTCAGACAATCTCCTGACGTTATTCTCCTGGGAGAGATGCGTGACTATGAAACTATCAGTGTTGCAATGACGGCTGCAGAAACCGGACAGCTGGTACTTTCCACACTTCATACTCTTGGAGCAGCAAGCACTATCGACCGTATTATTGATGTGTTCCCGATCAATCAGCAGCATCAGATACGCATCCAGCTTTCCATGACGCTTAAAGGCGTTGTATCCCAGCAGCTATTGCCGTCTGTTGATGGATCTCTGGTACCTGCTTTTGAAATTATGACGATGAATAGTGCCATAAAAACAATGATCAGGGAAGAGAAGACGCATCAGATCGATACAATACTCCAGTCCTCACCAGGAATGCAGACAATGGATAACTGTATATCTGATCTTTACAGAAACGGTGTTATAACAGCAGAAACTGCAGTAGAGTATGCTTATAACCCCGAGATAATGCGTAAAAGAGTAATGAACAGATAATTAGTTACTTTGGTAATAAAAATTATAAAAAAGTCAAAATCGTTGGTAGTATTATACTTGACAAGTGTCTAAAAGTATGCTACAATGTAGAAAATAGGATTATTATAGGGATTACTATACCATTTTTAGGAAAGGAAGATGATTATGAGCGAGAACAAACGCGACATCAAACGCAAAAAGACGAAAGCCGTAGTCGGTTTTGCGTTCGCAGTCTCTCTTATGGCGTCACAGGCTTATTCTATTTCTGCAGCAGCTGAAACTGCAGGTTCGATCGATGAACTTCTCGGAATCGAACCGGTCAACACTGACACTGCCTCCGCAAGTATCGGAGACGGTGCTCTTGGTGCGGCTGCTAACTACAGCGTCTTCGTAAAGAATGACGTAACTGTTACAGGTGCAGACTGTCCCGGTAGTATGGCTGTGGGCGGTAACCTGAATCTGCATGGAAGTAACTACGAAGTAGGTGGTAGTACAGTAGTAGGCGGTAACGTATACAATGGTACTCTGTCTAATGATTCTATCTCTCCTGAGCTTGCCGGCTTCTCTATGGACAACGAGTTTGAGAATCTGAAGAATGTTTCCAATACTCTTGCGTCTGCAGAAGCAAACGGTACAGTTACCAATGGTGGATGGTATGGTCAGCTCAGATTCTCGGGCGATGATCCTAACCTTAACATATTTACACTTACTATCGATGAGTACAATGATCTCCGCAGGTGGAGCATGGGTGCTCTTTCTATGGATTTCGATGTACCGGCCGGTTCTGACGTTATCGTTAACATTACAGGCGGCGGCTATCTGAATCTTGCTGCCAACGCTGAGGTTACATATGCAGGTGAAACTGTAACAAACCTGACATCTAATAACCAGCATATCCTTTTCAACGTTCCTGAGGCTGACTATGTGTTTATTCAGAATAGTATGGGTTCTCTGCTTGCTCCTACTTCTTCTGTTTCCACAGCTTGGCACTGGGGCGGACATCCTCATTTCGAGGGACAGCTGATCTGCGAGAACTTCTACGGCGATTCTGAGTTCGGCGAGATCACTTTTGATGGTGAAGACCACATTGATGATATAGTATACCCTGATTCTGACACAGATACTGATACCGACACAGACACTGATACAGATACAGACACTGACACAGATACCGATACTGACACGGACACAGATACTGATACCGACACAGACACTGATACCGATACCGATACAGATACTGACACTGATACGGACACAGACACTGATACGGACACAGATACTGACACGGACACTGATACCGACACAGACACTGATACGGACACAGACACTGATACGGACACAGATACAGACACAGATACTGACACGGACACAGATACTGACACAGACACTGATACTGATACCGATACTGACACGGACACAGACACTGATACAGATACAGACACAGATACTGACACGGATACAGATACTGACACAGACACTGATACGGACACAGATACAGACACTGATACTGATACCGATACAGACACGGACACTGACACTGATACTGATACCGATACTGACACGGACACAGATACAGACACTGATACTGATACCGATACAGACACGGACACAGACACTGATACCGATACAGACACTGATACCGATACAGACACAGATACTGATACCGATACAGATACTGATACGGACACAGATACTGACACGGATACAGATACAGACACGGATACAGACACGGATACAGACACTGATACGGACACAGATACTGACACGGACACAGATACTGACACGGACACAGATACAGATACTGACACCGATACAGATACTGACACTGACACCGATACAGATACTGACACGGACACAGATACTGATACCGATACTGACACTGATACCGATACTGACACTGATACCGATACTGACACAGACACTGATACCGATACAGATACTGACACAGATACAGACACTGATACTGATACCGATACTGATACGGACACAGATACAGACACAGATACTGACACGGACACAGATACTGACACGGATACCGACGGTGACGACGATCCTGTAGAGTTTGATGATCCTGATGTGCCTTTAGGTGATCAGCCTGACTTCGGCATCGATGACGATCCTGTTGAGTTCGACGACTTTGATGTTCCTATGTCGTCTTCGCCCGACATGATGATGACGAATCCTGATACTGGTGTAAGATCCATTGCCGGTTATGCTCTGGCTGCTGCCGGTGCATCTGCAATTCTGATGTTTGCTACATCCAAGCGTCGCAAGAAGTAATTTTAAAACCCCACCCGTTCAAGGGTGGGGTTTTTGCTATTCTTCCATTTGTTTTCCGAAATACATTGCAGCAGCCTGTACAAGTGCACTTTGTTCACCAGTTGCAAATTCATTATTATCACCGGCCAGCATTATTACCGCTCCGTTAACATCGCCCTGACAAAGGATAGGCGAGCAGGCGATCGCATATCTGTCGATGCCTTCGATAGGGTTAAGCCGCTTGTCGTCACGGCTCTTATAGATGTGTGATTTCCTTTGTTCAATGAGATCTTCAAGAGATCCTGATACACGACGTTCGATAACTTCCTTTTTGGACATACCTGAAACAGCGATAACGTGATCTCTGTCACATATCACCGCAGGGCAGCCGCCCACTTTTGATAATACATCTGCATACTGTGATGCAGTGCTGGAGATCTCTCCGACGGGGGAATACTTTCTGAAGATTACTTCGCCATCAGGACTTGTATAGATCTCTAATGGGTCTCCTTCACGGATCCTCATTGTGCGGCGGATTTCCTTTGGTATAACGATACGGCCGAGATCGTCGATTCTTCGTACGATTCCAGTTGCTTTCATATATCACATTTCCTTTCATAGAAAAACTTGTTTTTATGTCTGCACAGGTATTGTAAGCGATTTATGCGATTTTATGCACCGTTTCGACAATATTAAGTTTGTTTCATAAATATAAAGAATCCGCAGTGCAACAATACACTGCGGATCGCTTGTTATTGATCAAAGCATTCTGACGCCGGTTACGATAAGCTGCTCTTCATTCACATAGAAGCTTATATCCATATTCGCATAAGTCATGGTGTATGATCGATCAGGTGAGTTCTGATATTGGGGTCGTGGATCCTGACCGAGTAATTCTATAACAGGTTGAACATGCTCATCAGGGATTAAACAGCATATCTCATCAGGGATAACGACCTCCAGGATTGCTTCATGGTGATTCAGTGCGAAGCCGTCAGATGCGTCAGGATGACTGTCCACATAGGCAAGATATGGTTTTATATCATATATCGGAGTGTTATCCATGATATCTGCACCGGAAACGATAATGACAGGTCCGTTTTTTGTATCAAGATAGATCTCTTCGATCTTCACGCTGCTGAGGCCTATGGGGTTTGGACGAAAAGGGGAGCGTGTTGCGAAAACACCCATACGTTTGTTGCCGCCAAGTCTTGGAGGGCGAACAGTAGGTGACCAGTTATCTCTTATTGTCTCAGAAAACTGCCATATCAGCCACAAATGTGAATACTGTTCCAGTCCACGCAGTGCATCGGGATTGCGATATTCGGGTGTGAAGATAATACGTCCTTTTACGGAATTAACCAAGCCGCTTTGTCTTGGTATGCCGAATTTTTCAGGCATATCACATCTGAGATATGCGATGGTCTTTAGTTGCATATTAACCTCCGATAAGCTCACGTATCGTTTTTTCCACCAGCCTTACTTCTTCGTGGAATTCATTTGCAGATACCCTGATACCGCCGCTGCCGAGGATAATGAGCTGTTCAACGTTGTCTGAAGTAGCGACTCTGACTTTATGGTCCTTGCCGAGCTTGTGTGCAACTTTCTCGATGTACATGTCTGCCGTTTCAGCTTCCTTTGTGTAAACTACGCTGATGCCGCCGATGTTCTCAACTTCACGATGATTGCCCTTGACCTTGTATGCGTCAAAAACCAGTATGAGATTACACTGTCTGAAGCCCTGGTAGTTGCAAAGAACGTTGATAAGCGTGTTTCTGGCAAGGTCAAGATTGTCCTTGGCGAGCTTGTTAAGCTCATCCCATGCAAAGATTATATTGTAACCGTCCACCAGAAGGTATTCAGGACCCTTTGGGGGTGGTGGTAGCTTTGGTATCTTTTTATATTCTGGCTGTTTTTCATTTCTCATGGCACGACGAGGGTCACGGTCTATCTTTCCGTAGGTCCTCTCGAATATCTCCATGAGTTCTTTGTCGGTGGCCATTCGCTGCTTGTAGTTCGATATCTGCTGTGAAACAGCCATTTCGGTATCTTCATCGGATGTGCTGTCCTTACCAAAGCGTATTCCGCTGTCGACGTGCATTCTGTAAGGTGCTTCATCCCATTTTACTATTACACCCGCACCATGTGAACAGAAAACGCTGTCTGCGGTATTATCCACGTCACTGTCAACGTCATAGCCTATCTCGGCTATAACTTCATCTGCGTTGTGACAGGGGAAATAACCCTTTGGTATGCAGATAAGTCTGCCCTTGCCATGGGAATAGCTTATAACGTCACTCTGATAGTCACGTATCGTAGCAACAGGTGCACTGCCGGATATCGTTGTGGTCTCACCGTTTGTTTCTGGCGGTCGCATCTCACATTCCATACGCTGAAGATCAGTCATGGCTCTGCCAACGCATTCGGCTGGCACTTCCAGTCTGAAGTCATACCAAGGCTCAAGAAGTACAGATTCTGCACTTCGCAGCCCCTGACGCACAGCACGATAGGTTGCCTGCCTGAAATCTCCGCCCTCGGTGTGCTTGATGTGTGCCCTTCCTGCCACTAACGTTATTTTCATGTCCGTGATCGGGGATCCTGTCAGTACGCCGATATGCACTTTTTCCTCAAGATGTGTCAGTATCAGACGCTGCCAGTTTGTGTCAAGTGAATCACGCTGCAGATCGGTGAAGAATTGCAGTCCAGTACCTCGCTCGGCAGGCTCCATCAGCAGATGTACCTCCGCATAGTGACGCAGTGGCTCATAATGGCCTACACCCTCAACGGGAGCAGCGATAGTCTCCTTGTATGTTATACTGCCACGGTCGAATGTGACATCAAGGTCAAATCTGTCTGCGATCATTGTTTTCAGTATCTCGAGCTGTATCTCGCCCATGAGCTGAACGTGTATCTCCTGCAGGCGTTCGTTCCAGATTATGTGCATCTGCGGTTCCTGCTCTTCCAGCTTGTGCAGCTGTTGCAGAGCGATCTGTACGTCCGAACCCTGTGGGAGTATTATCTTATAGGTCAGAACTGGCTCAAGAACGGGGGAGGGACTATTTCTTTCATATCCGAGACCTTCGCCCGAGAAGGTCTTTGTCAGACCTGTTACAGCACAGATGCTTCCTGCCGGCAATTCATCAGCAGTGGTGAATTTTACACCGGAATAGATACGTATCTGATTTATCTTCTCTGACCAACCTGCACCATCAAGCAGTGTGCGAACTTTAAGTGTACCGCCTGTTACTTTCATGTGTGTAAGGCGTGCACCCTGTTCGTCCTGAGTGATCTTGTAGACTCTCGCACCGAATTCATCTGGATAAACTTTTTCTGTTGTGTACTTATCTATAACAGCGATCAGTTCCTCGATGCCATTCAGCTTCAGTGCCGAACCAAACATACAAGGGAAAACATCACGCCTGTTTATTGCCTCGGAAATAAGTTCGTCGGTAACACTGCCTTCATCAAGGTAGCTGTTCATAAGTTCTTCGCTGCATTCTGCGAGTTCTTCGTTTAGTTCATCTCTTTCACGCAGCGGAGAAAAATCACAGCATCCTCCTGATAATCGCTGTTTAAGCTCCTTCAGAAGTGATTCCTTAGTAAGATAAGATATGTCCATCTTGTTGATAAAGATGAACGTTGGGATATTATAGCGTATCAGAAGCTGCCACAGCGTTTCGGTGTGACTTTGAACACCGTCAGTGCCGCTGATAACAAGTACAGCGTAGTCAAGCACCTGCAGAGCACGCTCCATTTCCGCTGAGAAATCCACGTGTCCGGGAGTGTCTAGTAAAGTTGCAGTGCCTGATGGCAGGGAAAGGGTGGCCTGCTTAGAAAAAATAGTTATACCTCTGCTGCGTTCCATGCTGTCTGTATCAAGAAAGGCGTTGCCGTGGTCCACTCTGCCAAGCTTTCTTATCTCGCCCGAATGGTACAGAAGACCTTCGGACAAAGTGGTCTTGCCAGAGTCAACATGGGCGAGCATACCTATGACTATTCGTTTCACAGAAAGCCTCCTTTCGTTGTTATAAAAAACTTCACTGTGCAGTTGCGTTGGCTGCACAGTGAGGGATTATTTCTTGTTGAGAATAACAGTAGCGGTCGCATATTTCTTGCAGTGTGCTACGGAGAGATTATATACATAATTCTCGCGTTCTGTGAGCATCTTCGCAAGACCCGTGGTAATAATGAACGGGGAATTGAGTCTGTCACGGAGAACTGTGATGTCACGTGCACGAACAACGCGTGTTCCCGTTCCGATAGCTTTCGCAAATGCCACTTTAGCGCAGTAGTTTTCCGCAACCAGCGTGGGAGCGATATTGTGATTAACTATGTAGCGGATCTCGTCAGGGGAAAAGTACTTTGACAGGAACTTAGGATTTCTTGCGATCCTGCGGATTCGGTCGATCTCGATAACTCCTGTTCCGATTCTGATGAAAAGATTATTACTGCCCATTATGTGTTAACTTTATGCGGAGCTGATGAGGAATCTCCGTCATAATTGCCTCCCTTGTTTTTTCGTTGGGATTGAAGATAAGCATCACTTTGCCATATACACTGTGCTGTGCAAGAAGGTAGTGAGCGTTCTTTTCAAGACCTGTTGTTGCATGAACGGTCGCTTCCACCTTGATGTCATCTGGTGCAGGGTAGGGAGCAAGGTCCTCAACAGATCGAAGATCGATGGTGATCATTCTTTTACGCTTGCGGCGACCGATGATCTTATCAATGTCCATCTCTTCATTCGTAACAATATACTCGTACTCGACGTCCATGTTGCTTACAAGGTAAACGCCAAGTCCGAGTACGCCGAAGACAAGCAGTATCAGTGTATATGCACCAAAAACGATACTGAGCCACATCAGCATCGTTGCCAGAAGAATGGCACCGACTGATATCAGCACTTTCTTTGCTTTATCTGCTCCGGTCGATGTACGGGTCACAAGCTGTTCTGAATAGGTATCCATGTGGTAATGCTCCTTGAAATGCTTAAATAATAGTAAAATGTACTATATCCTGTTTGATATACATTAAATTATACCATATATGTCTACATAAATCAATAGCTTTTTTATGTAAATCGCATAAAATTTTGCGAAAAATGTGTTGAAAAAACGGTCACAAATAAAAAAACAGTGATAAATTATAAATACTATTGCTTTTTTGGTGCATATTTGATATAATAAAATAGTACGTTTATAAGTATATCCAGTAGTATGTAATGTAGTTGATATATTGCATATTCTGACAGATAAACCGAAAAGGGGAATATGAGAATGCCTTGTTTTGCTGACAAGAAACGCATAGTGATCAAGGTCGGAAGTTCTACACTTGCTTATCCGACGGGTCATCTCAATATCAGAAAGTGCTATGAGCTTATCGAGGTCATGTCTGATCTCAAGAACTCGGGCAGGGAGATAGTTTTTGTAACTTCAGGTGCACAGGGTGTCGGTGCCGCAAGAGCAGGTCTGCCTTGCAAGCCTACAGATATGCCCGGAAAGCAGGCATGTGCAGCTATCGGTCAGTCTGAGCTGATGACATTTTACAGCGAGAACTTCGGCAAGTTCAATCATAAGGTCGCACAGCTCCTTCTTACCCGTGATGTTATTTCCAATAAGGAACGTAAATTCAATGTCGTAAATACATTTGACAAGCTGTTTGAGATGGGTATCATACCTATTATTAATGCAAATGATGCTGTATCGATAAAGCAGCTTGATTTTGACGAGAACGATACACTTTCCGCGATAGTTGCATCCCTTTGTGATGCTGATCTCCTTATCATGCTCACAGATGTTGACGGACTTTATGACGGTGATCCCAAGCTCCCTCAGTCCAAGCTTATCCGTGAGGTCGATGTCATCACTCCCGAGATAATTTCTGTTGCACAGGGTGCGGGTAGTAATCTCGGCAGCGGCGGAATGATAACAAAGATCGAAGCAGCGAAGATCGCCACTGAAGCAGGTATCGATACCGTTATCATCAATGGCGATAGTCCTCTTAAGCTGTATGACCTTTTCGAAGGTGACGCAGTGTGTACTTATTTTAAAAAGAAGGAACAGTGATAAACATGGAATATATCGAAGAACTTGGTTCAAAGGCGAAAGCTGCCGAACCTGTAATTACTTCTCTCAAGGTGTCTGAAAAGAATGCTGTTCTGGCTGAGATAGCCAGAAGGCTGAGATCGGACAGTGACGTTCTTATTGCTGCCAATCAGCTTGACGTCGAAGCTGCTGAGAAGAATGGTATGTCGAAGGCTATGATCGACCGACTTACACTTACTCCTGAGCGCATCGAAGGTATGGCGGACGGTGTTGACAAGGTTATCGCACTGCCTGACCCTATCGGTTCAGTAATTGGTGGCGGTGAGCTTTCCAACGGGCTTCGTGTTGTCAAGAAGCGTGTTCCTATCGGAACTATCGGTATCATCTTTGAATCCAGACCCAACGTAACGGTAGACGCTGCTGCACTTTGCTTCAAGGCAGGCAACACTGTTATCTTACGCGGTGGAAGCGATGCTATCAACTCCAATAAGGCTCTTGTGTCACTGATGCGTGACGCTATAAAGGCCTGCGGTTATGATGAAAATGCCGTTCAGCTCGTGGAGGACACTTCACGTACAGTTGCTAATGCAATGATGAAGCTGAACAAGTATATCGACCTTCTCATTCCCCGTGGCGGCGGCGGCCTTATCCGTGCCGTTATCGAGAATGCGACTATACCTGTTATCCAGACAGGTGAGGGTAACTGTCACGTTTATGTGGATGCATCCGCTGACCTTGACATGGCGGTACGCATTGTTGATAATGCCAAGACACAGCGTCCCTCTGTTTGTAATGCCATTGAGAATATCCTTGTTCATAAGGAAATCGCACCTGCTTTCTTTGCAAAGCTTGACGAGCTGTGGCAGGGCAGGGTAAAGGTGATCGGCGATGAAGCAACTGCAGCCTGCATCGATGTTGAGAAGATCGCAGAGGACTGCGATTATGCCACTGAGTTCCTTGATTACAGATTGTCTTCCAGGGTGGTTTCTGATGTGACAGAGGCTATTGCTCATATTAATCGTTTCGGAACAAAGCACAGCGAGTGTATCGTCACTTCCGATATCCGCAATGCGGAGCTGTTCCAGAAGATGGTCGATGCCGCTGCTGTTTATGTAAACGCCAGCACACGTTTTACAGACGGCTTTGAATTCGGTCTTGGTGCAGAGATCGGCATTTCCACGCAGAAGCTGCACGCAAGAGGTCCTATGGGTCTTGAAGCTCTCACCACATATAAGTATCTGATCAACGGTGATGGCCAGATCAGAGGCTGATAGAAGGGAGATTTATGGCAAGAAGAAAGAGAAATTCCGCACCGAAGGAAAAGCAGCAGAACGGCGAAAAGGTCATAAACCAGCTTTTTGGCTCGCTCGATGCAGAGGATATCGAGGATGATATCACCGAACTCGGCGGCAATGAGCCTGCAGAAGCTTCTGACGTCCCCGAGCCTGTAAAAAAGAAGAGGTTTTTCTTCGGCTTTGCGATATTTGTAATAGTAATGGCGATAGTCGGTTGTGTTTCTACTGTTCGCTTTGCGGCTGATATCACCGGAAAGCTGCTGGATAACACATCGCTCAAGAACGAGTTTGCTCAGTTTATATTCCCCATGGTAGTTAACGATATCGCACCGTTTGACAGCATCGATGAGATACCCAATACCTCGAAGATCACCTGTGCGATATGGAATATACTTCTCACAAAGGATATCACGCCTTATGAGGATGGTCTTGGCGGTCTGCTTATCCCTGAGTATGACGTCATGGCGTCCTGCAAGGAGATGTTCGGCACAACTGTTGTCATGGAGCATCAGTCGGTAGGTACCGGTGAAGTGCGGTTTACCTATGACGAGGAGAACCACCTTTACTCCGCACAAAAGAATATCCGTTATCTGACATATGCTCCTCAGATCGTAGAGATGTCAGAGGTGGATGGTAATTATCAGCTTATCGTTGGGTATCTTCCTCCTTCACTGGCAGCCGTTTCCGGTATCAGTGACATGGAAGTATCACCGGATAAGTATCGTCTGTATACCATCAACCGCTGGGATGGCAAGAATACTCTGCTTTCCGTAGAGTTCTGCGATTACGTTCCCTCCACCGATGAATGATTGTGTTTATAAATAATGTATATGATGCCGGCAGGCAGAAAATAAATAATTCCGTTAAGGAAGGATTGGTCAATAACAATGAAAGAACAGTTACAAAGCATTAAGGCAACGGCACTTGAGGCGATTGCATCCTGCTCCGATCTCAAGGAAATGGACGCACTGCGTGTACGTTTCCTGGGTAAAAAGGGTGAGCTTACAGCTATCCTCAAGCAGATGGGCGGTCTTTCCGCTGAGGAACGTCCTGTTATCGGACAGCTTGCCAATGATGTAAGAACAGCTATCGAGGATGGCATCAAGGCAAAGACAGAAACACTGAAGTCCGCTGAAACAGAGAAACGTCTTGCTGCAGAGGCACTCGATGTTACGATGCCTGGCAGAAAGCTCACGATCGGCAGACGTCATCCCATGAACATCGTTCTTGATGAGCTTAAGGAGATCTTCCGTGGCATGGGCTACACCGTAGTTGATGGACCCGAGGTTGAAACTACACATTACTGCTTTGATATGCTCAACACCTTTGAGGGACACCCCGCACGTGATCCTCAGGATACATTCTACATTACTGATGATGTTATTCTCAGAACACAGACATCCTCTGTTCAGATCAGAGAGATGCTGAAGAATAAGCCCCCTATTGCTATAATCAGCCCCGGCCGTGTTTACAGACGCGACGAAGTTGACGGAACACATTCCCCCATCTTCCATCAGTGTGAGGGCCTTGTTATTGATAAGAACATCACTTTCGCTGACCTCAAGGGCACACTTGAGGAATTTGCAAAGCGTCTTTACGGTGAAGGCATGAACCTCAAGTTCAGACCCCATCACTTCCCCTATACAGAACCCAGCTGCGAGATCGACTTCCAGTGCTTCCGTTGTGGTGGTAAGGGTTGTCCTCTCTGCAAGGGCGAGGGTTGGATCGAGATTCTCGGTGCAGGCGTCGTTCATCCGCAGGTTCTTGAAAACTGTGGTATTGACCCTGAGGAATACAGTGGCTTTGCGTTTGGTATCGGTATCGAACGTATCACGATGCTCCGTTATGAGATCGAGGATATGCGACTGCTGTACGAGAACGATATGCGTTTCCTCAAGCAGTTCTGATAACTGAATACTGATACTTAATATAAGGAGATAGATAAAAGTGGATCTTTCAATGAAATGGCTTAACGATTTCGTTAAGACCGATATGCCTATTAAGGAATTCTGCGATGGTATGACCATGAGCGGAAGTAAGGTCGAGACCTATTCTGTTCAGGGTGCTGACATAACCAATGTTGTTGTTGGCAAGTGTGTTGAGATAGAGAAGCACCCCGATGCTGACAGCCTCTGGGTGTGCAAGGTCGATGTTGGTGCAGAGGAGCCGGTACAGATAGTTACTTCTGCTCAGAATGTTTTCGCAGGTGCTTTCCTTCCCGTTGCACTTCACGGTGCTACCTGCTATAATCATAAGGATATGAGCTTCATGAAGATAAAGAAGGGCAACATGAGAGGTGTTCGCAGTGAGGGTATGATGTGCTCTTACGAGGAACTTAACCTCACTCTCGCCGATGTTCCTTATTCTTCTGCTGAGGGTATCCTGATACTCAATAATGACCCCGATTTTGATAAGATGACTGTCGGCATGGATATTCATGATGCACTCGGCTTCAACGATACCACCGTTGAGTTTGAGATCACAAACAACAGACCTGATTGCCTGTCTGTACTCGGACTTGCAAGAGAGGCATCCGCAACCTTTGATCTGCCGTTCAACTACACCGAGCCTAAGTTCGACGGTATTGACGGTAAGGCGACTGATTATATCAGTGTTGATGTAAAGAATGCTCAGCTTTGTTCCAGATACATGGCTGCTGTTGTAAAGAACGTTAAGATCGGTCCTTCTCCCAGATGGATGGTCGAGCGTCTTAATGCAAGTGGTGTAAGAGCGATCAACAACTTCGTTGATATAACAAACTTTGTAATGCTTGAGTATGGTCACCCCATGCACGCGTTTGACCTGCGTTACGTTGAGGACGCCAAGATCGTTGTAAGAAATGCCGAGGCAGGCGAAAAGATCACTATTCTTGACGGTTCAGAGATCGAGCTGAGCCCCGAGATGCTTATCATCGCTGACGGCAAGAAGCCTATCGCTGTTGCAGGTGTAATGGGCGGCGAGTACAGCGGTATAATGGAAGACACCAATACCGTCGTATTCGAGGCAGCCTGCTTTGACGGTGTTTCTGTCAGAATGACAGCCAAGAACATCGGCAAGCGTACAGATGCTTCCTCCAGATTTGAGAAGGGTCTTGATCCTATCAATGCAAAGCCCGCTCTCATGAGAGCACTTGAGCTTGTTGAGATGCTCGGCTGTGGTGAGGTAGTACGCGAATACATCGATGTTGATAACGCAAATAAGGTTCCTGCAAAACTGAAGCATGATGCACAGTGGATCAGCGATCACCTCGGTATTGAGATTCCTGAACAGCAGCAGATCGATATCTTCAAGAAGCTTGGCTTCGGCTATGAGGACGGCTTCGTTATCGTTCCCAATACAAGAATCGATATCGAACGTCAGTGCGACCTCGCTGAGGAAGTTGCTAGAATCTACGGATACAACAAGATTCCGTCCACAGTTCCCAAGCTGTCCTCCAACAGTAAGATAACACCCGAACAGCACTTCGAAAAGAAGATGGTAGATATCATGGTTTCCCAGGGCTTCTATGAAACTATGACATTCAGCTTCATCTCTCCCAAGTCTTACGAGAAGCTTGCGTTCGCTGATGACAAGAAGAACAGCGTTGTTCTTACAAATCCCCTCGGTGAGGATACAAGTGTAATGAGAACTTCCATGCTGCCTTCCATGATGACTGTTGTTTCCACTAACGTAGCAAGCAGAAATCTCTCTGCGCGCCTGTTTGAGGTGGGAAGAGTATTTACACCCACAGGCGATGAGTTACCTGTAGAGGAAGATGTAATGGGCTTCTGTGCATATGGTGCAGATGAAGACTTCTACACTGTAAAGGGCATCGTAGAGGAGCTTCTTGAGAACATGGTGATCGATGCAAGATTTGTTCCTGTCAAGGATAACAAGTCCTATCATCCCGGCAGATGTGCTGATATCGTAGCAAATGGTGTTGTTATAGGTACATTTGGTGAGGTACATCCCGCAGTTGCAGAGAAGTTCGATGTTTCCTGCCGCGTATACGCAGGCGAGCTTTTCCTTAAAGCTATGTTTGATGCACAGGGTGCAGAACGCAAGTACAAGCCCCTGCCCAAGTATCCTGCAATGACCCGTGACCTCAGCCTGCTTTGCGATGATGAGGTTACATCCGATACGATCATTGATATCATCAAGGGCAGTGCAAAGTATCTTGAAAGCGTTGCTGTATTTGATATGTACAAGGGTGAGCAGGTACCTGCGGGAAAGAAGAGCCTTTCCTACAAGATGGTGCTTCGTAAGGACGGTACAATGACTGATGATGAAGCTGACAGCTCCGTTGAGCGTGTGCTGAAGGCTCTCGCAGAAAAGGATATAGTTCTCAGAACATAATACAGGAGGAGTACAAATGGCATTCAGTTATAAGAAGATAATAGCGGCAGCTGTTGCGGCAGCTTGCATCACCTCCATGGCTGGCTGTGTTGATACCGGTTACGTCGGCACAGTTGATAACATGGAGATCAGAAACGGCATCTATCTCTGGTGTATGCAGACAGCTTACGGCGATGCTCACACTCAGATCACAGAGGTCAAGGAAGAAGCTGGCGATACATCTGAAGTCACAGATGTATTTGCTCAGACAGTTGACGGAAAGCCTGCTCTTGACTGGGTAAAGGACAATACAGTCGTAGAGCTCAGACGTTATGTTGCAGTAAACCGTCTTTTCGAAGAGAATGGTCTGGCACTTTCCGCTGAAGAAGTTGCAGATGTCAATGATTATGTAAATCAGCTCTGGGATACAGAGGATATGTACGCACAGTACATCTATGGCACTAACACCATGGGCGAGTACTATGATTCTATCGGCATGGGTATGGACACTGTAAGAGATGTATACACGACAAATCAGAAGGAAGCCAAGCTGATCGAAGCACTTTATTCAGAGGGTGGCTCCAAGGCACTTCCCGCAGAGGAGATAGACACTTATCTTACAGATAACTATGCAAACGTAAAGTATATCGAAGTTCCTTTCACTGATATGTACGGTATCACTCTCCAGCTTGAGGACGAGATACAGGCTGTCAAGGACAAGGCACAGGGCTACGTTGACAGACTTAACGCTGGCGAGAGTTTCATTGATGTCCGTTATGATTTTGACCTTGAGGTAGCTCAGAATGAGGCTATGGCTGACCGTGAGGCTGCTTTTGAGGCAGCTACCTTTGAGAACCCTTCCGACGAAGAGTGGGATAAGGCTATGGAAGAAGCAAAGGCAAATGCTTATGCTGAAAAGGCTACAACTGTTGAGGAGCTTGAAACTGCTGTAAGCAAGGAAGCTTCTTCTCTCAGTGCTGAGCTTACAGAGTTCATCTGGAATCTCGATGCAGACGGAAAGGCTTACCTTCTTGAAACAGAGAAGGCTTGCTATGTAGTTGTACGTGAGGATATCACTACAAAGGAAACATGGAAGAGCGACAATATGTCCACTATTCTTGTTGAGATGGTAGGCGATGAGTTTGATGCATTCCTCGCTGAAACAGGTGCTGCATATGAGGTAGAGCTTGATGATTATCTTGTAAATAACAAGTATTCTCCCGACAAGTATAAGGTTTTCAACAACGAAGAAAAGTAATCAATATACCTGCCGCTTACGCTTTGCGTAGGCGGTGTGGTTTTTGGAGGTCATGTATGTCAGTACGCGAGATAGTCAGAGATGATCTTGATGCTTTGCTGGAGCTGTACACATATCTGCACGATAACCCCATACCCGAAACGAGCGAAAGCCTCGCTTCGCTGTGGGAAAGTATACTTGCTGATGATAAGCATCACATAATAGTTGCCGAGTATGACGGAAAGATCGTGTCCTCCTGTGTATGTGTCATCATCCCGAATCTTACGCATGGACAGCAGCCATATGCACTGGTGGAAAATGTGGTGACGCATCCCGAATATCGGAGCAGAGGTATTGCCACTGCCTGCCTTGACTATGCGAAAGATCTTGCACAGGAGAATAGCTGCTACAAGCTTATGCTGATGACAGGCTCCAAAAAAGAAAGCACGCTGCGTTTCTATGAGCGTGCGGGTTACAACAGCAAGGACAAGACCGCTTTTATACAGTGGCTCTGATGTCCCTGAGGTGAATAATGCTATTAATGAGTTTAAATGATGTCGCAATGTCATTTGCTGACAGAGAGCTGTTTTCGGGCGTGACTTTTGATGTCTACGATGATGACCGCATTGGCTTTGTTGGTGTGAATGGCTGTGGCAAAACCACATTGTTCCGTCTTCTGAAGGGTGAACACACGCCTGACGAGGGTGGTATACACATTGCAGGCTCCTGCAAGATGGGCTTTATGGAGCAGTTTTCCTGCCGTAATTCCGACAGGACCGTTCTTGATGAAGCTTTGACCGTGTTCTCATGGCTTGAGGATATGGAGCTTGAGCTTGAGGAATTGCATGACAAGATAGATCAGGGCGATCATAGCCTCGAAACTATCGAGCGGCAGACACTGCTCACGGAGCGTTTTGAGCGTGACGGCGGACTTACCTACCGTAGCCGCACAGCGTCGGCACTGACAGGCCTTGGATTTGCCGAAGCTGATTTCAGACTTTCCGTAGGCGTTCTCAGCGGCGGTCAGAAATCAAAGCTTCAGCTTGCGAAGCTCCTGTTATCCGATGCAAACCTTCTGCTGCTGGACGAGCCTACCAACCATCTTGATATAAGATCTGTCGAATGGCTGGAACGTTTTCTGAACGATTACAGGGGTGCATATATCGTTATCTCCCATGACCGTTACTTCCTCGACAAGGTTACGAAACGTACCCTCGAGCTGGAAAACTGCCATCTTGACGACTATAAGGGCAGCTATACGCGTTTTCTTGAGCTTAAAGCTGAGGAGATGGAACGCCGTCGCAAGGTCTATGACAGTACAGTAAAAGAGATAAAGCGTATCGAGGGCATCATAGATCAGCAGAAACGCTGGAATCAGGCACATAACTATGTTACTATCGCCAGCAAGCAGAAGTCCATCGACCGTCTGGAAGCAACTCTTGTAAAGCCTGAGGATGCTCCGGATGCTCTGAAATTCAATTTCAAGAGTGCTGATGGCTGCGGAAACGATGTTTTTCATGCTGATAATATCGGACTTTGCTTTGATGGCAAAAGACTTTTCCGCAATGTAAATATCGATATCAAGAAGGGAGAGAGGGTTTTCCTGCTCGGCAGCAACGGCTGCGGCAAGACATCTCTTTTCAAGATCTTTACTGAGCAGTACACCGCAGATCAGGGTGAATTCAGCTATGGCACGCGTGTTCAGATGGGTTATTTCGATCAGGCACAGGCAGGTCTTACGGATTCAAAACGTGCAATTGATGAGATATGGGATATGTATCCCCGTATGACGGAAACTCAGGTGCGAACTGCACTGGGTTCGTTCCTTTTCAAGGGTGATGATGTGTTCAAGCACGTTTCTGAGCTTAGCGGCGGTGAGCGTGCACGAATTGCTATACTGAAGCTCATGCTTTCGGGTGCAAATTTCCTGCTTCTTGACGAGCCGACAAACCACCTTGATATCACATCCTGTGAGGCTCTGGAGAATGCACTGCTTAACTATGACGGCACGATGTTCATAATCTCGCACGACCGTTATCTTATCAATAAGCTGGCGGACAGGATCTATTATCTTACGCCCGATGGTGTAAAAGAGTATTTCGGCTCCTATGACGCTTATGCCCTTACGATTCAGAATACCGAGGAGCAGGCACAGCAGCAGGCAGCGGCAAAGCCGCAGAAGACCGAGAAGGTCAATGACTATAAGCTGAAGAAAGAGCGTGAATCCGAACGCCGTAAGCTGAATACCAAGATCACACGTGCCGAAAAAGAGATAGAGGAGCTTGACGCTCTAATTGAGGTAAAGACTAATGAGCTTTCGGGTCTTACCGACTATCAGCTTGCTATGGAGCTTTCCAATGAGATAGAGGAGCTTCGGACAAAGCAGGAGGCTGCTATGACCGTGTGGGAGGAAGCATCCCTTGCATTAGAGGAGTTTGACATATGACAAAGCAGATAAAAGAGTATCTTGCATACATCCGTGCTTTCATGAATGAAGAACACAGCAGTGAAGAGTATCATGCAGAGCGTGCACTTTTGCTGCAACGTATTGAGTTTTATCAGCATGAGCGTCTGATACATCTTCTGGTCACTCTTGCATTTGCTGTTTTCTTTCTGTTGTCGCTTATGATGTTCATGATGGTTGAGCAGGTTGCGATACTTGTGCTGTCTGCACTTTTTCTTATCCTGCTTATTCCATATATAAAGCACTACTATTTCCTTGAAAACTCCGTACAGGAGTTATACACTATCTATTATAAACTCGAAAGATAATAACAACAGCCCTTGTCAGCCGACAAGGGCTCGTTTATATCGAAAAAATCGTATAAATCTCTTTAAATCTTGTACAAATCTTCATAACTAATGCACAAAATAGCGTTTGTAATTCTGTACAAAATAAACAAAGGAAAGTGACATAATTTGTTAGTATTTTTTGCTCAAAACCCCTTTACAAATCCACATTTTCTGCTATAATATCTAAAGTGCAGGAAATATTACATTTCGATTTTTCTGCGTTGTTTTATAAATAGAAAAATGATTACAATTATATCAAAAGAAAGAGGTGGATCGTATGTTTCTGTTCAGATGGCTGTGGAAGAACATGAAAGGCTGCCGTGGTATCTACATAGTTGCATTGTGTATGACGCTGATATGTCAGTCCATGTATATCCTCACACCATATTTTACGCAGCAGATAACGGACACGTTCATCATCAACGAGAATGCACTTGATAATATCAGGAACCACTCTGATCTTCTTGTGCTGATGCTGATCGGTATGGTCGGCTTTACGTTGCTTCGCGGTGCATTGCAGTACGGTAGTAACATGATGTATGAGCACTCGTCCCAGATGCTTATCTACAATGTCAGAAAGGTATTGTTTGATAACATCGAAAAGCAGGACGCACAGTTCTATAACTTTTATAGAACTGGTGATATCATGACCCGAGTTTCCGGTGACCTTGAAATGGTACGTCACTCAGTAGCTTGGATCATCAAGACCATACTTGAATGTGTTGTTCTGTTTTCCGCTTCTCTTATCTTCTTTTTCTCGATAGACTGGGCTATGGCACTTTGTATGCTTGCTCTCACTCCTATCATCCTGTTCATAACATGGCTGCTCAAGCGTAAGGTAGGACCCATGTGGGTTGACCTTCGTGAACGTCTGTCCACAATGAACACCGCAGCGGAGGAAAACATCTCTGGAAACCGTGTCATCAAAGCCTTTGCCCGTGAGGATCACGAGATCGAACGCTTTGATGAATACAGCAAGGCATACAACACTGCAAATAAAAACGCAGCCTTCATGTGGCTAAGATTTTTCCCTTATCTTGAGATAACAGCACAGGCACTGTCCGTTGTAATGCTTGTCTGCGGTGGTCTGTTCATCATAAACGGCAGAATAACATTCGGTGAGTACACAGCGTTCTCGGGACTTATCTGGACGCTTTCCAATCCTATGAGGACACTTGGTAACATCGTCAATGACCTGCAGAGATTTACAGCTTCCGCAAACAAGATCATCGAGATCTATTATGGTTCGCCCCGTATTCTTGACCGTTCCGACGCCATTGACAAGCCTGAGCGTTTTGAGGGCAGGGTAGAGTTCGAGGACGTGCATTTCTCTTACGGCGACACCAAGGTGCTTGATGGTGTTTCCTTCACGGTGGAGCCGGGTCAGACCGTTGTTATCATGGGCGAAACAGGCTCAGGAAAAACAACACTCATTGACCTTATTCCCCGTATCTATGACGTTGAAAGCGGTGCCGTAAAGGTAGATGGCGTAAATGTCATCAACCTTAAGCTGAAGCAGCTTCGCGGAAACATCGGTGTTGCTACACAGGATGTTCTGCTCTATTCTGATACCATCGACGGTAACATCAGCTTCGGCGATTCCGATATGCCCGAGGAGGATGTATATAAGGTAGCAAAGGCAGCCGATGCTGATGGCTTTATCCGCAGACTCAGTGATGGCTATGACACTATTGTCGGCGAGCGTGGTGTCGGACTTTCGGGCGGTCAGAAGCAGAGAATCTCTCTTGCAAGAGCTCTCGCGGTAAAGCCTTCGATACTTATACTTGATGACACCACTTCCGCAGTTGACCTGGAAACTGAAAAGCATATTCAGGATGCACTTAATTCGCTTGACTTCAACTGCACCAAGATAATTATCGCCCAGCGTATCTCCACAGCACGCAATGCTGACAAGATAATCGTACTCAAGGACGGTAAGATACTCGAACAGGGCACGCACGATGAGCTTATCCTGAAGGACGGCTACTATCGTGAAGTATATGAATTACAGAAGTAAGGAGGGATACAGATGGCAAGAAATAAATTTGACGTTGATGAACAGCTTGAGACCCCATTTGACATACGTCACTTAAAACGATCCCTCAAATATGTTGCACGTTACAAGAAGCGTGTTGCTGTCGCACTGACGCTCAGTGCTGTCAGTATCATTATCGGTCTGATGTCCCCGCTGATCGTGAAGAACGCTATCGATAACTATATCCCCGAAAAGAATGTCACCATGCTGCTTCTGAGCGGTGCCGCACTGTTCGGATGTATCGTAATCAGCGTTATCTTTGCAAAGATACGTTCCACAATGATGACAAAGGTCGGACAGGATATCGTTTATGATATCCGCAAGGACCTGTTTGAGCATATGCAGAAGCTGTCTTTTGACTATTATGACAGCAGACCTCATGGTAAGATACTCACACGTATCATCAACTACATCAACTCTATTTCAGATCTCATGACAAACGGTCTGATAAACTTCATCCTTGAGATATTCAACCTGATCTTCATCACTGTTTTCATGTTCTTTGTATGCTGGCAGCTTGCACTTGTCACCATGGCAGGACTTCCGATATTTGCACTGGTAATGTTTGTTATCAAGAACCATCAGAGAAAAGCATGGCAGTCTGTATCCAACAAAAGCTCCAACATGAATGCATATCTGCATGAAAGCATCGTCGGCGTAAAGATATCTCAGATATTTACACGTGAAGAAGAAAATGCAGAGATCAACGATAAGCTTGCAAAGGCATATAAAAAGTCCTGGATGAGAGCAGTCGCTTTCTCCAACCTCGTTTGGCCTACCACGGATATCATCTCTATCTCGGTCAGAGCGGGTATTTTTGCTGTCGGGCTTCTGGGCTTTGGCGGTGCTATATCGCTTGGTACCATCATGTCAATGACAGATTACTCCGCACGTTTCTGGCAGCCCCTGATGAACCTCTCCAACCTTATGAACACGTTCATCAATGCGGTCGCTTACTTGGAGCGTATCTTCGAGATGATGGATGAGCCGGTTTCCGTAGATAATATCGATGGTGCTTCTGAAATGCCTGAGATCAAGGGAGATGTTCATTTTAAAAATGTTACATTTGCTTATGAGGAAGGCATCAACATCCTTGAGGATCTCAGCTTTGATGTAAAGGCAGGCGAGAGCATCGCACTCGTTGGTCCCACGGGTGCAGGCAAGACTACAATCGTAAATCTCATCTCCAGATTTTACAACATCAATAGCGGTGCGGTGTATATCGACGACAGCGATATTTCAGCAGTAACGCTTAAATCTCTGCGTTCCCAGATGGGTATCATGCTTCAGGACAGCTTTATTTTCAGCGGCACTATCCGTGATAATATCGCATACGGTAAGCTGGACGCAACAGACGAGGAGATCAGAAATGCCTGCAGGATCGTAGGAATAGATGATTATATCATGTCGCTGAAGGATGGCTACATGACCACAGTAAACGAGCGTGGCAGCGGACTTTCACAGGGACAGAAGCAGCTCATCGCATTCGCACGTACCATCGTATCTGACCCCAAGATACTTGTCCTCGATGAGGCGACATCCTCCATCGATGCAAAGACAGAGAGATATCTTCAGAATGGTCTTAACCATCTGCTGAAGGGTAGAACTTCCTTTATCATTGCACACAGACTTTCCACAGTCAGAAACTGTGACAGAATCATGTATGTTTCCAATAAGGGTATCACCGAAGCAGGAACGCATGATGAGCTGATGGCTAAGAAGGGCGATTATTATAAGCTTTATACAGCACAGGCAGTATAATACCACTACCCGGGCACAAGTTGTGTCCGGGTATTTCTATGTGATTTCTTAATTTTACTGTATTTTTAATATGAATTATAAAAACTACTTGATTTTTTGTGCAAAATATGAGAAAATATAATATATAGTGTAATATTCAAATGTTAAAATATGGCAATTCTGAAAGGACATACAAATGGCACAGTTTTTTAATTTCAAGGGTGATTATTTCGGTCTGACCGATGCTGATATAGATAGAAATACGGAGATGTACGGATACAATGTATACACTAAACAGGAAAAGAAGCAGGAGTGCTTTTCGCTTGTCAGTGTGCTTATATCACCTGCGTTTCTGCTTATGCTGATCGCTGGTGTGCTTAGCTTTTTCGGCACTAATATAATTGCGGGTATTGTGATATTGCTAATAGATGTTTTCTATGCGGCTGCGGAAATGTACTTTGGTACCAAGAGTGACGAAAAGCTGATGGAGATGCACGAATCCACAGCAATGAAATTCCGCGTTATCCGCAACGGAAAGCTGGAGCTTATTGAAAAGGAGTTCATCGTACCTGAGGACATCATCGTGGTGCAGGCAGGCGAGCGTGTTCCTGCCGATGCATACATTCAGGAGTGCCGTGATCTCACCGCCGATGAAAGTATCTTTACAGGCTCCAATGTGCCAGTTGCCAAGTACCCAGGTGCAATGTCAAAGAACGAACTAAGTCAGTCCTTCGTTTACAGTGGCACTACCATTCTGACAGGTATAGCTATCTGTAAGGTAAGTGCTGCAGGTGTTGATACAAAGTATTATCTTAACATCGGAGAAAAGACGGATACGCACAGCTATTACACACAGATGGAACGTACAGTTCGCGGTATCATTCCCATGGCTTCTGTTGTTGCCGCTGTTACTGCTTTTATCTCACTGATATTCCTTATCATAATGGATGATCCGATCATTGAGGCTTCGTTAAGGGCAATTACTATCGGTCTGTGCTTTCTGCCTGTCGGTGTTTCCACGGTAATACGTTATTATTATCTTAAGGCGGCTGATTCGCTTCTTGCCGGATCTGCTGTCGTAAAGTCTCTCAGTGATATCGAGAAGCTTAACACAGTTTCTGTCCTTTGTATCGAGAAGGAGGGAGCTATCTCCAAGACGCATCTGGAGGTTCGCAGTATTTACACCAGGAGCGAGGAGCTGCTGTACAAGATCGCTGTACTTGCGTGTGAACAGAATACAACAGACGAGGCTGAGCGTGCTCTGCTTGTAAAAGCTGCTTTCTTCGATGAGAACATCACTGACCTATACAAGAATAATACATTTATTGAAAAGATTCCGGACAGTAACAAGGTAATGAGCGGTGCACTGTGGGATGTCGGCGGCTCCAGACTTTACTGTGTCAAGGGTACTCCTGAGCAGATACTCACACTCTGTAAATTCAAGGGCGATCAGCTTTTCAATATCCAGAAGAAGCAGCGTGAATATTATGATGCAGGATGCAGCGTAATGGCGATTGCCTGTGCTGATGCTGATGAGCGTGATTGTGATGCTACAGCAGGTTTTGCTTATGCCTTCGTTGGTTTTGTCGCGTTCTCTGCACCGCTTCGTGATTCAGTATCCAATGCGATTAAGACCTGCGAACGTTCCGGCGTTAAGGTAGTGATGATATCCGAGGATAATCCTCATGTTGCTGAAGCTACCGCACGTATGGTCGGTCTTACAGGTAAGACCATCACAGGCAGACAGATATCTGAGTCTGTGAAATATGGCAGTGAGCTTGTGTATGATGCTGATATCTATGCAAAGGTCACACCTGAGCAGAAGCTGTATATACTGGACCGCCTTAAGAAACAGGGTGAAGTCGTTGCTATGACAGGCACACGCACTACCGATGCTGAGGCACTTGAGCTTTCCGATGTAGGTATAACCATTGCACAGCACACAGCTGGAAGTGCATACGAAGCGGCTGATATCATCATGAATGACGACAATCTTTCGTCCATTGCAAGAATGATATGCACAGCACGCCAGATACATCGTAATATAAAACGTGCTGTTAGTGCACTTATCTCAGGCTATTTCGGAATGCTGATACTCACGATACTCAATCTTTTTGGCGAGGAAGGTATGCATCTGATGCTTAACCCTCAGCTTTTCGCTTTGCTTGCGATGATACTGTTTCCTGCTGCCGCTCTTATTTATATCGACAACAGAAGCGATATGAAGGGGGAGATGCCTCCGTCCGATTTCGTTGCAAGAAGAAAGATAAATTTCTTCTTCATGGGCAATACTCTTGCAATCGGTCTTATGTGTGGTATCGTGTCCGCTGCGACATACATGTTCATGTACAATTCCGCAGATACTGCATTTGCAAGAAGCTGTGCACTCATCTCCTTTACATTCTGCTATTCGTTGTTCACTCTCATCGGAAATTCTTTCGATCATCCTGTACGTGCTGTCATTACTGCGGGAAAAACGTCATATATTACTAGTGCGGTGATAGCATTGCTTCCGATAGCTCTGGTCTACATTCCGATCATCAACGAGATGTTTGCGTTGACTGCCATTGATGGACTTGCACTGTTCATATCCGTCATTACAGGTCTGATCCCTGTTATCGGCTATTCTATCGTCAGAGCATTTATTAAATTCAGTTGATTGGGGAAAATACAGAAAATGAGCAAATTATCTACCTATATAAGGTTTTTTATCAGCGGACTTGCATTTGGAATTGCTAATGTTATTCCTGGTGTAAGCGGTGGTACTATGCTTGTTGTATTTGGCATTTATGACAAGCTGACAGAGGCTATCTCGGGTATTAAGTCTATTTTTAAGAACATCGGATTTCTTATTGCTTTCGCCTTAGGTGCAGGCGGTGGTATCATCGGTTTTGCGTTCGTTATCACATGGCTTTTTGAGAACTTCGGTGTTCAGACAAATATGTTCTTCATCGGACTTGTGCTTGGAAGTGTGCCTTTGATCGTGCGTACTGCAACTGCGTCGGAGAAGATAAAGCCGCTGTGTATTCTTCCGTTTGTCATAGGACTTGTAGCGGTTGTCGGTCTGACGATGCTGGAGGGTGCTGAAACTACTGAGAAGTATTCCATTGAGCTACAATCAGAGTTAGATGGTGGTATCGAAACTGGCAGTGTCACCATTGTCAATAACGGCGACCGTGCTATCGGTAGCTGGTCGATAGAACTCGCAGATGGCTGTCATTTTTCCATGAAGCATGATATTACAGGTGCTGATGCAGTTATTCATCATTCGACTTCCGATATATTAAAGCAGATTTTCACGGATACAGATGTTCCCGATAACTACAACATGATAGTCAGCCTTGAGGATGCTGAGATTCCTCCAAACAGTGAATACTCGTTCACGTATGTCAACTACACCCAAACACCGTTCACAGCGGATGATATGGAACTCACAGTCAGCTACAAGATGGACGTACTGTTCTTCTTTACGATGATGGCAGCACTCTTTATTGCCGCAGTCGCTATGATAATTCCCGGCGTATCCGGCAGCTTCGTTATGATGCTCCTCGGTGTCTATACCACTGTTATCGCAGCGATAAAGGATATGAATCTGCTTATAATCATCCCTTGTGCGATCGGAGCGATGCTTGGTATAATCCTTGGTGCACGTCTTATCTCCACGCTTATCAAGAAGCACGGTCTGATGATGTACAGTGCGATTCTCGGACTTGTTATCGGCTCTGTGTATGCAATACTTCCTGCTGGATTTGGTTTCAACCTTTCTACGGGGTATGGCTTTGTGGCGATGATAGCAGGTATACTTACTTCTGTTATTATCGATAATGTTGGCAGAAATGTAAAAGAATAACTGAAAGGCGGAGTCATCTCCGCCTTTTTTCATATCCTGTTCTTTATTTTCTGGAGTGCACCCTTTTCAAGCCTTGATACCTGTGCCTGACTAATTCCTATCTCCTTTGCCACTTCCACCTGTGTTTTGCCGCTGAAGAACCTCAGACCGAGTATCTTTTTTTCACGCTGTCCCAACTGGTGCATTGCTTCTTTCAGAGAAATCTCGTCCAGCCAGCTGTCGTCATCGTTGTGGTCGCCAAGCTGGTCAAGGACATATATCGTATCTCCCGATTCGGAAAATACAGGCTCGTAGAGTGATATCGGTTCGCTGATAGCCTCCAGTGCTATAACTACTTCCTGCCTTGATACATCTATCTCCTTTGCGATCTCCTCAACAGTAGGTTCACGACCATGCTTTGTTGTAAGCTGTTCCTTTGCCTGCATAGCACGATAAGCAAGATCGCGTATAGACCTGCTGACTCTTACAGGGGTATTGTCCCTCAGGTAACGCCGAAGTTCGCCCTGAATCATTGGTACGGCATATGTTGAGAACTTTACGGGCTGCGTTATATCGAAGTTGTCTATTGCCTTTATCAGTCCTATACAGCCGACCTGAAACAGATCGTCTGCATTTTCTCCTCGCCCTGAGAAACGCTGTATAACGCTTAGCACCAGCCTGAGATTACCGTTTATCAGCTCTTCGCGTGCGACCATGTCGCCTTGCTTTACTTTACGCAGCAGCTCCATCTTTTCAGCTTCCTTCAGTACCTTCAGCTTTGCTGTGTTTACGCCACTTATCTCGACCTTGTTATAATACAAAATACCACTCCCGTACAACATACTTGATGTACAAGTATTATTGTCCGTGAGTGGTATCGTTATTCTATGTTTTAGTTACAAACTCGTTCCAGTTCCTCTCTCAGCTGCTTTATTATTCGTTTTTCCAGACGTGATATGTAGCTTTGTGAGATACCTATCTCGTCTGCCACCTCTTTCTGTGTTTTTTCTTTATGACCACCTAGTCCGAAACGCATCTCCATGATCTGTTTTTCTCTGGGTGTCAGTTTGTTTATGGCATCGTACAGCAGTTTTTTCTCGACTTCACCGTCAAGATGTGCATTGACGCAGTCACTGTCTGTGCCGAGTACATCAGAAAGAAGCAGTTCATTTCCGTCCCAGTCGATGTTGAGCGGCTCGTCGATCGATATCTCGTTCCTGTACTGATTTGTCTTGCGAAGATACATGAGTATCTCGTTTTCTATGCAGCGTGAAGCGTATGTCGCAAGCTTTATGTTCTTGTGCACACTGAATGTATTTACCGCTTTGATCAGACCGATCGTTCCTATTGAAACCAGATCCTCAAGACCTATTCCCGTGCTTTCGAATTTCTTTGCGATGTAGACGACTAACCTGAGATTATGTACAATCAGCGTATCCCGTGCCTTTTCAAAATCTGTTTCAAGAAGTCTGAACATTTCCTCTTCCTCCTCATGCGAGAGCGGCGGCGGCAGAGTATCAGAACCGTTGATGTAGTGTGCATAGCTTTCACTTGCCTTGGTGAAATAGTGCAGAAATGCATATAGCCCTTCATACAATAGTTGTTTCAGATATTTTCTCATTTGCATCCTCCGTTAAAGTGAAATTATTCTGGGATCGAAGATACATTCCGTGCCCATAGCGTTTCTGCTTACTCCTATCATGACATCCACCTGTATTCCGCCGATCGTTGTTTTGTCTGCTTTGAAAACAGGGATGAGAGCATTTCCGCCAACTGTTGAACAGGGAACTAATCTTATGCTTTCCAGATGTTCCGTGTTCCCATCGAGATATTGTCTGATACCTGTCGGTATTATACTTTCGATAGCATCAAGAAAGCATATTATTACGGGTGTTCCGCTGAATGGGTCACAAAGGGAGTTGCCCGTGTCGGGCGTTGCAGTGAGTATCACCGTTGTATTGCAGTGTGTGATCTCTACATTCTTTTCCTCTCTGTTAATGACCCGCCTGTCAGACAGATACCGAAGGAAACGTACAATGCTATACGCTGCTGCGGTAATTGCAGCAATTAATATCAGCGGTATGTCAAAGTAGAATATGCCGTTGCTGCTGTACATCAAAGATGGTGCAGCAAAATTCCATATCGCCATCAGCATACCCGCGTACATAAATGTAATAACAAGCATACACAGCGTATCGATAATATGCTCATACATCCTGTATATTCCGAATGCTGCAAACGACATCACGCAGCAGCCCGCCGTTTTAAGCAGAAAGCTGACGATGAAAGGCATTTCGGGAAGAAGTATCATCAGTGAAAACATAGCCCCGATAGCAGCAGCAATAACATTTCTGGACAGTTTAATATCCCTGTGCAGTAGAAGTGCAGTTCCTCTTATGATGAAGTAGTTTATGTACAGATTTAGAATCAGCAGGACGTCGATATAAATGGTCATATCATCCCTCCGTGTATCTATATTATATTACATCCACCCTGCGAAAAATGTAAAACGCCAGGAGTATTTCCTGACGTTTCATCATATAAAACAGAAAAGGCACACGCCTGCGGTCGAAACCCTGCGTGTGCCTGTATTTTAATCTCTGTTGAACTCTGCAAGCTCAAGACCTTCATTTTTGTCCATCGCCCATTTAATGTTCCATTCGCTTGTGAAGATGAGCAGATAGTTGCCCTTGACATCCTGGATGAGCTTTGTATCAGATGTGAGTATCAGCTTGTTAAGCTCATCAAGACCACCTGCGAGGTGCTTTTCGCTTGTTATCCATCTGATGTACTGATAGGGAAGACCTTCACGGATGATATCAACGTTGTACTCGTTCTTAAGACGGTATTCAAGTACCTCAAACTGGAGCACACCAACAACTCCCACGATAACTTCTTCAAAGCCTGTCTGCGGCTCAGAGAATATCTGGATAGCACCTTCCTGTGCGATCTGTGTCGTACCCTTGATGAACTGCTTTCTCTTCAGTGTGTCTTTCTGCCTGATACGAGCGAAGTGCTCGGGTGCGAATGTGGGGATACCCTCAAACTTTACCTTTTTCTTGGGTGAGCACAGTGTATCACCGATGGAGAAAACGCCGGGATCGAATACACCCATGATGTCGCCTGCATACGCTTCGGAGATGACCTCACGCTCGCTTGCCATGATCTGCTGAGGCTGAGAAAGTCGCATCTTGTGGTTGTTCTGTACGTGCAGGACCTCCATATCCTTATCGAACTTGCCGCTGCAGATACGCATGAAAGCAATTCTGTCACGGTGAGCCTTGTTCATGTTAGCCTGGATTTTGAATACGAAAGCAGAGAACTCCTCGTCGAAGGGATCAACAACTCCGTCCTCGGTGTTCCTGGGGAGGGGGGAGGATGTCATCTGCAGGAAGTGCTCAAGGAAAGGCTCAACACCGAAATTCGTGAGAGCAGAGCCGAAGAATACAGGGGAGAGCTTACCGTTATTAACAAGCTCAGCGTCAAACTCCTCACTTGCACCATCCAGCAGCTCAACGTCCTCGGTAAGTGTATCATAGTTGCTCTGACCAATGATACCGGCAAGAGAAGCATCGTTGAGGTCAACCTCTGTTGCCGCTACCTCACGAGAACCGTTATTTGCCTCGAAAGAGATGATTCGTCTTGATGATCTCTCGTAAACGCCCTTGAAATCCTTACCCGAACCGATAGGCCAGTTTACGGGATAAGTCTTGATACCAAGCTCTGTTTCGATCTCATCCAGCAGATCGAACGGATTGCGGGAATCACGGTCCATCTTGTTGACAAAGGTGAAGATCGGGATGTTTCTCATGACGCATACCTTGAACAGCTTTCGTGTCTGATTCTCAACGCCCTTTGCTGCGTCGATGACCATTACAGCACTGTCGGCTGCCATGAGTGTGCGGTAGGTATCCTCCGAGAAGTCCTGATGTCCGGGGGTGTCAAGGATATTGATGCAGTAACCATTATAGTTGAACTGCATAACAGATGATGTTACAGAGATACCACGCTGCTTTTCTATCTCCATCCAGTCGGATGTCGCATGACGTGCATTCTTTTTTCCTTTGACTGCACCTGCAAGAGAGATAGCACCTCCGTAAAGAAGGAACTTTTCCGTTAATGTGGTCTTACCTGCGTCAGGGTGGGAAATGATCGCAAATGTGCGGCGTTTTTCGATTTCATGTCTAATATCTGCCATTGATCTTCTTCCTTTATTCCAGTTTAGTTGTTTGATATCGTTTCGTCAAACAAAGCATACTTATATATTATAGTTTATTCGGGTCCTGTTGTCAAGTGCACAGCACTATAATTTCTTATATCATAACCAAATTATGTTGCAAAATCAGGTGGATTGTGGTATACTATATCTGTATGTATTATCAGAGGAGTGAATGGTATGGATATCAGAGTAAATGATGTGCTCGTTATGAAAAAGCCACATCCGGGATGCGGCTCATATGAAATGCTCGTACAGCGTTGCGGTGCGGATTTCCGACTTGCCTGCAAGGGCTGCGGTCATACCTTTATGATACCACGCTCCAAGTGCGAAAAGAAGATAAAGACCGTTATCCGTGAGGATGCGGCGACTAATACGGAGGAAAATGATGCTTGACAAGCTGAGAATGGCTGAAGCACGTTACGATGAGATCAGTGCCAAGCTGAGCGATCCTGCGGTCATATCCGATAACGAGCTTTACAAATCGCTGATGAAGGAGTATAAATCTCTTACTCCGCTTATGGAAACCTATAAGGATTACAAGAACGCGGTAGCTACACGCGATGATGCAAGAACGATGATGGATGAGATATCAGACGATCCTGAAATGAAAGAGTTCCTTGCACTCACCTACGAGGAGAATAAGGAGTTCGCCGAGAAGCTTGAGGGCGAGCTTAAGATACTTCTGCTGCCTAAGGATCCCGATGATGACAGAAATGTTATCGTCGAGATAAGAGGCGGAGCAGGCGGAGATGAAGCTGCACTGTTTGCAAATTCACTGTTCAGGATGTATACCATGTACGCCCAGACGCAGGGCTGGAGGATAGAGCTGATCAGTTCCAATCAGACGGAGCTTGGCGGTTACAAGGAAGTCTGCTTCAGCGTTGAGGGTGAAGGTGCTTATGCAAAGCTGAAATATGAAAGCGGCGTTCATCGTGTCCAGCGTGTTCCGGAGACAGAATCACAGGGCAGGATACACACATCCACGATAACTGTTGCTGTACTCCCTGAGGTCGAGGAGGTAGATGTTGACATAAATCCTGCCGATCTCACGATCCAGACCTATCGCTCCAGCGGTGCGGGCGGTCAGCACATAAATAAGACCGAATCCGCCATCCGCATCATCCATAATCCCACTGGTGTTGTGGTAGAGTGTCAGGAGGAGCGTTCCCAGTTCAAGAACAGGGACAAGGCAATGAAGATGCTTTACAGCAAGCTGTATGAGGCAAAGCTGAATGCACGTGACAGCCAGATCGCTGAGGAACGTCGTATTCAGGTCGGCACAGGTGACCGCTCCGAGCGTATCCGCACATATAATTATCCCCAGTCAAGAGTTACCGATCACCGTATCGGACTGACTTTGTACAAGCTTGATAATATCATGAACGGTGATTGTGATGAGATATTCGAAGCGTTGCGTCTGGCAGACCAGACAGCAAAGCTCCTTAAACAGAAGGAAAGCTGACGAAAGGAAATGATACGGTGAATACCGAGATTTTGACATATAGCAGCGAAAGTGTAAAAAAAGCTGCTGAGATACTTCGTGACGGCGGCATTGTCGGCATGCCAACTGAAACGGTATACGGTCTTGCTGCGAACGCACTGGACGAAAAAGCTGTCAGGGATATTTTCATTGCCAAAGGCAGACCACAGGATAATCCACTTATCGTTCACATCAGCAATATGGATATGCTGGCTCCGTTGGTGCGTCAGATACCCGAAGTCGCTGAGCGTCTTGCAGAACGTTTCT
Source organism: Oscillospiraceae bacterium (assembly GCA_045606085.1). GTDB lineage: Bacteria > Bacillota > Clostridia > Oscillospirales > Ruminococcaceae > CAG-115. The sequence goes on from JAZURJ010000060.1 coordinate 45,694, forward strand.
GGGGCGGTCCTCTTACAATGATATTTCCGAAATCCGATATCATTCCCGATGTTACAAGCGGCGGTCTTGATACGGTGGCTGTCAGGATGCCTGCCAGTGAAGCTGCAAGAGCGATCATAGATGAATGTGGTTTCCCCATTGCGGCACCGTCCGCACACCTTTCGGGAAGTCCCAGCCCCACAACTGCACAGCACGTTTTTGGCGACATGGATGGCAGGATTCCGCTGATAATCGACGGAGGAGCTTGCTCGTGCGGTGTTGAGAGCACAGTTATCTGCTTCCGCGATGACAGGATACATATCCTGCGTCCGGGCGGAGTAACTGCAGAGATGCTGTCTGAATTTGCCGAGGTCGAGATAGACAAGGCGGTCAGTGCGAAACCAGCTGAGGATGAACGGGTACTGTCCCCGGGAATGAAATATAAACACTATTCGCCGAAGGCTGATGTCTGTATAGTAGACGAGCACGGAAGTTCGTTCGTGGATTATTGCACACGGCACGCAGATGGCAGAACTATCGCCATGGGCATCGGGTGCGAAGAACAGGGTATCTTTGTTGATTACGGTTCCACGCCCGAGCTTCAGGCACAGAGATTGTTTGCGATGCTCAGAAATGCAGATGACGAAGGTGCGGATAAGGTTTTCGTTGAGATGCCTTCCAAAGAAGGTATCGGTCTTGCGGTCTATAACCGTCTGCTGAGAGCGGCAGGCTTCAGGGTGGTCAGAAATGATTAAGATAACAGGCAGGAAGATAATTGGTCTGATCGGTATGTCGGGTGCAGGAAAATCCACCGTATGCCGCATATTTTCAGAAAACGGATATCAGGTGATCGACTGCGACATATCCGCAAGGGAAGTTGCTCAGGTTGGCATGGGCAGCCTGGATGAACTGAGAAACGAGCTGTCTGCTGAACTGATAAGACAGGACGGCACGCTTGACCGCCGTAAAACGGCAGAACTGATTTTCAACGATGACGAAAAAAGATCGGTCTTTAACCGCATTATTTATCCTTACATTACCTATAATGTTATTGAGAAGATAAAAGCATCCGCACAGGATGTCCTGCTTGATGCTCCGACACTTTATGAGGCACAGCTTGATGGTATCTGTGACGATATCATTTCGGTGTGTGCTGACGAGGAGATCTGCATGAAGCGTATCATGGAGCGTGACGGGATAGGCGAAGACCTTGCCAGAGCACGTCTTAACTCGCAGCATGATATCGGCTGGTACGGGGAAAGATCATCATATTGTATTGTAAACAACGGCAGTGTTGAAGAGCTGTACAGTGCTGCGGAAAATATAATAATACGGCTGAAAGGTGACGGATGAAAAGAACAGAAAAAAAGAACGTTTGGCTGAAGCTGCTTATTTTCGTCGTGCTTGTTGTGTTTCTGATAACAGGCGGCAGATATGTATATGATAAATGGCTGGTAGCCGAATATCCGATCAGATACGAGCAGTATGTAGAACGTTATTCTAAGGAGTTCGGACTTGATAGTGTTCTTGTGTATGCTGTTATCAAGACGGAAAGCAGTTACGATCCGTCTGTTGTTTCAAATGTCGGAGCAAGAGGTCTGATGCAGATAATGGAGGAAACGTTTGACTGGATAAAGTATCGCCTTGATGATGAGGATACCGTGTATCGTGATATGTTCGACCCTGAGCTTAATATCAGATACGGCTGTTATCTTCTGGGTTCACTGTATGGCGAATTCGGTGATGTTGATACCGCTGTCGCAGCATATCACGCAGGCCGTGGTGCTGTCAACAAATGGCTGGATGATCCGAATTATTCATCTGATGGTGTACATCTCGACGTAATACCGATACCTGCCACCGCTCATTATGTTGATAAGATCAACAGAGCGATGTCTATATATGAAAACCTATACGAATTCAATTAACAGAAAGGAAAAATATCATGGCAAAGAAAGAAAATAAGACAAAAGATCTCAGAGAGAAGTTATTTATGAAGAAGGAGAATGCGGCTTCCATCATGAGTGATGCCGAGCTTAAGAAGTGCGACAAGTTCTGCGAGGGCTATAAAAAGTTCCTTGACGCCGCCAAGACAGAGCGTGAAGCGGTTACTTTCATAGTAAAGGAAGCGGTTGCCAAGGGATATACCGAGTTTGACAGAAACGCATCCTACAAGCCTGGTGATAAGGTTTATTATGTAAACCGTGAAAAGGCTGTCATTCTTGCTGTTATCGGTAAGCAGCCTATCGAAAATGGTGTGAATATCCTTGCTGCCCACATCGATTCACCTCGCCTTGACCTCAAGCAGAATCCTCTTTATGAGAAGGATGAGGTCGGCTACTTCAAGACACATTACTACGGCGGAATCAAGAAGTATCAGTGGCCTACCGTTCCGCTTTCTCTGCACGGTGTTATCGTAAAGGCTGATGGTACCAAGATTACTGTAAACATAGGCGAGGATGAGAGTGACCCTGTATTCTGCGTATCTGATCTTCTGCCGCATCTTGCAAATTCTCAGTACAAGCGTCCAGCAACTGAGCTTATCAAGGGTGAGGAGCTTAACATCATCATAGGCTCACGTCCTTTCAAGGATGACGAGGGCAGCGAGCTTGTAAAGCTCAACCTGATGATGATACTGAACGAAAAGTATGGCATAACCGAGGCTGATTTCCTTTCCGCAGAGCTGGAAGCAGTACCTGCTTTCAAGGCAAAGGACATCGGTTTTGACAGAAGTCTTGTCGGTGCATATGGTCAGGATGACCGTGTCTGTGCTTACACAGAGCTTATGGCGGTGCTTTCTGCAAAAACACCCGCAAGGACTGCTGTTGCTGTTCTCACTGATAAGGAGGAAACAGGCAGTGACGGTAATACAGGTCTTTGTTCTGCTTATCTCAAGTATTTCATCGCTGATCTCGCAGCTTGCTTCGGTGCGGAGGGCAGAACAGTTCTTTCTGCGTCCAAGTGTCTTTCCGCAGATGTTAACGCTGCATTCGATCCCACTTTCCCCGATGTTTTTGAAAAGAGAAACAGTGCTGTGCTCAACGGAGGTGTATGCGTAACGAAGTATACAGGCTCCCGTGGCAAGAGCGGCACATCTGATGCAAGTGCTGAGTTTGTCGGAGAGATCAGAGCACTGCTTGATAAGAAGGGCGTTATCTGGCAGACAGGTGAGCTTGGTAAGATAGATATCGGTGGCGGCGGAACTGTTGCTGCTTATATCGCAAATCTTGACGTTGATACTATCGATGTCGGCGTTCCCGTGCTCTCCATGCACGCACCCTTTGAGATCACCGCAAAGACTGATGTCTACGCGGCTTACAAGGCGTTCGAGGCATTCATTAACGCCTGATTTCTGATATTCACCCCATTTTCTGCATAGACATATGATGTAGAGAATGGGGGAATTCGATGCTTACAAATAAAAATCGCAGCTTATTACGGTCGATCGGACTGAAGCTCATATCCGTGTCACTGATCTTTATCGGGATGATGCTGTTTGTGGATGTCAGTCTGCGACCTGTGGTAGAAAAAGTAAATTATATCCAGTGCAGCAATGCTGTTACTGACATCATCAATTCTGCTGTTGTGGATGAGCTAAGACGAGAGGATGTGGATTATTCCACGCTTGTGAGGCTTACCACCAACAACGACGGCGAGGTCATCTCGATTGAGAGCAATGTTACCAACATAAATATCCTGCAGGCCGCCGTTTCGTCGCGGTTAAACCGCGAGCTTCAGAGGATGTCCGCAGTTGATATTTCTATCCCAGTCGGTACTCTGCTTGGAGTTCAGATGCTCCATGGACGTGGTTTTGATGTCGGTATCTCCCTTCATCCGTCGGGTTATCCCCGAACTCAGATCATCAGTGAGTTTACAGAGGCTGCGATCAATCAGACACGTCACCGTATCATTATTGAAGTCGTTGCTGTCGTGGATGCAGTGATACCGGGTTATTCAACCGGAGTTACTGTCACGACCACAGTTGTTGCGGCTGAAACTATAATCGTCGGCCGTGTTCCCGACGCATATACTCATGTAGTATCTTCCGATAACGATCTCGTCGGAACATTGGAGGACTACGAGGCAGAAAAATACTAGGAGGACACCTTGGAACTTAACGAGGCAAAAAAACGTGCTGAAGAACTCCGTGCGGTCATCTTCAAGCATAATCACAATTATTACGATCTGGATGCACCGACCATCGAAGACGATGAATATGACGCTCTGATGCGTGAGCTGCGTGCGATCGAAACTGAATTTCCTCAGCTTCTCACTGCTGATTCCCCCACACAGCGTGTCGGTGGTGTTGCCGCTACCACTTTCGAGAAAGTACAGCACGTTGTACAGATGGGCAGCCTTCAGGATGTGTTCAGCGTTGAGGAGGTCAACGATTTCGCTCAGCGTATGTCGGCACAGAATGTAACTGAGTTTGTCGTTGAACCAAAGATCGACGGGCTTTCTGTATCTCTTGAATATGAGAATGGCGTTTTTGTACGCGGCTCTACACGCGGCGATGGTTTTATAGGTGAAGATATCACCCAGAACCTCAGAACAGTGCGTTCAATACCTCTCAGGCTTAATGAGGAGATCCCATTCATTGAGGTCCGTGGAGAGGTGTATATGTCTCGTGCAAGCTTCGCAGCACTTTGTGAGGAGCAGGACCGCAAGGGCGAGCAGCTCCCCAAAAACCCGAGAAACGCTGCTGCCGGCTCATTAAGACAGAAAGACAGCCGCATAACAGCACAGCGTAAGCTTGATATATTCTGTTTCAACGTACAGCGTATCGAGGGTAAGGAGCTTACATCTCATGCACAGTCCCTTGAATATATGAAACAGCTTGGTTTTTCCGTTATCCCCGATTATGTGGTGTGTCACAGCGGGGAAGAGATAATCGAAAAGATAAATTCCATTGGCGAGAGCCGCCGGGAACTGCCGTATGATATAGATGGTGCGGTGGTAAAGGTTAATGATTTTGCACTCAGAAACGAGATAGGTTCCACTACTAAAGTACCTAAATGGGCTGTTGCTTTCAAGTATCCGCCTGAGGAAAAGGAAACGACGCTCAGGGAGATCGAGATAAATGTAGGAAGAACAGGTGCACTTACTCCCGTTGCGATCTTCGATCCCGTTTTTCTTGCAGGAACTACCGTTTCACGTGCTATCCTGCATAATCAGGATATAATCTCTGATAAGGATATCCGCGTAGGTGACAGGATAATTGTACGCAAGGCGGGGGATATCATACCCGAAGTCGTTCGTTCTGTTGCTCATGCAGACGTATCCGAGCCATATTACATTCCGAGCGTATGTCCTGTCTGCGGAGCCGAGGCTCTGCGTGACGATGATGAAGCTGTCATCCGCTGCCAGAATTTCGACTGTCCTGCACAGCTTCTGCGTTCCATTGAGCATTTTGCTTCCCGTAACGCAATGAACATCGACGGCCTTGGTGAGGCTATTGTAGAGCAGCTTGTGAACGAGGGCCTTATTAAAACTGTTGCCGACCTATATGAGCTTGATCTTCAGGATCTTATGGCACTTGAGCGTTTTGGCAGAAAATCTGCTGAAAATCTGCTGGCATCGATCGAAAAGTCCAAGAGCAATCAGCTTAACAGACTTGTTTTTGCTCTGGGTATAAGAGGTATCGGTCAGCGTGCCGCAACACTTCTGTGCGAGCATTTTGCTGATATGGACGGTATCATGGAAGCACTACCGCTTGAGATCGCTTCGATCGAGGGTTTTGGTGACATTATGGCACAGTCGGTCTATAACGCTATGCAGGAGCCGAATCGTATAAGGCTTATCCAGCGTCTGAAGCAGCACGGCGTGAATATGAGCTACTCTGACGGCAAACTATCGGATAAATTCGCAGGACTTACATTCGTGCTGACGGGTACTCTTCCGACTTACACCAGAGATCAGGCAAAGGCACTTATCGAAAAGAACGGCGGTAAATGCTCCGGCTCTGTTTCCAAAAAGACAAGCTACGTGCTTGCAGGCGAAGAAGCAGGAAGCAAGCTCACCAAGGCGAACGAACTCGGTATATCGGTCATTACTGAAGAGCAGTTCATCAGAATGCTTGAAGAATAACATAAAAGGCTGTATGAATTACATACAGCCTTTAACTTATTCAAAATATCTGTCAAGATATCTGTTGAACTCTGCAGGGTCAGCTTTTATCCTGTTCTTGATCTTTTCTGCACTTTCTTTATCGCCTGTGTAGATGTTCAGGTAATACTTCTGCTTGCCCGTTGTTTCATCCTTGATGGAGATACCTATCGTGCAGGAGCCGTTTTCGTTTTCCGCATAGCGTACAGCGACAGGACTGTCCTTCTTCATTGCGTCACGGGTGTACACCTTGACAGCTTCCTCAAACATCTTCTCTCGGATTGACACCGGCAGGAAATCTCCAAGCTCTCTTGCAGCGGCCACGCCAAGCTTCGTGTTATCATATACAAGATCACCGTTTATCTCGGTTACAGTACACAGACGTTCTTCAATACCTTCCAATGCTTCGGCGAGGTCAAAGTAGCTCACCGCCTGCTCGAGGGAGGTTATCTCCATAAGCTGCTGCTTAGTAAGCGGACAGCCGAGTGAGTAGATGAGATGGCATACGAGTATTCTGATAGAGTTGATGTCTTCAACCCTTATTCTGGGATTTGGTTTCATATATTTTCCCCCTTAAGTGTGCTTATCTTTATATATTCGGATCTGAAACCAGTGCAGAAACAAGAGCAATATTCAACGCTGCCTCAACGCAGGGAACAGCTCTCGGAACGACGCACGGATCGTGTCTGCCTTTAATTATAAGTTCTTCTTCTGTAAGTGCTTTAAAATCAACGCTCTTCTGAGGTCTTGAAATGGATGGCGTGGGTTTGAACGCTGTACGGAAGATGATCGGCATACCTGAACTGATACCTCCGAGAATACCGCCATGATTATTTGTGGCGGTCCTGATGACACCGTTGTCTAATATGAAATCATCGTTATTCTCGCTTCCAAATAGATTTGCACATTCAAATCCGTTTCCGAATTCAATGCCCTTTACAGCAGGAATAGCAAACACCAGACGTGAAATTATATTCTCTAAACCGTCCATCATCGGTGAGCCTACACCCGCAGGAAAACCAACTGCCGCACATTCGATAACACCGCCGACGCTGTCCTGAGCCATACGAGCATTGTTGATAACTGCACGCATTTCTGTTTCAGCTTCCTCTGTGACAGTAGGGAAGAGGCGTGCTTTGACAGCATTGAGCTGTTCGGCAGTTATATTCATCGGGTCAAATCTCTTTTCGCAAATATCCTTTATGGATACGATATGAGCACCTGTTGTAATTCCCCTGTGTTCAAGTATCTGAGCACATACAGCACCCGCAAAAACGAGCGGAGCGGTGATTCTTCCGGAAAAATGACCGCCACCACGGGGATCGTTCGCACCATTATATCTGAGATATCCTGTGAAGTCAGCATGAGCGGGGCGTGCGATATGGGATATGTTGCCATAATCGGAAGAATGTTGGTCGCTGTTCATAATTACAGCACAAAGAGGTGTGCCGGTGGTCTTTCCGTTGTATAGACCGGAAAGTATCTCAGGAATATCCTTTTCATTACGCATGGTGCTGGAGCCGTCCTTTTTAGGAGCACGTCTTGCCATGAACTCAGCGATCTTATCGAGGTCTATCTCTTCGCCTGCGGGCAGGTTATCGAGAATCACGCCAATGCCCTTGCCGTGCGATTCTCCGAAAAGCGATACTGAGATACCGCCGTTAAATAATGACGACATCGTATTCACCTCCAAGCGAACGGAAATCCTCGAAGAATGTTGGATAGGACTTCGCAACACATTCAGCGTCGGTTATTATAAGTTTATCTGTGCATCTCTGGGACGCAATAGCGAGCGACATTGCGATACGGTGATCGTTGAAGCTGCTGCAGATACCGCCTGTAAGTTCGGTAACTCCTGATATCTCAAGCTCATCATCAACGATCGTGACGTTGGCTCCCAGAGTATTGAGTACAGTGGATATGCTTTCCAGACGGTCGCTTTCCTTTATCCTCAGACGCCTGCAGCCACGGATATGGGAAATACCATCCGCAAATGCAGCAAGTACAGTGAGAATGGGGACGAGATCGGGGATATCAGTTGCATCAACGTCAAATCCCGAGAAATTCTCGCCTATCTTTATCATATTATGTATGATATCAAATATTGCACGGTCGCCCTGAACGCTGTTCTGCGAGATGCCAAGCATCTTAATATCACTGCCGATCTGATTTGCAACGGCGAAGAATGCAGCCTGTGAGCAATCTCCTTCAACGTTGTAGGATGTGGCTTTGTAATTCTGCACACCCTTAACGGAATAATTGCCATTAAATTCAAGAGTTTCGATACCGAATGTCTTCATGCACTGTATAGTTATATCGGCATAAGGCTTTGACTGCAGCGGAGAAGTCATAACGATGGTGCTGTTGCCTTCTATGAGAGGCAGTGCAAAAAGCAGTCCTGTGATAAATTGCGAAGAGATATCACCTGGTATGGAGAAGACACCAGAAGTGAGCTTGCCCTTAATATGATATGGCATAGTGTCCGAAATGAATTCGACACCGTGCTTCTTAAACTCGTTTATATATGGTGTGATGGGACGTGTAGGCAGTTTGCCATAGCCTGTAAATGTTGCTTCAACACCGAGTGCAGCGGCAACGGGAATAAGGAATCTAAGTGTTGAACCGGATTCGCGACAGTTGATATCCGCTTTTGCAGGAGGTTTTTCAATTCCCTTTACATATGTCACGCCGTTTTCTGCGCGGAATTGTGCTCCGAGTGCAGCGAGAGCTTCACAGGTTGCATCTATATCCTCGCAGCCGAGCAGATCTGTTATCTCTGTTTCTCCCTTTGAGAGAGCGGCACATATAAGAGCACGATGGGAAATGCTTTTTGATGGGGGAACCTTTATTGTACCTGAAAGCATCCTTGGTGTTATTTCAATATTCATATATTCTCCTTGTTTACGCCGAGGAAAGCAGCGTATTCATCTACGGTCATTCGGATAGTCCTGCTCTGACCGATGTCAGAACAGATAACTATATCAATACCTTTTGAGTTTCTCTTTTTATCTCCGAGTGAATATTTGTAAAGCAGTTCCATCGGAGCTTCTGTGGTAGTGGGTAGCGCGTGCATCCTCAGAACATTGTCAAGTCTGTCGGCAACACCTTTAACGCACATTCCAAGATCCTCTGCACGATGTGTAAATACGCTCATACCGATGGCTACAGCAGCACCATGTGTAATGCCGCTGAAATTGTGATATTTCTCTATCGCATGGCCAAGTGTATGCCCAAAGTTGAGCAGCATACGTTCTCCTGCTTCACGTTCGTCATTTTCAACGATCTGTGCTTTTATTGATACACATTCTCTGATGATATCGTTGATATCAAAATCTTTTTCGACATCATGGAATCGTTCTGTCATGTCAAATATCTTCGGTGATCTGATCATACCATATTTTATGACCTCACCCATACCGTCAGCGAAAAATTCATCTGTCAGTGTTGAAAGTGTATCTGAATCGGCGATGACTACTGACGGCTGATAGAATGCACCGACAAGGTTCTTGCCGCTGTTGATGTTGACAGCGGTCTTGCCGCCAACGGAACTATCGACCATAGCAAGCAGGGAAGTAGGTATCTGTACAAATTCAATGCCACGCATATATGTAGCAGCGGCAAAGCCTGTGAGATCTCCTACAACGCCGCCGCCGAGTGCGACGAGCATGTCAGAGCGTGTGAAACCGTTGTCAGCAAGGAAATCATAAAGTTTCAGAAGAGTAACATGTGATTTCGAGCTTTCTCCGTGAGGAAATACGAATTTAACACAGCTTATGCCTGCATTTGTGAGTGAATTCATTATCCTTTCGCCGTATTCTCGATCTACGTTATCGTCAGTTACAACAGCCGCTTTTTTTGCTTTAGCTGCATTTGCCACCATATTACCGATATCGTCGCAAATACTATTTGAGATGTATATGTTATAGGTTTTACTTGCGTTTACAGTAACAGTATTCATTATAATAATCTCCATCTGTATTTGTATTTACAAATATACAGCTTAATTCTAAACCATTTTGTCTGGTATGTCAATATATTTTTTATATATTTATACATATTTACTAAACTTTTTAGCGATTTAGTGCTATAAATCACTAAATATTTAATTATCTACTTTACATCGAAAAAATAACATGATATAATAACAGTGTCGATTCATAACAGGAGGTCGTTATTATGGGAATGACAATGACACAGAAGATACTTGCTAAGCACGCCGGTCTTGACAGCGTATGTGAGGGGCAGCTGATAAAGGCGAAGCTGGATATGGTCCTTGGTAATGATATTACCAGTCCTGTTGCTATAAATGAGTTTGAAAAGATAGGGTTTGATTCAATATTTGACAAGAACAAGATATCACTTGTTATGGATCATTTTACACCAAACAAGGATATCAAGGCGGCAAAACAGTGTCAGCAGTGTCGTGGATTTGCCGAAAAGTACGACATTGTAAACTATTATGATGTCGGTGAGGTAGGAATAGAACATGCGTTACTTCCTGAAAAGGGTCTTGTTGTACCTTCTGACTGCGTTATCGGTGCCGATAGTCATACCTGTACATACGGTGCACTCGGTGCTTTTTCTACGGGTGTAGGTTCAACCGATATGGCGGCTGGCATGGCTACAGGTGAGGCATGGTTCAAGGTGCCTTCCGCAATCAAATTCAACCTCACGGGCAGGCTTAACAAGTGGGTTTCCGGTAAGGATGTTATCCTGCACATAATCGGTCTTATCGGTGTGGATGGTGCTCTTTACCAGTCCATGGAGTTTACAGGTCCCGGTCTGAAGTCGCTCTCTATCGACGACAGACTTTGCATGGCGAACATGGCTATCGAAGCGGGTGCGAAGAATGGTATCTTCGAGGTTGATGAAATAACGCTTGATTATGTCAAAGGCAGGACCGACCGCACTTTTGATATCGTAAAGGCTGACGATGATGCTCATTATACTCGTGTCATCGATATCGACCTGTCAGAGATCAGATCTACCGTTTCTTTCCCGCACCTCCCCGAGAATACAAAGACCATCGATGAAGCAGAAAAGCTTGCTATCAGGATCGATCAGGTGGTAATCGGATCCTGCACGAATGGTCGTTATTCCGATCTTGAGGCTGCAGCGGCTGTTGTTAAGGGAAAAAAGGTTGCGAAGGGCGTTCGTGCCATCGTTATCCCCGCTACCCAGCAGATATATCTTGATGCACTCCGAAACGGTTTGCTTGAGATATTCGTTGAAGCCGGAATGGTAGTATCTGCACCGACCTGCGGTCCCTGCCTTGGCGGCCATATGGGAATACTTGCACCCGGTGAGCGAGCTGTATCTACCACGAACCGTAACTTTGTCGGCAGAATGGGCGATGTGACCTCTGAGGTATATCTTGCCAGCCCTGCAATAGCGGCGGCAAGTGCACTTACAGGCTATATCAGTAATGTTAAGGATTAAGGAGGTCGTCAGAAATGAATGCACATGGAATCGTACATAAATATGGTGACAATGTAGATACAGACGTTATTATTCCTGCAAGATATCTGAACACATCCGATCATAAGGAGCTTGCATCTCATTGTATGGAGGATATCGACAAGGAGTTTACATCTAAAGTAAAGGAAGGCGATATCATGGTCGCTGTCATGAATTTCGGATGTGGTAGCTCCCGTGAGCATGCACCTATCGCAATAAAAGCCAGCGGAATCGGTTGTGTTATTGCATCGACATTTGCAAGAATCTTTTATCGCAACGCTATCAATATTGGTTTGCCGATACTTGAGTGTGACGAGGCTGCAAGGGATATCGATGCGGGTGATGAGGTTGATGTTGATTTTGATACAGGTATTATCACAAATGTGACAAAGGGTAAGACATACAAAGCACAGCCATTCCCTGATTTTATCAAGGATATTATCAGAAAGGGAGGACTCCTGAAATCTATCAGGGATTAAATTATTGACGTGATTTTAAATATTAAGCCGGCAATGAAGTCGCAGGCAGCAGAAATATATGCAGTAGCAAAGTCCTGTCTTGATGGCGATGAGCGTCTTGCACTGTATGAGGTCGATAAGATACCTGAGCTTATCCGCACTTCTTTGCTGACATCTGTTATAACATGTGACAAGGTAGTAAAGGGATTTTGCGTCTGCGAAAGCTCTCCGATTCCTGATGGATGTGTTGTCACAGCTATTTATATTGCGGACGGACTTCGTAATATCGGATTCGGACGTAAGCTGCTTTCGTATGTTCTGCGTGAAGCCAGAGGGCAGCATTTTAAGACAGCATTCCTGTGGGTCCGTGAGGATGACAAGAATGCACAGAAATTCTTTCGTAAGATCGGTTTTAATTCTGACGGAAAGAGAAGACTTATCAATCCAAGCAGCGAGACCTATGAGATGCGTCTGCGTATTGATATCTGATTCATTAGAAAGAAGGCTATAATATGGTTAAGAACATTGCGGTCATCAAGGGTGACGGTATCGGTCCCGAAATAGTAACAGAAGCAATGAAAGTACTTGACGCTGTTGCGGACAGATTTGGTCATACATTTAATTATGAGCAGCTCCTGATGGGCGGTTGTTCCATTGATGCAAACGGTGTTCCGCTGACGGATGAAACGATCGAACGCTGCAAGGCGTCTGATGCGGTGCTGATGGGATCTATCGGAGGAGACACAACAACTTCACCGTGGTACAAGCTGCCTGCGAATTTAAGACCTGAGGCAGGTTTGCTCGGCATCAGAAAAGCACTGGGATTGTTTGCAAATCTTCGTCCTTGTGTATTGTATCCGCAGCTTGCAGGTGCGTGTCCTCTGAAGGAGGAGATCAGTGCACGTGGTTTTGATATGCTTATCATGCGTGAGCTTACAGGCGGTCTTTATTTTGGTGCGAGAAAGACCGAAGAGATCGACGGTATAATGACTGCGATCGATACTCTGAAGTATGATGAGAACGAGATAAGACGCATCGCGATAAAGGCGTTCGATGTTGCAATGAAACGCAGCAAGAAGGTCACCAGTGTTGATAAGGCCAATGTCCTTGACAGCTCCAGACTCTGGAGAAAGGTCGTTGAGGAGGTATCAAAGGATTACCCTGAGGTGACCCTTGAGCATATGCTTGTTGACAACTGTGCTATGCAGCTCGTCAAGGATCCTGCACAGTTCGACGTGATGGTGACCGAGAATATGTTCGGCGATATCCTGTCTGATGAAGCATCCATGATAACGGGATCTATAGGTATGCTAGCTTCTGCAAGTATGAATGAGACCAAGTTTGGTCTGTATGAACCCAGCGGCGGATCTGCACCCGATATTGCTGGTCAGAATAAGGCAAATCCCATTGCTACCGTACTTTCCGCTGCTATGATGCTCAGATATTCTTTTGATATGTCTGCTGAGGCAGATGCAGTCGAGAATGCTATCAATAAGGTACTTGAAGCAGGGTACAGGACAGGTGACATCATGAGTGATGGTAAGATACTTGTGTCGTGCAGTGAAATGGGCGACAAGATCGTATCCTTCATCTGATGATTTAATAGTAAAATAGCACACCGAAAACGTTTGCAGTTTGCGGTGTGCTGTTATTTTCAATAAATTTGATGTATTTTGTTCAAAAATGAAAAAATTACTTGCAATTAGTGAAAATTTAGGTTATAATAAAAATAGCTTGTTTAAAACTGAATATTTGGTTTTTGCAGTCTTATTTTATTTGCAATTCGAAAGGAGTACCAGTGATGTACAACGATTTAATGGATTCTATCGGTTTTCTCGGTCAGTATGACAAGGAAGTTGCAGACGCAATGGGTCTGGAGCTTGCTCGTCAGAAGAGAAATCTCGAGCTTATCGCCAGCGAAAATATTGTTTCTCCCGCAGTTATGGCTGCTATGGGCAGCGTTCTCACCAACAAGTATGCAGAGGGTTATCCCGGCAAGAGATACTACGGTGGCTGCGAGGATGTTGATATCGTAGAGACTATCGCTATCGAGCGAGCTAAGGAGCTTTTCGGTGCTAAATATGCTAATGTTCAGGCACACTCCGGCGCACAGGCAAACACAGCAGTTTATGTTGCACTGCTCCAGCCCGGCGACACAGTAATGGGTATGAGCCTTGCACACGGCGGTCACCTTACACATGGTTCTCCTGTAAATATCTCCGGTAAGATCTATAATTTTGTACCTTACGGCACTAATGATGACGGTTTTATCGATTACGAGGAGCTGTACAAGCAGGCGAACAAGTGCAAGCCCAAGCTCATCGTTGCAGGTGCTTCTGCATATCCCAGAGCTATTGATTTCGCAAAGCTCTCCTCCATCGCAAGAGCAGTTGGTGCATATCTGATGGTAGATATGGCTCACATTGCAGGTCTTGTTGCTGCTGGTGTACATGAAAGCCCTGTTCCTTACGCTGATGTTGTTACAACTACAACTCATAAGACTCTCCGTGGTCCCCGTGGCGGTCTTATCCTCACAAACAACGAGTATCTTGCAAAGAAGATCGATTCTGCAATTTTCCCCGGAACACAGGGCGGTCCTCTGATGCACGTTATCGCTGGTAAGGCAGTTTGCTTCGGTGAGGCCCTCAAGCCTGAGTTCAAGGCTTACGGTACTCAGATCGTAAAGAACGCTAAGGTACTGGCTGATACTCTGCTTGAAAAGGGCTTCAACCTTGTTTCCGGCGGTACAGACAATCACCTGATGCTGGTTGACCTGCGTCCCTTTGGCATTACAGGTAAGGATCTTCAGAATAACTGTGACGAGTGCTATATCACTCTTAACAAGAACGCTATACCCAACGATCCCCAGAAGCCTGCTCTCACAAGCGGTGTAAGAATCGGTACACCCGCTGTTACCACAAGAGGTCTTGTAGAGGATGACATGAAGGTGATCGGTGAGTGCATCTACCTCATCTCCAAGGACTTCGAGGGCAACAAGCAGAAGGTTCGTGAGATGGTTACAGAGATCTGCAATAAGTATCCCCTTTACTAATAATAGAACATAATCAAAGGAAGTATTGAGATGACAAATATCAAGAATACAGAGGTGCTCTATAAAAATTACAACAGCGTAGCACCCCTTGGACTTATCGCTATGAACGGCACACAGGAACTCGGTGCGAAGATCAATGGTTATCTTGAGAGATGGGCTGACAGAAACGGCTATCCCTGTGACGATTTCATGATCGAGTGCGAGTGCCCCCGTTTCCAGTCCGGTGATGCAAAGGGTCTTATCAAGAGCACTGTAAGAGGTAAGGACCTCTTTATTCTCGTCGATGTAGGCAACTATAACTGTAAGTACAAGCTGTTTGGTCAGGAGAACTCCATGAGCCCTGACGATCACTACATGGACCTTATGCGTATCATTCAGGCTGCCAGTGGTAAGCCTCATCGTATCAACGTTATCATGCCGCTTCTCTACGGCGGAAGACAGCACAGAAGAAGCTACCGTGAGTCTCTTGACTGTGCAGTTGCACTGCAGGAGCTGCATCGTATCGGTGTTTCCAACGTTATCACAGTTGATGCACACGATCCCAGAGTATGTAACGCAGTGCCTCTGATGGGCTTTGATAACATCATGCCTTCTTATCAGGTACTGAAGGCACTTCTTAAGGCATTCCCTGATATCGACGTTCACAAGGAGCGTTTCATGGTAGTCAGCCCCGATGAGGGTGCTATGAACAGAAATATGTTCTATGCGTCTGTAATGGGTGTTGACCTCGGTATGTGCTACAAGCGTCGTGATTACTCTACCATCGTTAACGGACGTAATCCTATCGTTGCTCATGAGTACCTTGGTACTTCCGTTGAGGGCAAGGATGTTTTCGTAGCTGATGACATCATTGCTTCCGGTGAATCCATGCTGGATATCGCACGTGAGATGAAGGGAAGAAAGGCTAAGAGAGTGTTTGCATACGCTACATACGGTATGTTCACAAGCGGTCTTGCATCCTTTGACAAGGCTTTCGAGGATGGCATCATCGATGGCGTATTTGGCACAAACCTCACTTACAGAACACCTGACCTGCTCAGCAGAGAGTGGTTCCATGAGGTAGATGTTTCCAAGTATATTGCATATTTCATCGCCTCCATCAATCACGATACTTCTATCAGCAACGTGATCGATCCCCTTGCTAAGATCAACGCTCTTCTTAAGGAACACAGAGGATTATAATTATGCCTTTAGCAGACAGAATTCGCCCCACCACATTAAATGATGTAGTGGGGCAATCCCATTTAATTGGTGACAACAGACCTCTTTCCCGTGTAATCGAATCGGGGAAGATACCCAACATGATATTTTACGGTCCCTCGGGTGTAGGTAAGACTACTATTGCACGTATCATAGCAGAATCAGCGAACATGAGGCTGCACAAGCTCAATGGTACATCAGCATCCACTGCTGATATCAAGAGCATCGTATCAGAGGTAGATACCTTCTTCGGCAGCAGCGGCATCCTGCTTTATCTTGACGAGATACAGTATCTCAATAAGAAGCAGCAGCAGAGCCTGCTAGAATACATCGAGGACGGAAGTATAACGCTTATTGCATCCACGACGGAAAACCCGTATTTCTACGTTTATAATGCAATACTGTCCAGAAGTACCGTCTTTGAGTTCAAGCCTGTTACTCCTGAAGAGCTTGAGAAAGCTATCAGACGTGGGTTCGATGTTCTTTCAAAGGAGAACAACATTGAATACAGGCTGGATAACGAAGCCGTACGATATATCAGTCGTGGCTGCGGGGGAGATGTAAGAAAATCCCTTAATACTGTTGAATTGTGTGCTCTTACTGCTGCTGACGGCAATATCACGCCGGAACTTGCTCAGGAACTGACACAACGCAGCAATATGCGTTATGATCGTGACGGCGACCAGCATTACGATCTGCTTTCCGCATTGCAGAAGTCGATACGTGGCTCAGATGAGAACGCTGCGATACACTATGCTGCACGACTTATTGCTGCAGGTGATATTATATCCCTGTCCAGAAGACTTCTTGTCATTGCCAGTGAGGATATCGGACTTGCTTATCCACAGGCGGTGCCGATCGTGAAGGCGTGCGTTGACAGTGCTATGCAGCTTGGTCTGCCTGAAGCTCGGATCCCGCTTGCAGAGGCTGTTATTCTGCTTGCCACCGCTCCTAAATCCAACAGTGCCTATATGGCACTGGATGCTGCAATGGCTGATATAGAGAACGGGGAAGTGGGCGACTTCCCCAGACACCTTCAGAACGAGCACTGCGACGGAGCTGATGCAAAGATAAAGGGTCAGCATTATCTCTATCCGCATGATTATCCCAACCACTGGGTAAAGCAGCAGTATCTTCCCGATGCTCTCAAAGACAAGGTATATTATCAGTACGGTGAAAACAAGCACGAAAAAGGTGCACAGGAATACTGGAAAAAGATCAAGAATCTGCCGTAAACACCGTTCGCACCAGCTTTTCGGATGTTTTGCTTGAATATGTCCAGCTATCCAAGTGACCTGACGTATAATAGTAATTCAGCTCATTATCAGTGTACGCATTATCAGATGTGCTTACGATAATGAGCTTTATTTTCATCTTTTCGGGTATTATTGCCTTTATGTAAACACTTGCGTGGCTGTTGATTATAACATCGTTTCTTGGCTCTGCAAGACCTGCCAGATTTGGTGCAAGTTCAACAAATATACCGTAATCCTCTACTGAGCGTACGATACCGGTTACCGTTTCTCCCTGTTCAAATTCAGATGCATTCTGTTCCCAGGTTCCCAGTAATTCCTTGTGTGTAAGACAGATTCTGTTGTTTTCTATCATCTTTACGACCGCATAGATATCCTGACCTATTCTGAAACGTTCAGCAGGGTGGGAGATGCGTGATACCGATATCAGATCTATCGGTATCAGGGATGGTATGCCACAGCCGATATCTACAAAGCATCCGAATTGTTCAAGATGTGTAACACGTGCAGGAATTATATCTCCGGGTCTTAATTTGTTCAGATAATATTCCATGCAATCAAGCTGTGCAGATCTTCTTGATAATATCGCATACATGAAATCGTTTTCATCCCTCTTGAAACCGATGACCTTAAAGCATACAGGTTTATTTACTCGCGAAATGAGAGCGATATCTTTTGTCGTTCCTTCGATGATACCAATTGCACCTTCTTCACGAGGAATAACGCCACGCATACATCCAAGGTCGATGATCAGATTATGTTTGCTGTCACATATAACGCATGGTGCTTCAAGTATCGTTCCGTTATTCAGACAATCCAGCAATGTCTGATACGTACGCAGATGCATCTGATTTTCCACAGTGCGTAATAAGCAGCCCTCAGGCAGGTATTCAGTCATTTTGTACCTCCAGTTGAAAAGTTCGTTTACTGTACATATTATGTGGATGTGCAGATATATATTCACAGTTAATATATTTTACAGATCTTGATGTTGATCAGTATCCTTGATTTTTATAACTTCAGATGATATAATAAGTCAGGGAAGATGAATTAAAATATATGTGCTATTTCGTAAAATAGAAATTTTACGAAATAGAGGGGAGCTGAAAATGGCTAAGAAGTACAATTATGATAACGCACCACCGTTATTAAAGGATTATATTACATATCTAAGGCTCGTCAAAAATCGCTCTGAACTGACAGTTCTTAATTACTATACCGATCTTCGCACGTTTCTGCGTTTCTATAAGATCAGAAACGGCAAAGCTTCTGATGATCCTGATGAGTTTTCCAATATTGATATTCGTGATATCACTGCCGATGATATACGTTCTGTGGATCTGATGATCGCACAAGAGTTTCTTATTTTTACTAAAGAGGAAAAATCAAACGATCATAAAGCCAGATATCGTAAGGCTGTTGCACTCAGACAGTTCTTTAAATTCCTTACTAATAATAAAGGTCTGTTTGAGGTCAATCCTATGACTAATCTGGAGTTGCCGTCACCAAAACCTGCATTGCCTAAATATCTGACGCTTGAACAAGCACTTGAGATGCTTACACACATCGATACGCCTGATCAGAAACGAGATTACTGCATCGTGGTATTCCTGCTTAATTGCGGTATGCGTCTTAGTGAGCTTGTAGGTATAAATATCAGTGATATCAGACGTACACACGATACTGGCGGTAACGAGATATATTCGCTAAAAGTATTAGGAAAAGGCAGCAAGGAACGAATCGTATATCTGAACAACGCTTGTGTAAACGCTTACATGGATTACATTGATCCAAGCGTAACAGATCCCGATGAACGTAAGGAAAAAGGCCTACGACCGCTCACAGCACCAAATAATGATGCGTTGTTCCTGAGCCGTCGCTGTACAAGGATATCAAACAGACGTGTTCAGCAGATCGTTGAACAATGCTTCAAGAGCTGTGGCCTTGATAACATGGGACTTTCGGTGCATAAGCTTCGGCATACTGCAGCTACATTAATGTATCAGAACGGTGTTGATGTACGTGTGTTAAAGGATGTTCTCGGGCATGAGAATCTCAACACCACACAGATATACACACACGTTTCAAACGCACAGATGCAGCATGCTATGCAGAATAATCCCCTTAGTAATGTAAAAAATAAAAAGGACAATGAATAAGTAAAACGGTATCACGTTAATTTGTGATACCGTTTTGTGTTATTCAAAGGTCTTCCCTGCCGATCAGCATCTGATCCTGCTCTGATAGCAATCCAGAAGCTCGCCGAAACGCTGGAAATGCACAATCTCACGCTCACGAAGGAATTTCATTACCTCGTTAACATCAGGGTCGTCAGATAGTCTGAGGATGTTGTCATAGGTCGCACGTGCTTTTTGTTCCGCTGCCAGATTTTCCATAAGATCTGCGATAGGATCTGCCTTAGACTGGATATACGCTGCAGTGAACGGAACACCAGAAGCATTTGCTGGATATACAGCATTAGTGTGATCTACATAATAATCACCTTTGCCGTATCTGTCGAAGCTCTTGGCTCCTTCACCGTCTGTGAGCTGTCCGACGACGCTGCCAATGATCTCTAGATGCGCAAGTTCTTCAGTGCCGATAGGTTGTAGATGATTTTCGCCATCCGCTTGACATTTTCGAGGCGTTGTGCTATTATAACATCAAGCCTCCGTCATGATGCTCTGTTGTATTCCCCACAGCAGAGCGTCTCCTAAGAGTGACGGTGGTTGGTTGTGATTGCAGCTCCTTTTGCTTTGACCAGCGAGGAGCTGTTTTTTTGTTTCCGACACAAATGTCGGGAACTTCTCGCGCGTGTGCGCGTGTAATAATATAATATTATATTTATAATTATATTATAATAATTAAATTAAAATATAAATTATAATTATATAAATGCTTATATTATTATATTCTTATATTTCTTCCATTGGTTCCGCTTTTCGTTCCGTTTTCGTTCCAAATATCGTTTCGGGGTATCCCGATAAACGGCTCTGTTATGCGGCTTGTATCGTTCCGAAAGTCGTTCCGTTTTCGTTCCGAAAATCGTTTCAAGCGGTCACTTAAACCTTTCGGAGAGCGCCTTTCATGTTGTATGTCAGTATATCAAAAAGCATTTCAGAGGCTTCCTGGTCCGCGCAAATTGCGTTCAACACTGACACTTTCGGTACTTGGTGCGTACCCATGTATATCTGCTGTAGGTATGCTAGGTTCAATCCGCCTTTCTGCTCCATCTGTGAGTATGCCTGGCTCAACATATCCATGCTGGTAAGTCCCATCATGCCGCTTAATGCGGTCAAAAGGTAGCTGATATATGATCGCCGCAACTCCTCTTGTCCCTTGGCTCGTGAGTACGCCAAAGACGGTGGCGTAGCCAATTTCGCAGGCTGCTGTATCTCTGTGTGCGACTGGTTCTGCAGAGCTTCTCTGAGCTTGCATATCTCAGCTTTGAGAGCTTCTACGTCGTCCTCTGCATGCTTCATGGAGTAGCTGCCCTCTTTCCTTAACTTAGGCAAAACCTCCTCGAATACCCACTTTTCAAAGCGTTTGGCGGACGGTAACTTGCTATGCACTATGAGGCGGTAGAGGTCGCTTTCGGGGATGATGTAAGTCTGTTGTAGTCTCCCCATAGCATCGGTGAGGGGGCGTTTTGCCCCGTCATAACAATATTGCTGCACTGCATGACGTGTGTCCTTGTACCCTAACACGGTTGCAACGTCTTTCGCCACCCAATACGGCTGACCGTTAATCTCCATCGTGCGGATCGTTCCGAACTCCTGGTTATCAAATACTACGATATCACTCATGCCGCACTCTCCTTTGCTTCGGCTGCGCCGATAAATCCCATGAGCGAGTATGCTCTGGCAAGCTCTCCAGCGGCTGTATCAAATTCGTCTGCGAGCGATGGTGCGACTACTCTGAGCTGCTCGTACAGCTCTTTGAAATGCTCTTCCGCTGCTGTTACTTCTGGTATCTCACGGAAATGCTGCTCGTTATGTTCGTAGGTTGTTCTGATATCTTCCATGGTGGTTCCTCCTAAATACCTGTTATTGTTTTCAGCTCCTCCCTAAAATCGTTGATGCTATGTGGTATGTAAGGAAATTTGTATTTGCTTAGCGTTGCTGCTACCTCTGTCACCGCTTCGAGAAAGATCTCGTCAAAATACTCGGCACTGGGGGCGACTTCTTTCATGATTCTAAGCATTCTAGAAATGATGCCTGAGGCGTTTATTTCACAATGGTTTTTGGTAACGGTTAAAAAGTCCAGGTACATTACTTGTATGAGGCGATGCAATGCCAAGTGAAAGTTGGCGTTGTTTAGATGTATCTCTGTCATGCGGAATAGAGCGTTCCTGTAGTTGCCAAGGTGCTTTTGATCTACTGCAATCTGCGCCACCTGTTTCCATGTGGCGATTTTGTTGATATCTTCTGTCCGAGGTGTGCGTTGCTTGAAAGTGCTAAGATAATGATGTTTTCTCGCCATACCTCGCAAATTGAGCAGCAAGTCAACTGGTGTCCAGGTGGATATCTGTCGTTCGATCTCCTTTATTTCCCACTCCTCAAACGTTCCCATACAGAACATCAACAACGAGTTCGGGTCGTTCCATATTTCGGTGTCAATATCCTGTATTGGCGATTGCTCCGCATTAGCCTCAATGGTGTTATCAAGGTCCCATCTCAACTCGTTTAGCTTCTCTTGGTATTCCTCGTTGGTGATGCCGAGCGTTTCTGCGAAATATCCCATGATTCGCCTCCTGTGGTGTAATAATTACATTTTACCACAGGAGGTATCAAATCACAATATCACACTATGCCCCTTTTCGGGCATTGGAGTACGTGTTCAACTCGATTGTGCCGATTTTCGGGTCCAGGCGAGACGCAGGGCGACGTTTGAGGCGTTAGGTGGGTCTGTTCCTTACTTACATAGCAAAAACGATTTTAAGGACGTTTTCAGCGTTTTCGGGTTATTCATCTTCCCTGCTTATCCGTTCGATAGCCTTTGCGAGGCCTCTTTCGAGTGCTGGGTTCTTTTCGATGTCCTGTTCGGTGTACCCCAAGGCTTCCAGGGTGTCGTCAAGCTCCCATGTATATCCGAACTCATGGTTCCGCAGCTCGTACAGGAACATACCGTATATAAATCCCTCTCCGGTCGTATCCGCTGCGATGGCTGCTTCAAGCTCCTTGCCAAAGCGGTTCATCATCTCGTGGAGCCTGGGTGCGTCGTCTCGGCGGTAGAAGCCTCCGCCGCTGGTCTTGTATACCTTGTCGGTGTCCTCTGGTGTCAGTCCCAGCTCTCTCATGCCTCTCTCGAACTGTTCATCGCTGAACGCGAACTTCATGGGGAATGAGTTAAATTCTGCCTGCTGCCTGCGCTTCATCTCAATGTAGGTTTCATTCATGTTGTGTGTTCCTCCCTGTTGGTGGCATGAGCTTGTCTAAAAGCCTCTGTACGCTGCTCCTGGCGTCCGCCCTGTTCTCGGTCTCTCTCATGAAACAGTAGCCGTCAAATATCCACTGTCCCTCCGTGTTGGTTCTGTGGAATGTGGTGTATGTGGCTCTGAATCTTCCTTCATCGTCCTCCTCATGGCTGTAGGCTTCTCCCGCCTGCAAGTATCCATAGCTCATGGATGCAGGCGGCAGTATATTCATGTAGTAGTCTACGATGTCCTCGGTGACGGTATCACCAGGGAAACAGTAGTCGGAAAACTTGTCTATGCCGCTAGTGTACCAGCCGTCAAGGGTTTTGAGCGGCTGCACCGTGTACCTGCTCCTGGCTTCGTTCAGATATTCCAGTGCTGATATGATCGTGGCGGTCGTGAGTGTGTAGTCGTCGCCATTGCCGCACGGAAAGGTCTGTATGCCGCAGAGCAGGGAGTCTGTGTCTATCACGCACGTTGTTTTGGTAGCTCCGTCGCTTTTGGTGAGCTTCAGCTCTATGCACTCTCGGACGCCGTCGCCGCCCCTGTAGTATGTGAAGTTGTTGTTATTCATGCTATCCTCCTGTATGATTGGATTTCTCTACTCTATCTCGATGATTCTCCAATCGTAGTTCATTCGTCCGTTTAACCATGCTTCTGTCTCACTGATGTCCCATTCATCAGCACGCCAGTTATCGTTTTCAAAATCATCTGCGTCGTAGTGTTCGAGAAAAACATTCATAAAGTCGCGCTTCATGATTTCGGTTGCTTCCGATGGCGTTTCTGCAATGCCGACTTTCACGATTTCTCTGTCATAAACGTTGATTATTACATACTTCATGTTATCCTCCTAAATGCTTTATAGAAACGATGTAAGCAGACCTGTGAACTTCTCGAATATTTCGCAGAGTTGGTCTACATAAATGTCTGTGTATCTGCGCATCACCGTGCTGCTCTCTTCATAGTAGCAGCCGTTCTTGAATTGTGCCTCCTTGTGGCGGCTGAACACCATCGTGTAAGTGTCGTTGGGTGCCAGCTCTATTGAGAGGCGGTTCGCTCCGCTCTTGTTCTGGGTGAGCTTCATGTGGAGGGTGTTTCCCTCCTCGTAAAAATCCTTGCAGCCAGTGCATATCACGAACTCCGTGCCGCCGAGCTGCTGGAGTATTGTCATTGGTACGGTCATTTGCATTCTCTACCCTCTCTCTTGTCAATGATTTCGGCTATTTCAATAAGGCTTCTTAAATCTTTGCGTTCTATGAACGCATTGATATCTACGCCTGCAGCTGCCAGCCTGTTTATGTTTGATAAAGCCGCTTCCGAAAGATACGAATAACCGCTGATTTCAGATGTGCGCTTTGCGGTTGGTGTCAACAGGAAGTCGGTGGTAACGCCGAAAAACTCAGCTATGATGGGAAGTGTATCCAATCTGGGGGCTGCTTTGCCTAGAACCCAGCCGCCGACAGCTTGGCGAGTGAGGGTGCGGCTTGTTTTGTTGGTGATGAATACTGCCAATTCCGCATGGGTGTGTTTGCTTTCTTTGAAAAGCTGTTTGAGTTTTATTTGGAAAATGCTGTGGTTACTTAACTTCTTTCGAGTTGTCATTCATCTATCCTCCTGTATTTATCTTCTCCGTATACGAAGCTCAGCGACGAGCCGTTGTCCCATGCCACCATGATGCCGCCTGCGTCGTCTACGCCGTGTACGGTTCCTCTTGTCCCTTTGGGCGGTGCCTGTGCATCGTCCATTCTCACCAGCTCTACCCTGCTTCCCTTTGTGTACTGTTTTCTGAGTGCCTCTACGGTCAGCGGAGACGGAAATCCTATCATCACCATTCCTCCTCTTCATCGTCGTACTCTATGAACGCGAACGGGCCGTCACACTGATATATGCTGCCGGTCTTGGGCTTGTTGTTCTCCTCCTCCAGGAACGGCTCCTGTAAGAGGAGGTCTGCCAGCTCTTTGAGTATGAGTTCGTACCCTCCCTCGTTGACATCGGATATTCTGTTGAGGAAGCGGTTTGAACTGGGGTAATGCTTGTATATCCAGTTGGCGTAGCTCGAAATGTCATTGCACCAGCCGTCGAGATAGTGTGTATTATCGTATACGTCGCCGTCGTTGTACCACTTGTATACGAGCTTGCTGATAGCCGTAACGAGCTGCGTCGCTCTGGTTTCTCCCTCCCCTGTTGAGGGGAGGTATTTATCGGTGATGCTGTCGAATTTGTTGAAGTAGCTCCAGTCTATTCTTATCATATGGTTTCCTCCTTGTTGTAGATTTTCTCCAAGGCACTGACTGCCTCGTAATGTTCGTTGTTATTGATGATGTCGGCTAAATACCAGCCTAGTAATATGTGGGTAATCCGCATGAAATCTATTTTGAGGAAACTGTCGAGCGAACCTCTGTTGACATCGCGCTGGAAGCTATGCACAATAGATTTGAATACGGGATATCTGTCCGTGAGTTTTTTTAAGGTTTCCATGTCTCCTCCTGCTTGAAATCTTTAACCGACAACCGCAGCTCAACGCCTGGTAGCCCGCTCCACTCGCAATAGACGAAGCGGCTGTTGAACTTGGTGACTAGCACGGATGTGCCTGCGTTGAGGCGTATGTTGCAGCCCTTGAATTGTACAGGGCGTGTCAGCTTGTAGTGTCTACCCTCTTGCATCCGCTCCTCCTTACTTCCGCACAACCTTGAATGTGACCTCATGACCCGGGTTCTCTGCTATGAGCTGCTGCTTCATATCGTCAACCATCATGTTATTGTCGAGGGCCGCCTGTATAACCTCTACCAGGAACTCTCCGTCGAGGTATGCGTAGATGTATGCTCTCTTGGTTCTTCTCATGTTGTACTCCTTTCATCTATAACTCTGTAATGGCCTTTTGTCTCCATCGGTTCGACCTCTACCTTGGATATGAGCGCCCACCACTGAGCCTCCGGGTAGAGGTTTCTATCGGTTCTGAGGATTGCTCTATCCTCGAAGTGTACTGCTTTCCAGTCTCTGCACTGATTGAGTTTCATGTTTGTTTCCTCGCTTTCTGCTTTAGGGTCTGCTGCCATAATATAAAAAGAGTGCGCGTGTTTCTACTTCTGATAGAATGCCCATATCTCGTAAGCACTGGAGATATCCTCGTAATTTGTTTCTATCTTCCGTGAGAAGCTGCAGCATACCTTTGCGGTCGTCGATTTTTATTAATTCACTGTACGTTTCGATTGTGTTTTTGCAATGTGTTGGGATTTTCTCAATAGCTTTTTTGGTCATTGTGTGCCGTCCTTTCAATAACAAAATCTGTGCCATGCCCTTTTGGCACCCATAACGCTTTTATACTTTTTATCATGAACCTTTTTGCCAAAAACTCGGATAACAAGTCGTGCTTTTCCATCTCTGCACTGGGTTATTTCTGCGCTTGCGCCGTATTCGTGTAATCTAATCATCTGTACCGTCCTTTCATCTCGGGCGGCTCTGCAGCCGCCTTGGTGTCGTTGGTTATGTTCTGTCGATTTTTTCGAGTATGGCCAAGAGCTTAGGTCCTAGCTCGCGGTAGTAGCTTGCATTGCTGGCGGCTGCCGGGAACTTTGGTGTTCCGTCATCGTATGTCTCCTTACTGAGGTTTTCCCATGCCGTCTGCTCGCTTATGCGGTATTGTGTGGTCATGAGGATGAAGCAGGCGAGTGTGTTCCATTGTGAGTTGGTGAGCGTTACCGCTCTCTCGGTGTTTTCCCATTCGTTGGTGTCGTCGCTGTCGATGATCTCGTGGAAGTGGTTTTCTATTACGATTTCGTCGCCGACT
>JAZURJ010000061.1:0-28133 GCA_045606085.1 Oscillospiraceae bacterium
TGGATGCGGCGGAGATACTGAGAAGATCGGTAATGTAATGAAGGAGCAGACACAGTGAAGGTAACGCTTAACCCTGATGAGAACATTGTCAGGATGATAAAGGACGGGCTTGAAAAGAAGGGCGGCTATTGCCCCTGCAAGCTGGAGATGTCCGAGGAGAACAAATGTATGTGCAAGGAGTTCCGTGATCAGATCAGGGATCCCGATTTCGAGGGCTTCTGCCACTGCATGCTGTATTATAAGTCGAAGTAAAGGAGAATATGTTATGGCAGAGATAAAGCAGCTTACAAAGGATAATTTTGAGCAGGAGGTCCTGAAGTCCGATAAGACCGTTCTGGTGGATTTCTGGGCGAGCTGGTGTGCTCCGTGCATGATGCTGACACCTGTCATCCACGAGATCGCAGATGAGCTGGGTGACGATGTGAAGATAGGCAAGGTAAACGTTGACGAGGAGCAGGAGCTTTCGATGCAGTACGGAATAAGCAGCATCCCGACGCTTCTGGTGTTCAGAAACGGCGAGATCGTAAATGCCGCAGTGGGTCTGAGAGCCAAGGAGCATATCATAGAGATGCTCAGAGGATAAGCAGGAAACAGGTCTTTGGAGGTTCGTCATGAAAGTTGTAATATTTGCCGGTGGTTTCGGAACACGAATTTCCGAAGAAAGCCTGTACAAGCCGAAGCCGATGGTGGAGCTTGGCGGAATGCCCATCCTGCTGCACATCATGAAGCTGTACAGTGCACATGGTTATAATGAGTTCATTATCTGTGCGGGATATAAGCAGCACGTCATCAAGGAGTATTTTGCGGATTATTTCCTGCACACATCCGATATAACATACGATTTTACGAACGGCAGGAACGAGATGATCGTGCACCGCAGCACGTCCGAAAAGTGGAAGGTCACCGTTGTGGATACGGGACTTAACACCATGACAGGCGGCAGAGTAAAGCGTGTTGCGGATTACATCGGTAACGAGCCGTTCATGATGACATACGGTGACGGCGTTGCTGACCTTGATATCACAAAACTCGTGGAGTATCACAAGTCGCACGGAAAGCTCATTACTGTGTCTGCTTACAATGCGGGCCAGCGTTTCGGCGTACTGAATATCAACAACGACAGCCAGATCACCGAATTCCGTGAAAAGACGCAGGGCGACGGTAATATGATAAACATCGGATTTATGGTGTGTCAGCCTGAGTTCCTCGACCTTATCAACGGCGACGATACCATGCTTGAAAAGGATCCGCTGGAAAAGGCTGCGAAGATGGGCCAGCTCATGGCGTACAAGCACAGCGGCTTCTGGCAGTGCATGGATACCGTGCGTGAGAAGGAACAGCTTGAAAAGCTCTGGGCACAGGGCAACGCTCCGTGGAAGGTGTGGAACGACTGATGAGCGGACTTGATTTTTACAACGGCAGGACCGTTCTTGTCACTGGACACACCGGCTTCAAGGGAAGCTGGATGTGCAAGGTACTGACGATGCACGGTGCAAATGTAATCGGCTATGCAAAAGAGCCGCCGACACAGCCTTCTCTGTATGAGGAAGCAGATATCGGAAAGGATATCACGTCTGTTATCGGGGATATCCGTGACCTTGACAAGCTGAATGAAACGATGCAGAAGTATCAGCCTGAGATAGTCATACATATGGCGGCTCAGCCGCTTGTGCGTGAGAGCTATGCAGACCCCGTATACACCTATGCGACCAATGTCATGGGTACAGTGAACATCTGCGAGGCGGTGCGTAAATGCGAAAGTGTAAAGAGCTTCGTGAACGTCACTACCGACAAGGTGTATCTCAACGACGATTCTGACAGGGGATACCGCGAGGATGACAAGCTGGACGGACATGACCCGTATTCCAATTCCAAATCCTGCTCCGAGCTTGTGACTTCTTCCTACAGGAAGTCTTTTCTGAACGAAAGAGGTGTCGCAGTTTCCACCTGCCGTGCGGGTAATGTCATCGGCGGCGGAGATTTCGCAAAGGACCGTATCATTCCTGACTGCGTCAGGGCAGTGCAGGCAAAGACTGATATCATCGTACGCAACCCTTATTCCACAAGGCCCTATCAGCACGTGCTGGAGCCTGTGGTAGCATATCTCGTGCTTGCCATGAAGCAGTATGAGGACAGCACTCTTGCAGGCTGTTACAACATCGGCCCTGATGACGGTGACTGCATCGGAACAGGCAGACTTGCGGATATCTTCTGCGGAGCATGGGGCGATGGTGTGGCATGGAAGAACGTTGCGGAGGAAAATGCACCTCATGAAGCACGTTTCCTGAAGCTGGACTGCTCCAGAATAAAGGCAGTGCTGAACTGGTCGCCTGTATGGAACATCACTGACGCTGTTACAAAGACGGTCGAGTGGAGCAAGGTCTATCTTGCAGGCGGTAATGTGGCTGATGTGATGGAAAAACAGATAAAGGAATACCTCGGATGAAAGCGGTAATAACAGGAGCCTGCGGATTCATAGGCAGAAATCTTACAGAACATCTGCTTCGTGCAGGTTATGAGATACTTGCTGTTGACCGTGCGGAGAAGTGCTTTATGGACACGCCGCACGTAACATACATATGCTCGGATCTCACTGATATCAGCGATAGTATCGATGAGCGTTTCATCGGCAGTGATGTGATATTTCATCTTGCGTGGGAGGGTGTTCGTCCGGAGGACAGGAACGATCTCGGTGTGCAGCAGAGAAACATCGGGCTTTCCGTAAATACAGTGGAGCTTGCGAAGGCTCTGTCGGTCAGGAGAGCTGTATTTGTCGGCTCTACGATGGAATACTGTTACAACGAGGGCGAGATATGTGAAACCTCGCTTCCGACGCCGCACAATGCATACGCCGCCGCGAAAACAGAGGCCACATCTGTCTGCCGGAAGCTGTGCAGGGACTATGGCATTGAATTTGAATACGCAGTGCTGACCGGCATATACGGCAGGGGCAGAGAGGATGACAATGTTATCTTCTACTGCATCAGAAGTCTGCTGAACGGCGAAACGCCAAAGCTGACGCAGTGCATCCAGAAGTGGGACTTCATCCATATCAGCGATGCTGTGGAGGCCCTGAAGCTTATAGGCGAGAGCGGCAGGCCTGATGCTTTTTATGCGGTTGGATCGGCAGAAAACCGCCGCCTCAGCGAGTATGTGGATATCATATGCGATATCCTCGGCGGCAAGGCAGAGTTCGGCGCAGTGGAGTACAAGGACGGTGCTGTTCCAAATTCCGCTGTCTGCATCGACAGGCTGAGAGAGGACACAGGCTTTTGCCCTGCTGTCAGGTTTGACGACGGTATCAGAGATGTCATCGACTATTACCGACAAAATAACTGAGTGATCAACACCAATAAAATGATATCCGACAGCTGATGGCTGTCGGATATTTTAATATATCGATCATTTCGCTTTTGTGGTGACGGCTGTATCTACTGCTTTAGGGGCGGCGTCCGTGGGCACTATGCCCAGCTGTGCCATCACCGCTACGATCTGTTCAGGAATCTCCCCGCCTGCCTTGATAGCTTCGGCAGCCTGGGCAAGCTGTTCATCGGTAAACCCTGCTGCAGCGATCTGCTCCGAATATTGTGCCATTACTTCATCCACGTTTTCGGGAGTGATGTCAATGCTGCTTTTGCTGATGGGCACTTGTTTGCCGTTTGAATCGATGGTGTAGTCCTCGTGATATATAAGGTCGCTCACAGTGACGAATTCAAATCCCTTGTCACGCAGTTGGGTAAGGATGTCGGGAAGGGCTTCGGTAGTATTCTTAAGATCATTGTGGAACAGCAGAATAGAGCCGGAGTGTGTGCCTGCGAGCACCTTTTCTGTGATCTCCTGCGGTGAAGGCTCCTTCCAGTCTACGCTGTCAACATCCCACTGGATGGGCTTCAGTCCCATGCCCTCGACGGTGGTTATCAGGTTATCATCATATTCGCCGTATGGTGCACGGTAGAGGGTAGGCTCTTCGCCTGTTATCATGGCGATCTTCTGTGAGCAGGCTTTCGTGTCGCTGATAAGCTCATTCACGTTCATGCCCTCCACGTGCGGATGCTGGTCGGAGTGGTTCTGTATCTCGTGACCTGCTTCGTAGAACATCATCACATCCTCGGGGTATCTGTCGCACCAGTCACCCGTGACAAAGAATGTTGCCTGTGCGTCGAATTCATCCAGTATCCTGATGAGTTCTGCAGTGTTTGAGTTTTCCCACGCCACGTCGAATGTCAGGGCTATCTTGTTATCTCCACGCTCGACGTTGTAGACAGGCAGCTTACGCTCTACTGCTTGTGTACCGACCGATGTGAACACAGCTACTGCACCTACCGCCACAGCCGCCACTGCCATTGAAGCCAGTGTTGCCACACGCTTTATCTTTTTCTTGGTGAATGTTATCATCTGCATATTATATCCCTCCGTACAGGTCCTGTTTTTGTACGAGTATATTCACACACCGGGACAAATATGACAAGGCATTGTAAATGCAGATAATGATTGACTTCTTGTGTAGTATAATGTGTAATAATGGCAGTATATCCGGGAGGTATATGAACGTGAGCTATAGAAGATCATTGCTTATATCGGCTGCCACAGCAACAATGCTTACAGGCTGTTCAGAACAGTACCTTTATGGCGGGCGGGTCTGTAACATTTTGCTTGAGGCAACATTTATCGTCTATGATGCGATGGACAGATCCGAATGATCAAAAACCGCTCCACGGCCTCTTGACGGGCTCGTGGAGCGGTTTTCTTCCTTTTATTTCTTGGAGTTGAATTCCTTTGCGGCTATATCAAGAGCTGCACGAATCACCTTATCCATATCGTAGTATTTGTATTGACCAAGTCTTCCGCCGAAGATCACATCGGGCCGTGTTTTCATGAGTTCGGCATACTTCCCAAACAAGGTGTTGTTCCGATCGTTATTTATCGGATAATATGGCTCGCTGCCCTTGTGCCATTCGGTAGGGTACTCGCGGCTGATCACCGTTTTTTCCTGTTTGCCGAATTCAAAGTGCTTGTGTTCGATTATACGAGTGTAGGGAACATCGGCGGAGGTGTAGTTCACAACAGCATTGCCCTGATGGTTTTCCTCGTTCAGCACCTCTGTTTCAAAGCGTACCGAGCGATATTCAAGTTCTCCGTAGCAATAATCGAAAAAATCATCCACAGAGCCTGTGTATACTGTTTTTTTGCTGATACAGGGGTTATCTGCAATAAACTCTTTGTAAACGGTAGAAGTACGCACCTCGATGCCATCAAGAAGTTTTTCGAATATCGCTGTATATCCGTTCTCAGGGATCCCTTGGTATCTGTCGTTGAAATAGTTGTTGTCGTAGGTGAAACGCAGCGGCAGTCTTTTTATGATGAATGGCGGCAGTTCGGTGCAGGGTCGTCCCCATTGCTTTTCGGTGTAGCCCTTCACAAGCTTTTCGTATACATCCGTACCCACAAGCGAAAGTGCCTGCTCTTCGAGGTTTCTTGGTTCAGATATGTTGAGATCTGCAATTTGATCCGCAATAATTTTTTTGGCTTCAGCAGGTGTTTTTATTCTCCACATTCTGCTGAATGTATTCATGTTGAACGGGAGATTGTAGACCTCGTTACCATAGACAGCAACAGGAGAGTTGATGTAGTTGTTGAAACGAGCAAACTGATTTATATAGTTCCATACTTCTTCGTCAGATGTATGGAAGATATGAGCACCATATTTGTGGACATTTATGCCTTCAACAAGTTCTGTATAACAATTTCCGCCGATATGGTCACGGCTTTCTATTACGAGGCAGGTTTTTCCGTGCTTTTTTGCCTCATGGGCAAAGACCGAACCGAAAAGTCCCGCACCAACAATAAGATAATCATACATTTCAATTACCTCTGAGCTTTTTTACAATGCGTTTTACCAAGAACCTGCGTCTGCTTTCGGGAGGAAGTATCGTGCAGCCCGCACGTTTCTTTATTGAACAGCCTGTATCCAGTCGGGGCAGTTCTTTTATTCTTGCACCATTATCACTACAATATGCGATATAGATTCCTGTGAATATCTCGCCGAGATAGCCGTCCGTGCGATCTGACTGGAAATCTCCATGCAGTTTTTTCCTCTTATCAAACTCTTCTAAAACAGAGAACAGTATTTCGCAGTATTCGTTGAAAAAAGCTTTGCTCATTATAAACATATTACAGAAATATTGTCTGCTTTGTGCAAGGTATTGATTTGCGGCATTTTTCAGCTGAGGTGCTTTGCTGTTCAATATCTCGATAAACAGGGACAGGTCCTCGGAATAGTGATAATCAGAGGTCTCGTAATGATCTTTTGCACAAAGTCCCATGTTTTCGCTGCGGGGCACCAGTATATCATATTTGTTACACAAGGAACGCAATTCGTTTTCGTTCAGCAGCTGCATTTCCGATGGTGCTTTCAGTGCTGCGTACGGACGTTTTGTCGTGTGTTCCATGCCGAAAAAGCGTCTGTAATGGCAGAAACCGTAATAATCCGCGGTTATGTTTTTCCAGACGTAATAATGTGCAGTCAGTTCGCAGTATTCGCGATTTTTGTCGGATATGTTTATTCCGTCGTTATCATGCAGAATTCCGTTAATATAAGTGTTCAGCACTGTTCCGCACTGAATCGGAATACATAGTGGCGGTATGGTGTCATACTGCTTATGACAGCACATGAATATTCTGATGTCCTTCATAGCAGTACCTCTTTCGTTACATTTTCGGCAGTGTTCCTGTTTTCAAAAACTCCTCATATTTATCGCAAAGCTCGTTTGTATCCCCGAAAGCGATCTGCTTTCCGTGGTCGAGCCACAGCACCTTGTTACACATTCTGCGTACCTGAGGTATTGAATGAGATACCAGAATAGTAGCTTTTCCCTGGCTGATAATATCTCTCATTTTAGCTTCACTTTTTTCTCGGAATGCACCATCACCGACTGACAGCACTTCGTCGAGAATAAGGATCTCAGGCTCGACCATTGCAGCTATTGAAAAGGCGATTCTTGATTTCATACCGCTGGACAGATGCTTGAACGGACGCTGCTCATATTCCTGCAGCTCAGAAAACGCAAGGATTTCAGGGTATTTTTCCTCCATGAATTTGCGTGTATAACCTAGCATTGCTCCACGCAGATATGCATTTTCCTTGAGGTTAAGCTCCCCGTCAAAGCCGCTTGCAAGTTCAAGCAGTGCCGCTATCTTTCCGTTTACTTTTACGTGACCGGAGGACGGTTCCATTATCTTTGTGACTACTTTAAGCAGGGTGGATTTACCTGCACCATTTGTGCCGATTATACCAAGCATA
The DNA here is from genome assembly GCA_045606085.1 of Oscillospiraceae bacterium. Taxonomy (GTDB): domain Bacteria; phylum Bacillota; class Clostridia; order Oscillospirales; family Ruminococcaceae; genus CAG-115. The sequence goes on from JAZURJ010000061.1 coordinate 7,301, forward strand.
TCGCCCTGTTCAAGAGTGAAAGAAACACCGTTCACCGCCATGAATGCCTTGACCTCATATTTGCGGGTGAGCTTCTTCATGACAAATTCTTTAAGGCCGATATTTCTCAGATCACCTGTCAGATATTTTACTGATACGTTATTGACTTCGATTATTGGTTTGCTCATACTCTACCCCGATCAGATATAATAAAGGAATTTGTAATTTTTCTTTTTGTAGATGATTGCACCGATAATAAGTGCTACTATCGCATATCCTGCCGCAAGCAGATGGAATGTCGGCCGCGGAATATCTCCGTCGAGGATTATCTTTCTGAAGTAGCGGATATAGACATAGATAGGATTGAGATAGAAAAAATACTGATGTTGCTCGGAGAAGGTTTCGATGGAGTAGAATATTGCAGAGAGATACATCAGAAGCAGCGTGAAGATATCATACAGGTATCTCAGATCACGGAACATCATGAATAACGCCGAAAGAATAAGGCCCACGCCAAGATTGAATACGACAAGGCAGCATATCGGATACAGCAGTAGTATAAATTTCCATGTAAAAGCAACTCCGTCGAACGCACAGAAGACAAACAGTATAACGAGATTTATACCAAAATTGATCAGTGAAGATACATTGCTGGAAAGCAGAAACAGATATTTGGGGACGTTGACCTTCGAGAAGATCGTAGCGTTGCTGTACAGGGATAACATACCCTGGCTGGTCGATTCCTTGAAGTAGCCGAATAGCAGGTTTCCGCAAAACAGATATATAACGAAGTGTTCAATATCTCTGCCGAAGAAGTGTGTGAATACCAGTGCCATAACGCCGAGTGTGGCAAGAGGTCCGAGAATGCTCCATAACATTCCTAATATAGTACGTTTGTATTTTTTGGTGAAATCACGTTTTACAAGCTCTTCAAAAAGGAATTTGTGTTGTTTGAGTGTATTGAAGATTTTAGTAAACATATCATCCTCTTTTCGTGTATTGATATGAAAATTATAGCACTATTATTTCGTTTTGTCAATTTCAGCGTTGAGAAGCACTCCGGCTTTTTGAACAAAATATACAGGCTGGTTTCTTTGTTGTTGAACTGTACAGAATACAATGTGGTTGGAATAAAAGTATATCGGCGATTTTTGTGAGCCATATGTATTTTTTCTGTCTGAAATCTGTGTGGCTACACTGTGACCGAGCTTTTCAGTTCTTTTGTTCGATGTCTGTGAATGATGCCGGGAAAAAGGGCTTGCCGAGGGTTCTGTGACTTGACTAATTATGCAATTCGTGATATAATAAATAGGATTAATGTAAATTGTCTTTTTATGCAAAATACAAGGCTGAAAAACAAGAAATATCAGCATATTAAACTAATGAAAGGATAAACAAATGGCGAATTTGAAGATCACTGAATTGGAAATCGAAGGCGTTAAAATCATTGAGCCTACATATTTCGAGGACTACAGAGGTTATTATTGTGAGACCTATTCTACGCGTACCATGAAAGAGTACGGTTTTGACACGGTTTTTGTACAGGATTGTCACAGTTTTTCATCGAAAAAAGGTACTGTCAGAGGAATACATTTTCAGATCAATCCCAAATCTCAGTTGAAGCTTGTCAGATGTACACGGGGCAGAGTTATGGATTTTGCGGTCGATCTTCGCAGAGATTCTCCCACATTCAAGAAATGGGTATCCGTAGAGCTGTCAGCTGATAACAGAAAACAAATATGGATACCTCACGGCTTCGGTCATGCATTTATTACACTTGAGGACAATTGTGAGATTCAGTACAAGGTCGATGAGTGGTATTATCCGGAAATGGACAGATCAATAGCATACAACGATCCTGAAATTGCAATAGATTGGGGCTGTGATGATCCTATTCGTTCTGAGAAGGATACAAAGGCTCCTACTTTAGCTATGAGCGATGTTAACTTCACAATGTCAGACAGAAAGTAATGGAGGCCGCAGATGAAAGGTATTATTCTTGCCGGAGGAAAAGGAACTCGTTTGTATCCGTCAACGATATCAGTATCTAAACAGCTCCTTCCGATATATGACAAACCATTGATATATTATCCCCTGTCTATTCTTATGCTGGCTGAGATTAAAGATGTTTTGATCATTTCTAATCCCGAATATATCGAAGATTACCGCAACCTGTTGGGCGACGGAAAGAGGCTCGGCATGAACCTGCAATATAAAATTCAGGATCAGCCACGCGGTCTTGCAGACGCTTTCATACTTGGAGAAGAATTTATCGGCGATGACAGTGTTTGTCTTGTCCTCGGAGACAATGTGTTTTATGGACAGAAGTTCTCGGATACATTGCGTAAGGCGGTCTGCATGATCGATAATGGCGGAGCGGTCATATTCGGTTATCCCGTGGCCAATCCAAAGGAGTTCGGCGTTGTGGAATATGATGAAAACAATAATGTTATTTCGATAGAGGAAAAACCTGAAAGGCCGAAATCCAATTATGCTGTTCCCGGTCTGTATTTTTATGACAACAAGGTCGTTGATATAGCCAAGAATGTTAAGCCCTCAGCAAGAGGAGAGATAGAAATCACTTCTGTCAACAATTCTTACCTGCAAAACGGGGAACTAAAGGTCATACAGCTGGGAAGAGGAATGGCATGGCTGGACACCGGCTCTCCCAAGGGAATGTTGAAAGCATCGGAATTCGTTCGTACTGTGCAGGATATGCAGGGCTTTTATATTTCCTGCATTGAGGAAATAGCATGGCGAAAGGGTTTTATTACGCAAGAACAGCTTCATGTATTGGGAGAAGAATTGAGCATGACTGAATATGGTCAGTATTTGCTTTCGTTGGCGGAGGATAAAATATGAAAATCATAGTAACTGGCGGAGCAGGTTTTATCGGTGGTAATTTCATTCACTATATGTTGAAGAAGTATCCGGATTATAAAATCATCTGCATGGATTGCCTGACATATGCCGGCAATATGGAAACCTTAGAAGGAGTTTCCGATAACCCGAATTTCAAGTTTTATAAGGTCGATATAACACATCGCGAAGATGTATTTTCTGTATTTGAAACGGAACGTCCCGATATTGTGGTTAATTTTGCAGCAGAAAGTCATGTGGATCGTTCAATAGAAAATCCGGGGGTCTTTCTCAGTACAAATGTAATGGGAACTCAGGTCCTGATGGATGCCTGCCGCAAGTATGGTATCAGGAGATACCATCAGGTATCCACTGATGAGGTTTATGGAGATCTTCCTCTTGACAGACCTGATTTGTTTTTCACTGAAGATACGCCCTTACATACTTCAAGCCCGTATTCGGCGTCAAAAGCATCGGCGGATCTGCTTGTCATGGCATATCACCGTACATTCGGGCTTCCTGTGACAATATCACGCTGTTCAAACAATTATGGTCCTTATCAGTTCCCTGAAAAGCTTATCCCTTTGATGATACTTAATGCACTTCAGGATAAGTCCCTGCCCGTTTACGGAGAGGGTCTGAACGTCCGTGACTGGCTTTATGTCGAGGATCATTGCCGTGCCATTGACCTTATTTTGCACAGCGACACTGTCGGTGAGGTGTTCAACATTGGCGGACACAATGAAATGCAGAATATTGACATTGTTAAAATCATATGCAGGGCATTGAACAAGTCTGAAGATCTGATCGTCCATGTTGAAGACAGAAAGGGACACGATATGCGTTATGCAATCGATCCGACAAAGATTCACAACGAACTTGGCTGGCTTCCTGAAACAAAGTTTGAAGATGGAATCCAGAAGACGATTCAGTGGTATCTGGACAATAACACATGGTGGGAGCATATACTTGACCGTAAACCTCAAACGGTGTGAGCAGTGCAAGTGGATGCAATAAATCAAAAATGAACAAACAGGAGATTATGTATGTCGATTCAAGTACTTAAGCCAAAATATTATGTTGATGAATGCTTAGCGGAAATTAAAGAATGTCTTGATATAGGCTGGACAGGAATGGGTTTTAAAACCGTTGAGTTTGAGAATAGGTGGAAAGAATATACAGGCCACACCAATGCACATTATCTCAATTCAGCAACTGCAGGTCTTCACCTTGCGGTAGAGATACTGAAAAAAGAGAATAACTGGGCCGATGATGATGAAGTAATTACTACGCCTATTACATTTGTATCAACTAATCATGCCATTCTTTATTCCGGAATGAAAGCGGTTTTCGCTGATGTGGATGAGTATCTTTGTCTTGATCCTGCGGATATAGAGAAAAAGATCACCGATAAAACACGTGCGGTGATTTTTGTCGGATACGGCGGTCGTGTTGGTCAGCTCGATAAAGTAATCGACATTTGCAAGAAGAACGGATTAAAACTCATTCTGGATGCAGCTCATATGGCGGGCACCCGTGTTAACGGGGTTTTCCCCGGCACCTGGGATGGGATAGATGTTACCGTTTATAGTTTTCAGGCGGTTAAGAATCTGCCTACTGCAGACAGTGGTATGATTTGTTTTAAGGAAAACAAGCATGATGACATATGCAGAAAGATGACATGGCTGGGTATCAATAAAGATACTTATGCACGAACATCGTCTGAAGGCACATACAAATGGAAGTATGAGGTCGACTATCTTGGTTATAAAGACCATGGTAATTCTATTATGGCAGCAATTGGCCTTGTTCAGCTAAAGCATCTTGACGAGGATAATGAATACAGACGTAAGCTTGTCAAGATTTATGATGAGTGTTTTGAAAACCAGGATAAGATCCGAGTTATTAAAGCACCTTATGCCGATGAGTGCTGTTTCCACCTTTACGAGATAATCGTTGAAGACCGCGAAGGTCTTCTGGCTGAGATGGCATCCAATGATATTTACGGCGGCGTTCATTACAGAGATAACACAGATTATTCGATGTACTCTTATGCTCAGGGAACATGTCCTAATGCTCATGAACTGGCAAAGCACAATTTAACGCTCCCTCTTCATCTGTGGCTGACCGAAAGCGATGTAAGAACTATTGCAAAAGTCGTTATCGATTTTGTGAACAGATAAACGCACTGATTGATTCGTATTGCAATATGCTGACAGCATATTGCAATACGGCATTTTTGCAGCATAACAGTATTAATAACACATAAACGGAGTAATTAAAATGAAATATGTAGACAAACCTAATACCAATTGTTTCTTGACTGAATTTGAATATACTTCTGATTTTTCACCTTTTGGTGCCAGAAGGTTTTCTTGGGCATTTCTCAGAGGTATTAATAAAGAGTTTAGTATAAATTATATCTATTTGCTGAAAAACAAGGGCGAGGACGATGCGGTTACATTCAGCTACAATGGTAATATATGTTTGTTGTGCAGTGATGGTGATTATGTGGTGAACGTTGATGCTGCAGACAAGTCTGTGATGGCAAGAGAGGTAATATCTGAAGATAATCGTAGATGTATGATTATTAAGGGTGAAAATCAGATAACAGCTACATCGACATTTTTGACCGGTGCCCTTTTAATGGTCAGTGATGAACCTGTTGAAGGACTCGGCGAATGTGAATTGTCTTTCGATGCACTGCATGATGGAATAAGCATTTGTGAAAGCACTACCGAAGGACGTTTAGTGAAGATTTATGATCGTTTGCAGTTTAATAACAATGGCATTACAGATAATCTGATATGGATAATGGATGATTACTTTAAGTTCAAAAATACATTCAGAGGCATGTATAAGCAGATTTCGCCCAGAGATGGTGTTCAGCTTCTTACTTGTGTAAAAGGCTCTGCTGATGTATATATTGCAGATGTTGAAAACGAGGCCTCAGAAAGCTACGTTGTAAGATTGGACGATCCTGCCAGATCACTTTGTATAAGCAAAAAATATGCAGTCGGTGTACATTCGCTTAGTGATGATACTGTGGTAAATCAACTGCGTCAGGAATATATGGACGCTAAATACACCAAGCGTCTGGGTCTTAAATGCTGTGATAAAGCCTGTGCATTGAATAAAGACGATATGATCATGTCAATACTTGACAGAACTGCTGATGAAACCGAGGATATTCACGTATGAACAAAAAAAACCTTACAGTATTGATGTGCGGTTATAGTCAGAACAATGAATTAGTGGGATGTCTTGATAATCTGCTTCAGCAGGAGGTTAATTTCCCTTATACGGTCATCATAGAAACCGAAGGTTTCAGTGAGAGCAAAATGGCTATAGTCAGTGAATATGTCGCAGCGTATCCATCTATTTTTTCGGTGGTTGAAAAGATTGATTTTGCCGGATTGTCAGACACCGAACTGTATTATCCTATTCACAACCTGTATATTACACATTCGCGTTTTTATTTGCAGGAATATTATAATTTCAGAACAGAACCACATGAAATCATGGTCAGTATAGCATCGACAGCTTATAACCATGAGCGGTACATTGAAAGAGCACTTAACAGTATACTGATACAAGAAACCAACTTTAAGTTTGAGATAATCATCGGCGAGGATCATTCCAGTGACGGAACCAGAAGAATCATTGAAAGGTATCGCAGAAGATATCCCGATCTTATTCGTCCTATATACAACGAAAGAAATATTGGACTCAAGGAAAACGATTATGCCGTCAGACGCAGACTTCGCGGAAAGTACAGAGCACTTCTTGAAGGAGATGACTATTGGCTTATTAAGGACAAGCTGCAAAGACAGGTAGATTACCTTGAAAATCATCCGGAATACAGTGCCATCACAGGCGAGTTCCTTACAATAAACACAAATGGCACCGTAATACCGAGAGCTCATGAGCAGATATATTCCAAGGCAGAGGTTTACGATGTGGGTGAGGTGCAGAAGTGGCTGATGCCATCCAACACTTTATCTCTGCTGCATCGTAATATATATCGTGAATGGAACGAATATATGCTTTCTGAATATAAGGCCTCGCCGATTCTCGGTGACAGAAAGCTTCATATGATGCTCACGATGTATGGGGGTATATATCATTCCAAAGATGTCGTAAGTGTAAGAACTCTACGTTCTGATGAAAAGGGCAGCTTTAATTATCAGCAGAAACGAAGAAATATGTATCCGATCACTTATGTTTGGTTGGACGAAGCTGAAAAATTCGCTGATAAGTATTTTAATGTAAAAATAGATCTGACTGAACATAAGATCAAGTATTACGTTGATTGCATTAAAATATTTATAAGAAATCCGATAAAGAGAAACTATGCTGCTGTCAAAGAGTATAAGAGATTGGCAAAACCTGATCATAGGTACAGAATCGCATTTATTAAGGCGACATTGTCTTATATCGGAGGCTTCTATAAAGGAACTAATTTCTTTAAGGGAACAGCAAACCTGTTCAAGAAGGGTGCTAAGCTTACAAAGCAGTTCTTCAAGCGTTTGTTTTCACGAAATCAGGATAATACACAAGCAAGTCTTGATAAATTCATTTAAGGAGTGATAGTATGCTGGTATCTCTCAATAATAAAAAGGTCGAACTTAAGCTTGTTACTGAAGAGCATCTTGAGTTGTTGATGAATTGGAGAAACAGTGAAGTAGTGTCGAAATCGCTTTTCACTTCAACCCATCTTACCATGGAGGATCAACTTAAATGGTATGAGCGTTACAAAAATGATAAAACTCAGATAAGATGGATAATTTATTCCGATGGAAAGCCTATCGGAACAACCTATTTAACTGATATTGATCATGTTAACAAACGCTGTGAAAGCGGCTGGTTCATACCCGATAAAGAGGATCGTGATATGAATATGGCTCTGACTATCAGGTGGAATGTATTTGACTATGTTTTTGATACATTAGGATTTCACAGACAATATGGGTATATACTCGCAGAAAACAAAGGCGTGGTTCGTTTTTTACGTGTAGGCGGTTTCGATATTGAAGGTACAATGAAAGACCATGTCTTCAAGGACGGAAAGTTTCAGGATGTTGTAGTCGCAGGTATCACAAAGGACGTGTGGTACAGCAGAAAAGAACAATTTCAGTATGAGAAGATTTATATGGAGGAACGGACATGATTTTAGCCGGAAAAACTGCTGTTGTCACAGGCTGTAATCGAGGAATTGGTTATGGAATAGTGGAAAAGCTGTTTGCGGAAGGGGCAAATATATATGCTTGTGCAAGAACTAAAAACGAACAGTTTGAAGAACAGATGCACAAGATAGAAGAAAGCGGAAACGGCAATTTTATCAAACCGATATATTTCGATCTGCAGAACGAAGATGAGATCAAGAGAGGCGTAAAAGAGATCTTGTCTGACAAAAATACGATCGATATACTTGTCAATAATGCAGGCTCTAATTCCCGCGGAACGCTTCAGATGACATCTATGGATGAAATAAAAAGATTGTATGAGATCAATTTTGTAGGAACAATGCTCGTTACACAATTGATTTCACGATATATGATCCGCAAGCATAATGGCAGTATTGTCAATATATCTTCGGTCAGCGGTATAGATCATGCCGAGGGAACTCTTGCATATGGTGCTGGAAAGGCTGCACTTGCATGGAGTACAAAAACACTTGCGATAGAACTTGGCGTGTATAATATACGCGTAAACTCTGTCGCCCCAGGTCTTATTCGCACACAGATGCTTGAATTGAAAAAGCAGGACAAGGTAGATGAAATTATTGCTGAAAGCTGTATAAAGCGTATGGGTACTCCCGAGGATGTTGCTAATGCTGTCGCTTTCTTAGCCAGTGATAATGCTTCTTTTATTACCGGACAGGTATTAAGAGTCGATGGCGGGCAAAGACCAGCCGGATGATTCGGTTTTATTTAGTTGTTTGCAGGTTATAGATAAACTGTAACCCGGATAAACATACAATACGCACACACGGGTGTGCAGAAAAACATAACATTTACGGAGGAAATCACCATGACTAATATCGAAAAATACAACAACGCGTTTATCACCGCTTTCGGTGTAACTGAGGATCAGCTTGCAGGCTTAAACTATCAGTCTATCACTGAGTGGGATTCTATCGGTCACATGAACCTTATTGCTGAGTTAGAGGACGGTTTTGATATAATGTTTGAAACTGATGATATTATAGACTTTAGCTCATACGAATGCGGAAAGGAAATTTTAGGAAAGTATGGAGTGGAGTTTTAAGGCTTTCAGCGAAAGAACCGCTGTTATTACTGAGAGTGGCGAGAGGATAACCTATTCCCGTATAGAACACGACGGGGAAGAACTGAGTGCTGCTATCGGCGAGCGTTGTCTGGTATTTTGCCTGTGCACTAATACCTACGCATGCTTGTTGGGATATCTGACTTTTTTGCACAGTAGAATCGTTCCGGTGATGCTGGATGCAAATCTTGATACAGAGCTTTTGGCGGAGTTGTATGAAAAATACAGCCCCCGATATATCTGGGCACCCGATACATTGCAGTCCGATGTATTATCAAAAACCAGAAAAGGATTTGAAAAACACGGATATTGCCTGTATGAATCTACCAACAGTGTGGGTTATCCGTTGTATGATGATCTCGCACTGCTTCTTACAACGTCCGGCTCCACTGGAAGTCCAAAACTGGTTCGTCAGAGTTATGGCAATATTGCAGCTAACACAGAGTCTATCATAAAATATCTTGAAATTGACGAGAATGAGATTACGATCACGACTCTGCCCATGAACTATACTTATGGGCTGTCCATTATAAACACACACATTCACGCCGGTGCCTGCATTGTTCTTACAGAAAAGACACTAATGCACAAAGAGTTCTGGGCGTTGTTCAAACAGTATAATATTACTTCCTTTGGCGGCGTTCCGTACATTTATGAGATGCTGGAGAGGCTTCGCTTCCGCAGAATGAATCTTCCGTCGCTGAAAACAATGACGCAGGCAGGAGGAAGACTTTCGCCGGAGCTTCATCGTGAATTTGCAAAGTACGCGATCGAAAACAACAAGCGTTTTGTAGTAATGTATGGACAGACGGAGGCCACAGCACGTATGTCATACCTGCCTCACAGCGAATCCATGAACAAGTGCGGCAGTGTAGGCATAGCTATCCCGGGCGGAGAGTTTTCTCTGATTGATATCGACGGAAATATTATCAATGAACCCGAAAAGAGCGGAGAGTTAGTATATAAAGGTGCTAATGTTACTTTGGGATATGCTGAATGTGGTGAGCATTTGTCCAAAGGCGACGAACGAATGGGCGTTCTTAAAACCGGAGATATTGCAAAGCGTGATGCTGATGGGTATTACTATATCGTCGGAAGGCTGAAGAGATTTTTAAAGCTGTATGGTAGTCGAGTAAATCTTGATGAGATGGAAATGTTGATCAACACTAACTACCCTGGCATAGGTTGTGTTTGCGGTGGAATTGATGATAAAATGTATGTTTTCACAGAAAAAGAAATCGATACGGAAGAATTATTGCACTTTATCTGTGAAAAAACATCGTTTGCAAGATCAGCATTCAGTTTTGTAAAGATTGATGAGATACCCAGGAATGAATCCGGCAAGGTGAAGTATAGCGAACTTGATAAATATTATTCCAAATAATATGCCGACTTGTTTGTTTTGGGTAAGAGCGTAATTAAGGAGGTCAATTTATATAAATGGAAATTGCAGATGTATTAAATAAACCGCTGTATGTTGTCGGAAATGCATCAACAGTGCTTGAAATGCCTAGAGTTGGCTCTATGCAGCCGTTTTCAGATATAACTGTGGACTTTTTGAATGCTCTATCCAGGAACCTCATGAGGGCGAAAAGCGGATTTTCTGATGTTGCGACATTTGCTTTCTGGTGTAGAAAGGCACATATTCTGTCAGAAAAAGCAAAGTATCCTGAATGTGGCAGCCGTTTGGGCAGGGGAGTAGTGTTTCATAGTACTCCGTCGAATGTTGCAGTAAACTTCGCTTTCAGTTTTGCAGCGGGTCTGCTTGCAGGAAATGCAAATATTGTAAGACTTCCCGCTAAGCCGTTTGAGCAGGTGGATATTATTTGTAAGGCAATAAACGAACTGCTGGAAGAATATGCAGAATTGAAACCATATATCTGCATGCTTAAATTCCCGCCGGACAGAACGCTCTATGATGCTTTTTCATCAATATGCGACAGCCGTGTTGTATGGGGTGGAGATAATACTATCGCTGAACTCCGTGGGTCTATGCTGCCACCAAGAGCAAATGAGATCACTTTTGCTGATAGATTTTCGGCATTGGCTATTGACAGTGATGCTTATATTGAAATGCCTAACAAGCAGGAGATCGCCGAGCATTTTTACAATGACACATTCCTCACTGACCAGAATGCCTGCACATCGCCGAGAATTATTTTATGGTACGGCAACAGGCTTGATGATGCTAAACAGATGTTCTGGGATGAGGCGTTCAGAACGGCTGAAAAATATACCTTACAGCCTGTGCAGGCTGTGGGAAAATTATATGCGTTTTACGACGCTGCCGCTCACGAAGATATTTCATTAATACCTACAAGCAGCAATTTGATAACGAGAATCAAGGTTAATAAGTTGACAGAAACGTTAATGGATTTCAAGTATAATAGCGGAACATTCTTCGAATACGATGTGAATGATTTCGCTGATACCCGCTGTTTGTTCACAAAACAGTGTCAAACCCTTTCTTATGTAGGATTTGATAAAGTTCAGTTGCATAGTATTATGATGAGTATTCGTCCTGCCGGCATCGACCGCATCGTACCGATCGGAAAGACGATGGATTTCTCGCTGATATGGGATGGAAATGACCTTATCCGATCCATGTCAAGGGTAATGGATCTTGTCTGATATTTGGCACATCGGAAGGAAGTGAGTTGGTTGGATACAGATAAAATAACCGTAAGCGTTTTGATGACTGCATTCAACCATGAGCAGTATATATCAAAGGCGATCGACAGCGTTTTAGCACAGCAGGTTGATTTCAGATATGAAATAGTTATCGGCGATGATGCTTCAACTGACAGAACTCCTGATATTATCAGCGAATATGCAGAAAAGTATCCGGATATCATCCGGTTTGTTAAACGTAGTGAAAATATAGGTGCAACAAGGAATTCTTATGAACTAAATCTGATGTGCCGCGGAGATTACATTGCCCCCCTGGAAGCGGACGATTTTTGGATCGATTCGCGGAAACTGCAAAAACAGAAGGATTTTCTTGACGCTCATCCTGAACATTTCGGCTGTTCTACAGGGCTTATATATATTGACAAAGATGGTACAGTTATCCCTCGATATAAGCTGGACTGGTATGGCCCTAAAAAGTGCTTCAGTATAAAGGATTATGATGGGTTCCATCTTCCCGGTCAGACTTCCACATATATGCGCAGGAATATTTTCAGATCACCCAAATTCGACTATTCTGTAATGTATTCGGTTCATCCGCAGGTCGGCGACAGAATATGTGCTGCCGTATATCTTCTGCATGGCGATATTTGTTTGTTGGATGAGAAAATGACTGCTTACAGGCTTCCTTTAGGTCGTAAGGACAGTGGGACCAGTTTGGCATATTCAAGCAGATATAACGCTATGAATGTTGATACTGCACTTTATAAAGCACAAAAAGAGTTGCTGTTGAAGCATGATATGAGGCTTAAAGGAGATTATGCTGCCCGCAGAATCTTTTATTCAACTATGGTTTCGTATTTTAGAACCCGAGAAATGATATTCAAAAATACGGCAGAACAATTCCTTAAGGAAACTAAAAATGTATTAAGAACGTATATTTTGTTTATACCTTATTTCTTTTCAAGGATTACTAATCTGATTGCCAACAGATATTATCAAAACAAAGCTATAAGAGCCAAAGGAGAAAAATGATGGATTTTTTAACTTTATCCCCGTATGAATTATCTTCAGATAAAAAAACAGAGTTTTTATCCGATTCACTTGGCGAACTCACGAAAAAGCATTACGAGAATTGTACAGAGTATCATAGAATGTTGGATGCTGTTGGTTTTGATCCATATGTTTCGTGCAATTATGAAAATATACCTTTTTTACCGGTAAGTCTGTTTAAAAAGCTTGAGCTTAAAAGCATTCCTCAGGAACAGGTGTTTAAAACTCTTACATCTTCCGGTACTACCGGACAGGCTGTGTCCAGGATATATCTTGACAGGGATACCGCATCTGTTCAACAGAAAGTATTGGTGAAAATAGTAGAAAGTTTTACCGGTTCTGCCAGATGCCCGATGTTGATAATAGATTGCCCATCTGTGGTTAAGGACAGAAAAATGTTTTCTGCTCGCGGAGCAGGTATTCTGGGTTTTTCTATTTTCGGTTCTGATAAGACTTATGCTCTTAATGATGATATGGAGCTTGATGTGGATCTGGTCAAGGCATTTCTGGATAAGCACAAGGGCAAGCGTATTCTGATTTTTGGCTTTACTTTTATGATTTGGCAGCATTTCCTGAAAGCGATCGAATGCAGTGGAGTAAAACTTGACTTAAGTAACGCAATAATGATCCATGGCGGCGGTTGGAAAAAACTAACGTCCGAGCAGGTTTCGCCGGAAGAATTCAAGCAGCGTCTGAAGGAGGCTAGCGGTCTGGCAGAAGTACATGACTATTATGGCATGGTCGAACAAACCGGTACAGTATACATGGAATGTGAATGCGGTCATCTGCATTCAAGTGTTTTTTCGGATATCATTATAAGACGCCATACAGATTTTTCAATATGCGGCCATGGCGAAAAAGGCATTATACAAGTAGTATCAGTGTTGGCTTCTTCGTATCCGGGACATTCTTTACTTACCGAAGACGAAGGAATGATACTAGGCGAAGATGATTGTCCCTGCGGAAGAAAGGGCAAGTATTTTAAAGTGATCGGAAGATTGAAAAATGCAGAGATCAGAGGTTGCAGTGACACTTATGCGGCTAAATTCTGATTTGGGTTATCAATAACGGAGGAATTACACAATGTCAAAAATAAAATTCAATGACGGTTTTGAAGTCAGTAATTATGGAAAGCCATATTTCATAGCCGAAGTGAATTCCAGTCATAACGGAAGTGTTGAGCGTGCAAAGGAAATGATCTTAGCTGCAAAAGAAACAGGCTGTAATTGTGTGAAATTCCAGTCGTGGACGCCTGATACACTGTACTCCAGATCCTATTATGATGCTAACCCCATCGCTAAACGCATGGTAGCAAAGTTTTCTATGTCGGAGGATGAGCTGAGAGAAGTCGCTCTGTTCTGTAGCGATAACGGAATTGGCTTTTCTTCCACTCCCTATTCTAAAAAGGAAGTTGATTTCCTTGCATCACTAAATCCGCCTTTTATTAAGATTGCATCTATGGATATAAACAATTATCCTTACCTGAAATACGCTGCAGAAAAAGGACTTCCCATCGTTCTTTCTACCGGCATGGCAGATATCAACGAAATAAAGAAGGCAGTATCTGCAATTGAAAGCACAGGAAACAGAAATCTGTGCCTGCTTCATTGTGTATCCATATATCCTGCTTCGGCAGATATGATCAATCTGAATAACATAGTTGAACTCAGAGAGCTTTTCCCTGAGTATCCCATCGGATATTCTGACCACACTCTGGGTGTAGAGGTGCCATCGGCCGCTATCGCACTCGGAGCATGCCTTATCGAAAAGCATTTTACTTTAGATAGTTCAAAAATGGGTTGGGATAATGGCATGGCAATGGAGCCTGATCGTTTTGCACAGCTTATCAACTGTTGCAATAATGTCCACGATGCACTTGGCACAAAACAGCGTGTTGTGTCTGAAGCGGAGCTGAAGCAGCGTGCCAATATGCGTCGCAGCATAATAGCGGCAAACGATATCAAAGCAGGACAAGTTATCACTGCAGATGATCTGGATGCAAAGAGACCTGGAACCGGACTTGCTCCTGAGATGATGAGCAGCCTGATAGGCCGCGTAGCTCTGCGTGATATTGAGAAGGATACATTGATTGTTGCTGAAGATATTTAAGCAATATGAGAATTAACCATGTAACGACAGATTATCTGGCGTCCAGAATGTATATCGTATCAGAGGATGATCATTGTATATTGATAGATAGCTGTGACGATGAAAATGTTGTAGCATCTGAAATAGGTTCGCTTAAGGTAGACTATATTTTCCTGACGCATGAGCATTTCGATCATATTAATGGAGTAGAATTTCTGTCCCGGAAGTATTCAGCTCCTGTTATAGCCGGAGAAATCTGTGCACAGAGAGCCGGTGATCCGGTGTTGAACTGCTCACGACACTTCAATGCTTTTTCCATATTACGCAAACAACCTTGCAAAAGGACGGTTACCGATTATATATGCAAGGTGGACAAGATCGTAGATGAGAGCACTGCTCTGAAGTGGCATGGACACACTATAAATTTTCTGTTTACGCCCGGTCATAGCGACAGTTGCTTTTCCCTTTATATAGATAAGATGCTGTTTTCGGGTGATGCTGTTTTGTTTAAAGAGAATCTTTCTCCGGCTTTGCCCGATCATCGTTATCTCGGATTGTTTGAAGAAAAGACGTTGCCATTGCTTTTTTCTCTGCCACAAGATACTACTGTTTTTCCGGGACATGGCGAATGTTTTGAATTGACTGATTTTCTGGAGCATTTCAGGAGCTGATAACAGCACGTCCCCCTCTGTACTCAGAGGGGGACTGCTGTATTACCGGGATAATCATTTGCTGGCGTCGTAACTGTAATTCCCGTCATCAAGCTGTGTTATAACAGGGGTTGAGAACATCGTTGGTCTAAGATCTGCCTCGCTTATGTTATTGCTGCTGTGTATCTGGTAATAACACTGACACTTTGCCAGTTCCGTCGAAGAAACAGGCGGCATGAATGGTGTAGCGGTATTGCCCAGCTCGAGCTTAATCCATTGTAAATTGCACAAATCGTTAGCTTCGGCACCAATATCATAATTCAATGCTACTCTGATCTTTGTAGTACCGCTCGGAACAGATTCCATTGTAATGCTTTTTACACTGCTGTTTACAGCCAGAGGCTCTGTATGTGCCAAAGACGCTCCGTCAGAATTGTATGCTGACACTCGCAGATATGCTTTTTCGGTTCCTGTGCCTGAAAAAGACAATGTAAGAGGGAGATTTTCGATGTAATGAGGAATTGCAATATCCTGCAGTATAGCTGTACTTATTGATGTTATGACTCTTGTGGGATATATGATAACCCCATGTGTAGAAACCTCAAGAGTGTAGTAATTCTGCATACGCCATCTGTCAACAGCATATAGGATGGCTCCATCAGAAGTGTAACTGTTTTTTTGGCGTTGATTAATCGCAAAATCCGGATTATCAAGAAGATTAGGATTGCTCAATACATTCCAAGCCGCCTTTTGCTGTGCGGTGATATGGATACCTGCATTCTGAGTATGAGCTGAAATAGCGGCTCTGGCAGTTGCGTCGGTCCCGCCGCCATTTGAACCGACAGACTTAAAAGGGTTTTCTGTGTAGTCGCTACCGATAACAGTTACAATGCCGTTTCCCTGCAGATATACGGTGCCATTTGCGTCATATACAGGTGCGGAACCGCCTATTGGGATGGATATACCGCCATCATCTCCGGGCGTGTAATCTGCTTTACCGGCAGCATACAGTATTTCGTTGCTGTCATTGCGGATCCAGCAGTTTCTGCCGTTAATTGAGATCTTTTGTTCAACTCCGTTGAGTGTGATTGTTTTTGAGTTCATTTTGTCCTCCTTAGATATGTTGTGTTAGAGAGTTTTGGTTGTCAGGGCACGGGGTGAGTGCTTTGCCTTTCCCCTTGATAATTATATATGTTGCTTAACTGCAATAAACTGCAATAAACAAAAAACTCTGCAAGTATATATACTTGCAGAGTTTTTTGTTGTTGATAGGGAAGATTAAACGTTTTTACTTTTGTATGAAGAATTTTCTGATAGAATCTTTTTTGTGGGTAATCAGTCTGCATATACAAACGAGGGGTAATCTGGCATAAAATATGTATGCGAGAATAATACCAGAATAGCAAAGATGAATTACAAAATTGATATCTGAGGACAACTTGATATGTATATTGTAGATTTCGTATGCATTGTTTCCTCCGTATTATTTGTCGTTTATTGGGTTGTGTGAACAAGTCTAAGCTGAGTTATGATATGCTTTCAGTTTCTTTATTTTTAATGAACAGTTTTTTTATCGTGTTCATATTCTTTTTGATTAAGAGATATATGCCATATTCGATCAGGCACATTACAGTGGTTGCAACGATTAGAATCAGCAGATTTTTCTTGTATCCATTATCATATAGGTGATCGCTGATAAGGCGTGCGAGTTTAAAATGAACCAGATACACCCATAAGGAGGCTGCTCCCAGCTTGTCCCAGTGTTTGCTTTTAAAAAGCTTGCATATATAACTTTGATTGCTCATGACTATTGCAATCAACAGTACCAGGATAATAAAAAGCGGGAAGTGGATTCCTGCACTATATTTGAAACAGAACAATCCAACAAGCAGTATGAGCCAGCCGAACACCTCGCTAAAGGTAATAAATATTCTTCCGAATAATGAAAAGTCATAACTGCGAAGCTTTTCCGACAGTGTATATGCCACACTTCCCAGACATAATCCGCCTATCGCTCTGATCATACCTATGCATAAAATACCGCTGAAAGTCATATTACTGTCGCCGTATCCGTCGAGCACCCTATAACGATACCCCAGAACAAGTAAAGCCACAACAGGGGCAATGACATATAAAAATGTCTTTTTGTATCTGCATAACAGATAATAAAGAACCATCAATGCAATAAGCATTGCAGATATATACCACACATCGCCAAGGACCTCTCGGGTGTTTAAACCTGTTCCAATCATGCAAAGAGCTTCAGGTATACTTCTGATAATGTGTTCAAATATATATGTGTATATATTATCAGGTTTGTTCTTGAATAGCGGAACGATGATATTGAGTGCAAAAGCGAACAAAAATGCTATGACATATTGCAGCGAAATGCCGGATATCTTTCTTGTTATGAAGCGTGCTGTTTTTTCTCCGTTGCAGGCATCGGAACTTATATCGTGTCTGTACCATGAACTCACCATAAGGTATCCAGATACGATAAAGAAAAACTCAACCGCAAAAGGAGCGATATTTGCAACATAAGGCCACCATGAGGGCCTTTCGGCTATCATCCATGTATGTCCAAGCAGCACAAAGAATGCAAATATGAATTTCAGGACCGAGATCTCATGGTTCTTTTCCATGGGCACTGTGCATATCTGATTGCTGGTAGCATGTTTCATTGAATTTCTCCTTAATAGTCAACTTTATAGTTATATTATAACAGTTTATGATATTTCTTGTCAAGGAAATAAAGATATGGATAAGTGTTTTTGATATGCGGTACAATATGGCAAGGTGGTTTATCACATAAAACAAGATCACCGCCCCATACAGAGCGGTGACCGTATATTTTCATCACAGATCAGATCATGGAAGCTTCCCAGCAAGCGGGGGCTTCAAGACTGAACATCTTTACAACTGTGGGAGCAACGTTTGCAAGACCGTACTCGCCATCCTTGATGGTGTACTTCACGTCCTTGTCGTAGATGATGAAGGGAACAGGGTTGAGGGAGTGAGCTGTTCTTACATTCACTTCGCCCTTCTTGTTCTTCTCGAGCATCTCGTCTGCGTTGCCGTGGTCAGCGGTCACCAGCATGGTAACGCCGTACTCGTCGCATACTTCCTTAAGACGTGCAAGACCGATATCAACGGATTCAACACCGATCATTGTTGCCTGCATGGAGCCTGTGTGACCTACCATGTCGCCGTTGGGGAAGTTACAGCGGAGGAAGTTGTACTTTTTGGACTTGATAGCCTCGATGAGAGCGTCAACGATCTCTGCGGACTTCATCCAGGGACGCTGATCGAAGCTTACGTTATCGGAGGGGACCTCCACATACTCTTCCAGCTCCTCGCTGAACTTACCGCTCTTGTTACCGTTCCAGAAGTATGTTACGTGACCGTACTTCTGTGTTTCGGAGATAGCGTACTGCTTCAGGCCTGCGTTCACGAACACCTCGGAGAGGGTATTTGTGATCTCGGGAGGATTTACAAGGTATCTTGCAGGGAGCTTCAGATCGCCGTCGTACTGGAGCATACCTGCGTAGCATACGTCGGGCTTTGCACCTCTGTCAAAGTAGTTGAACTCATCCATATCGAATGCCATGGACATCTCGATAGCACGGTCGCCGCGGAAGTTGAACAGGATCACGGAATCGCCGTCAACGATCTTGCCGACAGGCTCGCCGTTCTCTGCAATAACGAATGCGGGCAGGTCCTGATCGGAAGCCACGCCTGTTTCAGCTACCAGTGTATCAAACGCCTCGACAGCGGATGCGAACTGTCTGCCCTCGCCCTTGACGTGAGTAGCCCAGCCACGCTCTACCATGGGCCAGTCTGCCTGATATCTGTCCATTGTGATCTTCATACGACCGCCGCCGGAAGCGATGCGGGCGTCGAAGGAAGCGTCGTTCAGCTCAGCGAAAACAGCCTCGAGCTGCTTGATGAACTCACCGCCTGTCAGAGGGGGAACGTCACGGCCGTCCAGCAGAGCGTGAACTCTTACCTTGGATACGCCGTCAGCCTTTGCACGCTTGACCATGCTGATGAGGTGGCTGATGTTGGAGTGAACGTTACCATCGGAAAGCAGACCGATGAAATGCATTGTGGAGTTCTTGTCCTTAGCATTCTTAGCCAGCTCCTGCCATGCAGCAGAATCGTACATCTTACCGCTCTCGATGCTCTCGTTTACGAGCTTTGCACCCTGGGAGTAGATCTGACCGCAGCCGAGTGCGTTGTGACCTACTTCGGAGTTACCCATGTCGTCGTCGGAAGGAAGACCAACTGCACCGCCGTGAGCCTTCAGGCGTGTTGTGGGGCAGTTCTCCAGCATCCAGTCGAGTGTGGGGGTGTATGCCTCGGTTACAGCGTCGCCAAGACCTGTCTTGGAAAAGCCGATACCGTCCATTACTACTAATAATACGGGTTTAGCCATTATTTATATTCCTTTCGTAAGTTAGGAGTTAGGAGTTAGAAGTGAGGAGTTATGGTGTCGGCTCATGCCGACGTATTTGAATCATTATAACTTATCAGTTCCTGCCCTAAATCCCGTAACGTAATTTCAATTTGCAAATAAGCGAGAAATTAAAGTAAGGTCGCGGCGAAGCCGTATTTTAATACATCCGACGCAGTCGGATACATCAACTCCTCACTCCTAACTCCTCACTCCTGACGGAGTAGGCTTAGCCTACTTCAGCAGCCTTGATGATTGTTGTGAAATCAGCAGCCTTCAGGGAAGCACCGCCGATGAGACCGCCGTCAACGTTCTTCTTGGAAACCAGCTCAGCAGCGTTAGCAGCGTTCATGGAGCCGCCGTACTGAATTGTGACAGCCTCAGCAACATCAGCACCGTACAGCTTAGCGAGAGTAGCACGGATGAATGCACAAACCTCCTCAGCCTGGTCAGCAGTAGCGGTCTTGCCTGTGCCGATAGCCCATACAGGCTCATAAGCGATAACGCACTTCTTGAGATCCTCAGCCTCGATGCCGAAGAAGTCCAGCTTGATCTGACGAGCGATCACTTCCTCTGTGATGTTGCACTCACGCTCCCAGAGAAGCTCGCCAACGCAAACGATGGGCTTCAGACCTGCAGCAAGAGCAGCCTTTGTTCTCTTGTTTACTGTCTCGTCTGTCTCAGCGAAGTACTCACGACGCTCAGAGTGACCGAGAACTACGTACTCAACGCCCATCTCAGCCAGCATGTCAGCGGAGATCTCGCCTGTGAATGCACCGCTCTTCTCGAAGTGGCAGTTCTCAGCACCGATCTTGATGTTTGTGCCCTCGGTAGC
>JAZURJ010000062.1:0-23714 GCA_045606085.1 Oscillospiraceae bacterium
TCCTTTACCCAATCGCCGAGATCAAGGTTCATATCTACCCTGCCACCGTTGATGAAAACGGAATAGCCGCCCTTGTCGTTTCTTTTTGCATCGATGCCGACAACGACACACTGGCTGCCGAATATCTCGGCTGCATCACTGATGAGCTTAGGGTTCTTCACCGCCTGTGAGTTTACGGACACCTTGTCCGCACCTGCTCTGAGGGTATCACGGAAATCATCGACGGTTGCAATGCCGCCGCCTACACAAAGAGGTACGAACACCTGCTGAGCGGTACGTCTTACCACGTCGAGCATCACACCTCTGCCCTCGTAGGATGCAGTGATATCGTAGAACACGATCTCATCTGCACCCTGCCTGTTATACTGGATAGCAAGCTCCACAGGGTCGCCTACGTCCTTTACACCCTCAAAATTTACGCCCTTTACCACCTTGCCGTTACGCACATCAAGGCAGGGGATTATTCTTTTTGCAAGCATATTATACTCCTTCGTTTGCGAGTTTCACGGCTTCTGCAAGATCAAGACTGCCGCTGTATATGGACTTTCCGCATATAGTGCCGTACAGACCCAGCTTCTTGCATATCTCGATATCCTTTATGGTATGTACGCCACCGCTTGCGATGATGTTTGCACTGCAGCATTCGTTTATCTGCTGAAGCTGCTCTGCATTCACGCCCGACAGTGTGCCGTCCTTGGAGATATCTGTGAAAATGATGTACTTTACGCCGATGTCGCTCATAGCCTTTGCAAGATCAGTGAAATGAACATCGGAGGTCTCAAGCCAGCCTTCGGTCGCAACATAGCCGTTCTTTGCGTCGATGCCGACAGCTATGCGATTACCGTATTCCTTGACAGCGTCCTTTACGAGCTGTGGATTTTTAACTGCAGCAGAGCCGATTATTACCCTGGAGATACCACCGCTGAGATACATCTCAACAGTATCAAGTGTGCGGATACCACCGCCGACTTCTACTTTCAGACCTGTGTTCTTAGCTACATCAAGGAAGATCTCCTTGTTCTGCTGTGTTGCATCCTTGGCACCGTCGAGATCCACCATGTGTATCCACTCGGAGCCTGCCGCTTCAAAGGAGCGTGCGGTGTCCATGTAGCTTTCAGCTACCTTCTGAACGGTCGCGTAATCGCCTTTGAACAGGCGGACACAGTTACCGTCTTTAATGTCTATTGCAGGTAAGATTACCATTTAATTCTCCTTATCACATACGCAGACAGCCTGTGCCCTCTTCGGGTACTGATAATTCCCGGCAGGTTATTGCGTAAAAGTTAAGTTTTATGTATATACACCATCAGAGTGCAGCAAAGCATCTGAGAATGTTCAGACCTGTATCGCCGCTCTTTTCGGGATGGAACTGAGCGCCGTATACATTGCCCTCAAACACGAGTGCAGGCACCTTCATGCCGTAATCGCAATAAGCTGCGACGTTCTTGCTGTCGCACTCTGCGGCATAGGAGTGCACGAAATAAACATACTCCCCTTCCCCGCACTTTGCGAGCAGAGGGCATTCCTCGTTCTTTTCAAGCTCGTTCCAGCCGATGTGAGGTATAGCGAGGTTACCCTCCGGCTCCATCAGCTTTACGCAGCCCCTGATAAGTCCGAGACCGTCTGTTTCACCGAACTCGTAGCCCTTTTCAAACAGCATCTGCATACCGAGGCAGATACCAAGCAGCGGCTTCTTCTGTACCTCCTCACGGATGACATCCACAAGACCGCTCTCGTTGAGCATACGCATCGCATCAGCAAATGCACCGACACCGGGAAGTATCAGCTTATCTGCAGCACGGAGATCAGTGGGGTCCTTTGTTATCTTGTTCTCTAGTCCGAGGAAATCCAGAGCATTCTTAACGCTGAACAGATTTCCTGCACCGTAGTCGATAATTGCTATCATAGTTTATCCTTCCTTACGGAAAATTCTATCGTAATTGAGCCTGATATGCTCCATGATATGTCCGATATTGCCCTCGCCTGCGTACTCCTTCATATCGAAGAAATCATGATCGAGATCGCTCCAGAAGAGCGGATTCTCATCACCTGTGACTTCGACAATGCGAAGCAGCCGACCGACATATACCTCAACATAGCACGGGTCAAGCGGATAAGTGAAATCCATGAGATGAGTGAGCGGGATATCCTCACGGAGTATTCCCGTTTCCTCGAAAAGCTCACGATAGGCAGCGTCGAGACCGTTTTCGTCAGGCTCTATCTTGCCGCCGACCATGTTGATAAGTCCCATGTAAGGCTCTTTTATCCGTCTGCACATCAGCATCTTTGTTTTGTCGGGAGAAAAAACTGCTATGAGATTATATCCCTGCATTACAGCGTTCCCTTTGTAGAGATGACAGAACCGTCTGTGTTTCTTTTAACGGCTGCCTTCAGTGCGTATGCCATCGCCTTGAAAAGAGCTTCGATCTTGTGGTGATCGTTGCTGCCGTACTCCACACGAAGGTGTAGTGTGATGCCTGCATTAAATGCGAATGCACGCATGAATTCCTCGGTGAGGCAGGTATCGAACTCGCCTACCCTTTCATTCACGAAATCGGCATTGAACACAAGGAAGGGTCTTGCACTGATATCAAGGGAGCAGAAGCCGAGGGCTTCGTCCATGGGGATGAATGCAGTTCCGTAACGCATGATACCGCTCTTATCGCCGAGAGCGTCCCTGAAAGCTGTACCGAGAGCGATACCAACATCCTCGGCGGTGTGGTGACCGTCAACGTAAAGATCGCCCTTGCAGGAAAGCTCCAGGCTGAAGCCGCCGTGGATGGCGAGTGCTGTCAGCATGTGGTCAAGAAAGCCGATGCCGGTATCGATGACAGCCTTTGCACCGCCGTCGAGGTCCAGCTTTACGGAGATATCGGTCTCCTTTGTCGTGCGTGTTATCTCTGCTGTTCTGTTCATATTACAGCTCCTTAGTCTTCTTTTCTTACCTTGATGGAATTAGCGTGTGCTGTCAGCTTTTCACGCTCTGCAATAAGGATAATATCATCCGCTGCATCAAGCAGGGCATCCTTTGTGTAGTAGATGTAGCTGGAACGCTTGGTGAAGCTCTCTACGCCGAGGGGTGAGAAGAAACGTGCGGTTCCGCTTGTGGGGAGAACGTGGTTCGGTCCTGCGTAGTAATCGCCGAGAGGCTCAGGAGAATACTGACCGAGGAACAGGGAGCCTACATTATCCAGCTTGCCGATATACTCCATGGGGTTTGCTGTAACGACCTCAAGGTGCTCGGGAGCGAGTGCATTTGCAAGCTCCACAGCGTAATCCATATCATCGCAAACGATGATCGCACCGTAGTTGTCGATGGAATAATCGATGATCTCCTTACGGGAGAGCATAGCTGCCTGCCGCTCGATCTCTGCCTGCGTCTTTTCTGCTACCTCCATGCTCGTTGTGATGAGGATAGCGGAGGCAAGCTTGTCGTGCTCTGCCTGCGACATAAGGTCTGCGGCAAGGTACTTGGGATTAGCGGTATCATCAGCAAGGACGAGTATCTCGCTGGGACCTGCGAACATATCGATATCAACAGTGCCGTACAGCAGCTTCTTTGCGGTGGCAACGAAGATATTGCCGGGACCTACTATCTTGGATACACGGGGGATCTCTTCGGTGCCGTATGCAAGAGCCGCACAAGCCTGTGCACCGCCGCACAGATATATCTTATCAACTCCGCACAGAGCGGCAGCAACGAGGATGTCCTTGTTTGCTGTACCGTCCTTCAGTGGCGGTGTCACCATGATCACTTCCTTTACGCCTGCGATCTTTGCGGGAATCGCATTCATCAGGACGGAGGAAGGATATGCTGCTGTGCCGCCGGGTACATACAGACCTACCTTGTCAAGGCCACGCACACGCTGACCCATGATAACGCCGTTCTCCTCAGTAACGCAGAAGCCCTCACGCTTCTGGCGTGTGTGGAATGCGGTGATGTTCTCAACAGCGTTCAGCATTGCCATCACGAACTCGGAATTTGTTTCGTTGTACTCTGTCAGAGCATCCTGAATAGCCTCATCGGGTACTCTGTAAAACTGTGCATTGGGGCAGTCGAACTTTGCTGTGTAGCTCTTTACGGCTGCGTCGCCGTTTGCCTTGACATCAGCAAGGATGTCCTTTACTATCTTCTCAACATCGGCGTTAACTTCGCCTGCTCTCTTTTCTACTTCGGCGAGAAATTCCTTTTCTGCACCGTCAGCTTTGATTATCTTTATCATGTCAGGTTCTCCTCTATCTGTTTCACTATCTTGGCGATACGCTCCTGCTTGAGCTTCATGCTTACGGTATTTACTATCATCCTTGCGGAGATGGGAGCGACATCCTCGAATACCTCAAGTCCGTTTTCCTTCAGCGTTGTGCCCGTTTCTACGATATCAACGATGCCGTCTGCGAGAGCTACCAGCGGAGCAAGCTCCACACTGCCTTCGATCTTAACGATATCAACGTCCATGCCCTTTGCCTCGAAATATGCACGGGTAACGTTAGGATACTTTGTTGCTACGGTCTTTACACCGTAGCCCTTGTAGAAATCGTCGCCCTTCTTGCCTGCAAGTGCGAATTTGCATCTGCCGAAGCCGAGGTCTGTAATCTCATAGAACTTGCCGCCATGCTCCATGATGGTGTCCTTGCCGACAACACCGATGTCGCATACGCCATGCTCGACATAAGTAATAACGTCGGCTGCCTTTGCGAGCACGACCTCGATATCCTCTCCGGGAATGGTCAGGATAAGGCGTCTGCCTTTGTCGCGAAGCTCTGATACATCGTAGCCGATCTTATCAAGGAGATCGACAGTCTTATTTTCAAGTCTGCCCTTGGTGAGAGCAATTCTTATCTTCTTGTTTTCCATCTGCACTGCTCCTTAAACTGATTTAGTCGTAACGCCATCGGAGGTCACGATATCCATACGTGTGATACCATGTGCGGATGCATACTTAACAGCATCCTCCTCACTTGCGAATACGGAATTGAATACGGTCAGTCCATCGTGGATGAGCATTGCACAATGCATCAGTCCGTTCACTTCGTAGCCCTTTTCAGCGTATACAAGTACATCAGCGGGAGCGGAAAGCGTTGCGTCATCACCGAGGTTTTTGAGCTGCACCTTGGCGGCAGCCTCTACATTCACGGCAAATCCGACTGCGGGTACATCCCTGCCGAAATCGCCGATGAGATTATCATAACGGCCGCCTGACAGCACAGGAGAGCCATAACCCTCGACATAGCCGCGGAAGATGATGCCTGTGTAGTAGTTCTTCTTATGTACAAGACCAAGGTCTACTCTTATCTCGTCAATGCCTGTTGCTGCAAGAGCATCATAAGTAGCCCTGAGGGAGGACAGCTTGCTGCTCAGCTCCTCTGTTATCATGTACTTTTCAGCCTTTGCGAATACCTCGGCACCGCCGAAAAGTGTGGGAAGTGCTCTGAGGGCATCTGCAGCCTCGCCTTCGTATGCGGAAAGCACATCATTAAGAGCGGGATAATTCTTGGTTTCGATGAGAGCCTGAATATTATCTGCATCGTCGCTGTCGATACCGAGCTGTGCGACCAGCAGGCGGAAGATGCTGCTCTCGCCTATCTCAAGACGGAATTCACTGCCGCAGGCGGAGAGTGCACTGAGAGCAAGAACAAGTGCTTCGTAATCAGCCGCTGTCCTTTCGCCGCCGATTATCTCGATACCGCTCTGTGCGAACTCGTCATCCCTGCCGCTGTTCTTGGGGTTGACCATGAAGATGCTCTGGTTATAGAACAGCTTTAAAGGCAGAGGCTCTTCGCGAAGTCTTGTTGCAACAAGACGTGCGATGGGCATGGTGCTGTCGGGACGGATGACCATCATTCGGTTCTTGCCGTCCACCAGCTTATACATATTCTCCTGCGGAAAATATCTTGATTTACCGTTGAATACATCGTAAAATTCAAGTCCGGGGGTGACTACCTCGGAATATCCGTATCCGATGAATGTATTACGTAAGGTCTCCTCTATCATACGCTTTGCAACACATTCATCAAATAACAGGTCCCGTGTTCCCTCGGGAGTAAGCAGATCATATCTTTTCAATTTTCTGTCGTCCTCTCTCTTTTTTATACACTTTAGTGTAGTAGCACACTACCATGATACCATATTAGCGAGATATTGTCAAGCAAACAGATATATTTTTTTATATTGCACAGCAGCTTTCAACAATACCCTGCGGTTTTATACTCAGAACAGTGACATCTGAGCGGACTGAGGAATATCAGCAAACACGCCCATCTCACTGAGCTTGTCCATAACAGAGCTGTTCAGACCACTCTGCTTCTGGATATCGTCGATACAGATGTACTCCCCTGCATCAATGACTTCCTTCAGGCGGCAGGCAGCGTTTTCGCCGCATCCCTGAATTGCAAGGAACGGCAGACGCAGCTTTCCGTCCTCAACGGTGTAAGTCGTTGCGGCAGATCTCTTGACATCCACAGGAAGCACGTCGATACCACGCAGCATCATCTCGTTTACGAGCATGAGTGCATCTGCGATACCCTCTTCCTTGGCTGTGGGCTTCTGCATTGCCTGTATCTCCTTGATACGAGCCTTCACTGCACCCTGTCCCTTGAGGATCGTTTCGACCTCCATGTTTTCTGTGTGCTTCGTCAGGGTCGCTGCATAGAACTCGCAGGGACGGTTGATCTTGAACCAGCACAGCTTAACGGCAGCTGTAACATACGCCGCAGCATGAGCCTTAGGGAACATATATTTGATCTTCTTGCAGCTCTCTACGTACCATTCAGGAACGTTATTGTCCTTGAATGCCTGATAGATAGTATCGTCGAAGAGCTTCATTGCATTACCCTTACGGGTTATTTCCATTATCTTGAACGCAAGACCCGGTTCAACGCCCTTATGCATCAGGTATACCATGATGTTGTCACGGGTTCCGATAACCTCAGAAATGGTACAGGTGCCGTTCTTGATGAGGTCCTGTGCATTACCGAGCCATACGTCGGTACCATGGGAAAGTCCCGATATCTGCAGAAGGTCGGAGAAGTTCTTGGGCTGGGCGTCCTGAAGCATCTGCATTGCAAAGGGTGTACCGAATTCGGGGATACCGAGCGTGCCGCAGGGCACTCCGAGATCATCGGCGGTAATACCGAGAGGTGATACTGATACGAACAGATCGTAGATATCACGGTCGGTCGTGGATACATCGGCGATCTTCATGCCGGTCATATCCTCAAGGTGCTTGTAGAGCGTCGGCACATCGTGGCCCAGCTCGTCCAGCTTCAGGATAGTATCATGAAGTGCATGGAAGTCGAAGTGGGTGGTTATCATGTCGCTCTCTGTCTTATCGGCAGGATGCTGAACGGCAGTGAAATCATACACCTCGAATTCGTTGGGGACAACGACCATGCCGCCGGGATGCTGGGATGTCGTCCTCTTGACGCCTGTACAGCCGACGGAAAGACGCTCCATCTCGGCGTTGTTATAAACGATACCTCGTTCCTCACAGTACTTCTTTACGAAGCCGAAGGCTGTCTTGTCCTGCACGGCGGAGATGGTACCTGCCTTGAACACGTGGTCCTTACCGAACAACTCTTCTGTGTAGCGGTGTACCTTGCCCTGTACTTCGCCCGAGAAGTTAAGGTCGATATCAGGTGCCTTGTCGCCCTTGAAGCCAAGGAACGTTTCAAACGGGATATCGTGACCGTCACGTATCATATCGATGCCGCAGTGCGGGCAGTCCTTGGGCGGAAGGTCGAAGCCTGAGCCTACGGAGCCATCGGTAACGAACTCGTTCCAGCGGCACTTGGGACAACGATAATGCGGAGCGAGGGGGTTTACCTCGGATATACCCGACATTATCGCAACGAAAGAGGAACCGACTGAACCTCTGGAGCCAACCAGATAGCCGTTGTCCTCGGAGTATTTAACGAGCTTCTGAGCGATCATGTAAAGTACGGAGAATCCGTATTTTATGATTGCGTCAAGCTCCTTGTTAAGACGTGCGGATACGATCTCGGGAATTTCGTCGTTGTAACCATACCAAGCCTTTGCACGGGACCAGCAGAGGTCCTGCAGCTCCTGCTCCGCACCCTCGATGGAGGGTGTATATGTGCCCTTGGGAATGGGACGGATATCCTCATCTACCATGTCGGCGATAAGGTTGGTGTTGGTTATAACGACTTCCTTTGCCTTTGCCTCACCGAGATAAGCGAATTCCGCAAGCATCTCATCGGTGGTCCTGAGGTAAAGCGGAGCCTGATTATCGGCGTCCTTATAGCCCTGACCTGCCTGGAGTATAGTTCTGAAGATGGCGTCCTCAGCATTTTTGAAGTGAACGTCACAGGTAGCAACGACGGGCTTGCCGAGCTTTTCACCAAGACGTACTATCTTTCTGTTAAGCTCACGCAGAGCTTCCTCGTCGTGAACTATACCCTCGCGAAGAAGGAAGCCGTTGTTGCCGATGGGCTGTATCTCCAGATAATCGTAGATGGACGCTATCTCCTCGATGGTACTTTCGGGCTTTCCGTCAAGAATCGCCCTGAACAGCTCACCTGCTTCGCACGCAGAGCCGATGATAAGTCCCTCACGGTGCTTAAGAAGCTCAGAGAGCGGTACTCTCGGCTTTTTATAGAAGTAGTTGAGGTTGGAATATGATACGAGTTTATACAGATTTTTAAGACCTGCCTTATTCTTGACAAGGATTATCATATGATAATAAGGCAGCTTCTTGATGTCAACGTTGCCGAGGATGGAGTTAAGGTCGCCAAGCTTTGTCAGCTCCCTGCCCTTTCCTGCATCAGCAATGATACGCTGGAATATAAGTGCAAGCACCTTGGCATCGTCAAGGGCACGGTGGTGATTGAAATCGCCGACCTTATACTCCTTTGCAACGATGTCCAGCTTATGCTGTCTGAGATGCGGAAGTGCAGCACGGGAGAGTGCAAGAGTATCGACAGAGCGGATGTTGTAATCTATTCCTTGTCGCTCGCAGGCTACACGAATGAAGCCTGTATCGAAATCGGCGTTATGTGCAACGAGAACAGCATCTCCTGCAAAGCCGAGGAATGCTTCCAGTGCCTCCCTTTCTTTGGGAGCACCTGCTACCATGTCATCGGTGATGCCTGTGATCTGGGTGTTCTGCGGAGGGATGGGACGTTCAGGATCCACAAAGGTGCGGAACTCATCCACGATCTCCATGTTACGCAGCTTCACTGCACCGATCTCGGTGATACGGTCAGCTTCCTTGCTGAGGCCTGTTGTTTCAATATCAAAAACTATGATATCATCGTTGACAGAGTAATCCGTGCAGCCGCTTACGAGTGCACCGCTGTCGTTAACGAAGTACGCCTCCATGCCATAGATGACCTTCATCTCGCCGCCGTCTTTGCGTATCTTCTCCACGGTGTTCATGGCTTCGGGATAAGCCTGTACGTTGCCGTGGTCTGTGATGGCAACTGCACGGTGACCCCATGCGTAAGCCTGCTTTACAAGGTCGCCCGCAGGAGTGAGAGCGTCCATATCGGACATATTTGTATGCATATGAAGCTCGACACGCTTTTCATCAGCGTTATCCATACGCTGCTTCAGCTTAAGGCTTGCAATTGAGGACGGACGTATATTGAGCACCTTTGCGAAGGTGTCGAATTCGAACTTACCTGAAAGGATTATCGCCTTACCCACCTTGATGTTGCTCTTGATAACATCGGCATTCTCGGCAGGTGTGATTATCTTCAGTATCTGAGAGGATGTCTTATCAGAGAAATATGCGGTGAAGATCAGGGTGTTACCATCTCTGGAGGTCTTGTCCTCTGTCTTGAAAACCTCGCCCCATACGGTTACTTCGTCGCCCTCATTGAAGTCCTCGGACATCTTCAGAGGCTCTTCGGAGATGCCTTTGCCATAGAAAAGAGTTGCGTTGCTCTCGAATTTATCGGACTCGAAAGGAAGAAGGATATCCTTTGTTTCCTTGAGCACAGACGCACGTCTGCTGCCGCCGCTCCTTTGACTGCCCTGTCCGCTGTACTTCTGACTATCGGGGCTGGATGGCGGTGTAGGTACGATGACAGGAACCGGCTTTGCCTGCTCCTCTGCAAGCACCTGCTCCATGTCAAGCTCGGCTGTGCCTGTGAACTCAACGGTGATCGGAATACCGAAGAAGCCACGGACATACTTTTCTATCTTTTTGTCAACTTCCATGCCGACAAGTATCTCCTTACCGCCGCTGGTGAGGGAGATCTCATATGTAGAGCCATCGTCTGTTATCTCGCAGTCATTGAGATAACCGTTGATGGATGCGTTCTTTGCTTTCAGCAGCTCGATGATCTCCGTGATGTAATCAGCAGTAAACAGAGAGCTGTGATACTTAGGGAACACAGATACCTCGGTGCCGTTGAGTGCCTCTGTAAGCTGCAAGCCGAGAGAAACAAGCTCGCATGCGGGAACAAGCTCGTCCAGCTCCAGATTCATCATCAGAGTATTCTTCGATTCAGTATAGACTATCTTCAGCACTCTGCCGTCAGCAACTGACGGGGACAGAGTCAGTGTATCAAAAAGCTCACTGATCTTTGCAGACATATAAAACATCCTTCCAATTTATATTAATTCTATCTCTTTTTTCAATTCTTCAAGCAGTCTGTCCTCGGGGACCTTGCGGAGTATCTCGCCCTTGCGGAAGATAAGTCCCACACCATCGCCGCCTGCGATGCCGATATCTGCTTCACGGGCTTCGCCGGGACCATTCACGGCACAGCCCATCACAGCTACCTTTATATCCTTATCGATGCTGCGGCACATATCCTCGACCTTACCCGCAAGTGAGATGAGATCGATCTTTGTGCGTCCGCAGGTGGGACAGGATACTATCTCAACGCCACTTCCGATTCCGCAGGCTCTGAGGATATCCTTTGCGGCGTATATCTCCCTGACAGGATCGGCAGTGAGTGATACACGGATGGTATCACCGATGCCGTCGCACAGCAGCGAGCCAATGCCCACAGCGGACTTTATAACGCCCATGTGCTCTGTACCCGCTTCGGTAACTCCGATATGCAGAGGATAATCGAATTTATGTGCGAATAATCTGTATGCGGATATCATCAGACGGACATCTGACGATTTGATGCTTACTACGATGTCATCAAAATCCAGCTTCTCCAGTATGCGGATGTGACGCTCGGCACTCTCCACAAGAGCCTCTGCCGTGGGGGAGCCGTATTTTGTCAGCAGTTCCTTTTCAAGCGAGCCGCTGTTTACGCCGATACGGATAGGGACTTTATGTGCTTTACAGCAGTCAACGACAGCCTTTACTTTTTCTTCGCTGCCGATATTACCGGGATTTATACGCACCTTATCAACGCCTGCTTCAACAGCGGCAATGGCGATGCGGTGATCAAAATGGATATCTGCAACGAGCGGGATACTGACCGCCTTCCTGATCGCAGGAATAAGGCGGACATCCTCCAGTGTAGGTATCGCTGCACGGACTATCTCGCAGCCTGCTTTTTCAAGCTGCACCGCCTGCTGAACACTGCCCTCAAAATCAGAAGCGGAAACATTCAGCATTGACTGGATATATATCTTTCCGCCGCCGAGCTTCAGCCCTGCGACGTCTACTATCTTCTTGCTCAATTTAACCTCCATTTACCAGACGAATGATATCGTTAAAGGTAACTACAAGCATAAGGATCATAAGCAGAGCAAAGCCTGCGAAATGCACCATACCCTCTACCTCGGGCTTTACAGGCTTTCTGCGTATTGCCTCAATGATGAGGAACAGAAAGCGGCAGCCGTCAAGTGCAGGGATCGGCAGGAGATTGAATACTCCGACATTTATCGTTATCAGCGAGATAACACTGAAAAACACTGAGATATCATACTTCGCCACACTGTCAGATACGACCTGCACAACGCCGACAGGTCCTGAAAGGTCGTTGATACCGTATCTGCCCCGCAGCATATCAAAAAGGGTCATTATGATAAGTCTGCCTGTGGAGCAGGTCTCTCTGAAGCTTTCGGAGATCATACTGAAGAAAGTCTTTTCCATGGGCAGAACGGTGAAATCGAAATAAATGGAGGATTTTCCGTCCTTGACGGTGGTCGCAAATGTGACATCCTCAAGCAGTACCTCGGCTCCGTCACGCTCAACTGTGAAATCAAACACAGCGTTTCCGTCAGCGTCCTGCTCGACACCGCTCTGCAGCTTGTAGATGATATCGCTGGACGTGAATATCGTCAGACCATCGATCTTTGTTATTCTGTCGCCTACCATGAGCTGCTGGCTACTTACTGCCTGCTCACGGAAAGAGCTTACGGTAGTAGTAGCAACATTCTCCGTAAGTCCAAGGGATATCATGACTACGAAAAAGCCGAGAACAAGGTTCATCACAGCACCTGCGACGATCACTATCATACGCTGCCATATTGGCTTGCGGTTGAAAGCACGGGGATTATCGCTGGTACCGTCCTCGCCCTCCATGGAAACTGAGCCGCCGATAGGAAGAAGTCGGATAACATATGCGGTCTCCTTTCCCTGCTTGCGGAAGATAACAGGTCCCATGCCGAGAGCAAATTCATTGACCTGAATACCGCACAGCTTTGCTGCAACGAAATGCCCGAGCTCATGGATTATGATTATGACACAGAAAACGAGAATTGCGATAAGAATAGTCATTAAAGTCCTCCGAATTTTGTGCGGACGTATTCCTCAGCCGCACGCTGAGATGAAAGTATATCCTGAAGTGTCGGTGTTTCGATGAAAGGCACCTCAGAAAGTGCAGAGCTTACAGCCTCGCCGATATCGAGGAAGCGTATCTTGTCTGCAAGGAAAAGTGCAACAGCGGCTTCATTTGCACTGTTGACGATGCAAGGAGCGTTACCCTCCATAGAAATTGCCTTTTTGGCTGCTGCAAGACAGGTGAATGTATCCTCATCTGCACGGTCAAACGTGAGAGTTCCCACGTCGAACAGCGACAGCTTCTTTGCAGGGCACGCAAGTCGTGCAGGATAAGTCAGTGCAAGCTGAATAGGGATACGCATATCTGCCGAGCCAAGCTGTGCGATGACAGCACCGTCGACAAATTCGACCGCAGAATGTATGATACTCTGGCGATGAACTACGATCTCTATCTGTTCAGGACGAACATCGAAAAGACGCACCGCCTCGATAAGCTCAAGACCTTTATTCATTAGGGTCGCACTGTCGATGGTTATCTTTGCTCCCATGGACCAGTTCGGATGCTTCAGAGCCTGCTCACGGGTCACAGTTTCAAGCTGTGCACGTGTTTTACCGAAGAATGGTCCTCCTGAAGCAGTGAGGAGTATCTTTTCAACAGCGTTGTCACCTGCTCCCATCAGGCACTGAAATATGGCTGAATGTTCGCTGTCGATAGGGAGCAGCTTTGCACCATTTTCTCTTACGCAGTCCGTTACAAGCCTGCCGCCTGCAACAAGGGTCTCCTTGTTCGCAAGTGCGATAGTCCTGCCTGCTGATGCTGCGGCGAGGGTCGGTCGAAGTCCGACCATGCCGACAACTGCATTGACGACAGTGTCGCATGGAAGCTGTGCAAGCTCGCACAGACCTTCAATACCGCTCAGAATACGGATGTGTGTGTCAGCGAGGCGTGTACGAAGCTCTTCAAGACAGCCTTCATCTGTAATGCAGACATATTCGGGGTGAAATTCACGTGCCTGCTCCTCCAGCGGTTTTACACTGGAATTAGCGGACAGAGCCTTCACCTTTATATTATGCACGCGGCAGACATCCAATGTCTGTGTGCCTATCGAACCTGTGGAACCTAATAAAACGATCTCTTTCATAACTATCTCTTAATAAAACCACCCATCCACGTTAGTGAATGGGCAGATGATCTCCCACGCAGGTTTCCGTCCCTGCTAAGTATCAGCAGGATGGCGGAAATTATGCAATAGTGGGGCTGAAAAACTGGCACACGAGGAAAACAAAGGGAGCTACGAACAGGATACTGTCGAAGCGGTCCAGAACTCCTCCGTGGCCGGGGAAAATGTTGCCGAAATCCTTAACACCGTACTCACGCTTGATGACAGATGCGGAGAGATCACCGAGTACGCCGAAAACGGACGCTATCATGCCGACGATGATGACCACGGGGTAATTGATGCTGATGTCGTCAAACACAAGGAAGTCAAAAATGACGCCTGTGATCGCCATGACGATACCAACTGTTATTATGCCACCGATAAAGCCCTCAACAGTCTTCTTTGGGCTTATTTCGGGACAAAGCTTGTGCTTGCCGAGGAAGGTACCTGCGAAATATGCACCCGAATCACCGAACCATGCAGCAAACAGCACATACAGGATAAGAAAAACACGAAGTCCGCGATCGTCTGTTGCACCGGAGTACATGAAAAGGATAACACAGGTCATCGCTGCGGGTATCATGAGTGCGGAAGCACCACACATAGAAAGATGTGAGAATTTGATACGCTTGTGCTTTGTGAGCATAATGCCGAACAAAGCAGCTACGTAGACAAACATCGCAGGTGCTATATACTGATAAAGACCGTAGATAAGAACGACAGGAACGGCAGCCGAAAAGATCAGGCAAAGCGTCGTCAGTAGCTTATACTGTGTACATTTGATGGAATTGATAAGCTCAAATGTACCGGTGCTGCCAAAAAAGATGGCAACAAGTGTCCATACAAGCCTGCTGTCAATAATAATGAAAACAACACCGACAAGTATTGCAACAAAAGCCGTAACTATACGTTTTACCATAAGGTCCTCACAATCTTAAATTCCGCCGTAACGCCTGTTTCTGTTTGCAAAAGTATCAACGGCGTATTCAAGGTCTTTTTTTGTAAAATCCGGCCACAGCACATCCATGAATACAAATTCAGAATATGCAGCCTGCCAGATCAGAAAATTGGAAAGTCGCTGCTCTCCGCTGGGACGAATCACCAGATCGAGCGGCGGCATTTCCGCAGTATAAAGCTGTTTTTCGATAAGCTCCTCCGTGATATCAGAGGGAGCAATCGAGCCATCGGAGATCATACCGCCCAGATTCTGCATTGCCCTGACAAGCTCTGCCCTGCCACCGTAATTCAAAGCGATGGACACGATAAAGCCGTCATTTGTGCGGGAATCCTGCTGTATCTCTGCAAGCTCTGTACGGATATCCTCAGCGAAACGGCTTATATCACCAATGATAATGATACGGACATTCTCACGGGCAGCCTCACGGATATCCTTTATATACTGACGCAGGAGATTCATAATGCCCTCAACCTCGTCAGCAGGGCGTTTCCAGTTCTCCGTTGAGAAGGCATAGAACGTTGCACATTTTATGCCAAGCTCACGGCACCAGCTTATAGTCTTTTTGAACACAGCGGCACCCTGTTTATGTCCCATGTTACGGGGCAGACCACGCTTCTTTGCCCATCTGCCGTTTCCGTCCATGATTATGCCGACGTGCTGTGGGATGTTCATGCCATTCATCAGATGGACATGATCTCCTTCTCCTTAGCTGCACCGACCTTATCGATCTCCTCGATGTACTTGTCGGTCAGCTTCTGGATATCCTTCTCGCCGTCCTTCTGATCATCCTCTGTGATCTCGTTAGCCTTCTTCTTAGCCTTCAGCTTATCGAGAGCGTCACGGCGAACGTTACGTACAGCCACCTTGCTCTCCTCACAGTTCTTGCCTACCAGCTTGCTGAGCTCCTTACGACGCTCCTCTGTGAGCTGGGGGAAAGCGATTCTGAGGCAACGACCATCATTTGTGGGGTTGATGCCGAGATCGCTTGCCTGGATAGCCTTTTCGATGCTCTTCAGGGATGTAGCGTCATAGGGGGTTACAACAAGGATACGAGCCTCTGCAACAGAGATGGAAGCCATCTGGTTTACAGGTGTGTCTGTGCCGTAGTACTCAACAGTGATTCTGTCAAGAACACGGGGGTCTGCACGGCCTGCACGGATGGTATTAAGCTCGTTCTCAAGTGCTGTGATGCACTTTATCATTCTATCCTTGGTATTATTCATTAATTCTTTCATAACAAACTCCATTCTGCCGAAACGGCGGTAAGATCATTCAGCTCTGTGCTTTGTAACGAGCGTTCCGACAGGTTCACCCATTACTGCGTCCAGAATATTATCGGGACGGTTGAGATCAAATACGATGATGGGGATATTATTCTCAGTGCAGATAGCGGCAGCAGCACTGTCCATTACCTGCAGTTTCTTTACGAGGATATCGTGGTGAGTGATGATGTCGTACTTGACAGCATCGGGAAACTTCTTGGGATCCTTATCGTAGATACCATCGACCATTGTAGCCTTGAGCAGCATATCTGCCCCAAGCTCAGCAGCACGGAGAGCAGCGGCACTGTCAGTGGAGAAGAAGGGATTACCTGTACCGCAGCCGAAGATTACTACTCTTCCCTTTTCAAGGTGACGGATAGCCTTGCCGAGAATGAACGGCTCAGCTACCTGCTGCATAGTAATAGCAGTCTGTACACGGACTACACAGCCCTGGCTCTCGAGAATATCTGCAACGGCAAGTGCATTCATGGTGGTGGCGAGCATACCGATGTGGTCTGCTCTTGCTCTGTCCATGCTGGGACTGCTTCTGCCACGCCAGAAATTACCGCCGCCTACGACGATACCGATCTCACAGCCTGCATCAACACACTTCTTGATGCTTGCACATATGTTTTCGATCGTCGGAATATCAAGACCTATCTTGTTATCTCCTGCAAGTGCCTCACCGCTCAGCTTGAGGAGAACTCTTTTATACTTTGGTGTTACTGTTTCACCCATTTTTGTACCTCCTGAGATAAACTTGCCTTATCAATAATCAAGAACACGGATCCTGCCGAGCACTTCGCCGTTAGCGGAGAGCTTTGCAACTGCTGCCGCAACAGCTTCTTCAGCCATTGCATCGGCAATGAACGCGATCTCATTATCGGGCATATCGTTTCTGGAGAGGTAGCGGACACCTGTGAACTCAGCTTCGATAACAGCCTTTGCTGCCGCCTTATCGGTCGCCATGAAACGGATGTAGTTGCCGCAAACAAAGCTGCCGAAATCACGGATGAAGCCCTGATCACTGTCCTGCCAGTCAAGGGAGATACTTGTCTTATCATGCTTTACAGCAGATACGATATCGGATACGACTGCACTTGCTGTGGGCAGCTTTCCTGCACCCTTGCCGTAGAACACAACATCACCTGTTGCGTCACCACGTACAAGAACGGCATTGAAAACGTCATTTACGCCTGCAAGCTGGCTGTCGTCCTTAACAACTGCGGGGAAAACGCCGATGGAGATCTCTCCGTCTGCCTCCCTCTTTGCACAGCCGATCAGCTTGATTCTGCTGTCACAGCTGTCACAGTAGTTAACATCCTCAAGGGTGATCTTTGTAATGCCCTCTGTGTGAACATTCTCAGGATATACATGCTTACCGAAAGCGAGAGATGCAAGGATACAGATCTTACGGCAGGTATCGTGTCCCTCAACGTCTGCGGAGGGGTCACGCTCAGCATAGCCGAGGTCCTGAGCGATCTTCAGGGCATCATCGAAGCCCATGCCGTCCCTTATCATCTTGGTAAGGATAAAGTTTGTGGTACCGTTGAGGATACCTGCGATCTCATCGATCTCGTTTGCCTCAAGGCAGGTATGGATCGGCTTGATAACGGGGATACCGCCGCCTACACTGGCCTCAAAGAAGAAGTTTACGTTCTTCTCGCGGGCGATGGCGAGAAGCTCCGCACCCTTTGCAGCTACAAGCTCCTTGTTGGAGGTAACTACGCTCTTGCCTGCCTCAAGTGCAGACTTAACATAGGGATAAGAGAACTTCAGACCGCCGATGACCTCGGCGATGACGGTGACCTCAGGGTCGTTCAGGATAACATCGAAATCCTTTACGAATTTATCCTTATAGGGGCTGTCATCGAAATCTCTGATATCCAGTATGTACTTGATATCCATCTCCTGACCAGCCTTCTTTTCGAGGCTTTCCTTGTTTTTGTAGAAGACCTCGACAGTACCCGAGCCTACGACACCGTATCCCAGTACAGCAATCTTTACCATTTGAAACATCCTTTCACGAGAGCATTATACCTGCCATCAAAAGTCCCGTTACCCCGTAAACCGACGCTCTGAGCGACCCAAAACGGCTTAAGGGCATAATACTCCCTTGTTCTATTTATTATCCTATTTATTATAGCACAATGCTACATATTTTTCAAGTAGTTTTTTCCTCTGAAAGCAAATTATCATAAAACTCTCACTCGGCAAGCACAGCCTCGATCTGCTTCTTTTCCTCGGGTGTGAACTGCATCTTATACACAGCTTCAACGTTGTCTGTTATTTGCGAGGGTCTGGATGCTCCGATGAGCACTGTTGTTACAGCAGGATTACTGAGTACCCAGGAAAGTGCCATCTGGGAGAGCTTCTGTCCTCTTGCGGCTGCGATGTCATTCAGCTTGTTCAGCTTTGCTATCATGGCATCGCTGAGCTGGTCTCTTATCCATGTCCTTCCCTTGCCCACACGGGAGTCCTCGGGGATGCCGTTGAGATATCTGTCCGTCAGGAAGCCCTGATAGAGCGGCGAGAACACAGCAAGTCCGAAGCCGTTATCCTCGGCGAACTTATCAAGACCGTCGCTCTCGATCCAGCGGTTGAGCATGGAATAGCTTGGCTGGTTCACGATAAAGGGTGTACGCAGCTCCTTGAATATCTTCATGATCTCCTTTGTCTGTGCCTTGTTGTAGTTGGAGATACCGACATAAAGTGCCTTGCCCTGACGAACGATATGATCGAGTGCGAGTGCGGTTTCCTCAATGGGTGTTTCACCGGGATCGGGAACGTGGTGATAGAAGATATCAACATATTCAAGTCCCATACGCTTCAGGGACTGGTCCAGAGAGGATATCAGATACTTGCGGGAGCCGTTCTTGTCGCCGTAGGGACCGTCCCACATCTCGTAGCCTGCCTTGGTGGAGATGCACATCTCGTCACGGTACACTCTCATACCTCTGTCAAGTATCTTGCCGAAATTCTCCTCTGCGGAGCCGTTATAGGGATTACCGTAATTATTGGCAAGGTCGAAGTGGGTTATACCGAGGTCGAATGCGGTGCGTGCCATGTTCTCCATGTTGGCAAAGTTATCGAGATAGCCAAAGTTCTGCCAGAAGCCGAGGGAAACGGCAGACAGCTTAAGTCCGCTCTTGCCGCAGCGGTTGTAGACCATCTTTTCATAGCGGTGCTCGTTGGGTGTGTACATAGGGATATCCTCCTTTTAATTTACTTTTTACAGTATATCATATATCATGTTGATTTTCAATACAAAACCGAAACTATGCATAATCAATATCAGCCTTTACCTGACAGCCGAGTGCCTCAATAACATCAGGTGACGAGAACAGTACGGTATCAAGGATATAGCAGACATCCTTAGCACAGCGGAGCTGATGCTGCGGAAATGCTACATTCCAGTTATTGGGCATGAATCTGCAGTTCATGCTGTCATTACTGTCGTCCCATCCGTCTACTTCCTGTGACACATCGTCACCCTGTAATTGAATCCTGATGTGCTCACGCTCACCGTGATAAAAGGTCACGCCATTGTATATTGCAGGTCCGACGGTGCCGTTTGCGTCAGAAACGTTGGCATTGAATACGAACGAAACAAAATAATCAGCGGAATTATCCCGTGATGTGCTTATTCTGATACCTATATTACATCCGTTGACGCAGCCTTTTATCTCCCTTTTAGTCTTGTAGTAGCGGAATTTGTATGCGGCATATGCATTCTCGATGATCTTGCAGGTGTTATCGTATGCTTCTTTACAGGTCATGGTTCCTCCTTGCAGGAATGCCCTCACAGAAAGCTGCGAGGGCATCGTATATTACAGTTCAGCCAGTTCGTTGAAGCACTGCTTCATGGCAGGATAGAGCTTGCGGTACATCTCGTATACCTTTTCGTACTGACGGGTATTCTCCTCGACAGGCTCCTGAACCTTGTCTGCCTTGATAACGGCACGACATGCTTCGGGAACGCTGGAGTAAATGCCAGCACCAACCGCTGCAAGCAGTGCAACACCCAGAGCGGGACCTTCGGAGTTTACGGTGGTCTTTACGGGGCAAGCGTACAGGTCAGCAAGCATCTGACGCCACAGCGGAGATGTTCCGCCGCCGCCGCAAGCCATCATGTCGCTTACGTTGATATCCATCTCACGCATTACCTCCACGCAATCACGAAGAGAATAGGAAACGCCCTCCATAACAGCACGGAGCATATCCTTCTTCTTGTGCATAGCGGACAGGCCAAAGAACACACCTCTTGCGTTGGGGTCGAGATGAGGAGTTCTTTCACCGTTGAGATAAGGCATATACAGCAGGCGGTTTGCACCGATAGGAACACTGCCAGCCTCCTTGTCCATGAGATAATAAGGGTCAACACCCATAGCGAGTGCAGTTTCCATCTCCGCCCATGCGAAGTTGTCCCTGAACCACTTGAGGGAATGTCCTGCGGACTGGGTAACTCCCATTACATGCCAGCAATTTGGTACCGCACAGCAGAATGTGTGTACTCTTCCCTTCTTGTCGATAGCAATATCAGATGTATGAGCGAACACTACGCCGGATGTTCCGATCGTTGTAAATGCCTTGCCATCCTCAACAACACCTGTTCCGACAGCAGCGGCAGCATTATCGCCTGCACCGCCCACAACGGGAGTACCTTCCTTCAGACCTGTCAGCTCAGCCACCTTCTTTGTGATGGTGCCTGTGATATCGGGAGACTCGTATACCTTGCCAAGCAGAGCCTTGTCGATGCCAAGCTTTGTCAGCACCTCGTCAGACCAGCAGCGGTTAGGGATATCGAGAAGCTGCATACCAGAGGCATCGGATACCTCTGTTGCGTATTCGCCTGTAAGCATAAATCTGATGTAGTCCTTGGGCAGCAGGATATGACGGCACTTCTCATAGTTCTGAGGCTCGTTGTTCTTCACCCACATGATCTTTGCGGCTGTGAAGCCTGTGATGGCGGGATTTGCTGTAATATCGATAAGACGGTCTGCACCCACCTTATCAGTGATCTCAACGACTTCCTTTGCGGTACGCTGATCGCACCAGATGATGGAATTCCTGATGGGTCTGTTTTCTGCATCCAGCATAACGAGACCATGCATCTGTCCCGAAAGACCGATGCCCTTGATATCCTCTGCGTTTACCTCGCTCTCTGCTATGACATCCCTGATACCGTTTACAGAGGCGTTCCACCAGTCGAGGGGGTCCTGCTCAGCATAGCCGTTCTGGGGCGTATAGAGAGGATATTCGTAAGTTGCGGAAGCGACAGCCTTTCCATCCTCGGAAAACAGCACTGTCTTGGTACCGGAAGTACCGATATCAACACCTAAAATATAAGCCATAATATACTCCTTTGCCGATGCCCACAAGACCGACAGTATGCAGTTACTGCCGCACAAGCCGAAAATGTGCAAAACATCAATGTAATCGTTTATACAATATAAATTTTAATATATATTGACTAATTTGTCAATAGGTTTTGAGAAATATTTTGCCTGTTTTGATTGACACGCCTGCATCGGATAGTGTATAATATAATAAAGATGTTCAAAATGGAGGTCATAACAATGGCTGAAACTCAGAAGACCCTGATACTCGACAACGGAACAGGCCTGACATTAAAGGTCGGCGACATCCTCCGTCACGCTGACTGGGACAAGATAACCGATGATGAACGCTTCCTCAACAAGCACCTGTACAGGGTCACAGGCTTTGCCGTTCTCCCTAAAGACAACAGCGACGCTGTGATGCTGAAACAGATATTTCACCCTATGCGTGAATATATGTACAAGGCAAGCCAGCTTACGACAAAACTCGATCCCGCAAAGTATCCCGAGGCAAAGCAGGAATACCTTTTTACTATGCACGATGTTCAGTTCTCCTCCCCTGCCGAGATCGAAGTACTTGAGAGCATCCCCAAGGATATGATAAGCTACATAAGATTTCAGGAAGACCCCAAGAGATCGGAGCATTTCAAAAGCTATTTCAGGAAATAATATATGCCCCTCATAAGAGGGGCATTTCTCATATCAGTTTCAGGAAATACTTAAGTTCCGGTGCATATTCATCCTTCTTGTTGTAGTAACGTCTGCCGTCACTGCTTTCAAGTGTCATACCAAGACGCTGCATGAGCTTTTCGGAAGCTGCGTTACGTGCGTCACAGCGTGCAAACACCGCCTCAAGCCCGAGTGAATTTGCGATCGGTATAAGCTCACGAGCCGCTTCAAGTGCATAGCCCTTGCCGTGGTAGTCAGGATTTAGTACCCAGCCTATCTCGCCCTGCTTCCTGTCCTCGGTGAGATACAGACAGATACCGCCTATCTGAAGTCCGTCCAGAGTTACTGCGTACTCATAGTATTCAGGTGCTTCGCTCTCCCATTCCTTCACTGCACCTTTTATGAACTCAAGAGTTTCATCGGGAGATGAGTTCGGGAGGTTCATCATGTATCGGGTGATATCAACATCCGAAGCATAGCGATGTGCGGTTTCAAGATCGGACAGTTCTAACGGTCTGAGGACGAGTCTCTCAGTCACGATGATATGCTTGTTACGCATTTTTTCCACAAGCTCGATCGAACGGCGGGGAATCAGCCTTTCGGCAAGTATCTCGTCCGCAGTTATCCAGCGATATGCGACAGTTTCGCCTTCCTGAAGCGTTACCGAATCCTTATCCATGTCTGTACGGCAGAGATAAATGGAATAGTGTGAATTATATCCGCTGTGGATGTTACGATGTTCAGTCTGCTCTGCAAGCAGTATCAGCTTATCTGCACAGACACCTGTTTCCTCACGTAATTCACGCACAGCACCGTCATAAGGGCTTTCACCTTTCAGTACAGAGCCGCCTGCACCTATCTCCCACATACCGCCGCCAAGCGGTTTGCGAGGATCACGCTGCATCACGAGATATGTACCGTCTGTGTGCTGTACGATAATATCTGCGACCCAGTGATAAAGGTCAGCAGGAGGTTGCTCGCCGCGGACTATATCACGCCCCGCAAGTGTTTTATCGGCGTTGTAGCCGTCCCATAGTTCCATATAAACGCGATCCTTTCTGAACGAAATCGGGCGACATCTGCCGCCCGATAGTATAATGTTTTGTCAATTACTCACCGCAAAGCTCTTTATACAGACCAATATACAGCTT
This sequence comes from Oscillospiraceae bacterium, assembly GCA_045606085.1. Lineage (GTDB taxonomy): Bacteria > Bacillota > Clostridia > Oscillospirales > Ruminococcaceae > CAG-115. Next base: position 23,196 of record JAZURJ010000062.1, read on the forward strand.
AGCGGAAGCCTCCCAGCTGAAGTCAGCCTTCATTGCACGAACAGCAAGCTTCTTCCACTCAGCCTTGTTGTCGTACATAGCCTTTGCTCTCTGTACAGCATACAGCATATCATGTGCGTTGTAGCTCTGGAATGTAAAGCCGATACCGTTATCGCCGGCATCGATGATGGAGTCCTTAAGACCGCCTGTTGCACGAACGATCGGTACGGTTGCATATCTTGCAGCGATCATCTGAGCAAGACCGCAAGGCTCACTCTTTGAAGGCATAATAAAGAAATCTGCACCGGCATAAACTCTTCTGGAAAGATCTCTGTTATAGGTTATGAGCGCTCTCGCTTTTTCAGGGAAAGTATCCTCTAAAAGGCGGAAGAAGCTTTCATATTCGTATTCGCCCGTTCCCAGCACCACTATCTGACAATCGAATCGGAAAAGCATTGCGTGCGCAACTGCGCGCACAAGGTCCATTCCTTTATGGGAAACAAGGCGGGAGATTATAGCAAAAACGGGAACGTCAGAAAC
>JAZURJ010000063.1:0-39832 GCA_045606085.1 Oscillospiraceae bacterium
TTGGCTATAGCGCCGAATTTGGAGCGGATTACGAGGCTCGAACTCGCTACCTCCACCTTGGCAAGGTGGCGCTCTACCAGATGAGCTAAATCCGCATATGGTGCCTCCGGTCGGAATCGAACCAACGTCACGAGGATTTTCAGTCCTCTGCTCTACCGACTGAGCTACAGAGGCAAATATTGGCGACCCGGATGGGGCTCGAACCCACGGCCTCTAGCGTGACAGGCTAGCGCTCTAACCAACTGAGCTACCGGGCCGTAAACACTCTGTACTGATGGTGGTAAAAATGGTGGGAGTTACAGGGCTCGAACCTGTGACCCTCTGCTTGTAAGGCAGATGCTCTCCCAGCTGAGCTAAACTCCCATCATAGCTGTCATCGATCAGGTTTTTCGTTCCTTCTCGGTGACGACTATTATATTATACACATTTGCATTGGATTTGTCAAGCGTTTTTTAAAAACTTTTTCAAAAAAATTTTCATTTGAGCAGGTTCAACATTTCCTCTGTTGAAAACTCGTACTTCTTGTTGCAAAAATGACAACAAACCTCTGTTTTCTGCTGTTCAGCCGCCAGTTTCTCGATCTCTTCCCTGCCCATGCTGATCAGAACGCGTTCTGTTCTTTCTCTTGAACAATCGCAATGATATACAGCCTCCCAGCTATCGAGCACATCTGCCCCCAGGCCTTCCAGTGCCATCATTGCATATTCCTCAGGCTGCATGCCCTTCTCCAGCATTGCGGTGATGCTTTCCATGGATGTGAGATTTCTCTCGATCACATCCACCGCCTTATCCATTACAGGGGGCACGAGCTGCACCATATATCCGCCCGCGGCTTTCACAGTTGCGTCATCATTGAATACAATGCCAAGAGCACACACAGTGGGAATCTGCTCGCTCACGGAATAGTATGCCGTGATATCCTCCGCAATATTCCCCGAAACCAGAGGAATCTGTCCGACATACGGCTCCTTCAGACCCATATCCTTTACAACGGTCATAAATCCATCTGAGCCGACGCAGCCGTTTACATCCAGTCCACCGTCTGCTCTGAGCGGAAGCTGCACCTGCGTTTCGCCTGCACAGCACTTCACATTGCCCCAGTTGTCCGCAACTACCATCAGTGTGCCTGCGGGGCCGCCGCCATTCACTCTGAGCGTGAGAGTATCGCCGTCGCTCTTGAGCATCGCGCCCATTATGGAACCTGCGGTCACCATTCTGCCGAGTGCCGCCGTTACAACGGGCGTACTCTGATGCAGACGCTGAAGCTCCCTGACCATATCGGTGGAATCTATTGCCGAGCATAATACGCTTCCGTCCTCGGACAGCGTTCTTACTATCTTACCCATTTTGTATCTCCATTATATGCTGAATTTTCTATTTTGTGAGCAACATATATTATAATAGCACACTTTTTCTTTATTTGCAAGATGTTACCTCATCCAGAGAATAAATATACCTGAAACGTATGATATCCTCGCTGTCCGCCTGCTGACCCTCCAGCTCCTCTTTGAGCGAGTTGCTTTCATCAATGATGAACCAGATGCAGCCGCAGCCGAGCTGTGCCGCCCTCGGCATGAAGTATTCAGCCACCCAATGCGTATCCTCAGGGACGTTCTCGAAGCCGTTTCGGGTATCTGCCGCATAGTCGCAGCAGTGCTCCTTTATTATATCAAGAGCGTATTCCAGCGGTCTGCGGTAATCATCTCCGCAGCAGAACTTCTTCCAGGTGACGAACACCACGTTCTTATCCTCAAGATACTGCACATCGCAGTATTCAGATGTGTACATAACATCATCTCCTTTTTGCGGACTATACCGCTTATTATATCACCGCACACCGTAAAAGTCAACAAAATACCGCTCCCGATATACACGGAAGCGGTACTGTTATTTTTTCCTTGCAACGAACATCAGCTTTTCGCTTTCATCCGTCGGCTCATCCATGGTGAGATACTCGAAAACGCCAAGAAGCTCAAATCCCGCCTGTCCGAGATAATCCTCCAGAACAGAGCGTTCAGGTGCGATCTCGCAGAAACTCTCGTATCCCCTGTCATAACTGCCGTCCTCATTCTCATAGAATAAGTCAAGCTCTATCGTTACACTGTGATCTGTGGGGTCATAAGTGTTGGACCAAGCACAATACACGCCGTCCACATCGTAGATGAACGTGTTGTCGGCAAGTATCTCGCGATGCTTATAAATAGTGTTCACATCAAAAAGGAACAGACCGCCGGTATTCATGTTCTCCGCAGTCTTTTCAAAGCACAGCAGAATGTCATCAGGGCTGTCCAGATGATTGATGCTGTCCAGTGTCGATACAGCGATATCCACTGCACCGTAAAGCTCCGTTTCAGTCATGCTCTGGCAGATGAACTGCACCCTTCCGCTGTCATTCTTCGAGGACGCAATCGTCAGCATCTCCGCAGAAGCATCGGAGGCAATAACGTCATAACCCATATCAGCAAGCCTGAGCGTCAGATTTCCCGTGCCGCAGCCAAGGTCCAGCAAAAGCCTGCCCTCTGTGCCGAATCGTTCTATCATACTGTTATAATATGAAGCTATCTCATCGTAGGGCACGTTTTCGGTCAGCAGATCATAGACCGTGGCAAACTCGCCGTAGCCTGCCATTACTTATTTTCTTCCTTCAATCTGTCGAAAACGATCTTATAGCCGCCTGCAGCCTGATAATTGAGCGTTTTGTTGACACGGCTGATGGTGGCTGTGCTTGCGCCTGTCTGCTTTACTATCTCATTATAGACACAATCGGCAGTCAGCAGCTTTGCAACGTGCAGACGCTGGGAGATAGCCTTAAGCTCCTGAGGTGTGCAAAGATCCTCAAAGAAAGCATAACATTCATCCACAGACTTGAGTGTGAGGATAGCCTCAAACAGATAATCCATATTTTCATCCTTGAACATAAAATACCTCCGCAGAGCAATTTTTTTCACGCTTTAAACCGTGATTATTTATCCTTGGAACTATTTTATCATAATAAAGTGAAAAAGTCAATAGCTATTTTCACGCAGAATAACATCAGCCCATCAGGCGATATCCGACGCCTGGCTGTGTAAATATATAACGTGGTTTTGTGTAGCTGTCGCCCAGCTTCTTGCGTATCTTTGTGATGTTCACACGCAGTATCTGGTTGCCATCGTAGGAATTAGGTCCCCATAACTGTGTAAGTATGTAATCATAGGAACATACGCTGCCGAGATTCTTCGCCAGCAACGCCACTATCCTGAATTCATTACGGGTCAGGTGAACATCCCTGCCATCCATGAAAACACGACATTCATTACAATCTATCCGCATATTGCCGATATCATAGCAATCGCCCGATCCACACGGATGATTTGCAGCAAAACAATGCCGCATCGCGACCTTCATACGCAGAAGAAGCTGTGCATTACAGCACAGATCATTTATATAATCATCTGCCCCGGTATCAAGTGCTTCCAGCATCAGACTGTCATCCCCGCTCGCCGAAATTACGATGACAGGTATCGCCGACCATTCTCTGAGAGATCGCAGTACTTTGAGTCCGTCACCATCCGCAAGCACCGATCCCAGAAGCAGTATATCGGGACAATGGGATTCCACAAGTCCTATCGCTTCTCTGCCTGTTGATGTGATATACACATCGTAATCTTCGCCCTTCAGAAACTTAACTATTCCGAGTATATCATTTCTGTTCTCATATGCTATCAGCACTTTCTTTTTGATTCCCATATCATCTTTGTCCTAGCTTGTTATTTGCCGAAAAACGACAAATTCGATTATATCACCTAATTTCCATTTCCCTTGTATTTATTCGGTCACTAGATCAGCTTCCGCTCACACCGACCGAAAAATTATAACTTGAAGTCACAACGTGCAGCTTTGCACTATATCACGAAGGAGCATGATGAACATAATAAACAGGCTGAACGAACTTATCTGGGGCACTCCGACACTTCTGCTGATGCTTTCGGCAGGCGGTCTTTTCAGCATAGGCACAGGCTTTTTTCAGCTCCGGCATTTCCGTCACTGGCTGAAGATGACGATCTTTTCCAAAAACGACGCAGCAGACAAGGATTCTGTCACTCCGTTTCAGGCAATGACATCCGCCCTGGCCGCCACACTTGGCACAGGAAACATCGTCGGTGTGTCTGCTGCACTGGCAGCAGGCGGTGCAGGAGCAGTATTCTGGATGTGGATATCCGCACTCCTCGGTATGATGACAGGATTTGCCGAAAACGTGCTCGGGCTGTATTACAGACGCAGAAACAGGGACGGAAGCTGGTCGGGAGGTGCGATGTGCTACATGGAGCACGGGCTATCCGAAAGCAGCCGCACAGAATTCCTGGCAAAGCCACTGGCGACGATATTCGCAGTGCTGTGCGTACTGTGTGCATTCGGAATGGGTGATCTGGCACAGACAAATGCTGCCGCCAGTGCACTTGAGCTGAACTTCTCGCTGCCGCCATTTGTCACTGGCATCATACTTGCCATAGCCGAGATATTCATCATATTCGGCGGAGCAAAGCGTATAGGAAGTGTTACAGAAAAGCTGGTACCGCTGATGTCCTGCTTTTACATACTCGGTGCGCTCTGGTTAACTGCCTCGAACATCTCCCGTATGCCTGCGGTAATGGCCATGATCATCGACGGGGCATCCGGCATAGATTCAGTAACAGGCGGCGTAAGCGGATACCTGATAAAGCAGGCGGTATCCTTAGGCTTCAGGCGTGGTGTGTTCTCGAACGAAGCGGGACTTGGCACATCAGTTGCCGCACACACTGCATCCTCAGTAAAAGAACCCTGCGTTCAGGGGATGTGGAGCATCTTCGAGGTATTCTTTGACACAATAGTAATGTGCTCCCTCACAGCCATGATACTGCTGATAAGTCCATGCGGAATACCCACAGCAGACGAAGCACTGAACAGCATCTCCCTGCAGCCGCAGTATTTCCGGCTGACAGAAGATGACAGCATCATCTCCCGCGGCACATATACCCTTGAAGTCGGTACAGAACATAACGAAACACAGCTTCACACCATATATTCAACAACATTTTCCCTCCCCGTGGGCAGCGGCTCACATACATTTTCTAACATCATGACGGTACAGGGCGTGCAGACTCAGACGGATAACGGAGAACCTGTCTTTCTGGACAATGAAAAAAACGTCCCACTCATCGAAAACATCCTGTTGAACGAAGTCAACGGCTCGCAGCTTGCAACATTTGCTTTCTCTCGCACATTCGGGGATGCCGCAGGCAGTCTGCTTGCCGTGGCTGTACTGCTGTTTGCATTCTCAACCATCATCGGCTGGAGCAGCTTCGGCTCGCAGGCAGCGGTATACCTGTTCGGCGGAAAAGCAGCAACACCGTTCAGATGGGCATTTATCACAGTTACGGTGGCAGGCTCCGTGTGCAGCGTTGAAATGGTCTGGGACATCTGCGATATGATAAACGGTCTGCTTTGTCTGCCAAATCTGCTTGCACTGTTTCTGCTTTCGCCAAAGGTTTTCTCCATCACACGAAACTACTGCCGACGTACATTCAAAGGCGACAGGATACGTCCGATGCTCTCTGCGGATGCAACACTTCAGGCAGAATCTGAGCGGCAATAGGAAAAGCCCCGATATCATCGGGGCTTATCTTAATCCATAGGGTTTTCAAGGGATTTCGCAAGGAATGCACGTGTCTTTTCACTGGTGGGATTGCCGAATACATCATCAGGCGTGCCCATCTCCTCAATAACACCGTCCGCCATGAATATCACCTTATCCGCAACGCTGCGTGCAAAGTTCATCTCATGTGTAACAACTATCATCGTACGGTCGCTGGTCTTGAGTTCGCGAATAACCTTCAGCACCTCGCCTGTAAGCTCGGGATCAAGTGCTGAGGTCGGCTCGTCAAAGCACAAGATATCGGGGCTCATCGCAAGTGCACGTGCGATCGCAACTCGCTGCTGCTGACCGCCCGAAAGCTCACAGGGATAGCTGTCAACCTTCTCCGAAAGTCCGACCATATCCAGAAGATTTCTGGAGTTGCGGTCTATATCAGCCTTTATCTCCTGCTTTTCCTGCTTTGTCAGCTTCTTCTCGCTGCCGTTGATACGCATAAGCTCCTGTGCCAGAGATACGTTCTTCAGCACGGTGTACTGCGGAAACAGGTTAAAGCTCTGGAATACCATTCCGAAATGCAGACGCTTTTCACGTATCTCCTTGTCGGTGTACGCCTTGTCCTCTGCGTTGAATATCTCCTCGCCGCTGATGCGGAACACGCCCTTGTCGGGACGCTCGAGGAAGTTGATACATCTGAGCAGCGTTGTCTTACCACTGCCCGAAGAGCCGATGATGGCGAGCACCTCGCCCTTTTCCAGCTCAAAATCTATGCCTTTGAGCACCTCGGTCCTGCCGAAGTTCTTAAATATGTTACTTACTTCAAGAAATGCCATTGTTCTCTCCTTATCCGCTGTAATAGTTCAGCTTCTTCTCCAGCTTTCCGAGCAGTATTGTCAGGAGTCCGGAGAACAGCAGGTAGAACGCAGCTATGTAGAACAGCGGCCAGATGATCGCCTTGAGCGAAATGATGGTCTCCGCCGCCTTTACAAGCTCTGTCACTGCAATAACACGTGCAAGGGAGGTATCCTTTACCAGTGTGATTATCTCATTGCCCATGGGAGCAACGATACGCTTGATCACCTGGAACAGCACTATCTTGAAGAAGATCTGCGTCTTGGTCATGCCAAGCACCTGACCCGCCTCATACTGACCCTGAGGTATGCTCTCGATACCGCCGCGGTATATCTCGGAGAAATAGCAGGCGTAATTGATGACGAACGCGATAAGCACTGCCAGCATTCTGGGGAGCAGTCCCATATCAAACAGCAGACCGGGACCGTAGAACACGATGATTATCTGAAGCATCAGCGGAGTACCGCGGATTATCCAGACAAAGGTGCGTGTTATCCATCTTATCGGCTTGAATTCCGCAATAGCTTTTATCACCCTGGAGCCTGTGTTTCTGCCCAGTGCTTTGAAGGGAGCAAATTTCGACATGGAACCGAAGGTGATAATAAGTCCGAGCGGAATAGAGCACAGCAACGTTATTGCAAATATCAGCAGCGTTGTGAGAAAGCCATCCGCAAGCTGTAATGTAACATCTAAAAATGACATAAGTAAAATTCCTTTTCGCAGGATGCACCTGCCTGTTTTTGGGCGGCGTATCGCCGATATATAAAGGGCAGTTGTGGCTGCCCTTTAATTGCTATATTACTGGAATGCGTATACGTCAGCGAGGTCGTACTTCTCAGCAAGAGCCTTCAGTGTACCGTCGGCAACCAGCTCATCGATAGCACCGTTGATCTTTGCAACAGTTTCTGTATCCTCAAGACGGATACCGATACCGTACTCCTCGGGAGCAAGGTCAACGCCCTCGATGATCATGAGGTCAGCGTAGTCTGTGCCCTCACCGATGGAAGCCTTAGCCATTACGTAGTCGATAACACCGATCTCTGTTGCACCGGACTTAACTTCCATAAGAACATCCTTCTGAGCAGCGGATGCGATGTACTTGTTCTGAGCAAGAGTAGCATCGGATGTGATAGCAGTCTCACCTGCGGAACCGCTCTCAGCTGTCATGGAAGCACCAGCCATGGAAGCGATGTCTGTGTACTTGTCAGCGTTATCTACCTTAATGATAGCAACCTGCTTATTTCTTACATAAGGTGTGGAGAAAGCCATGTTCTCCTTACGCTCCTCTGTGATGGTCATGCCGTTCCAGATAACGTCGATAGCCTTGGACTGAAGCTCAACTTCCTTCTTCTCCCAGTCAATAACCTGGAATACAGGCTCAACATCCAGCTTCTCACAAACTGCCTTTGTGAACTCGGTCTCAAAACCGATCAGCTCGCCTGCCTCGTCGTAGTAGTTCATCGGCTCAAACAGTGTGATACCAACTACCAGTGTGCCCTTGTCCTCGATGTACTCCCAGTCTGTCTTGTCGGAAGCTGCACAACCTGTGATGCCGAGTGCGAGAACTGCACTCATGAATAATGCTGCGATCTTCTTCATTTTGTCTTTCCTTTCGTTTCTGTGTGTTTGATATCCGGATAACATATCATTATGTTACCATGCTAAAGCAAAATGGACATACTGCACCAACCTGCAAAAATCCATTCTTCAATATCTTATCACAAAATGTGCGTTTTGTCAACAGCAACAGCCAAATGTCACAAAACAGGATACCCCGCCATTTCTGACGGGGTATTTGTTATCAATAAAGATATCAGCCGTTGTTCTGAGCAGCTCTCTTTGCCTCGATGTCTGCAAGAGCGTCCTTGCGGGAGAGGTTGATTCTGCCCTGCTGGTCGATCTCCATAACCTTAACGATGATCTCATCGCCGATGGATACAACGTCCTCGACCTTCTCAACACGTCTGTTCTCCAGCTTGGAGATGTGGACCATGCCGTCCTTGCCGGGAGCGATCTCTACAAATGCACCGAAGTTCATGATGCGAACGACCTTACCCTTGTAGATAGCACCGATCTCGGGAGGATTAACGATAGTGCCGATGACCTGAACACAAGCGTTTGCCTTCTCCATATCAAGACCGCAGATGAATACGTTGCCGTCATCATCAATGTCGATCTTACACTCGAAGTCAGCACACAGCTTCTGGATGACCTTGCCGCCCTTACCGATGACCTCGCTGATCTTATCAGCAGGAACCTTGGTAGTGAGCATCTTGGGAGCGTACTTACCAACTTCCTTGCGAGGCTCAGGAATAGCCTTGAGCATGATCTCATCAAGGATGTAGTTACGAGCAGTGTGAGTTGTTTCGATAGCCTGACGGATGATCTCAGGTGTAAGACCGTCGATCTTCAGGTCCATCTGGATAGCTGTGATACCATCGTGTGTACCTGCTACCTTGAAGTCCATGTCGCCGAAGAAGTCCTCAACGCCCTGGATATCTATCATTGTATCCCATCTGTCGCCCTCTGTGATAAGACCACAAGAGATACCTGCAACGGGCTTCTTGATCGGAACACCTGCATCCATCAGAGCCAGTGTGGAGCCACAGATGGAGCCCTGGGATGTGGAACCGTTGGAGGAAAGCACCTCAGATACCAGACGGATAGCGTAGGGGAACTCCTCAACGGAGGGAATCACGGGAACGAGAGCACGCTCAGCCAGTGCACCGTGACCGATCTCACGTCTGCCGGGGCCTCTGCTTGCCTTTGTCTCGCCTACGGAGTATGCGGGGAAGTTGTAGTGGTGCATATAACGCTTGCCGTCTTCCTCGTCAAGACCCTCGAGCTTCTGGGAATCACTTACGGGACCCAGTGTAGCAATGGTCATTACCTGTGTCTGACCTCTTGTGAACAGACCGGAACCGTGAACTCTGGGGAGCACGCCGACTTCAGCAGCCAGAGGACGGATCTCGTCCATTCTTCTGCCGTCAACACGCTTGCCCTCGTCCAGCAGCCAGCGACGAACTACGAACTTCTGCAGCTTGTAGATGCACTCGTCGATCATAGCGATCTTCTCGGGGTATACTTCATCAAACTTAGCGTGGATATCATCAACGATGGGAGCAAGACGCTCTTCGCGGATGTTCTTGTCATCGGTATCAAGAGCAAAACGTACGCGCTCGATAGCGAAATCAGAGATAGCATCGAACATATCGTGGTCAACTTCCTGAGATTCGAAAGCAAACTTAGGCTTGCCGATCTGAGCCTGGATATCCTTGATAAAGGGAATGAGGCTTGTGGTGATCTCCTTGTGACCTGCCATGATAGCTTCGATCATCTTCTCATCGGGAACCTCGTTTGCACCTGCCTCGATCATAACGACCTTATGCTCGGAGGATGCAACTGTCAGTGTGAGGTCTGTCTTAGCTCTCTGCTCAAGAGTGGGCATCATAACGATCTCACCGTCAACAAGACCTACGGAAACACCGCCGATAGGACCGTTCCAGGGGATATCGGAGATGGAAACTGCGATGGATGCACCGATCATGCCGAGAATCTCGGGGGATGCATCGGGATCAACAGCCAGAACTGTCATTGTGATAGCAACGTCATTTCTCATATCCTTGGGGAACAGAGGACGCATAGGACGGTCAACTACACGGGAAGTAAGGATAGCCTTCTCGGAAGGACGACCCTCTCTCTTCAGGAAGCCGCCGGGAATCTTACCAACGGAGTACAGTCTCTCCTCGTAATCAACGGCTAAGGGGAAGAAGTCAACGCCGTCACGGGGCTTAGCGGAAGCTGTCACGTTTACCATAACAACAGTTTCGCCGTACTTTACCCAGCAGGAGCCATTTGCGAGTCCGCATACCTTGCCGGTCTCAACGGTGAGCTCACGGCCAGCGAACATAGTCTTGAAAACTCTGTAATTCTCAAACATCTTTTTCTTTTCCTTTCATAAAATATTTCTTTTGAAAGGTACACAGCTTTAGCAATTAAACCCAGCGGACGGTTTCAGCCGATCGTTCGGTTTAATGCTAACCTCTGCGTACCTTTTAGCGAAGTAAAGCAGAAGCAATTTAAAAAGGGCAGAACTGTAACAGACCTGCCCTTTTCGCTGTAATTACTTACGGATACCCAGCTTAGCGATGATAGCTCTGTAACGCTCGATGTCCTTCTTCTGCAGGTAGTTGAGGAGGTTTCTTCTCTTACCTACCATCTTCAGCAGACCACGTCTGGAGTGGTGATCCTTCTGGTGAACCTTGATGTGCTCAGTCAGGTCGTTGATTCTCTTTGTGAGAATAGCGATCTGAACCTCAGGAGAACCTGTGTCATTGTCTGCAAGGCGGTTAGCCTCGATTACCTGTGCCTTTTCTTCTTTTCTTAACATAGTAACACCTCATAAAATTTTATTCCGTCATCATAGCGGCGGGACTGGTGTTTATCCTCGCTCCATGAAAACGGTATGGTCGTGCAAAGCACAACACAAGTATTATAACACATAAAATCCCGTTTGTAAAGAGGTTTTTGAAAAATATTTTACATTATTTTATATTACGGATTTAATTATTTCCCTTGCCCATCCGAGCCATGCGGGAACCACCGCGTCGATCTTATCCATTATCTCGGTGTATTCCTGAACAGAATACGCTCCGATATGCGTATATTCACCGAATGCCTCAGTTATTCCGACAGCGACCTGTGCACGTGCGTGGTCGCCTACCGCCGCATACTCGGCAATCGCCGCTCCGCCTGCGGACACAAGCCCCACAGCACATCCGCCCATCGCCATTGCTCCGACAGCAAGACCTCCAAGTGCAAACATTCCGACCGCAATGCCGCCAAGTGCTATAAGCAGTCCGACAGAAATCGCACCAAAAGCGATAAGCCCCAGTGCAAACACACCAAAGGCAAGCAGACCTAAGCTCAGCACGCCAAAAGAACATATTCCCATTGACAACAGTCCACAGGAGAACACGCCCCTTGCCGCAAGTCCCAGTGCAAAAATTCCGTGTGCCGATCTTCCTATGCCGATATTAATATGCCACAGCGGTATACCGCGGACCATACGCTCGCTCTTACGCTCAAAACTGACCTTTGTCAGCCACCTTGTCGTAACGCCGCTCACAGGCGGCTCCTCCTGCTTATCCTTTATAAGATAATCAAGTGAGCATCCGTACATATCGCTGAGCTTTATCAGCTTCTCGGTTTCGGGATATGCCTGATCGCTCTCCCACTTGCTGATCGCCTGCCTCGAAACACCGAGAAGCTCAGCAAGCTGTTCCTGTGTGTAGTTGTTCTGTTTTCTGTACATTGCCAGTTTTTCGCCTAATGTCATGATGTTATCCTCCTTTTGTCTGGTGATATCAGCATAGCACTTCAGGCTGAAATACGCCACCAATTTCAGATTTCTTTATGTAAGCTTTCGGTTGCATCGGCTTAACCGTGCGTTTTTTAGCAGGCCGAACAAAGCACATCAGACTCACTGCACGATATTCTTGAAATGGGAGGATATTCCTTTCTGCTCCCAATCGGAGCTTATAAAATCCACAAGAGATTCCAGCTCAACAGCCTGTGTATAAATAGCAGGATTTTTCGTCGTACTGGTTATCACCGTTTTTTCTATTTCTACCGCATTCGGAAGATCCAGATCATCCATTGCGCTGTTTCTGGAATAGAGCGTTATGCTTCCCGAAGCATCCTCAACTGCGTCATATCTGAACATAAAGCTGCCCGGAGTTCTCAGGAAATCACAGCCCTGCTGCGGTTTTGTCAAAGCAACAGTGAATTTCTCGCCGGGTGCATAGATCGGGTCGCCCTTGTTCTGCCATTGAGCATTACCCATGGATACAAATATGTACTCCTTACGTCCGACAGCTTCACCGCTTATCAGATCTTCGATGATATTGACCTCGTATACAGTCCTGTCCGAATAAGTAATATCCCAGCCATCAAGCTTTGCACACTCTTTTGCAGTAAGAGCCTTTACTGTTTCCACAAGATACAGCGAATCAAGATGCTCCCCGTGCTCTTCGCCTGAGGCTATCATGCTCATTACATCCTCATAGGTCATCGGAGTGCCTGTCGCAGAGCCTGCAGCTCCACGAAAAACATCATCGTACACTGCTGTTTCATTCGCTTCTGTGTCAGATGTACTATGATCCTCTGACAACTTCACACGCATTACCATTCCCCATGTGAAATAGCTGTGGCTCATCTCAAAATCAACGGCGTTGTTCGGGTCTTCTTCCATTACCTTGTTCCAGTATTCCTCGGCTTCAACACATTCGGCGTGCTGATCTGCCATGAAAGCATCGACCTCAGCCACCGTCATTCCGTAATAGAATTCGTCCTTGTGATCGCTCATGACCCAGCTTTTCGCTTCGTAACCATTGTAATAGGTCTTTATGTACTTCTCGCAGTCAAGCTGTGTGAGTTCGCCATCCTTTATTGAGAACAGCATATCCTTTTTCCACGAATCACTCGGACGTACATAGCTGTATACGAAATCACATCCGCCGCACTGCTCTTTCATATCAGCTTCAAGCTGTGTGTGATCACTTTTTATGGAATCAAACTGCAGCACCACGCTGTCGGACTCTTTGAATGTTTCGTAGAAAAAGCTCGGGAACAGCATGGTGAATTCCTCACCCTCGATGGGGTGGAAATAATCAAGCTCATTCCAGTATATCTTTTCGGGGACTACCGTCAGCCGAACATAATCACCGAGATTGCTGTCGGAATAAACAGGCACATCGATAACAGGCTCATAGATATCATCCTCTGCAGGGACTTCAACATACGATTCCTCTGTGTATGCTTCTGATGTGTAGTATTCCCACGTTTCGGCAGGATCAGGCTCTTTTTCTGTCGGAGCGGTGGTTGAAGCTGTTGTTTGTGCCTCAGTGGATGCTGAGGTCGTCTGAGCAGTAGCGGCAGATGTCGAGGTCTGCTGTGTTGCAGCTGATGTTGTAGTCTGCGTAGTGGCTGCGGATGTCTGTTGTTCTTCTGTGGATTCTTCCGCCTTGATCGTCGACGATGTAACCGATGAAGCGACAGCTTCTGCGCTTTCGGAATCAACAGGCATACTATCGGAGAGTACAGTATTATCAGCACAACCTGTCAACATAACTGTAACTACAAGAGCCAATAATGATGATTTTCTCATATACATCACCTCATTAATAATAGTTGCATTTTAAGTATAGCACTTTCCTGCCCTTATTTCAAGGTTTTTGTCGTGAAAGGTGTTGAAAAAACAATAGGAATATGTTAGAATTGATATGTACTTTAATTCATACCCAAAGGAGAATGAATCATGATCGCAAAAACACCACCCATGGGCTGGAACAGCTGGGACTGCTACGGTCCTGCAGTAAACGAAGCAACTGTAAGAGGTAACGCCGAATTCATGGCGAAACACCTGAAGCAGTATGGCTGGGAGTACATCGTTGTGGATATCCAGTGGTCGCAGCCCAATGCAACCAACCACGATTACCATCCCTTCACCGAGCTTTGCATGGACGAATATTCCCGCCTTATCCCCGCCCCCAACCGCTTCCCCTCTGCTGCAGACGGAAAGGGCTTTGCTCCTCTGGCAGAATATGTACACTCCCTCGGTCTGAAGTTTGGTATTCACATCATGCGTGGTATCCCCCGTCAGGCGGTACATCAGAACACCGCCATCAAGGGCTCGGACAAGACAGCACGCCAGATCGCAAAAACATCTTCGATCTGCCAGTGGAACACCGATATGTACGGCGTCGATCCCGAAAAGGACGGTGCAAGAGCCTACTATGACAGCCTGTTCGAGCTGTATGCTCAGTGGGGCGTTGACTTCATCAAGATAGACGATATCTGCCGCGAGCTCCCACACGAGGAGAGCGAGCTTGTGATGGTAAGCGAATCCATCCGTGCCTGCGGTCGTGACATGGTACTCTCACTCTCTCCCGGTCCCGCACAGGTGGAAAGAGCAGAGCTGTACAAGGAAGTCGCAAATATGTGGCGTATCACAGATGACTTCTGGGACAAGTGGGAGCTGCTGTACAATATGTTCGAGCGTGCCGAAAAGTGGTGTATCCACTCCGCCGCAGGTCACTGGCCCGACTGCGATATGCTGCCCATCGGTGCGATACTTCAGGACTACGATCCCGATATCCGCACAAAGTTCACTAAGGATGAACAGATCACCATGATGACCCTCTGGTGCATGATGCGTTCTCCCCTGATGATCGGCGGAGAGATGACAAAATTCGATGACTTCACCATGAGCCTGCTGACAAACGCAGAGCTTATCGAGGTGCTGAATAACACCCACTCCGCTCACCCGCTGTTCAGAAAGGTCGTTGACGGAAACGAACAGATAGCATGGTTTGCGTCGCACAACGACGGAAAGAGCTTTTATGTGGCTCTCTTCAACGCAGGAAAGAAAAGCTGCGAGATCACTGCGGCTCTGCCATTCTCCGCAAACTTCACCGTTACAGACGTTTGGAGCGGCAAGAAGATAGGCAAGGCGACCGACAGCGTATACGCTAAGGTAAGATCCCACGGAGCAAGACTGCTCAAGATAACAAGAGCATGACAGCCCGATAACAAAGGAGGTGTTTCGTCATTACAGTTAAAGGTATCGACATCGGCGAAATGTTAAGTCAGCTCAGGACTGCCAAGGGCAGGAAGGCTCTCTATACAAAGCACCGTGAGATAATAATGTACGTCATCTTCGGTGCACTAACCACTCTGATCTCCTTTGTGACATACTACATCTTCAGATGGATATTTCCTGACGAAAATGCAGTGCCTGTGTGGCTGAGATGGGTGTTCAATATAACAGAGATGTTCGGTGCTGAAAGCAACACCGCCCTGCCTGTTATCCTTTCGTGGATCTGTGCGGTAACGTTCGCGTTCATCACAAACCGCATCTGCGTATTCAGAAGCGAAACAAAAAAAGCAGGTGTACTCAGAGAGTTCATTACATTCTATCTGTCACGTCTGCTGACACTTATCGTAGATCTTGTGATAATGTTCCTGCTGGTGGATCTTACAGGCATCGAAAACGCACTTTATGAGTTCGTTGCCAAGGCAATATCCAGCGTGGTCGTACTGATATTGAATTACATACTCAGCAAGCTGATAGTATTCAGAAAAAAATAACAAACACCGCTCCGTAAACACTACGGGGCGGTATCATTTATATAAGCGAAGGGCGGCACAGGTACATCATGCCGCCCTTCTGTTTGAAGGTATATTATTTTCTGTATTCGTCAAGTACGGTTTCGACCAGCGGATAGATCTCCTCGCTCTTCTGGGTCCAGGATTCTGTGCCGAACGTGCTGTCGTACATAGCTGTACAGATGTTCACCTTTACCTCCTGATCGAAGCCGAAGAGGTAATCCGTAACATACTCAAAGCTGTCGCTCTGAACGCACTCTCTCCACAGATCGTACACCTCTGCATCCCATGTGATCTGCCACTTCTGGATGCCCTCGTATTTACCTGTGGTGTAGGTGATGATCTCGGGATCGATATGATCCTTACGTACCTGCTCGATGATAGCCTGATCAGTTTCGAACAGACGGTTGCAGTAAATGAACTCGACAGCACCTGCCATGTTCTTTGCGCCCTTGGGAATCATGTAGCCGAATGTGCCTGTGGAAGCATAGTACGCATCAGCCTGAGGATCTCTCGGGAAGGGAACGAACGCAAGGTCGGAGGGTGTGTTGAAGATGTCGTTGTCAACGCCCTGGGGATTCTGAAGCTGCTCAGTAGCGGCAATATATGTCCACTCAGGCTCCATGCCGAGGAACAGGATCTTATCAGTCAGACCGGACCAGATCTGGGGAGATACCCAGTCGCCGTGGGGGTGATCTGCGGGATACAGCAGCTCGTTTCTGCCAAGCTCTGCAAAGAAGTCCATCGCTCTTGTGATGTTGGGGTGGTGGATATTGTTGGTAATGGTGCCGTCCGCATCAACGTCAAGGATGGGAGTACCGGTGGAAGCTGTAAAGGAGCTTATGATGGTATCAGTGGAATAGAAGCCGATGTGGCTGTCATCCTGATTGCAGAACTCGATCATCATCTCACGCCATGCGTCCCATGTCCACTCGCCTGCTCTGTACAGCTCATAGGGATCCTGCAGACCTGCATTTTCGATGGTGCTGCGGTCATAGTTAAGTGCAAAGCTTGTAACGATCCTGTGGGGGAAATAGTAATGCTTGCCGTTCATCTCATAGGAATCGATGATGGGCTTCATGTCTGCCCAGATAGCGTCATCCGCATTAAGGTGACCATCCAGCGGCTCGAACATATTCTTTGTAACACCGTAAGGGAACGCCATCGCCTCGAATGTCATCAGGTCGGGAGAATCATCCGCTGCGATGAGGGTCGCCAGCTTCTCATAATAAGCATAATCACTGGGAGCACTGATCCACTCGATGGTGCCGCCGTAAACATCGGATTGGAAGATCATGCACTGCTCCTTACCCTTCTGGTCGCCTCTGATGTCATAGAAGCCAAGAAACTTTACGATACCTGCGTTGCCGCTGGGTGTGAACTCACCAGTGTTGAGATCCTTTGCCTCGTCGTCGGTAGCTGCGTTCTCGTCAGGGTCTGTTGTCGTGGCAGCAGTAGTGGTCGTATTGCCGCCGGGGCCGTTGCCCGATGTTGTTGCCGGCACATTGCCTGTTTCGTCGCAGGCTGTCACACCGATGACCATCGTCAGTGCAAGAGCACAGGCTGCGAGCTTCTTGAATGTCTTCATGGTTATTCCTCCTACTGTATATTATCCGTGTGCAGATGCACAAAATTACTTATATTCACAAGTGAAATCCGTGAAACGCGATGTTCCGTTCACTGCATAAAGACCCAGCATCACGCCCGTGAAGCCCTCTGCCACTTCGCTGGAGAGATACTTCGTCGAACCGAAGCCGAGATCGGAATATACACCGTCCTTTTCTACTCCGAAGCTGTATGCGTAGTTATTGGCTTTTATCGCAAGTCTTGCACAGCCGTCACAAAGAGGGACACTATTCTGGATGTGTTTTATTCCGCCGATGTTCAGACGGAGTATCGCCTCATATCCGCTGTCCGTTCTGCGTACTGCGACCTCGTAATGCTCATTCTCGGTGATGAACATCGTAAGTCCACCCTCGCCGTCGGTAACGTCTATATTACAGGAGATATCCGCCACAAAATCACGCTGACGCATACCGATGAACGTGGGACTGTCCACCATATCCAGCGTGATATCAGTGCCGTGGAGCACTGCGTAATCGTCGCCAAGCTCGTAATTCTCCATGGCAGGATGACGCATGAAGCACCACTCGATATTCCAGTCGGTGTCAGCGAAGGTGTACAGCTTTTTCTCGACCTGTTCGGTTCCGTACTTGTTTTCATAGCTATCGGCGGTGGTGCCGTCCGTTCCTGCGGTGAACCAGCCGTCCTCATGGAACTCAACGGGAGTGAGGAACACCTCACGTCCGAGATGATGATACGCCTGCCAGATACCTATCTGACGGAAGCCAAGACACAGGATGTGCCAGTTGCCCATCTCGTCACAGATAAGATCGCCATGACCGATGCCCTGAATGATATTTGGGGCTTTGTTGCGGTTTGTGAGCACGGGATTTTTCGGGTAGCCCTCAAAGGGTCCCCACACGCTTTCAGAGCGTGCATAGGTTATCATGTGACCGTATTCTGTGCCGCCCTCGGCCGCCATGAGATAATAACTGCCATTGATCCTGTACATATGCGGGCTTTCCAGATATCTGCCGCCGGAGCCTTGCCACAAGCAGCGTCTTGGGGATAATCTCTTGCCTGTTGCAATATCTATCTCGCACTGGATAACGCCGCCCCTGCCTTCGTCATCACTGCCGTTGCTCATGAAATATGTCCTGCCGTCCTCGAAATAAAGCGACGGATCGATGCCGCCCTGATCCACATAGATGGGATCGGACCATTCGCCGTAGATATCATCCGTCCAGACATAGAAATTCTGATGCGTGGTATCGTTGGTGGTCACCATGTAAAATCTGCCTTCATGATAACGTATGGTGGGTGCGAAAACTCCGCCCGAGCTGTTTATCTTCTCCAGCATGACCTGATTTTTTCTGGTCAGCACATGACCTATCTGCTTCCAGTTCACGAGGTCCCCGCTCTCGAACAGCGGAACTCCGGGAAAATACTGGAACGAACTGCAGACAAGATAATACCTGCCATTGGCGAAGCAGACGCTGGGATCGGGATAAAAACCTTTTACAACGGGGTTGTTATAATTCGACATAACTTGCCTCCCACAACTATCTTTGATTACAGTATAACATCCGCTACACCGTTGCGTCCTTACTTTTAACGACTGAAAATAGCACTTTTCTGCCATTTTCATCACCTGTCTTACAGCCGCTGTAATATCACAGATACCAGCCGCATAAATATTCACAAAGGACATCCATACGGAGGAACGATTATGCAGACAGAAGAAAAGACCGCACCGATCACTACTCAACCTGAGATCTACGCAAGTGCAGGCAGATATTACATAATGAACCGCCGCGGCGAAAATGCGGACAAGCCCGCAACAGACAATACCGAAGCACCGCAGGAAAAAACGCCCGATGTCTGCCGACGCATAAGAAGCAGACACAGAGAAATAAGCTCCGCCGTACACCTTGTTTCGGGGGCGGCAGGCATCATCGCAGGAGCTGCAACAGCACTGCTGCATCCCTTTGAGGGCATGATCATCTCCGCATCAGACAGCAGTTTTTTCACCCTGCTTTCGGACAGGCTGATACAGTGCGGCATATTTCTCCTGGCGGAATACATCCTCGGTTATTTTGCGGCAGGCGGCGTGATAGTCTGGATGCTCCCCATGCTTTACGGACTTGGAGCAGGCCTTTCCGCCGTATCCTGTGTTACTTCAGGAACACCTATCATCGCTGTGCTGCACATACTGTACACAACGGTGATATGCTTTGCCGCAGCACACTCAGCAGGTTTCTCATCGCTTCTGCTCAGCATTGTTTCAGGCAAGAGCGGCAGCGTAATAACCGACGGCACCTCCGGAAGAAGCTACGACCATAAATTTATGTTGTACGTTGTACTCACTGCTGCCGGAGCCATTGCTGAAGCGATAATACTCACAATATAAAACAGCGGCAGGTACAATCTGCCGCTGTCAGGTTATTTCTCAGGAAAGGATGAAATAGAACTGTGAACCCTTGTAGCCATAGGAAAGACCGCCGGGATTGCAGCCCGCCTTATCGAAATCATTGAACACAGTGCTTCCGAGTCCCTTAATGTAATTGTACAGACCGATAATGCACTCGTCAGTGCAGACGATCTCCGTTCTGAGTACGCCCTTAGCGTAATTCTCAGCCGCCTGCTTTATGATAACATCATAAGCGGTATTAACATCTTCATATCTCGTGATGCCCGAGATCTCATAGTAATTGTACTTTGTGGAAGTACAATCTGGGATCCTGAACGGATTGTCAATAGAATGATCCCCGCTCATCTGTGCTGTACTAAGACAAAAATATGTATATTCGCAGGTGGGGTCAACGCCTGTCGGATCATCAAAGGTGACATCCATCTGGTACCATTCGCCGTCCAGCTTCAGGATGTTCCACATATGAGAACCGTTCGAGTATCCGCTGACACAGAAGCACTGGATTCCAACGCTCTGGCACAGATATGCAAACGCCTTCGCATAACCCTCACACAGTGCATATCCTGATACGAGCGGACCATCTGCATCACGCTTGTATTCGCCGCCCGTGCTGCGGTAGGTGGTCATGTTCACGATAGCATCATGGAACAGCTTTACACGCTCATAATCATTATCAAGCTCAGCAGCCTCTTTTATAAGCTTATCTGCAACATCCTCAAGCTGAGGGCCGATGATAGCAGCGTCAGTTACGTTTCTGCCGTACTTTGGACTTACAGTATAGAGGGAGCTGCCTGAATACGTATAGCTATAACCGCTGGCAAGCCAGAAGAACTGCGGATTTTCATAATCCATGGAATAGAACGCCTTTTCGAGGTCTGCCGCTGTGCAGCCAAGCGAACGGATATCGATAGTGCTCTTATGTGCGGCAACACCGTCATACAGTACACCGTACAGCTTCTGCTGCTTTGTTGTAAGAGTGGAATACGCGTATTTTGCCTGGTAATTTTCAAGGATGCTCTCACCGACGATGGACGCTGTGATATCCTCATCCTTCTCGATGATATATTCCTTTGTGACATAACGGGTGGTCCAGCTGCTCTTGGAAGTCCTGATACGCAGCTTGCAGCTCTCGTCGATGGTAATGCCCTTTGCTGTGTACAGTGTGGACTTTGTCGTGGGCTTGGTGCCGTCAAGTGTGTAGTAGAACTTCAGACCCGGCACGCTGCTGGTGAGCTTTATGGTCTGTGTGCCGTCAAACTCGCCTGCGTTGGGGGTAATGGTGAACTTCGGCTGAAGGCGGTATGTCCTTGTCTGGATACTGCTCCTTATGCCATCCTTTCGGGAATAGAACTTCACCGTTGTGTTCTTTGTGATATAAAAAGGCTTAGTATAAGTTTTGTATGTCGAGCCGCCATTGGTGCTGTAATATATTACCGCACCCGAAGTCGAACACGAGAGCGTCACCTTCAGCTTTCCGTCAGAATAATACGTGCCTGACTTTTTTGACGCTGTTGGTGCCTTAAGTGCAGTAGCGGCTGACGCCGTTACCGCAGCACCTATGAACTGCTGTACAGGAGTGCTGAAAGCACCTGCCGCAACCACTGCGGATAACATCACAGCCAAAACTCTATGCTTCATCTTCTGCCTCCGTTTCTGATAAAAGGGTACATTTCACTTAGTTTAAGTATACCAAAAAACCACTGTTATGTCAATGTTTATCTGACAATAATGTTAACACCACCATAAAAGCCGCTCCGTTATTGTTAAAAAGATACAAAACACCCGCCGAAACGGCGGGCGACGTTTTTGTTATGTATACGTATTACAGATAGATCTTCTTTGCTCTGTACATAGGCATGAAGCTGAAGTAACGACGCATATAGAAATTCACGAATGTAAATACCAGTCCAACAAGGGGAGGTACGAATTCACATACGCAGATGATCACCATCTCAATGGTGGTAACAGTTTCGCTGTTCATCAGCGGGAAAAATGTTGCCAGCATAACGATAACGTCTGTAAGCAGCAGCCAGAACTTGCCTGCACCGAAGCCATTAAAGAGAAGAAGGCTTGTTATGATAGCAAACAGGATAACCACAAAAACGATAAATCCTGTAAACTCTACCGCTTCAAGATTAAAGTTAACGATAGCAACAGCAGTATAGAATACGAACAGCAGGATAGAGAGGATGCACGCACGGGTCTTACCCTTTTCAGCGTCCTTCAGCCACGCTCTGTGTTCATTGATCAGCTTGGAATCTGCCATAACGAAAAAATCCTTTCCCGAACACGCCGTGTGATACAAACGATTACATCGGCTTATTTAATTAATGTTCATATAGTATTATTATATATCATATTACAATCACAGTCAACATGATTTTGACAATTTCGTTAAATTCAATAAATCATTCATCCAACCTTTGGATGTTTCGTCAACGTCATCAATCAAGGAACACACGCAGGTTCTTGCTTCGGGATGCCTGTCTGAGCTTTCTGAGTGCCTTTGCCTCGATCTGACGGATACGCTCTCTGGTCACATTGAACTCACGTCCGACTTCCTCAAGAGTATGGGAACGGTCGCTGCCTATGCCGTAACGGAACTTCAGCACATCACGCTCTCTTTCGGGAAGTGTGTTCAGAGCCTTGTTCAGTTCATCCTTGAATACAGCCTGCATTGCACTGTCGATGGGAGCAGGAGCGTCCTCATCAGGGATGAAATCGCCGAGGTAGCTGTCCTCCTCCTCGCCGACGGGAGCCTCCAGAGAAACAGGATCCTGTGCGATGCGTACGATCTCACGAACACGCTCGGGCTGCATATTCAGCTCCTTCGCAACTTCCTCGATGGTAGGCTCATGACCGTTCTTGTGCAGAAGCAGATTCTGTGCCTTTTTCACCTTGGTGATGGTCTCCACCATATGAACAGGAATACGGATGGTACGTGCCTGATCTGCTATGGCTCTTGTGATGGACTGTCTTATCCACCATGTCGCGTAAGTAGAGAACTTGTAGCCCTTGGTGTGGTCGAACTTCTCCACCGCCTTGATAAGACCGATGTAACCCTCCTGAATAAGGTCCAGGAACGGCATACCTCTGCCGACATAGTGCTTTGCGATGCTGACAACGAGTCTGAGGTTCGCCTCGATAAGACGATCTCTTGCAGCCTCGTCACCAGAGGTGATCTTTTCCGCAAGCTGGATCTCCTCCTCTGTGGAGAGCAGCGGGATACGGCCTATCTCCTTGAGGTGGATCTTTACAGGATCATCCACGGAAACACCGTCGGATGCGTAATCAGAATCCTCCTCAGTGAAGTCCAGTGCACTGCTGAGGTCGGTATCGATATTGTAGTCATCAACGATCTCGATGTTGTTGCTCTCAAAATCGTCATACAGCTTATTGATCTGATCTACGTCAAAATCAAGCTCTTCAAGTGCGTCGGTGATCTCTTTGGTGGTCAGCTTGCCGCTCTGCTTTCCGTGATCAAGGAGTTCGGCAAGTACAGATTTTGTGTTGTTAGCCATAATCAATTCCTTTCATATACCGGTCGCCTGTGTGAAAATAAGTTTATCTGCGGTCGAATGTCAATTACTCAAGAAAGTCCTTCAGCTTCCTGCTTCGGGTGGGATGGCGGAGCTTTCTGAGTGCCTTGGTCTCTATCTGGCGTATACGCTCACGAGTGACCTTGAATTCCTGTCCGACTTCCTCAAGCGTCCGCTGTCTGCCGTCCACCAGACCGAAACGAAGCTGTATAACACGCTTCTCTCTTTCGGTGAGGGTATCCAGAACATCGCCAAGCATCTGCTTGAGAACGCTGTTGCAGGCTTCGTCGGCGGGTGCGGGAGCGTCCTCGTCGGGGATGAAATCACCGAGATGGCTGTCCTCCTCCTCACCGATGGGAGTTTCCAGTGAAACGGGATCCTGTGCGATACGGATGATCTCACGCACCTTATCAGTGGTCATTCCGAGCTGCTCTGCTATCTCGTCATCGGTAGGCTCACAGCCGTTCTCATGGAGGAGCTGGCTCTGCATCTTCTTGACCTTGGTAATGGTCTCCACCATATGGACGGGAATACGGATAGTACGTGCCTGATCTGCTATTGCTCTTGTGATGGACTGTCTTATCCACCATGTGGCGTATGTAGAGAACTTGAAGCCCTTGGTGTAATCGAACTTGTCCACTGCCTTGATAAGACCGAGGTTGCCCTCCTGGATGAGATCCAGGAACTGCATTCCCCTGCGTACATACTTTTTCGCAATACTTACCACCAGCCTGAGGTTCGCTTCGCTAAGACGCTTCTTGGCAGCAGGATCGCCCGTTGCCATTCGCTCCGCAAGCTTTATCTCTTCCTCTGTGGTGAGCAGCGGAATACGTCCTATCTCCTTCAGATACAGCTTCACCGAGTCGTCGGCAAGCATACCGTCGGTATCGTAGCTTTCGTCATAATCCTCGCTTTCGGCGAAATCCAGAATATTGTCGATATCAAGGTCCGCCGTATAGTCATCAACGATCTTTATGCTGAGGTTGTCCAGCTCCTCATACAGACCATTTATCTGCTCCGCATCAAAGTTCAGCTCCTCAAGCACATCGGTTATCTCCTTTGTGGTGAGGCTTCCCTTTTCACGTCCGTGATTCAGCAGCTCACGCAGTGCCGCTGAATTGGTTGTGTTTTCTGTCATCAGCTTTTCTTCTCCTTTTGCTTTTGTGCGTATGCAAGCAGCTCGTCTACGGTCATGCTGCCTGCCGATGTATCGTTATTGCTCTCCGAATAATCGTTCAATATCTTTATATAATCACCGAGAGCCTGCATATCGTGAGCAAATGCGGCAAAATCATTCAGGATACCTGTTATTCTGCCCATTTCCGCACTCTCGAATTCCTCGTTGAAGCCTGTAATATCAAGGCTTTCTCCACGGGATATCCTGGTTTTCATGCAGTCGAATACACGCTTGTTGAAATCTGTGGCGAAACCGCCCGTCAACGTTTTTTCTATATAGTCCAGCTTGTCCGGATTATGGTAAAGCACGCAGAGTATTCCACGCTCCGCCTTTTCCTCTCTCGGAAGCCGTGCTGACTGGGGATTTATCTTGTCCGTATTACGGGGCGAGACCAGATTTCTGAACTCATCACGCTTGTCACGGCGTTTCTGTCGTTCCATCTCGCTCTTTACTGCGAAACGCACGGTCTCGGCAGGAATCCTTGCCGTTTCCGCTGTCCGCGATATATATACATCCCTGTCGATAGGGTTCTGTATCTGTGCCAGAAACTGTACCGCTTTCTTAAGATAAGAGGAGCGGTCCTCGTCACGGTTGACAAGGTCAAGTCCGTCGGAGAGCTTTCCCAGCTCATAATCTATCGCACCGCCTGAGCTTTCAATGAGATGTGAGAATGCCTCCGCACCATATTTACGTATAAACTCATCGGGGTCCTTTGCACCCGTCATCTTCAGCACGCGTGCCTTGACGCCTGCCTCGGTGAGCAGGTTTATTCCTCGTGATGCTGCCTTCTGACCGGGGCCGTCGGAATCGTAGGACAGGATGACCTCGCTCTTGCCCATGCGTCCGATAAGCCTTGCCTGACTTGGCGTGATGGCTGTACCGAGCGTCGCAACGGCACTGTTGAAGCCCGCCTGATGCATGGCGATGACATCCATATAGCCCTCGCACAGTATGAAATAATCCGCCTTGGAGTTCTTGGCATAATTCAGTGCGAACAGCGTTTCTCTTTTCTGGAACACGAATGTTTCATCGCTGTTGAGATACTTCGCAGGAGCATCCGCCGCCAATGCACGGCCTCCGAATGCGATGATATTTCCTCGGGTATCGAATATCGGGAACATCACACGATTGCGGAATTTATCATAAACACGGTTGTTATTGCGTACAAGAAGTGCCGCGTCCGCAAGCTCATCATCGGAAAAGCCCTTGCTCTTCATGTAATAGTGAAGCTTGTGATAATCATCGGGGGCATAGCCTAATCCGAAGCGTTTTATGGTGTGCTCAGTCAGTCCTCTGCCCGTGATGTAGTCCCAGCCTGCTTTTCCCTCGGGAGAAAACAGCATCTCGTGAAAATATCTGCCCGCTGTGCGGTTCATCTCATAAAGCCGCTGACGCAGCCGCGACGAGCCGTCGTCCTTGTCCTCGGGCATAGCCATGCCTGCTCTCTGGGCAAGGAAGCGTACAGCGTCCATATAATCAAGATTTTCTATCTGTCGGATGAATGTTACCACATCTCCGCCTGCACCGCAGCCGAAGCAGTAGTAGCTCTGTGTGTCGGGATAGACGTGAAATGAAGGCGTCCTCTCGGAATGGAACGGGCAACGGCAGGAATAGGTATGCCCAGCACGCTTAAGCTCCACATAGCTCTGTGCCACCGACACCATGTCGTTATTATCTCTGAGATCCCGCAGGAATCCCTCGGGCAAAGCCATGCGATATCCCTCCTTGTATTATATCAGACGAGATCCTCCACCTCAGCGTCGAGGATCACCTTTTTGCATTTTGAACAGTAGTGTGCAGGTATCCTGTACCCCAGTATGTTCTTGTTGTCGGTGAGCAGCCGCTTATCTGCGTCGAAAAGCTTCTGCAGCTTAGTCCTGTCGGAGCGGCACCAGAAGATACCTGTATCTTTTTCGACAGAAATCATCATATCGCCACGCACCTCACCTGTATGCATTTCACATCCACAGAAAGGACAATCCATATACCACTCCTATCCGAGCATTGACGCTCCTCCAAGCCAGCCCTTCGGCAGGCATATCTCCTTGAACAGATTTACAGCATAATCATCCGTCATGCCGCTGATGAAGTCCCCCACCGCAACGGGCAGTCCGAATTCCTCCGCAAGACGGAGATAGAGCGGCGGCATCTTATCCTTGTTGTGAGTAAAATAATCAAACAGGAACTCAACTATGAAGCTTGCCTTACCCATCTCTGCGATGGTCATATCCGCCCTGTAAACACGCTCGAACATGAAGTCACGAAGTTCATCGTGTGCCTTCTGTACCTCATCGTCCATGCCGATATTCTCCGCTCCGTGCTCCACCAGCGAACGCACAAGAGTAGCTATCCTCATGGATTTCGTATTGCCAAGCACCCTCACGGGGAACCCGGGCAGATCGCTTTCTTTTATTACACCGCCACGAATGGCGTCCTCTATATCATGATTGATGTATGCTATCTTGTCACAGAAACGTACCACCATTCCCTCCCGGGTGTTGGGCAGCGGAGCTTCTCCTGTGAAAGTATGTCCGACGATACCATCGATGACCTCGGCGGTGAGATTTAATCCCTTGCCGTCCTTTTCGATATTCTCCACGACGCGTCTGCCCTGGAAATTGTGGGCGAATCCGTCAGGCAGCAACTTTGCAAGTGCACGCTCACCATCGTGACCGAAAGGCGTATGTCCGAGATCATGTCCCAGTGCGATAGCTTCCGTAAGGTCCTCATTAAGGCCAAGTGCACAGGAAACCGTACGCGAGATCTGATTGACCTCAAGCGTATGGGTAAGGCGTGTCCTGTAATGGTCGGAATGGGGAATCAGGAACACCTGCGTTTTATGCTTCAGGCGGCGGAATGCGTTACAATGGATTATCCTGTCACGGTCACGCTGGAAATCCGTACGGAAATCGCAGGGCTTCTCAGGCACAGCTCTGCCCTTGCTGTCAGCAGCCTTGCAGGCATACTCGCAGAGAATGAGCTTTTCGTTCTCCATTATACGTTCACGCGGAAGCATACACGCACCCCTTTCCGTTATTCGCTGTATCTTTCCTCGCCCCACCAGTCGGGCATGAGTTCTTTAAGACGCACCGTGCTGCGGCTCTGAAGATCGGTCAGTATCTCGATATCGCCGCTGTCGCGTCCAAGCTGCATCATGAACTCGCGGCAGGCACCGCAGGGCGGACCAACTCTGCCGTCAGGCATCACCGCAAGGACCTTGTCTATCTCATGCTCGCCGTTCGTTATCATGTTCGCCATAGCGTTACGCTCAGCACACATTCCAAGGGACGAACAGGTATCGATACACACGCCGACATAGATATTCCCCGCCTTTGTGAGGATAGCAGCAGCAACACCGCCGGCCTCCATAAAAGCTGAGATAACGCGTCCGTTGTGAACGCGTTTTGCTTCGGTATAAAGTTTTTCCCAGATATCCATAGCAAGCACCTAATTAATTATCCTTCTGTTAATATATACAGATTTCGACCTGCTTAAACCTTTTTTGTATTTGAAATTTGTTACTTCTGTGCAAAATCGAAATTCAGCTTTTGTACAGTTTCAACAACCACGTTGCCGTTACAGGAATCCACCAGCTTTTCACGCAGCTTCTGTGCGTCTTCCTCTCTGACGCATACGGTGATACGTACATTGTCCGCAAACTCCTCATTCTCTACTCTTGCATCAAAATCGAGAAATATCTGTGCCAGTCTGCCGTACAGACCATAATCAACCGTCACCGCAAGCTGCTCTGCGGATGCCATGCATTTTATCTGTGCCACATCCACAGCGTCCTTTGCACCCTTTGTGTATGCACGTACAAGTCCGCCAGCACCCAGCATTATGCCGCCGAAATATCTCGTCACCACGCAGCACACATCCGTCAGACCCTCCTTGCGGAGCACCTCGTATATGGGGACGCCTGCGGTGCCGCCAGGTTCACCGTCGTCAGAGTGGCGGGCGGTGTTGTTATCACGCAGGATGTACGCATAGCAGTTATGTGTAGCCTTACGGTGCATGGCACGTATCTCTTCAATGAACGCTATCGCCTGCTCCTCGGTCTGCACGGGACAGAGGTAGCCTATGAACTCGGACTTTTTTTCGATAAATTTCGCCTCGCAGGGCTTAGCGATGGTTTTGTATTCCATTTTGGCAACCTCCGTTCAAATTATAATCTCCGTCCGGAAATACTGCTCCTGAAACCGCACCTGCTGTGCTATCTCCTCTTTTGTGAAAGATACTCCCTCAGGTGCGGCCACCCATTTATCCTCAACATCGTCAAAACGATGGATGATGGCAATTATCCTGCCTGTGAACTCCTGCACAGGTTCACAAACTCCGAGGATATACACATCCTGTTCCTCGCCGTCGGATGCCATAATACCTTTTATATAGCCATAATTCACGGGATAATATATATCGGGATGCTGCGGATGACAGCTCCCGAGCGGACGGTCTACCGTTACAGTGATCATATCTCCGATCATTCAGAACCTCATAGAAACAAAAATTCACGCACAATCAATTATGCGTGAATTTTAGTTTATACTGCAATCAATAAATTACTTGCCCATGTTGTAACGCTTCTTAAATCTGTCAACGCGTCCGCCTGTATCAACCAGCTTCTGCTTACCAGTGAAGAAGGGGTGGCACTTGGAGCAGATCTCTACTCTGATATCACCCTTTGTGGAGCGTGTTGCGATCTCGTTACCGCATGCACATCTGATAGTAGCAGCTTCGTATGCGGGATGGATTCCTTCCTTCATGAATGTCACCTCAATCCATAATTTATTTAATCATTACAAGTTGTAATTATACCACACTTTTTTTGAAAAAGCAATAGGTTTTTTAAATTTTTTTCTTAAAATCCGAGAATTTTTGTAAAGTCAGCGGAAAGTGCAGCCTGCAGAGCTGTCGCAGCGGCATTATCCGCACCCTTTGTTGTGTAATATACCTTGATCTTAGGCTCAGTACCGGAGGGTCTGATGATAACGCTCGCATCGTCCTCAAGATAGAATGTGATAACATCGGACTTGGGAAGCGTCAGAGTTTCAACAGAGCCGTCAGCGTTCTTCTTGGTGGACGCTGCGTAATCAGCCACAGCCAGAACCTTTACACCGCCGATGGTCCTGGGAGCATCCTCACGCAGACCTGTCATGATCTCCTTCATACGCTGCATACCGCTTGCACCCTCGCAGGTGAAGTTTTCCAGCTTGTTGAAGTATACGCCGTACTCCTCGTACATTCTCTTGCGTGCCTCAATAAGGGAGATACCCTTTGTGCGGTAGAAAGCAGCCATCTCGCAGATGAGCATGGAAGCAACTACTGCGTCCTTGTCACGTACATAACCGCCTGCAAGGTAGCCGTAGCTCTCCTCGAAGCCGAAGATGTAACGCTGCTCCTCACCCTTCTCCTCAAGCCAGCCGATCTGCTCGCCGATGAACTTGAAGCCTGTCAGTACCTCACGCAGCTCAACACCGTACTTTGCACAGATAGCCTTTGTGATATCTGTTGTAACGATGGTCTTTACAGCCACGGGATCCTTGGGCATTGTACCCAGAGCAAGTCTTTCCTTGCAGATGTATTCCAGAAGCAGAGCACCTACCTCGTTACCTGTGAACAGAGCGTAATCGTCACCGTCGGGAACTGCGATACCTACACGGTCACAGTCAGGGTCAGTAGCGAGCAGCAGGTCGGGCTTCTCAACAGCACAAAGATCAAGACCGTACTGGAGAGCCTCACGGATCTCAGGGTTCGGGAAAGGACAGGTGGGGAAGTTGCCGTCGGGCAGCTCCTGCTCGGGAACTACTACGACATCCTTGACGCCGATCTCAGCGAGGATGCGGCGGACGGGCTTGTTGCCGGTACCGTTCAGAGGTGTGTAAACGACCTTCAGACCGCTGTCAGCAACGAGATCTGTGTGCAGACCCTGCTCCTTTACCTTTGCGATGTATCCATCGATAACGCTGTCCTCGATGAACTTTACAAGACCGTCAGCAACCGCCTTGTCGAAGTCCATGGACTTAACGCCGTCGAAAACGTCAATATTATTGATCTTGCCGAGGATGATCTCAGCAGCCTCCAGTGTTACCTGACAGCCATCCGCTCCGTACACCTTGTAGCCGTTGTACTTTGCAGGGTTGTGGGATGCAGTTACCATTACACCTGCACCGCAGTCCAGTGCTCTTACTGCCCAGGAGAGCATGGGAGTGGGCATGAGCTCCTTATAGATGTGTACCTCGATACCGTTTGCAGCAAGCA
Organism: Oscillospiraceae bacterium; assembly: GCA_045606085.1. Lineage (GTDB taxonomy): Bacteria > Bacillota > Clostridia > Oscillospirales > Ruminococcaceae > CAG-115. Next base: position 30,600 of record JAZURJ010000063.1, read on the forward strand.
CACCAGCTGTGCACTTTGCAAAATAATCGGACTTGATACGGCTGTCATAGGAAAGAGCCACACGCTTTGTGACACCGTTCTCAAGGATGTACTCAGCAAGACCCTGTGTTGCCTTGCTTACTGTATAAACATTCATTCTGTTTGTGCCTGCACCGATAACGCCACGCAGACCACCTGTACCGAACTCCAGCTCACGATAGAAGCGGTCGTTTTTTGCCTCCGCATCGTCTGCTACGCTGAGAAGCTCTGCCTTGAGGTCGGGATCTGCCACTGCTCTGTCCAGCCACAGCTCATACATTGCCTGTATATCTGCCATGATAATGTCCTCCTGTCTTGATTTAACATGTGAATTTCTACACATAACAATACCAGTATAGTATATCACAACCCCCTTAAAATTTCAAGGGGGCAGATTTCAATTTATGTAAAATAATCAAATTTCTCTTTACATTAAGGTCCATTTCGGGGCGGTTTGACGTTTAAAGCAAAAGCTACCCGCAGATATTGCAGGCAGCAGTTGATAACATCACAGCATTCCAAGCACATACGCTACGGACAATGCAAGATTTGCAAGAGAAAATACGACGCCGATGATACTGAGAACAAGACCTGCAGTGACCTTCGACCTGCCCTTGTTTCTCGCACAGAGTATGATGCCCGCAACGCCCACTGTCATACCCAGCGTCCAGCCAAGCTGAAAATCGCCTAGCGATACATAGGGTATACCAACGACGCACATGGCAAGGAGCATCGACAGGATACCGAGGATTATACCTTTTATATAGACCTTCATGCTTTTTTATCCTTTCTGCACCACAGCAACATTATCGCAAGAGATGTGACTATCGTCATCATAAACTGATCAGCGCCCAGAGCACGCATTTAATTATCTGCTTCACTCTCTTCATCCTCGCTCTCCTCGTATTCGAGTATGTCACCGGGCTGACACTTCAGCACCTTGCATATCGCATTAAGAGTAGAAAAGCGTATCGCACTCACCTTGCCCGTTTTCATCTTGGAAAGGTTGACATTCGCAACGCCAACCTTCTCCGAAAGCTCGTTGAGAGATATCTTCCTGTCAGCCATCACTCTGTCAAGTCGTAGAATTATAGCCATACCACACCACCTTTACAGAGTTTCGTCCGATTCCTGCTGCAGCTCACAGCCATAGCGGAACGCAAGAGATATGCAGTACATCACAAAGCCTGCCGCAAGCATCATACCACCGAAGGACATCACCACCGAAATATTCTTGTTCAGAGCATTGGATATTATGTTGCAAAGAATGGTTACAGGCTCTATCGCTATCAGCACAAAGGAAATGTTTCTTATATACTTGCCGTTCGCCTCTGTAAAAGGTGTTTCCTTCTTACGCAGGCTGCCGAGAAGTCTGAAAGCATTGATGATGAGTATCACAGCCAGCACCAGTGCTACCAGCGACTGTATCAACGCGACCACGCCCGCCCCCGAAGAGGATACCTCCACGGAGTTCCAGCCTGCAATAAAGCCTCTTACAAAATCGTACAACGGGGAAAGCAGATAAAGTGCCAGCACCACCGTCGCAATAAGACTCATGCGACGTACAGTTTCTTTAGATGTGAGTTTTTTCATTGTAATTCTCCTTTCTTACAGCGTTTCATCCGATTCCTGCTGCAGCTTGCAGCCATAGTTGAAAACATACGCAAGTGCCACAAGGAACATTCCGAACACAAACGGTATGGTGTCGGGCAGGCTCTCCATGCCGTCAACAAACATTACTCCGTTTGCCATCAGGCACCTCACCACCACATTCATTACAAAGCCAAAGGCACCAGTAACTATCATCGCAATGCCTGCACCCTTCAGCTTATCGGAAACATCGTATCTGAAAGGCGTTTCGCCGTTTCTGAGAGATCTGAATATACCAACGCCGAAATTCAGTGCTATAAAATATCCGACGCAGACCATGCACAACGCACCCGAAGTCATAAGTCCCTCCGGCGAACTGTACATCTCACCCGCATCCAGCACACCCGTCGCACCGGTTATCAGAACGACCAGCAGAAACGGAATGAATATCAGCATAATTATTCTGATAACATTCGCACCTATCTCAAAGCATCTGCACATCTTGATGAAGCCCTGCTTTTCTTGTTCCAGTGTTCTTTCCGTGATATCTGTTTTTGCCATGATTACCTCCATATTTTTCTGAAATGTGTTTAAAGACATGAATAAGCTTATCATGGTTAGATTATAGCACATAGATTTACGTTTGTCAATAGTTTTTTAATGTTTATCGTTAATTTTTTTATGTTTTTGTTTCTCGGGCATACAAAAGCCCGTTCCTTTCAGAACAGGCTTTATAGTATATAGTAGTTCATGATATCTTCAGGGCACAGCATAAATCAGCTCCCTCGCTGAGCTTGTTACAGAGGAAACGCCTGCATTTGTTGTAGTTATCGAAGGTACGCTGTGCGCTGACGGTATCACCGTACACCTTCCAGTAACCGCACAGCTTGAAATTCGCACCCTTATTTTCGATAAATCCCAGCACATCCTCCACAGGGTAACCGAGGAAGATACCTATCTCGTGAGGAAAATCTCCGTCTGCTCCGATTCGCTCGCCAAGTCTGTACAGACATTCTTCCACGGTCATATCGTCACTGTATCCGTTATCCCTGAGCACATCACGACAGGCAGGATCTGACAAGCGTGCAGAGAGCTTTTCCTCGTTGTACACAAGCAGCAGTGCCCTTTCCGTGCAGCCACACAGCTCACGCACACGCAGACCTTTTGCCGCTGCACGGCGGTTGAAATGCTCAGCACTCTCGGCAACGTCGAACTCGCTGCGACGCACCGACATAAGACTTGCACACTTTATTCCCAGCAGGGATGGTGCCGAATGAAATGCAAGCTGCTGCTCAAATCTGCAGTATTTCTCCATACACATAATGCACCTCCGCGGTTAGTTTCCGCTAACTCTATCTGTAAAAAATAAGCCGTTATCTTGCGGCATACTGATCAAGGACGCTCTTCAACGCATTAACGCTTGCGTTATGCACCCTGACCACCGGGATATCGTACTTGGCACAACGTTGATTTACACTGGTGACCATCTTATGCGAACAGGTATTTGTAAACACGACCATCAGATCAGGATCGCCCAGCTTGTGCTCAAAATCCGCTGGCATCTGCGTAAACACCTTTGCCTTGCAGCTGTATGACTTGCATATCTCCTTGTATCGTGTCGCCATGCGGTCATTGCCGCCTACTACAACTACGCTCATATCTTATCTCCTTTCGGTTAGTTTACACTAACCAAATAAATTATAGCATATATCTTTGAGTTTGTCAAGGGGGATATCGATCTTCCTGATTCTGTTACAGTAAAATGAAATGATCGTATCAAATGCTTCAGGTGCCTGTGATCTGAAAAGGCTTAACTGCATCGTGATATCAGATGCTCTTTATAGTACCACTATTGACAAATGATCTCATATCTGATATAATCAAAGTGACCAAATGGTCACCTTTCGTAACAAGGAGTACAGGATGGAAAATTCGACTAAAAGCAGAATACTTGATGAAGCATTGATAATGTTTGCCGAAAATGGCTATAAGGGTACAAATCTTCGTGACCTTGCAGCACAGCTCGGTTTAAGTAAATCCGCATTATATAAGCACTACAAAAGCAAAGAGGACATATGGAGCTGCCTGCTCGACAGGATGGAAAGCTACTATGCACAGCATTTCGGCTCGGAAGCCAATCTCCCGCCACAGCCGGGATCTTGTGAAGAACTGCTTTCACTTACAATGGGCATGCTTCGATTTACTGTAAATGACCCGAAGATCATTCTTACAAGAAAGCTTTTGCTGACCGAACAGTTTCACGATGAGCGTGTGAAAAAACTTGCAACAAAGCATTTCCTCGAAGGAACACAAAGGATTTTTTCAAAGGTTTTCGAAGAAATGATGTCTGATGGGCTGTTGAAAAAATCAGACCCTGAAATGTTAAGCTTTATATATACCGCACCTGTTACATCGCTCGTTCACCTTTGCGACAGAGAGCCGCAGAAACAGGAGCAGATTTTCAAGCAGATCGAAGATTTCCTAAACCACTTTATTTCCACTTACGCAGAGAAATAAAGTCTGATAGAACGGAGGTATTTATGAACTACGAGATTTATATGCACGGACAGATACTCGGAACACATTCATTTTTGCTGAAAGGAGAGTTCTTACAGCCCGATGAATATTCTGAGATCAAGGCAAAATATTTTCTGCCAGGCGGAGAAACAGGCACAGCGGCAACCGTGTTAGCGTCTTTGGGCGCAACCGTAAAAATTGACGGAACACATATCGGAACAGAGGTTGCACCGCTTTTAAGGGAGTTCTATAAGGATAAGACAGTCGATCTGTCCTCGCTTTACTTTGATCCCGATTACGAGGGACTTATGGATTATGTTGTAATTGCCGGACTTGTCCGTTCTCCTATGGGTGTATTTCAGTCGCTGTATGAAAAAGGAGCAAAGAAACGCTGGAATATGCCAAAGGAAGAAGATATAAAAAACTGTAAAGTTGCGGCAATAGACCCGTTTTTCCTTGAAGAAACCCAGGCTGCGGCTGAGCTTTGTGTAAAGCATAATAAACCTTTTGTTACAATAGACTGCCATCACGACAGTTATCTGCACCGTCACTGTGCTGTCAATGTGGTATCAAAGGAATGTACAGGCTCTGAACAGTACAGTGACAAAAGCACAGAAGAAATATACGAACTGCTTACCGATAATACGGACGGTCTTGTGATCATCACTCGTGGAGAAAAAGAAATGATCTATGGTAGAAAAGGTCAGCCAATGAAGAAAATGAATCCTTTTTCTGTTGAAGTCAAAAGCACGCTAGGTGCAGGCGACACATTCAAGGCAGGCTGTGTTTACGGCTTACTGAACGGCATGAGCGATGATGAGATAGTGCGTTTTGCAAGTGCTTGTTCTGCGATAGCAATATCCAGATTTCCGTTGCCGCTTAATCCGCCGACGCTAGATGAAGTAAACAGGTTAATAGTTTGACCGCCAAACAGACAACCATTTATGAAATTCAAGGGTATTTAACGATAAAAACCGTCTTTTTAGATACAAAAAGAAAGCCCTCTCAAGCCGTTTGAGAGGGTTTTCTTTATGGTGATCCACCCGGGAATCGAACCCGGGACACCCTGATTAAAAGTCAGGTGCTCTACCGCCTGAGCTAGTGGATCATGCTGCCAAAATTGCAACATTAATATTATAGCAAAACGAAATAGGTTTGTCAAGGGCTTTTTGACAAATCTTTTCGACACAAGACACCGCCCGCAAAAACGGGCGGTGCGATACATCAGATCACCTTGAAAAAGCTGAGTATACTGAACACGAATACCAGCAGAACGATAACAGGCAGGACCCATGTCATGTAGGCTCTCATCCACCTCTGTACCTTCAGACCCTTGCCGTGGTTGGCTTCCTGTTCGAAGTTATCCCAGCCCCAGCCGTATCTGCTCACACAGAACAGTACGAACGTAAGCGAGCCGAGCGGCAGCAGGATATTGCTGACGATGAAGTCCTCCAGATCGAGGATGTTGGTCTTTTCGCCAAGCGGCTGGATGAAGCTCAGCAGATTGAAGCCAAGTGCACAGGGCAGCGACAGAAGGAACATAGCCGCACCATTTATGATGCAGGCCTTCTTTCTGCCCCAGCCGAAAAGGTCCATCGTGCAGGACAGGATGTTCTCGAATACCGCAAACACTGTGGACATAGCCGCAAAGGTCATGAACACGAAGAAAAGACTTCCCCACAGCCTGCCGAACGGAAGCTTATTGAACACATTGGGAAGGGTTACAAAGATAAGACCGGGACCCGAATCCACCTCAACCCCATTGGCAAAGCACGCAGGGAATATGATAAGTCCCGAGCAGATGGCAACAAAAGTATCCAGCAGTGCTACATTTACTGCCTCACCCATCAGGGAACGCTCCCTGCCGATGTAGCTGCCGAATATCGCCATGGAGCCGATACCGAGCGAGAGCGTGAAGAACGCCTGATTCATCGCCGCCACCATTACATTTACGACGCCGACATCGTTCATTCGCTCAACACTGGGCAGCAGATAGAACTTCAGTCCCTCACTGCCGCTGCCGATGTCGGTGATTATGCTGTTTCCCGCAAGTACGACCATGATAGCAAGCAATGCCAGCATCATGAATTTCGTGACCTTCTCAAGTCCGCCCTGCACGCCGAAGCCACACACGAGAAATCCGAGGATTATTACGACAGCAAGATATACCACGGATTGCACAGGATCCGCCTGAACATCCCTGAATGCCTCCTTAACCCCGAGAGCATCAAGCCCGACAAACTTTCCCGCAGCGGTAGAAACGAAGTAATTGAGCATCCAGCCGGAAACGGTAGTATAGAACATCATCAGCAGATAATTGCCGACAAGGCATAAGGAGCCATGGATATGCCATTTCTGCCCGGGCTTTTCAAGCTGCTGATACAGCCTTGCAGGACTTTTCTGAGCCGCACGTCCAACAGAAAACTCCATCGTAAGCACCGGAACTCCGAGAACAAGGAGAAAGAACAGGTAAAACAGCACGAAGATGCCTCCGCCGTTTTCGCCTGCGACCCACGGGAATTTCCACACATTGCCTATTCCGATGGCACAGCCTGCACTTATAAGTATGAAGCCAAGACGGCTTTTCAAACGATCTCTGCCCATTGAAAACAGTTCCTTTCTATGGTGTTATACACCTTTTCTATTTTAATACAAGCAGATACAATTATACAACATCAGAACCATTCCGTCAAGTGCTTTCACGTCTGCGGAAGCTGCCGGGCGTCCTGCCGGTGTATCTCTGGAACATCTTGCAGAAATACGACGCCGAGCCAAATCCACACTCAAAACTGATAGCATCGATAGTCATGCTGGTGCTACGCAAAAGGTGCCCTGCGACCTCGATGCGGTAACGCAGCAGGTAGCTTACAGGAGAGATATGCAGGCAGCTCTGGAAGCAGCGTGACGCTTCACTTTTGCTGATGTTGGCTGCCGACGCTATCTCCTGCAGGGTTATCTGCGAGCGGTAGTTTCGGTGGATGTAATCTATCATCATCTGCGTTCTGCGGCGGATGACATATTCATTGCCCGTCACGCCTGAACGCATACTGTCACCCATGCCGACATACATATCACGCCAGATATCACATATCAGCATCTGTATATCAAGCTCACAGCAGGGCGACGCAGATACCGAATCACCGATAACATCGGGGACGGGTTCATCTGTATAGCTCTGAAGCAATGCAAACAGCCTGTCCGCACGTCGAAGCAGCGAACGCTGCCACTCGATCTTCTCCGAAAACAGCAGATATGGCATCTCACTGTTCATCACAAAGGGCTTTACATATTTCAAGCTTACCTCGCTGCCCGCAGGTGCGATGAACTCATCCGAGAACATCGCATATATACCTAAGCTGTCCTCGCTGCCGGTAATGCTGTGCATAACGCCTGAATTGATCAGCACGCCCTCGCCCTCTCTGAGCTGCACTCTGTCAGTGACCGTGTGCAGCTCAATACTGCCGCGGTACACCACCAGAAGCTCCAGTTCAAGATGACGGTGCAGCGGTGCAGGGATATCCTCCACATCCGGCGGCAGATACACATACGATCTTATTGGAAAACCGCCGTTGCTGCTGAGGGTATTGTTTCCGATGTCTGTTCTCATTAGGTAAAACTCCTTGCTTAATTACTTAAATCGGGAAGATAATGACATAACACATTCATGGGCAGATATTGACAACACATTCTGAAATCAGGGGGAATATAGTGTCATTAATTTTTCTGCATTTCGCCAGAAAACCGCAATCCAAAACAAAAGATAACGTTTACTGTTTTTTCGGGTAATCCTTTTCACAATGGGAAGATAATTAAATTAAGCCTGCATTGCAATGGAAAATAGTTGCATCTCTGACAGAGATAATCGCAGTCCCTTTGAGAATATTATACAATAAATCGGGAATATTGTCAATTGTATGTAAAGGTTTTCAGATGTATAATGTTATTAAGAGCAGAGTATCCTGATATGTTACTGTAACGTATCTGCTCTGCACTATCTGCCACACATTTAAGGAGGAACTTACACCATGAAGATCAAAAGACTGCTTAGCTGCGGCCTTGTTACAGCAATGCTGCTCGGCATGACAGCCTGCGATGAGGGCGGTACTACTCCCGCTACCACATCCGGCGTAGGCCCCGGCACAAGCTCCGCAACCACCACAGCTACCACAGCCGACCCCGACGAGAACGCTGCTACCGACGCAGTAACAAAGGAACTGGACACAGGCTCCTACACACCTGACGGAAACTCCGGCACAGTAAAATTCCTTGGCTACTACGATATCACAGGCGACCAGAAGGGTGCTGAGCAGGTAAAGGTATTCAAGACCGAGACATACGGCGGTAATATCGAGTGGATCTCCTCCCAGAGCGGCGCCGCTTACTACGAGAAGCTGGCTACTCTGGTTGCTGCTGACGATTCACCTGACCTGCTTACATATGAGCCTCTTGCTTTCCCCTACGGCGTAAGCAAGAATATGTTCGAACCGCTTGATGAACACTTCAATATCGACGATCCCCTGTGGGCAGACATGAAGCCCATGATCGAAGAGTACGAGTTCGGCGGCAAGCACTACTACTTCCCCCACAGAATGGTAACAAAGTACTCCCTCAACTATAACCGCAAGACCGTTGAGCGTGCAGGTCTTACCGATCCTTATGATCTGTACAGAGCAGGCGAGTGGACATGGGACGCATGGAGAGAGATGATGATCGAGTTCTGTAATCAGGATAACACCAACATCGGCTTCTACGCTACCTCCACAATGCTTGAAGCATTCGTGAACACAACAGGTACAAGCCTGATCGACGTAGCTCCCGACGGCACTATCACAAACAACATCCAGAGCACATCTGTTACAAGAGCTATCGAGTATCTCGCAGAGCTTGGCAGAAACAGCCTGCTGTATCCCGCTGATCATCCCTACGGCGACTGGGTATCTCCACAGATATGGGCTCCCGCTTCCGACAAGATCCTGTTCCTCGGCATGGAGCCTGAGTGGACATACATCGCAGCTACCGAAACGATCCAGAATCCCACAGGCGTTGAGAACGATATCCACGATACAGTTTCCGACTTCGCATTCGTTCCCTTCCCCAGAGACCCCAAC
>JAZURJ010000064.1:0-16555 GCA_045606085.1 Oscillospiraceae bacterium
ATCATGCTGCCCACAGGCTCAGCCACTGGCAGACCTGCACCGATAGCGGCAGCCATAGGCTCCTCGATGATGGAAACACGCTTTGCACCTGCGTTCTGTGCGGCTTCCTTTACTGCACGACGCTCAACAGCGGTGACGCCGGAGGGGATGCAGATGATAACTCTTGCTCTGCCTCTGCCCTTGAGAGCCTTCTTGATGAACTGCTCCAGCATGCTGGAGGTGGTGTCGAAATCAGCGATAACGCCGTCCTTCAGGGGACGCACAGCCACGATGGAGCCGGGGGTACGGCCGATAACGTCCTTTGCCTCCTGACCAACGTAGCGGACACACTGCATCTTCTTGTCAACTGCGACAACAGACGGCTCACGGATGATGATGCCCTTTCCTCTCATATATACAAGAGTATTTGCGGTACCGAGGTCGATACCGATATCCTTAGTAAAACCAAACATCTTATTTTTCTCCTTTGTAATTTATATTAGCACTTAAAAGTGTATAGTTTACCAAATTTAATTATAACACTATTTTGCTCTGAGGGCAATATATTATTTACATTAATTTTTCCGACACGGGGAAAAATTTTTGGCGTTTTAGCACAATAAAGCAACACAGACATCCACTGCGTGTCATCCGTTTACTCCGCGCCACGGAAATAAAGACCTCTCGTGAGGCTTCCCCCGGGCTTTTTGTTGTTAAGATACATATCCAGAACAGGGGCAAGCTCCGTTTCCGTCGTGAATTTCAGCACGGCAAAGCTGAACTGCGAAAGTGTACGCTGTCTGTCGCTCATGATAAGCACATCGGGATTGAGCACCTCCACGCTGTTGCCGCCGCAGAGTATCGGCATATCGTTGCCGCGGCGGTCGGTGATGCTCTTTCCGCACGGCTCCTTTGCACCGCAGAGCCTGCCGTCCGCTATGGGACATCTTCTCATCAGCATCAGCGGCAGCCGTCCGTAGGCGAGTATGCCCGTCGGGATACCGCTCACGATGTCCGAAAGCTGCTGCACCGTGCCTTCAAAGGACAGAGTCATGTCCTCTGCCCCGAAGTCCTGCCAGAAGTCCACGCTCTTGCTGTTTATGACGTTCAGCCTGTATCCGCCGTGGAGGATGTAGCCCTCCTCCTTCAGAAGCTGAGCGTGTGCAAGCGTCATCGCACAGCCACGGGTGTAGCCCTGCCCTTTCAGCTCACGCAGCCCCTGACGCACCTCGTCCTCGCAGTCCGCAAGGAACAGCGGCGGCAGCACGGCTATCCTCTCCTTGTGCGGAGTATCGGCGTTCAGCAGCTTCATCGGTGCGTAGACAAGACCGAACGGCAGCGAAAGTGCCTGTCTTAGCTGCTCCGCCGTTGCCACCTCCGCACGGAATTCGGGCTGCTTCGGCTGCCTTCGTACAGACGCAGGTGTTGAACGCAGACCCTCTATGCTGTATTTCGGCGTGTTCTTTTCGAGTATCGCCCTGTCAAGACGCTCGCATATCTCACGCCTGAGGGAATTGAGAGCCGCCGCCGTAACGAACAGCCCCTCGTCAACGTCCGCCGTGACCTCGCCCGCAAAGAACTGCGTTCCGCCGAGCTTCGTCATGCGTGAAACGATGCTCTCCTCTGTTGCAGGTGCGTTCTGTGCCGCCTGCGGCACCTCGCCCGTCACGCTGACGTAAACTCCGCAGCAGCGTGCGGACGCCTCCATCGGCTCATCCTTGTATACCGACACATGGATATCCACCGCAAGGCGTGGCAGCTCATCCTTGTACAGAGCCTTGATGCCGCTCAGTGCCTTTGCGGAGTTCTCCACATCGTCCCTGCCGCGTATGCCCTGCATATCCTCCATGCTGCCCGTGAAATAGCCGTCCGTAAGACCGCCGCGTGAGAATATGCCGCCAAGCCGCTCCCTGTCGTACTCCTCGCCCTTCAGCGAGCGGTAGCAGGCGTCCGTTGCACAGGCGACGTATTCGGGCCGCTTCATCCTGCCCTCTATCTTGAAGGAGCTTATGCCCATCCTTTCAAGTTCAGGCAGATGCTCCGTCAGCGAGCTGTCCTTCAGTGATATCACATTGTGGCGGCCGCCGCAGGTGAAATCCAGCCTGCAGGGCTGTGCACACAGACCTCTGTTGCCGCTCCTGCCGCCGAAGATGCTGCTCATGTAGCACTGACCGCTTACCGAAACGCACAACGCACCGTGCACGAACACCTCAAGCTCTGTGTCTGTGTTCTCCGCAATATGGCGTATCTGCTGCTCCGACAGCTCCCTGCCGATGACCACACGGGAATATCCGCACTGCTCCGCCGCCCTCACGCCGCATACGCTGTTCAGCGTCATCTGCGTGGATGCGTGCAGCGGCATATCGGGACATATCTCCCGTGCGATCTGTGCGGCACCCTGATCCTGTATGATGAGAGCGTCAACGCCGCAGCGTGCTGCTATCTCAACGCACTCTGCGAAGTCGTATATCTCCTCGTCGGTGACGAGCGTATTCAGAGCCACATACAGCTTCACGCCTCGTCTGTGACATTCCTCGCACGCCGTTTTCAGTTCTTCATCAGAAAAATTTTCGGCGTTTTTACGCGCCGAAAATCTCTTCATTCCGATATAGACCGCGTCAGCACCCGTGTTCAGTGCCGCCGCAAGACTTTCCATCCCCCCGCAGGGAGCAAGTATCTCACTCATAATGTAAGCTGTCCGTCCTCAAGCATTTCGTTAAGCTGCTGATTGAGCGATGCGTTGGTGCGTTTAAGCTCCCTGTTCGCCCTCTCGAACTCCTCGGTCTTCTTACGCAGCTCGGCAAGCTCCTTTTCAGCCTCCTCCAGCCTGCCCGCGGATGCCTCGGCATTCTCGCTGCACGCCTTCAGAGCCGCATTCTCGCTCTCGGTCTGGGAGAACTTCACCATAAGCTCCTCCAGCTTGTCGGACTTCCGGCTGAGGTCAGCCACCTTGTCCGCACTGCTGCGAAGCTGCTGCTTCAGTTCCACTGCGGTGTCCTCAAGCTCCTTCACCTTCGCCTCAAGCTCCGCCTTCTCCTTTTCGAGGGCAGACGCACGGTTTGCAGCGTCGGCACATGCCTCCTCGTAGTTCTTGATGGTGCCGTTCAGTTCGGACACCTGCTCGCTGGCAGCCTTGCTGCTGGTGACGGTCTTGTCGAGGTCGCCCTTAAGCTGTGCGTTCTCCTTTTCGAGGGCAGCGATCTTCTTCTCAAGCTCCTCCGAAGCACCGCTGTCAAGCTTCACCTGCATATCCGCACTGTTCTTCTTAAGGCTCTCAAGCTCCTTTGTGACAGCGGCAAGCTTCTGCTCCTTTTCGCTGAGCTTTGCGGCAGCGTCCTTCGCCTCGGAAACAAGGCGGCTGTTACGCTCCTCAACGCTGTGGAGCTGCTTTTTGAGGTTGTCCGCTTCCTTGTCGTTCTTCGCACTGCTGCCTGCCTTGCTCTTCAGCCTGAACAGCTCCTTTTCGAGATCGCCGTAGCGGCTGCGGAGATCCGCAAGCTCGCTGCTCTCCTTCTTCAGCTCCTCGCTCGCCGCCTTCAGAGCCTTGTACTCCTCTGCGGAAATCTCGAAGTCCGCCTGCTTTTTCTTCAGAGCGTCACGCTCCTGCTCAAGGGAGCTGCACTCCCCACGCAGGGTATGTATATCAGACAGAAGATCCAGTGCCGCGAAGATCGCCGCATCGTCCTTCTCCATACTGCCGTTTGCGTGGCAGTAGTCAGTGATTCGCTTTTCGACCTCCGCCGCCATGCTTGTCAGGAGCCGGGCGTCGTCCGTTCTCAGTCTGTAAGACTTTCCGCACACGGAGATAGTGACCTTTTCGTTGAGCATTTCACACATTCCTTTCGATCGATTATCTGTATTTATTATATAATACTTTGTAACTCATTTCAAGTGTTTTCATGAAATTTTAAGGAAACTTTTTCGTTCGGCGTGACGTGATGCGTAGAGTACATAAATAATGTGCAAAAAAAATTTTCCGCAAGGTATTGACAAGGGAGAGAAAATATGTTATAATCCAACCATAGTCGGAAACGAGGTGGCAGGAATGGCAAGACCGCAACGAAGCAGATCGGTGTGCTGTGAGCCTGAATTCACAGCCTTCACGCCTGAGCCAAAGGCGTTCGGAGAGGTCACACTGACGGTGGACGAATACCACGTGATACGTCTTGTGGACCTTGAACAGATGACCCACGCCGAAGCGGCACAGCACATGGATATCTCACGTCCCACGGCGACCGAGATATACAACGCCGCAAGGAACAAGATAGCCGACTGCCTGATAAACGGCAAAAAGCTGAGGGTAGCAGGCGGAAACTACCGCCTGTGTGACGGAAAGCTGTGCGGCGAGGGATGCAGACGCAGGAGAGCCGCCGAATAAAGATACGAAAGGAACCATCAACTATGTTCATTACAGATGATATCCGTTATATCGGAGTGAACGACCACGACATCGACCTGTTTGAGGGTCAGTACATCGTGCCGGGCGGCATGGCGTACAATTCCTATGTGATACTGGACGAAAAGACCGCCGTCATGGACACCGTGGACGCAGGCTTCACCCACCAGTGGCTTGACAACCTGCAGAACGAGCTTTCGGACAGAAAGCCCGATTATCTCGTGGTACAGCACATGGAGCCTGACCACTCCGCAAACATCATGAATTTCATGAACGCATATCCCGATGCGAAGATCGTATCCTCCGCAAAGGCGTTCGTGATGATGAAGAACTTTTTCGGCACGGATTTCGCAGACAGGCAGATAGTTGTGGGCGAGGGCGACACGCTGGCTCTCGGAAAGCATACGCTCACCTTCGTCACCGCACCGATGGTGCACTGGCCCGAGGTCATCGTTACATACGACAGCTACGACAAGGTGCTGTTCTCCGCAGACGGCTTCGGCAAGTTCGGTGCTCTGGATGTTGACGAGGAATGGGCGTGCGAGGCTCGCCGCTACTACATCGGCATCGTCGGCAAGTACGGTGCACAGGTGCAGGCTCTGCTGAAGAAGGCGGCAGGCCTTGATATACAGAAGATATGCCCGCTCCACGGCCCCGTACTGACGGAGGACCTCGGCTACTACCTGAACCTCTACAACATCTGGTCGTCCTATCAGCCCGAAACGGAGGGCATCGTCATCGCCTATACATCCGTTTACGGCAACACGAAGAAGGCTGTGCTGAAGCTCGCCGAAAGACTTAAGGCGAACGGATGCCCGAAGGTGGTCGTGAACGACCTCGCACGCTGTGACATGGCAGAGGCTGTGGAGGACGCATTCCGTTACAGCAAGATCGTGCTTGCCACCACCACATACAACGCAGATATCTTCCCGTTCATGAGGGATTTCATAGACCATCTGACAGAGCGTAATTTCAGCAACAGGACAGTGGCGTTCATCGAGAACGGAAGCTGGGCACCCCTCGCCGCAAAGGTGATGAAGGGTAAGCTGGAAAAGTGTAAGAACCTCACCTTTGCCGAGAACACCGTGAAGATAATGTCCGCCCTGAACGAGGAAAGCTCCGCACAGCTTGACGCACTGGCTGACGAGCTGTGTCAGGAATACCTCGCACAGCAGGACGCCACCGCCAACAAGAACGATATGAACGCACTGTTCAGCATCGGCTACGGTCTGTATGTTGTCTCCTGCAACGACGGCAGGAAGGACAACGGACTTATCGTGAACACGGTAACTCAGGTGACGAACGTCCCCAACAGGATCGCCGTTACCATCAACAAGGAGAACTACTCCCACCACGTGATAAAGCAGACGGGAAAGATGAACGTCAACTGCCTCACCGTGGACGCACCCTTTGCGGTGTTTGAGAAGTTCGGCTTCACCAGCGGAAGGAACACGGATAAGTTCGCCGAGTGCGAGCCGCTCCGCTCCGATAACGGGCTTGTGTTCCTGCCCCGCCACATCAATGCGTTCATGTCGCTGAAGGTGGAGCAGTATGTGGATCTCGGCACGCACGGAATGTTCATCTGCGAGGTGACCGAGGCACGCGTCATCTCCAATGCCGAGACCATGACCTATGCGTACTACCACGCAAACGTAAAACCGAAGCCCGAAACCGAGGGCAAGAAGGGCTTTGTATGCAAGATATGCGGCTATGTGCATGAGGGCGACGAGCTCCCCGAGGATATCGTATGCCCGCTGTGCAAGCACGGTGCCGCTGATTTTGAACCGATAAAGTAACAACAAGGAGGAAAAGACATGAAAAAGTATGTATGTGACGCCTGCGGCTGGGTGTATGACGAGGAGCAGGGTGCTCCCGAGCTTGGCATCGCACCCGGTACGAAGTACGAGGACCTGCCCGAGGATTTCGAGTGCCCCCTGTGCGGCGTAGGCAAGGATATGTTCAGCGAGGAGTAATTCCATAACACAAGAAAAAGCAGTACGTTTTGTACTGCTTTTCTGCTTGTGAAAAACTATGTTTTTGCCCACGCTGTGGGCGTTCTGATCATTTTTTGACCGAATTCACTTCGGTCAAAAAACACTTCTATCCGCACAACTGTGCGAGTTGGCGGCTTGCCGCCGGCGAGTGCGGGCAGTGCGGATGTTTCGGCGAAAGAGTCCCAACGGGACTTTTTCGACGTTCTGAAAGCAGTACGTTTTGTACTGCTTTTCTGTTTGTTGCCAATAAAACCAGCTTTGCCTGCGTTATAGCTTATGAAGGCAGATATCCGCCGGAAGGAGTGAACGATATGAACGACGAACAGCTTAAAAGTGCACTTGCACGGCTGAAAAGCGGTGAGAAAGAAGCCCTCGCCGAGATATACGACGGGCTGATAACGCCGCTGTACACCATCGCACTGAGGGTGACGGGCAACCGCCAGCTTGCGGACGAGGCGGTGCAGGAGCTTTTCCTGAAGCTGACCGCCACGCCGCCGAGGGAGCTTTCGCATCCCCGTGCGTATCTTTTCGCCGCAGTGCGTAACACCGCCATAGATATCCTCCGCCGTGAGCCGTCACACGAGAGCATCGACGACCACCACGGGCTTCACGCACCCGAACACGAGGACACCTCGGATGTTGCGGCGGCTCTTGCCCTGCTCCCCGAGGAACAGCGGAGCATCGTCACCCTGCACGTCAACGGCGGACTGAAGTTCCGTGAGATAGCACAGGCGACCGATACCCCTCTCGGCACGGTGCTCTGGCGGTATAACAGGGCGATATCGTCGCTGAAAAACATCCTGAACGGAGGTAAAGCATGAAGAAAACAGCAATAACAGCGGCGTTACTGTCGCTTGTGATGATACTCGGCACATCCGCCGCCGCACATTCCGCGGAAAGCATGGCGGAAAGCACCCGTGCCACTGTCGCCGCACCGTCGGACTACGTCCCCGGGCCGCAGGAGGATGCGGTCACGGACTATTACGTGCCCGTCGGCGAACAGGGCTGTGGCGATGTGAAGAACCTTGAATACCACTTCCACGAAAACGGCTGGCCCGAATATCTCTCCTATATTGCCGCTTACGATAAGGGCATTGCGGAGGACGGAACGCTCGTGCTGATGTACAGGGCAGGTCTGACGGAGCTTTCCGATGAGAACAAGGCTGAGCTTCTCGCCCTTGCGGACAGCTCCTGCTACATCGTGTTTGAACAGGCGTCGTACAGCTACGAACAGCGGCTGTCGGTGTACGAAACGCTCCGCAGTGAGCTTCCCGATGTGTACGTTTCCCTCGGCTACGACAGCGAGGAGATAGTCATACACGCCCCCGCGGACAGGCTTGACGGGATAACAGAGTACCTCGGCGGCAGATACGGGGAGCTTGTGTTCATCGCAGACTCCGACGGCGTGCTGTACGACGGAAACGGCGTCCCCACGGGCGAAAAGATCACCCCTTTCGAAACGGGCGTGGGCGACACGGGCGGTATCATCACGGGCGGAGATACACAGATACTGACAGAGCCTGACCACACCGTGCCGATGATCACAGCCGCCGCTGCGGTGCTCCTGCTGGCGGCAGGTGCGGCGGTGCTGATGCATCACAGCCGCATCAGAGTTCACGCGGACGGCACCGCCGCAGCCACGGCAAGGCTGACACGCAGCGATGTCCTGCGGAAGATATCCGAGAGCACCGCAACGCCGTCGCCCGAGCTTCGTGAACGCATCCTGAAATAACAGCAAAGACCCGAGGAAACTCGGCTCTTTTCATATATTTGTGCCGTTATCTTTTCGCACGTCCGACGATCTTCCCCACCGCAAAGAACACCGCAAACACCACGATGTTCACACAGACGATGCTTGCACCGCAGGGCGTGTCCGCCATATAGGATATCAGCATTCCTGCGATGAAGGTCACGACGGATATCACCGCCGAGCATACCGTGACGGAGAGGAAGCTCTTGAACACACGCATGGAGCAGAGTGCGGGAAAGATTATCAGGCTGGATATCAGCATGCTTCCCATAAGCCTCATGCCGATGACGATGGTCACAGCCGTCAGCAGTGCGATGAGCATATTGTACGCACCGACGTTGGTACCCGTGGCTCTCGCAAAGCTCTCGTCAAAGGTGATGGCGAATATCTTCGTGTAGAAGAAGATGAACACGATCAGCACCACCGCCGCAAGGATGACGCTGGTCACGACATCCTCCCTGCCGACCGAGATAATGCTTCCGAAAAGGTAGCTGTTGATGTCCACGTTCATTCCGTCGGATACCGACACCGCCATAACGCCGATGGCAAGAGCCGCCGTGGATATCAGGGCTATCGCCGCATCGCCCTTTATCCTGCCGCTTCCCGAGAGCCTCAGCAGGATGAACGCCGCCGCAATGACAACGGGTATCGCCACCGCCATGGGTGCGATGTTCATGACGGTCGCCACGGCAAGTGCACCGAAGCCGACGTGCGAAAGACCGTCGCCGATCATGGAGTAGCGTTTCAGCACGAGGGTAACTCCCAGCAGTGCCGCACACAGCGAAACAAGGATGCCCACCACCAGTGCACGCAAAAGCACAGGCGTTGCAAGCATATCGCTTATCATCTGCATCATTCGCCGTCACCTCCCCTCAGGAACGCCGAAGCGTCGCTTGAAAGGAACTCCTGACGTGTTCCGAAGAACCACCTGCCCGAACGCAGGCAGAGGATGTGGCTTGCGTACTGAAGTGCGGCGGAGATGTCGTGCGTCACCATCACCACGGTAACGCCGCTCCTGTTGATGCCCGAGATTATGCTGTACATCTCGGAGGTGACCATCGGGTCAAGTCCCGAAACAGGCTCGTCCAGAAGCAGCAGCTTTTTCGTGGCACACAACGCCCTCGCAAGCAGCACTCTCTGCTGCTGACCGCCCGAAAGCTCACGGTAGGAGCGTTTACGCAGCTCCCATACGCCCAGCTTCATCATGTTCTCCATCGCAAGGGCCTTTTCCCTCGCGGAGTAGAACGGACGCAGCCCCATGGAGTTCTGACAGCCCGACACCACCACCTCGCCGACGTTTGCGGGGAAATCCTTCTGCGCGCCCGTCTGCTGCGGAAGATAGCCTATCTCACGCTGCTTAAGTCCGTCGCCGAAGACTATGGAGCCGCTCACGGGCTTCTTGAGCGAGAGCAGTGCCTTCATGAGCGTGCTCTTGCCGCTGCCGTTCTCGCCCACGATGCACAGGTAGTCACCGCTGCCCACTTCAAATGTCATGTTCTCTATCACCGTCATATTCTCATACGACAGCGTTATGTTCTCTGTCCTGATAAGTGCCATATATTCCTCACGAAAGTAATCCTGAAAGCATATCGTAGTTTCTCTGCATGAGCGACACATACGTTTCCCCTGCCGCGAGGTCCTCCGCCGTGATGTTGTGGCAGGCGTGGAATTCGCACACGGGAAGCGAGCTGTCCTCCGCAAGGGTCGCCGCTATCTGACCGCCCGAAAGCTCGATGGTGAACACCGCAGGGATGACGTCACCGCCCGAAAGCTTGTCCAGCAGGAAGGATATCGTCTGAGCGGACGGCTCGACGTTGCTGCCGCAGCCGGGGAACGCCGCATAGTAATTCAGGTCATACTCCCTGAAGAAATACAGCAGCGGAAAACGGTCGCCGAAAACGAAGTAACGTTCTTCACCTGCAAGCAGCTCCGAAAAGGCTGCGTCAAGCGCGTTTATCTCTGCGATGTACGCATCCGCCCTGCCGCTGTAAGCCTGTGCGTTCCCGCTGTCCGTCTGCACAGCCTCGTCACGGATGGCTTCAACTATCTTCACGGCGTTCTTCGGGGACGTCCAGATATGCTCGTCATAAGCCTCCTCTTCCCCGTGACCGTCATGCTCATCATGGTCATGCTCCGTGTGCATACCCTCGGTGTGCTCCTCCTCGCACAGCTCCACAACATCCATCATACGCAGCGTGTTGATGCCCTCCGTACCCTCAAGGATGCTGTTCACCCACTGGTCGGATTCGCCGCCGTTATAGATGAAAAGGTCGCAGTTGTTTATCCTCACGATGTCCTTTGCGGAGGGGTCGTAGGTGTGGCTCTCCGTGCCTGCCTTCAGCAGCATATATACATCGCCGCTCTCTCCGAATACCTGCCTTGCGAAGTCGTACGCAGGGTAATTCGTCACCACCACCTGCATCCTGCCGTCGGTATCGGGAGCGTCCGCTCTGACGCAGCCGCTGAGCGAAAGCAGTGCCGCTGCCGCAAGTACGCCTGCCAGTATCTTTTTCATTCCTGTTCCTCTTTTCTGTTCTCACATTCGCCGCACAGCCCGTAGATGACGGTCTTTCCGATGTCCACGGTGAAGTTATGGCTGCTCTCTATATGTTTTTTCATGTCCGCCATGAAGCCGCAGTCCATGTGGATGAGCCTCTGGCATCTCTCGCATTTGAGGTGGAAATGGCTGGAGCATTCCTCGCTGTCGTTTATCTGATAGGAAGCACCTGCCCCGTCACCCGTGTAGCGTTTGAGCACGCCCTGGCTGGCAAGGCGTGAGAGCGTGCGGTAAACGGTGGCCTCGCCCACGGATATCTCGCCGCTGCGGATAAGCTCCTTTGCGGTGAAGCAGCTTCCGCGGTGCCTGCTGAAGAACTCCACGATCTCGTCACGCTGCTTAGTGTTGTAGCTGTTCCTGTCCGTAATGCTCACCTCTCCGAAATTGATTTTGATTGTCACTATCAAATTATATCATAATCTTCGCCGAAATACAAGGGGATCAAACACGGAATTTTACACAAAATTGTGCTTGAAACACAGTGTTTTATGTGATACAATAAATATGACCGAAAGACCGACAGGAGGAATAACATGAAAAAGAAGCTGACAGCGTTGCTGGCTGCGGCGATGCTGCTTGTGACAGGCTGCGAGAGCATCTCTCCCGAAATACTGGATCATGTGCTGAACGAGGTGCGTGAGGACGGATATATCACCGAGGACTGCGAGCTGCTGCACAGGTTGTCCAATGTATCGCCCGCCATTCCGAACCTTATCAGCTATGACTACATATACAGCGACGAGGACGACGAGCTTTTCTGCGTGCGTGTGTTCAGGCTGCAGGAGGGCGAGGATGAGTGCGAGGTGCATATCCTCACAGATGTGGTGATAGGCGAATACGTCCAGACGGACGACGGCAAAACAAAGCGTATCCCCTACCTTGAGGACGGCTGGACGATAGAGGAAAAGCTCGAATACCGCATCCCCGGGGAGCTGCTCCCAAAAGACGAGGATTGACCGCCCGATAGTCATAAATTTATCAATAATTGGTGAAATGTATTGATTTTTCTGTCGGAAAGTAGTATAATGGGTGCATAGTGTGTGCCGCTGATAACGACACAACAGAAAAACATCATCGGAGGAAACAAAAATGGCAGAAATTCTTATCGAAACATCCGCACGTCACGTGCACGTTACACAGGAAACACTCGAGACCCTGTTCGGCAAGGGTCATGAGCTGACAAAGAAGAAGGATCTTTCCCAGCCCGGTCAGTTCGCTTGTGAGGAGCGTATCACCGTAGTAGGCCCCAAGAAGGAGCTGGCAAACGTATCCATCCTCGGCCCCGTTCGTCCCGCAGATCAGGTAGAGCTTTCCGCAACTGACGCACGCTCCATCGGTCTTGGCATCGCCATCAAGGAGAGCGGCGACGTTGCAGGCACACCCGGCTGCATCCTCAGAGGTCCCGCAGGCGAGGTAGAGATCAAGGAGGGCGTTATCGTAGCACAGCGTCACATCCACATGATCCCCGAGACCGCAGAGAAGCTCGGCATCCAGAACAAGGATGTTGTATGGGTAAAGTGCAACACCAACGGCAGAACAGCCATCCTCGGCGACGTTGTAGTAAGAGTAAGCGACAAGTTCGCTGATGCAATGCACATCGATACCGACGAGTCCAACGCTATCGCAGCAGCTCCCGGCATGATGGGCGAGATCATCAAGAGCCTCTGATAAACGCATTACATAACGATAAAGACCGTTCAGGAACACTGAACGGTCTTTTTGTTATTCTATGATGTCGTCCTCTGCGGCGGAGCAGCATCTTGCGTTGCTGAGCCAGTCGTCGCTCATGCGGCAGAGCAGACGGGCGTCGATGTACGCCTGCGGCAGGGTGAGTATCGTCTGACCCTGATAGTTGCCCGAGGGCGTAAGCTCCACCACCAGTGCCACATCGGGATGCTCCTCGTCCGTAAGGCACAGCGGCAGCATCAGCGACATGGCGTCACGCTTGGGGAAATACGAGGGTATCGCCGTCTTGTAGTTGCGGCGTACACGCTTTCTCGCAAGCTCGATGGAATCCTTTATGCGGTTCTGGATGCGGATGAACAGCCTGCTGTTGTCCGAGATAAGCTCCGCAAGCTGCTCGTACAGGGGCTTTGCCTGCAAGCTGTCAGCGGCACGCAGCCTGTCAACGATGTCCTGAGCCTCACGGCAGTCACTGAACTGGTCGTACAGGAACTGCAGCGGCAGGCGGCGGATGTTGTCGATGATGATGTGGTCGAAATCCGTGTGCAGCGGCTTGTCGAGATCGAAGATGAGATCCTCGTTCTTTCTGAAGTAGCTTGCGGGCTGCGGCAGCGGATTGAAGTAATTGACGAGCTGCTTTCCGAGACCTCTGGACGCCGCAGTGTAGAAGCCTGCGTATTTCCAGCGTGTCTCACCGCCCCTGTCGTTGGGCAGGAAGCAGGCGTAGATATCGTCATAATGCCTGTCTACAAGACCCGTGTTGAACGCCGCAAGCTGACCGTCCTCGGATATCATTATCTTGTCCTCTCTGGTCAGGCGGTAGAAGGTGTATTTGATGTACTGGATGAGGATGTGGTGGTCCTTTATGACAGCGTCCTCAAAGTCCCACTGCTCGGGCAGAGCCTTTTCCGCCAGCTCCCCGAGAAATCCCGACCAGCTTCCGAGAAACGCGAAGTTCTCCAGCATCTTTCCCGGGAAAACAGGACGTGCCGTCGTCGTTCTCGGTGTGATGTCAACAAAATTCAGGAACCACGGTCTGCCGTCATAGGTGCTGCGTTTGAGCGTCAGCTCCACGGGCGTACCGTCGGACCTTTCGTATCGTGAAGCGAACAGCATCTTGCCCTCGTAGAAGCGGATGCCGCCCTGCCTTGCCTGCTCGAAATCCTCCGCAAGCTCCGCACGTATCTCGTCCGGGGAAAGCTGTCTTCCCTGCTTTGCGAGAAATCCCGCCAGTATGCAGATGGGCTTTGACGGCAGGTTGCAGAATTCATCCAGCCG
The DNA here is from genome assembly GCA_045606085.1 of Oscillospiraceae bacterium. GTDB lineage: Bacteria > Bacillota > Clostridia > Oscillospirales > Ruminococcaceae > CAG-115. The sequence goes on from JAZURJ010000064.1 coordinate 13,638, forward strand.
CCCTGCGGGGATAAGCTCGTCGTGGGCCTGTGTTTCAGGCTGCTCCTGCGGCCGGGGCTTTGCCTCGGTGTATTCGCTGCTCCTGTGCAGCGTCACCATTATCTGCGGAACGCCGCCCAGCACCACGTCCTCCAGCGTGAGGTACTCTATGCGTGCAAGCAGCTCCTTCATCTTGAAGCAGCCGTACTTGGAACGGTCGATGTGGTTGTCCGTCAGCAGCTTGCTGACCGCCGCCATGTGCTGCGGCTCCTCAAACGGGAAGTTTGCTGAAAGCAGACGGTATATCTCCTGTTTATCCTCGCGTGACACGGTCTTTTCGGGCTGAGGTGCCTTGGTGTGCTTCACAGGCTCGCCGATGATGGCGGTCTTCTCGAAGGAGAAGTACAGGCTCTTGCCGCGTGGGCTGAGGTTCTTGGTGATGATGCCGTTGACGAGGAAGCCGTCGTGACAGCAGTCTATCGGGAAGGTGTAACGCTCCGAAAAGAAGCTGAGGGTGTTGTCGCTCTTTGCGTCAGCGAAGCGGTCGTAGATGCACTGCTTCATCTCCTGCACGGAAAGTCCGTTGCCCAGCACCTTCGTCAGTGCGTACAGGGATTGCTGCGACATCTCGATGATGTCATCGTTGAGGATGATGCTGCGGCTGCCAAAGAAGTTGTCCGCAGGGTGACCGCCCGTATGCACAAGGTCCGCACCGTCCCAGTGGCGGATGATGACGTAGGTGTCGCCGTCGTCCATGGGGTGGAGCGAGAGTGCCTCGGGCAGCTCAGCGGCAAAGCTGCGGAAATCGGCAAAGCCGAGCTTTTCAAGGGAGTAGCCGTTTGTGGCGAGCCACTCGGTTACTCGTGTGATTCTGTAGATTCCCTCATCGGGGAACTGTCGTAATATGCATCCGTATATCTCGGATTTTTTCTGGTAATTCATCTTTTTCCTTTCTCGTCGGGTTAATACAGGGATACTTCTATATCAAATATCCATCATAGCATATTAACCACAGTCAGATAAAATGCATTATTTAGTATAAAATATCTGCCTCGTGTGTGACTTCGGCGGTCTCATCGCCGACAAAGTCGCCGAGGTCCTCGATGTAGTCGTAGTCCTCAACATAGACATACGCCACCTCGTTTATAAGGTCCGCCTCGGAATAGTCCTGCATGAACTGTCCCCTGACATCAAGGCGGAATGAGCTGAAGCGGCTGTCGCTGATGAAGTGGAAATCGGTGACGGGGATACCGAGGAAACGGTATGCGTCGATGACCGTCTTGCACTCCGCCGCAAACTGAGCGGGTCCGTTGTAGGCACCCGAGAAGGTGACGGTAAGCACCACGATATCGTCAGCGGAGAGGGAATCGATGCCCTCGATGCGTGCGATGCCGTCGGGGTTTAGCTCCACCTCGACCTCTATCTCCTTTATCTCCGCCGCATGACGCAGCTCATGATAGCCACGCTCGTATATCTCTGCGGCGATGGAGCGGTTGTTGTAATCCGTCTTTGTGACGGTGTAGGAATCGTTCATCACCACCGCCATGGTACAGCAGCCTGCGATGATAAGTGCCGTGATGATGATGGCGGGGATATGTACACGGAACCTCCTGCCCGATGCGATGTGATAGATGAACAGCTCCAGACCCAGCAGCACAGCCGACACGGGAGCCAGCTTCATCGGCAGCAGATAATCGGGAGCCTCTGCGAAAAAGCAGCAGATGACCACGATGCCCATGAAAATGAGCGTCACCGCCAGCGAAACGATGCCCGCACCCTTCCTGACAACGCCCACCGCAAATTTCTCAATGGGATTCTCCTCGGGCTGCGGCTTTGCGTGATGCTGCGGAGCATGATGCCTCTCCAGCATCTGGTCAAGAGCCGCAAGGATGTCACGGTCGCGGGCGTCCATCTCCTCCTGCGAACGCGGGTGATGCTCCTGCACCACCGCCTGCACGACAGTTTCCTGCTGCACGCTCTCAACAACGATCTTTTCTTCAGTAGCCATAAAGACCTCCTTTCGGATATAACTATACGATTTTATTATACCAAAAAAGAGTGCGTATGTCAATGAGATACAAAAACTCCCCCGCCGAAGCAGGGGAGTTCGTTATTAATTCAGTTAAGAATTAAAGCTCAGCAAAGTACTTGATAGTTCTTACCATCTGGGATGTGTAAGAGTTCTCGTTGTCGTACCAGGAAACAACCTGTACCTCGTAGAGGTCGTCAGCGATCTTAGCAACCATTGTCTGAGTAGCATCGAACAGAGAACCGTATGTCATACCGATAACGTCGGAAGAAACGATCTGATCCTCGTTGTAGCCGTAGGAAGCGGAAGCAGCAGCCTTCATAGCAGCGTTGATGCCGTCCTTGGTTACGTCTGTGCCCTTAACAACAGCAGTCAGGATAGTTGTGGAGCCTGTGGGAACAGGAACACGCTGAGCAGAACCGATGAGCTTGCCGTTCAGCTCGGGGATAACGAGACCGATAGCCTTAGCAGCACCTGTGGAGTTGGGAACGATGTTAGCTGCGCCTGCGCGAGCACGTCTGAGGTCGCCCTTTCTGTGGGGACCGTCAAGGATCATCTGATCGCCTGTGTAAGCGTGGATTGTGGACATGATACCGCTCTGGATAGGAGCATATTCGTTAAGAGCTTTAGCCATAGGAGCGAGGCAGTTTGTGGTGCAGGAAGCAGCGGAGATGATTGTGTCATCCTTAGTGAGTGTGTTCTCGTTTACGGAGAATACGATTGTGGGGAGGTCGTTGCCTGCGGGAGCAGAGATAACAACCTTCTTAGCACCTGCATCGATGTGAGCCTGAGACTTCTCCTTGGAGCAGTAGAAACCTGTGCACTCGAGAACTACGTCAACGCCGATCTCGCCCCAGGGGAGCTCAGCAGCGTTAGCCTTAGCATAGATCTTCAGTGTCTTGCCGTCAAC
>JAZURJ010000065.1:0-2296 GCA_045606085.1 Oscillospiraceae bacterium
ATATGCTCAGGGCCGTATGCTTGAGATCTGGCGTGAGGATTCTCATCCGGATTATAATCCGGCAGTAACGCATACACATCCGTTTGCAACATTAAACGGGGATGCAAATTACAGCTGGTTAGAGCGTGCGATCGCCTTAGGATTTGAAACCTCAGATGAACCGGTAGCTGGTTCCGTATTCGTTACCGGTTCCCATGTCGGCGTTGTCGAAAAGTTTGAGAATGGGATCTGGATGATCTCGGAATCAGGTTACGGAAATGTGATCCCCTGGACCTATGGAGAGGGGATCTATAAGTCCGGCAATACATGGTATGCGATGCACGCAACCTACCATGAAATATATAAATTTGTTCTGATTCCGGATGTAACACCGGGGCCACCGGGTACCGGAACATTATACGACCGGAAACGGAGAAGGGATAGGTATTACTATTATGAATATTAGAGTATGGTCAAATTTTAGTAAACGCCAGAATAGTACGCTGCAGCCGCAGGCTTCCGCAGGGACACAGATCAGCTGCGTACTGAAAGAGGAAACCTCTATCAGAAACCCGTCTTTTATCCTGGCAGATCCGATGCCTCAGATAACTTATGTTCAGGCGTTTGGGAATTATTATTTTGTAACTGACATTATCAATATGGATGCCCACAGATCGGAGGTCGCCTGCTCACTGGATGTTCTGGCGACTTATAAGAGCAGCATCTTAAATTATACGGCCTTTGTTGAAAGGTCAGCGTCAAGTTATGATTCAATGCTGAGAGATCCTTTGCTATCAGCTCAACAGAATTATTCTGTTGATGATGTTACAACGACCAGTGTTTCCGATATTTTTGATCAGACGGGATTATATGCTGCAACTGTTTTGACAAAGAATAAAGGTCTCGTCATTTATCTCACGAACACGCTTGAGGTTTATAAAGGCATTTTAGATTCTGGATGTTATTCTGCAACAGATATAACTCAATGGATCAGTTCAAAAGTAGCAGCTTCTTTCGATCTTGATGTTTATATCGGATCCGTTAAATGGATGCCGTTAAACCTTGCAAGTCACGGCCTGACTGCAAGTGAATTTGTTATCGGACCGCTTGGCGTAAAACCTGAGTTTCTTCCGGTTGCATCAGTCAGAAAGTGGGTATATCCGGAATACCAGATCGGAACGGTTAAAAAACTTTCGTTACCGTCAACAAATCTGTTTAACGATTTCCGTGACGGCGATCCCCGTTTTGTTCAATATTCTTTAACTCTTCCGGGCATTGGAACCGTGCAGCTGGATTCTGCTTTTGTAGGTTCCTGCATCCATAACAGCCGTGATATTTATGCCGGAATTTATATGGATATATCTACCGGACAAATCACATATATTATTGAAACTTTTATCGGCGGCTCGTATGTTAAATTCTGTGAATTTAAAGGAAGCTGTGCTGTTGATGTCCCGATCGGAAAATCACGGGGGAATGTTCTTGAAACGGTCGCAGCGTTTGTAGGCGGAACCAGCTCCGCAGCTTCCAACCTTGCCGGTGGCGGAGGGAATCCGGGCAGTGTGATCAGCGGAGTAGGCCAGTCGATCATGACGGGAATCAATGTCATTGATGCTGCATACTGTCCGCAGACTTCGATTCTCGGAGGATCAGGAAACAGATCTGATCTCTGGGCTCATGCAAATAATATTTATCTAAACAGAAAAATATTCGGGCCGAAACAGTTCCCGTTATCTGTTGCCGGCCGTCCTTTGATGCAGAATGTACAGCTGTCAACATTGTCAGGTTTCTGCCAGTGCGGAAACGCATCGGTCCCGGTAAACGCAAGGGATGCCGACCGTGCGGAGATCAATGCTTATTTAAATAGCGGTTTCTATATTGAATAAAATATATTATAATAAATAAGATACGGGGGAGAATGTCCCCGGATCAGAAGCGTAGGCTTGGAGGGCGGATTGATCATCCAGTAACTCCCCCGTATCATTATTAAAAGGAGGGAACAATTATGAAACTCGGAGATATTATTGCGTTAGCTAAGTTAGGTTACAAAAAAGAAGATATTAAGGAATTAATCAGCCTGGCTGATACCGCTGAGGATCCTGACAGTACGGGGACAGAAAAAGGGCCGGAAGATGTGCCCTCAGGTGAACCGGAAGAGAGATCCCAGGAACCGGAAAAGGAACCTGAAAAATCAGCGGATGATCATAAACCTGAGCAGGATCTTGAAGCCTTACAGAATCAGATCTCTGATCTAAAAAGGCAGCTGGAGAACGCCCAGAAACAGAATATTAATAAAAATAACTCAGGCAGCGGCCCG
>JAZURJ010000066.1:0-19425 GCA_045606085.1 Oscillospiraceae bacterium
AACTCCTTGGCTCACAGAACGACATGGCTACGATCCGACTTATCCGGATGAAGTGTACGTCCTGTACCACCACCGGAAGCTACAGAGAAGTATTTCTTACCCTGTTCGATACATTCTTTCTTGTATGTACCTGCAACAGGATGCTGGAAACGTGTGGGGTTGGTGGAGTTACCTGTGATGGAAACGTCAACCTTTTCGTTGTGCATGATTGCAACACCTTCACGAACATCGTCAGCACCGTAGCAACGAACCTTAGCTCTTTCGCCTTCGGAATAAGCCTTTTCGGAAACTACTTTGAGTTCGCCTGTGTAGTAATCAAATTCAGTTTCAACAAATGTAAAACCGTTGATTCTGGAGATTATCTGTGCAGCGTCTTTTCCAAGACCGTTGAGGATAACTCTCAGGGGCTTTTTACGTTCCTTGTTAGCCTTCTCAGCGATACCGATAGCACCCTCAGCAGCAGCGAAGGACTCATGGCCTGCCAGGAATGCGAAGCACTCTGTTTCGTCCTCAAGCAGCATCTTGCCGAGGTTACCGTGACCGAGACCTACCTTACGCTGGTCAGCAACGGAGCCGGGGATGCAGAATGCCTGCAGACCCTCACCGATAGCAGCAGCAGCGTCAGCAGCTCTTGTGCAGCCCTTCTTGATTGCGATAGCACAGCCTACTGTGTAAGCCCACTTAGCGTTCTCGAAGCAGATGGGCTGAATGCCCTCAACGAGCTTGTAGATATCAAGACCCTTTTCCTTGCATACATCTGCACACTCCTCGATGGAGTTGATGCCGTATTCCTTCAGAACAGCGAGGATCTGGGGTTCTCTTCTGTCATAAGATTCAAATAAAGCCATTGTTTTCTACCTCCTTATTACTCTTTTCTGGGGTCGATGATCTTAACAGCATCAGCAACGCGGCCGTACTGACCCTTTGCCTTCTCGAATGCTGTGTTAGCATCATCGCCGGCCTTGATGAAGTCCATCATCTTGCCGAAGTTTACGAACTGGTAGCCAATGATCTCGTTATCCTCGTTAAGAGCGATACCTGTTACATAGCCGTCAGTCATTTCGAGGTAGCGGGGACCCTTTGCGAGAGTACCGTACATTGTACCTACCTGGGATCTCAGACCCTTACCGAGGTCCTCAAGACCTGCACCGATCACGAGACCGTCCTCAGAGAAAGCAGACTGGCTTCTGCCGTATACGATCTGGAGGAACAGCTCTCTCATAGCTGTATTGATAGCATCACATACGAGGTCGGTGTTCAGAGCCTCGAGAATTGTTCTGCCGGGGAGAATCTCAGACGCCATAGCAGCGGAGTGAGTCATACCGGAACATCCGATAGTCTCTACCAGAGCCTCCTGGATGATACCGCCCTTAACATTGAGGGACAGCTTGCAGGTGCCCTGCTGAGGTGCACACCAGCCGATACCGTGTGTGAAACCGTTGATGTCAGCAATTTCCTTAGCCTTTACCCACTTAGCTTCCTCGGGGATGGGAGCTGCACCATGAGCAACGCCCTGTGCTACGGGGCACATGTTTTCAACTTCATGAGAATAAGTCATTTGAGTTTGAACTCCTTTCGATATTTTGCATGGAACATATAGTTCCAAACATACATTTATATTATACAGCAATTCACTCTGTTTTGCAATAGGAAAAACAAATTTTTTACCTCTTGCTCAAGGGTGGCGGACTTTTATCTCCCCATCTTGTCTTTTTTGATGAATCTACGCCTTGTTTATGAGGAAATCGTTTACTGATACTATTTTTTGTGTTTTGTAACAATTTGAAGGGGTCAATTTATTGCACAAAAACTATTTACATTTGCAGTTAAAATATGGTATACTTAATATGTAATTGTTTAAAGTCATCACTGCCGAAAAACAGCGAGAACCATTCGGCTTTATTTCATCAGGAAAGGAATATCACAATATGGCAAAGAACATTCTGATCACGGGCGGTGCAGCCAGTGGTAAGTCCAGATGGGCGGTCACTCATTTTTCTGCCTGCGACTACGTTCTGTACCTGCGTGCAGGTGACGTCGTTGATGCGGATACACTCAACCGTATCGAATTCGGCAACAATAAGAACGGCGTAGAGTGGGACATCGTTACAGGTGCCAAGAAGGATCCTGTAAATTATATTGAAGATCACAAGTTCGTTATCTTTGATAGTCTGGGCACATACACTTCCGGTATCATCGACGAGCTTTGTCCCGATATCGACAAAATGGATGAAGAGATGCGTAAGATCATCGAGAAACGTGTTATTTCTGATATCACAGAGATGCATGATAAGATCATTGAGATTCAGGGCAGCATGATCATCATCACCGTTGAAACAGGCTTCTCTGTTAAGCCTGAAAACCGTTCTCAGGCGATCTTCAGAGAGATTCTCGGCAACGTAAATCAGCGTATCGCAAACATGAGCGATGAGGTATACTTCTCCGCAAGCGGTATCCAGTTCAAGATCAAGTGATCCATATTATCTGAAAGGACGGACTTTTCCATATGACTTTTGAAGAATTCATTATGCAGGCCAGAGAAATGAAGGCCTCCGATATCCATCTCACCGTAGGTGCTCCCACAGTTGTACGAGTTAACGGTGAGCTGCGTAAGTATACAGAGCTGAGCGATCAGGTAGTTAATCGTACCATCCTCTCCATCCTCTCCGCTGAGCAGGAGAAACTGCTGACAGAGGGTCATGATATCGACTTCAGCTTCGAGCTCAAGAATGGTGCAAGACAGCGTGTCAACGTATTCCGTCAGGGCGGAAAGCTTGCAGCCTGCATCCGTCTGCTGAACGCAGAGATCCCCACACTGGAGGAGCTGAAGATGCCTTCCGTGCTTCTGGAGTTTGCCAAGAAGCGTCGTGGTCTTGTGCTGGTAACAGGTCCTACAGGTGCAGGTAAGTCCACAACACTTGCTGCCATGGTTGAGTACATCAACAAGACACGTGCGTGCCATATCATCACTATCGAGGATCCTATCGAGTATCGTTACTCCCAGAACAGGGCTACCATCCACCAGCGTGAGATCGGCAGAGATGTTCCTTCCTTCAGCACCGCACTGAGAAGTGCACTGCGTGAGGACCCCGATGTTATACTGATCGGTGAGATGCGTGACTACGATACTATCTCCCTTGCTATGACAGCAGCAGAAACAGGACATCTGGTATTCGGTACACTGCATACTTCCAGTGCTGCACAGACTATCGACCGTATCATCGACGCCTGCCCCACATACGCACAGGAGCAGACACGCTCTCAGCTCGCAAACATGATCCAGGGTATCGTGGCTCAGTCGCTGGTTCCTACTACCGATGGCAAGAGCAGAGTTGCTGCCGTTGAGGTAATGGTCGGCACAGACGCTGTAAAGAACCTCATCCGTACCAACAAGATCCCTCAGATGGAGTCCATCATGCAGTCCGCTACCAGCCTTGGTATGATCACTCTGAACGACAGCCTTGCAAAGCTGTATCAAAGCGGCACTATCTCCTACCAGACTGCAATGGAGTACTGCACGGAAAGTACCGAAATGGAAAAGAAGCTGATGGCTTCCGCTCGCAGATAAAGATAAGCATTGCCGCCTCGGAAAACGGGGCGGCAATATTTGTCAATGTGCATTTCGTCGCCGAATCCGGCATTTTATCCTGAAATATTGCAGGTTGTCGCGGATTTGTACCTGTTGTCGCAAGTTCCTTGAAATAGCAGAGAAGTGGTGATATAATAATAACAGGAACAAAAGCACCTGATTACAGGTCGCTGTGGTAAATATATCAGTTCCGTTTATTTTGCCATCCTGATGATCCTATTATATATTTCGAAAAGACCGCTGCGTTATCCCGAGCAGCGGTCTTTTCGATTTTATGTCGTTTTCCATATCAGTCTGGTGCCTTCGAACATCGGACTTATCTCGCCGCGTGCACTCAGCCACGACAGGTAGGAGCGTGCGGTATATCCCACGAGAGCGTATTGCATGATATACAGGCGTATCTTATATTCATCGAACAGTTTTTCGATCAGCTCATCTATGGTAAGACCGTTGCGGCACAGACGTCTGATATCCTCTGCGACCTCATAGGTGTTGCGTATATTGATCTGAGCAAGCTCACGTATATCTTCAAGCGGCTCACAGTGCGACGGGATGAACAGCTTTCCACTGAGCTGTTGGATACGCTGCAGCGTATCGAGGTGCTTGTTGATGTCGTAAAGAAAAGATATCTTGTATTTCGGAAGAGTGGCGGCACTTATCAGAGAATCCGCCATGAACCACACGTCGTCGGACGTTCTGAATGCCATCTGTTCGAAGCTGTGACCGTCTATACGAATAGAGCTGATACCGCAGGGAAGTATCTCGTCCGTTATCGGCAGGCATTCGCAGGGCGGAGCCAGCGTGAACTTGTTTTCAAGATCCTTTGCGGGAAACCCTCCGAAAAGATAAGTGGGATTGAGATAAGAATAGTTCATTATCGCACAATCGGCACCGGGAGCATATATCCTGCAGCCGGTTTTTTCTGCGAGGTACGCACAGCCGTAGGTATGGTCGGCATGACAGTGCGTTGCCAGCACCATCGTAAGCTCCCAGCCGTTATCCGCGATGTGCGAAAGAGCCTTTTCCGCCGCAACATTGTCGCTTCCGCCGTCTATCATGCAGACTTTGTTTCCGTTATATACGTAGATGCCGAGATTGGTGGAGCAGTCTATATAATATGTGTGTTCGCCCACCCTGTTGAGATCGTACATTGTTGTATCCTTTCCGCTGTTTTGAATTATTCTGCCACGTTTTTGCCGAAATACTCTGTTTTATATCGATAAACGCAAAATATCTCCCCTCGTGATGAGGGGAGAAGATGCTTATTAAAGACCGAGTATTGACTTGATCTCTGCAGCGGTCTCATTTGCTGCGATATCATGTGTTGCTTCGGTGGGATGCCAGTCTGCTGCGTAGCCTGTGCTGCCGTTCTGAGGAGTAAGACGCAGAGAGGATACCTTTGTATCGCCTGTTTCGGTAGAATACAGCTCCACTGCCTTTTCAACGCCCTTGTACAGGGAGTCACCCATAACGCCCAGCACGCAGAGGATATGTGCATCGGGATTGTTCTTACGGACCATCTTCAGGAACTCTGCATAGTTTGTGGAGTAGTCGTCGATCCTGTCCTGATGATTTCCGCAGTAGGAAGCGTCGTTGGTGCCGAGGTTGATGACTACCATATCGGGCTGGAAGCGGCTGAAATCCCAGTCAACGAGGGACACGTTGAAGATACCGTCATAGCTTCCGTAGGATTTTGCGAACTGCTCGTAAACAGGGGGGACGAGCTGGCCTGTGACCTTCTTATCGTTCGTGGTATAGCCGGAGATAATACCGTGACCGCTGTAAGAAACGAGGCTGTAATCAGCGTCCAGAAGCTGAGCGGTCTTGTATGCGTAAGCCTTTGTGGCATCCTCGGTGGAGGTGGAGAAGTGGTGCTCCTTGACCTCGTCGTCAACGCCGTAGCCGCAGGTGATGGAGTCTCCGACAAATTCGATCTTAAGTTCCTTTGCGGCGGTGGGAGCAACGTTTGCACCTGTAACATCGATGCTCTTGATGCCCATAGTGGATTCAGCAGCCTCGGAAAGCTTGAGTATCTTTACGGTAGTTTCCTTGTCAGCGTCCGCGGAGAAGATATCATATGTCTTCTCGGGAGCGTCCAGCTGGGTGTCCAGCGTCTTTTCGCCGTCTATGTACACGGCGAAGCGTGCCTGCTTATCGGGGCCGCTGTTCACCATGCTGTCTGCGACCATAGTCACAGATGCTGCGGTGCCTGTGAAAGAAAACTCGATGCCGCTCGCGGAGAGTGCAAGCCAGAGGATGCCGTTATCGTTTGCGGTACGTCCGATGAGCTTTACGTTGCTTTCATCGGGAGTGAATGTGAAATGTTCCTGCATAGTGATCTCGCTTTCGGTTATAGATGATTCGTTTTGTACAGTGTCGTCTGTTGGTGTTACGGGTCTTGATACGCATCCGCTGACGAACATCAGCAGTGCAGCAATGATACCCGAAAAGGTCTTTGCCGTAGTGGTCATAACTCCTCCTTATTATATATCTGTTATAGCACTAGATAATTCTATCACATATTTCTGTGCTTGTCAACACGATATGCAGTTTTACATGCTTGACACAAACAGCGTTTTTTGATATAATTAACTAGTCCGACAAATATGCGAGTATGGCGGAACTGGCAGACGCACCAGATTTAGGTTCTGGCGGGTGACCGTGCAGGTTCGATTCCTGTTACTCGCACCATATAAAAAAACCGTCCACTGGACGGTTTTTTAATTGCAAAAGCAGCCCGATTGCGATGTAGCAGAAAAAGTATAAACGGATAAATCCCGTCGCGGTTTTTAATAGTATCTGTCTTGCAGAAATGCCACTTTTTCGTCGGTTTTTCGGTCATATTTATATGGGATAAATAAAAATACGGAAAAACCCTTGTTTTTGTCGAATAAGTATTGAAAAACAGTTATGATAGTGATATAATTTACAATGGTTATGACAGCAAATAAATAGACTCTGTGAAAGAGCAAAGGAGAAATAATGAAAAGGATCAAGGGAACATTAATGGCGTATCTCGTTTTCGTGGCGGTGTGTATCGTGCTCAGTGCTGCGTTTCTGATATACGTCCACAGCGTAGTAAAGGAGTACGACCGTGCTCAGCCTGAGCGTGTCGTGCAGGAGTATGTGCAGCATCTGTCCGATATTGCGGATGACGGTACGCTTGGCAGCGAGCTGCGTTTTGAGGAGCTGTGCGGCAGCCGTTACGAAGACAACGACGCCGATCTTTATGCACGGGAGTATTCGGAGAAGGTCCGCAGCGGTCTGACATACGAATATATCGCATCAAAGAGCAGCGAGCTTGCCAAGACCTATTCCATCCGTTCTCAGGACGCACCTGTCGGCACACTTACCATAAGCGGCGAGAACAGCCGTACCAGCCTGTTCTTTTTCAGCATGGCGGACTGGAGCGTTCAGGAATACGTGCCGCTCATCGCTGATACTGTGTACGATCTCGTGGTGTACCGTCCTGATGGCATAAACGTCTACATAAACGGAACACAGCCCTCTGAGAACGAGCGTGACAATGCATTTGCCATGCCTGTGTATAATGTGTCGGGACTGCTGCATGAGCCGACGATAGAATACCGTAGCATGGACGGCGAGAGCATACCGTATACCGCCGAAGGAAACACGGTAAAGCCTGTACTGTATGCCACAAGCATGAGCTTCCCCGAAGGAATTGCGGTGGAGGTGAACGGCGTCCCTGCAACAGGCACGCCCACAACAAACGGGGATGTCACTTATGATATCCGCAGCATGGAGGAGCCTGTCGTGACTTTGTCTGATGCGATGGGTCTGAAGTACAGCTATCTCGGCGAGTTCGAGGCAGATATCTACACCTATGCCGTAAGTGTTCCGGAGGAATACACCGTCACCATGAACGGAAAGAATGCGGACGATGTGTGCATCGTGCAGAATATCTCCAATGACGATGCGGCGTTGCTGCTTGAAAAGGCAGGCGTACAGCTTAAGGATACCAAGTCCTATACGATCTCCGTACTCAGTGAGGGAATGACTGTATGCGTGACCGATGCCGACGGCGTTCAGACCACATATGAGATGACAGAGCCGTCCCTTATCATCGATGCGGAAAAGGGCAGTGATGAGATCCCGGAGGAGATCGCTTCGCAGCTTGATGTGCTTGAGATAGCGAAGATGTGGAGCAAATTCATGACCGATGACCTTGAGGGCGATTCCCATGGCCTTGAGGAGATACGACAGTATTTCATAAAGGATTCCGATTACTATAACTATGCGGCTGACTGGGCACTGGGTCCCGATATCAAATTCACCAGTCCTCATACACTGGACAGCTTTACAGGCGAGCGTGTATCGGATTTTATTCAGTACAGCGATACCTGCTTCTCCTGCGAGGTCTACTTTGAAAAGAATATGTCGCTGATATATGAGGACAGGTTTGCGGGCTTCCGCACGGATGTCTTCCACAGCAAGATGTATTTCCTGTATACCGACGATACTCCCGATAATGGTGAGGACGATCCTCACTGGGCCATCGCTGTTATGCACGATGTTATATAAGGAGGGCTGACATGAGCGAGAAGAAATACAAGCAAAGCCGGGTGTCGCCCGTGCTGACAGCCATCGGCATGACATTCGCATACCTGCTCACTTTCTTGGTGATACTTGTCGTGACGCTGTTCCTGATGATGAAGATATTTGTCGGCAGTTCGGTCGCTTCCAAAAACACATTCATAACTACTGTCCTGGAAACGGGTCAGATGAAATTCCTTGCATCCCTGTGCCTTTCAGACGAGGAGATAGCGGAGGTTGTGAGTGCAAACTCCATGAAGAGCTTTGAGGAAACAGACATAAACGAGGGCATGATCTCGATACCCCAGATGCCGCAGGGCGGCACAGAAGATGATATGCCAGTTGTATCCGATGAGATAGAGATCATCACCATTCCCGGTCTGACATATAAGGCGACGATGATGATCGTCCACGACCCGTCCCGTGTCAGCCTTTCCACGATATACAAGGGAGATGATCAGTGGCCTGAGGAGGGCATCACGCTGGAGCAGATGGCGACCCGTGACGGGGCGATTGCCGCAATAAACGCAGGTCTGTATGATTCCACGAACAACACAGGCGGCAAGCCTTATGGTGTGACAGTTTCCCGCGGCGAGATACAGCGTAACCGTCCCACTGAATTTCCAGGACTGGTGCTGGTGGGACTTACGGAGAGCAACATCCTGCAGATAATCGATCTTGACGGCATGACAGCCGACGCCTGTGAGGCGATGATAAAGGAAAAGCAGATACGCGACGCAGTGTGCTTCCAGGAAGCGGCAAGCGTGGATAACAACCACTTTGTGCATCTTATACTCAACGGCGTTCAGCGTGAGATATCAGGCTCAGGCAGCGGACTAAATCCTCGCACGGCGATAGGTCAGCGTGCTGACGGTGCACTGCTTCTGCTCGTTACAGACGGAAGAGGCTCCAACGGACACGCAGGTGCCTCCGCAGCGGACCTTATCGAGATAATGTCGCGTTATGGTGCGGTGAATGCCGCAAACCTTGACGGCGGCAGCTCCACTTGTATGTACTACGACGGTGAGTACCTCCAGAACAGTGTAACGTTCTATTACAGCCAGTCCTCCTGGAAGCTCCCGTTTGCTTTTGTTGTTGAATAAGGGGGAATAACAATGTTAACCGCAGTCAGAACAAAGACTTCGGTCATCCTTCCGTCATATAATCCGTCCGAACGTCTGATAAGTACCGTCAACGGACTTATCGCAGAGGGCTTCGAGGATATCATACTTGTCGATGACGGCAGCCGTGCCGAGCGTCAGAAATATTTCGAGGAAGTTGAAAAGCTGCCCCAGTGCACTGTGCTTCATCACGATGTCAATCGTGGAAAGGGCAGGGCGTTGAAGACCGCGTTCAGATACTTTCTTGACAATCGTCCTGACAGCTGCGGTGCAGTGACCACGGATGACGACGGACAGCACACGCCCGGGGATGTTATGGCGTGCACTTCGCTCATGGAGCAGACAGGTCGTGCTGTGTTCGGAGCGAGGGATTTTTCGCTGCCCGATGTGCCGCCTAAGAGCCGCTTCGGAAATCGTATGACATCATTTGTTTTCAGAGCGTTCTGCGGTATCAGGATAACCGATACCCAGACAGGTCTGAGGGCATTTCCGAGGGATCAGATGGAACTGCTGCTGCAGACAGACGGCGAGCGTTTCGAGTATGAAACGAACGTGCTCCTTGAAATGCACCGCAACGGGCTGGAATTCACCGAGCAGCGTATCCGCACCGTATACATAGACAACAATAACGAAACTCACTTCCATCCCTTCAGGGATTCTGTCAAGATATACGCTGTGATACTGAAGTTCATGCTGTCGTCGGGGCTTAGCTCCCTTATCGACATCCTTGTATTCACGCTCATCAATATGCTGATGCCCGATAGTATCAGCGTCAGCATCCGTGTTTTTGCTGCTACATTTATAGCACGAGTGGTATCGTCGCTGTTTAATTTCTTCACGAATCGAACACGGGTGTTCAGGAGCAGCGAGAACCTCGGCAGGACGATGCTGAGATACTATATCCTTTGTGCGGTACAGACACTGTGCTCCTACGGAATAGTGTACCTGCTGTCATCTCTGATAGCATCGGAGCTGCGTCTGCTGCAGTCGCTGATAAAGATAGCAGTGGATGTGATTCTTTTCTTCATCAGCTTCCGTATCCAGCGTGACTGGGTATTCGGAAAGAGTAAAAATAAAAAATAACGGAGATCACTATGCTGGAAACAATACAGAATCTTGAATTTGCAGTGCTGGATTTTATTCAGCAGAACATCCGGTGCGATGTTCTGGATGTTATCATCCCTGCAATTACACATTGCGGAATCATATTATGGATAGCAATCGCGGCGGTGGCACTTTTCTTCAATAAGACAAGGCTGTGCGGTGCATCCATGGGTGCAGGAATGATCACAGGTCTGCTTGTTGGAAATGCTTTTCTCAAGAATATCGTGCAGCGTGACAGACCCTGCTGGATAAACACTTCGGTGGAAATGCTGGTGGATCATCTGAGTGACTATTCTTTCCCGTCGGGACATACGCTCGCGTCTTTTATCGCAGCGATAGTCATCTTCCGCCACAACAAAAAGCTGGGAATCCCCGCACTGATACTGGCAACGCTTATCGCATTCACAAGGCTGTATCTGTACGTTCATTTCCCGACAGATATACTAGGTGCCATTGTCCTCGCCATCGCAGTGGCAATACCCGTAGATATCCTCACCACCAGGATATACAACAAGATCGCACAGCGTATCAGAGAGAAACGCAAAGCCGTATAAAACAACGAAAGAGCCACTGAATAACATCAGTGGCTCCTGTTATTATGTATCAGATACCGTCGGCTTCTTTAAGAGTGATGCCGTTTGCACCGAGCGGAATAGCGTGGTCAAGACCTACGAACTTTCCGTCCTCCTGCCACAGCACCTCCTTGACGAACGCATATTTCTCCTCGTCCCATGTCTGGAAGTCATCCAGTACAAGACCGCCCGTGTCGCCCGAGTTTGCATTGAAGCACCAGAAGGTGTGATTGAGCTTGTTTTCCTTTATGAGCTGACGCATATATGTCATCCATGTGAGGTTAGGCTCTCTCATGAAGCCGCCCCATTCGCCGATGAGAAGCGGAGCGGTGTTGTTTTTGTGGATATAGAACCAGTTGTCATACCAGCAGTCCTTCATCAGACTGTCGAAGTCGTAATCCCCCTCAAACCACGGCTGTTTGTACACTGTGGGTCCGTAATCGTGGGGAGAGTACACCAGCTTGTTCTGGTATTTTCCGAGATCGATGGGATAATCCTTCACACCTCTGAGGTTGCCGCCCCACCAGTTGAAATAGTAGTCCTTTTCGTTGGTGGAGTGGTAATCGGAATTGGTCTTAAGATCCATGGGATAAATCTCGATACCCTCTACGAGTATCAGCACGTTCGGGTTTTTCGCAAGTATCCTTGCTGCAGCTTCCTCGGCAACGTGCTTCCAGTTGTTTGCGTCGTCGGAATCGTTCCAGATGGCTGCACCGTCGCCTTCAAAAGGCTTTCCGTGAGGCTCGTTCTTCAGGTCATATGCGATTATAGTATCGTTATCCTTGTAACGTTCAGCCATCCACTCAAGTGCCGAGTAGAAGTCCTCCACCGTCACCTTGGACGTGTACCAGAGGTTTACGTTGTGTCCGGAGGCGTTTGTTTCAGCACTGTGGATATCCGGCATGACCTTGATGCCGTTTTCTTCAGCAAGCTTCAGGAAGTATTCGAAAATCTCAAGGCTGTTCATGCCGTTGAGAGCAGTGTTATAGGCATTGTTGTAGTTAGCTCTGGGGTATTCTCCCGCAGCCCACTGATTGATCAGCTCAGCGGATATCGGAACGCGTATCAGATTGAAGCCATGGTCCGCAATAGCCTTTACGGATGGCTCAAGCTGGCTGTTCCACAGACCGTCAAATGTGTTCGTGCCCGTATTGTAGCCGAACCAGTTCACGCCTGTCAGCCAGACACGCTTGCCGTCCTTATCCACGATACGGTTGCCATCGGTGAACAGCCAGTCGTCGCCCTGAACTGCATCCTCGGAGCGTTCCAGCAGCTCGCTGACATCCGCGGTAACGTTCTGGTTTCCGCCGTTATTCTGTCCGCCATTATTATTGTTATTATTGTTCTGCTGACCGTTGTTCTGATTCTGAGCGTTCTGGTCAACATATCCTGCCTTCACGGTGCATGAAATGCCATTGAGCCTGGCGCTCTTCACCTTGAATTCCTTTGTGGTGCCGAGATTACAGCCGACCACTATCGTTCCGCCGTTAAAGATTTCTCCGTTGTATTCGGCATTTGTTATTGTAAGTGTACCGCTGCCTGTGGTGTAGGTACCGTTCCAGCCCTGACAGGAGCTTATTCCGTCTATCTTCAGCACCAGCTCCCAGCCACTTATATTGCTGCCGCTGTTGTTTGTGATTCCGAACTGCACTCCGTACATCAGCTCATTCGCACTCTGCCATGAATTATCCACCGAGTATTCCAGCAGTATCTCTGTTTCCTGCGGCTCAGGCTTGTCTGCGGAGGGCTTTGTGGTCTTCGCGGTGGTCGCCGATGTGGCGGCGGTCTTCGCGGTGGTCGCCGTTGTGGCGGCGGTCTGCGTTGTGGTACCCTGTGTTGTAGTAACGGAAGATGTTGACTGCGATGCAGTGGTCTCCTGCGGTGGCTGCTCGGAATTTACGTCCTCGGGTGCATCCGCACCGACATCGGCTGTTTCTTTGACAGCATCGTCTGATATATCTGTAGTTTCCTCTGCGATGACAGGCTCGCTCTCCGTCGGCACAGAGGCAGTGGACGCAGATGTCGTAGTACCTGTACTGCTTGTATCGGGAGCATCCTCAGGCAGATTTGTCACTATGAGTGCGATCACCAGTGCTGCGATGATCACGCCCATGCCGATAAAAGCGGCAAGTATGCCTTTATTCAGCTTTTTTGTCTTATTATCGTTACTCATATTTATGTCCTTTCGGCGTGTCGGCTGTCTTTATTAGCAGTATATCACATACCGTGCGATTTTTCAAGCGGGTGACAACTTGTACATAATTGCGGCATTTTGTACATTTTTGTGTACAAAATGTCATTTTTTATGTATGAATTGCAATTTCAGTGTTGACTTTTATTGGTTTCTGCATTATACTTATATTAAGTAATTAAAACTACACAGGAGGCTGTACATGAATCAGAATGGCAATATCTGCGTTGTAATGATGGATATGCGTGAAGATTACCGCGACGATTACGTTGTGGGCATCGAACGTCAGGCAAACAAGCTTGGATACAATACCACAGTCTTTTCCATGCCTATGCTCAACGAACTGTACACAAGGAACGAAGAGACCGTTTTTGATCTGATCGATTTCGACAGATATGACGGCGTAGTGTTCTTTGAGATGTCCTTTTCATCCCACAAGGCACTGGGCAAGAAGATAGAAAAGATGATCTCCGACAAGTGCAAGAAACCTGTTGTGGTCATCGGCGAAAGCAATATCTACGAAAATGCCCTTTCCAGCGAGGGCAGTCTGGATTCTGAGCTGATGACCGATCACGTCATTGAAAAGCACAACAGCCAGGTTCTGTATTTCCTCGGCGGATATCCGAACAGCTCCAGTGCAAGAGATATCGGCTTCATCAACTCTATGAAGAAGCACAATCTCGTCTGCACGGACGACAACATGATCTACGGCGGATATTGGCTGGAATGCGGTGAGAAGCTGGCAAAGGACATTGCATACAACACAGTTGAAAAGCCTGATGCTGTTGTTTGTTACGATGACGCCGTGGCATTCTTCTTTATAAAGGCTCTTGCCAAGTATGGAATCCGTGTGCCTGAGGATATCATCGTGACAGGCTTCGGTTCAAAGGTACATTCCAGAAACAACGTTATTTCCATCACGACATTCCCGTCAGAAGGTGAGTATATCGGCAGAAAGGCTGTCGTACAGCTTCATTCTCTGCTGAAGGGAGAGCTTCCCGTGCCGATCAGTCCGCCCAGAGGCGAGATAATCACGGGCGTAAGCTGTGGCTGTGGTATCCACAAACCGCTGGATATCCGCAGAGGACTGGAGCTTCACGAGAAGCGTCGCATGGAGGAGATATACTACCACAACAGCGAGCTTGAGGAGCGTCTTTACGCCTGTAAGGATTATGAGGACATCTTCGACGTGGTGAACAATACACATTATCTCGTTCCCGATAAGGAGATACTTGTAATCAATCTGCGTGTTGACGACAATACATCTAAATGTATATACATGACAGAGGTCATCCGTGAGGGTAACTTCGTCGACTTTGAAACGCTGGAGCTTTATCCGAAGTCATACGTTTTCGGAAGTGAGCCGAAGAACCTGCATGTCGTACCCATCATCTTCAACGGCAAGATGTACGGTCATGCGGCAGTGGGCTACAATGAGCCGATGGTCTATAACTTCCTGTTCAAGCGTTATGTCAGCAGACTTGCTGTGGCATTGGAGATATTGTCTATAAGAGGAGAAGCAGATTCACAGCCGATACAGACGGAAGTACAGGCGGCTGTTGCTGCTGAAACCCTTTCCGATATTCAGGAGATGATCCCTGCAACAGGTGCATCTGCCAAGAACACATCAACTGCGGTATTCGTGCTGAAGGACGGCAGCCTTAACAAGGTTCTGGTGGAGAATGTACTGTGCTTCGAAGCAGAGGGCAGAAAGACTTTCGCCGTGCTGAAATCAGGCAGGTATGAGATAAAGAAGACGCTGACAGAGCTTGAGGAGCTTCTGGCGTCGCGTAATTTCATGCGTATATCAAAATCCGCTCTTATCAATATGGACAGAGTGGTAAGATATGTTACTGACAGTGACCGTACGATCGTCGTGTCTCTGGCAGGACAAGTGGACGTACGTGTTTCACGAAGCAAGGTGCATGAATTCAAGGAAGCGGTTGCCAATATATAACAAAATGTACATAAAAAAACGCCCTTCGGGGCGTTTTTGTCATTTCATCGCACAATGCCTGTGGATGAAATGACACGAACAAATGGCTTTGTTGAGCCGTTTGGCAGGATATACATGTATGAAATGAACAGGCGTATGAAATGCCGTGCACCTGTTTTTGTTATTTCATGAGGGTGTCGCAGAATGAAATGCCGAAAAGTGCATTTCGTACAAGAAAAACGCCCGATATGATGTACAAAACGACAACTTGACAGCATTTTGTACGAGTTGCCCAAAAGTTATTGCCAATGTGAGATTTTTTTGATATCATGTAGTTACAGCGAACGACAGGTTCGCAGGAGAGCTGCAAAAGCAGCCGAACGAAAAATTAAATTATGAGAGGAAAACTGCTATGAACAACACATTCAAGAAGATCGCTGCAACAGCGCTTGCAGCAGTCACCCTGGCATCCACAATGGTAAGTGCATCTGCTTACACGGTAGGCAGAGGAAGCGGTGCTACCTACGATGAGCTGGCGGTTACTTACAGTTTACCAGCTTCCAAGGTTGCTTCCTATCCCGAATTTACCAAGGCAAGCCTCGAGGCTGACCTCAAGAAATATGGCTATTGCACCTACAGATACAATACAACATTTGCAACAGGTCAGATCCTCGGTACATTTGAAAAGGGCATGAGCTTTGAGGACGCATACAAGTATGCAAGCCTTCTCCAGCTCAGAGACATGAGTGCAAATTACGCTGTTCCCGAGCTGTGTTACAACAAGACACTGGGCAGATATTATCTGGTTAACAGCCTCGCACTTTATGGCAAGTCTTACTATGACGGCAATGTGATCAATTATAACATGAAGACCGTGGTAAATAAAATCAATGGTATCAATTCCGTTGAGATGGACACACCTTCCGGCAATATCATTATCGCAGTTACAGACCGTTGCTTCCCCATTGTTAAGCTTTACGATAACACCAGCGGTAAGTATTTTAACGCTACCGGCACTGTAAATAGTAATGGTACAATTACAACTACTTTCTACCTGAACCAGAAGGTAACAGCGTTCAAGACATATGTATCTGACTTCTCTATCATGCTTGATCACGAGCGTTTTGGTCCCACATATGTTACAAAACTTTCTAATAAAGCAGTTGACAACGGCAATAGATTAATCGGCAAGTACATTGTTAAGAAGACTTATGTTCCTGAAGAACCTAAAAATGATGACGATGATGGAAGAATTGACCCCCCTGATGAGCCTGTTGTTCCTAAGTATGAAATAACAGGTCTGAGCGGCGATACACTTAACGTTACCATTAATAAGGAAGCTTTTGACAAGGAAGATCACATCAAGCTCGATAGCGCAAGAGATGCAATCAATTTTGTAATATCCGAGGTTTACAGCCCTCTCTATTATTCAAGACAGATTGATTACAGAGCAGTTTATATTAAGGTAAGATGGGATGACAATTCTTCTGCATGCACTTATGCTATTTCCAGCTTAAAGTAAGCTGAACCAATTCATTACCGCCCGAACAATTCACGGGCGGTAAGATTTAGAGAAATGCCGCAAGGCGATCAACATCGACAATCCATCCATTTAAATAATTTCCGTTTACTGTTGCCCGATCTTCCATCGGGCGATAGTACTTTATGGACAATTACGCTGCATCTCACCCCCTTTTTCATCGTGGAGAGCAGCGATACACCCTTTCGCGATGTACCGAAATGGTGTATTTTTTTTGTGTTTGTATTTACAAATCCTTATTTTAATAGTATAATATAAGCGGTACTATTCTAAATAATGCAGAAAGGCTTGTATTATGGACATCAGAGAACAGATAATCAGCGGCAGGGTATCGGTGGGAATCGAATTCGGCTCCACCAGAATAAAGGCGATACTCGTGGGCGAGGAGCTTTCGCCCGTCGCATCGGGAGCATACGACTGGGAGAACAGCCTCGAAAACGGCATCTGGACCTATTCCGACGACGAGATCGTGAAGGGCCTGCAGGGCTGTTTTGCGTCGCTCATGGCGGATGTTGAGGAGAAGTACGGCGTTAAGCTGACCACCGCAGCGTCCATCGGCATTTCCGCAATGATGCACGGATATCTCGCATTTGACGGGGAGGACAGGCTGTTGGTGCCTTTCCGCACGTGGAGAAATACCATGACGGGTCAGGCGGCGGATATTCTTTCCGAGAGCTTCGCGTTCAACATCCCACAGCGTTGGAGCATCGCACATCTGTATCAGGCTATCCTGAACAAGGAGGAGCATATTCCCGAGGTGCGTTTTATCACCACTCTTGCGGGATATGTGCATTTCCTGCTTACAGGTGAAAAGACCATTGGTATCGGTGACGCGTCGGGTATGTTCCCGATAGACCCCGACACGGACACTTATAATGCGAATATGCTGGCGAAGTTCGCACAGCTCACCGGGAACACAGCGTTCTCTCAGAAGCTCAGCGATGTGCTGCCTGTTATAGTTCCTGTCGGCGAGTGTGCAGGCAGGCTGACGGAGCAGGGTGCACTGCTTCTCGACCCGACGGGCACGTTCGGCGCAGGAGTTCCGTTCTGTCCTGCTGAGGGCGACGCTCAGACAGGCATGGTGGCGACAAACAGCATCGCTCCGAGAACGGGCAATGTTTCGGCAGGCACGTCCATTTTTGCCATGGTGGTGATGGAGAGGGAGCTTTCCAGACTTCGCCGCCAGATAGACATCGTGACGACCCCCTGCGGCGATCCCGTGGCGATGGTGCATTGCAACAACTGCACCACCGAGCTTAACGGATGGGTGGCTATGTTTGATGAGCTGCTGAGCAGCTTCGGCTGTGCGGTGGACAAGTCCGAGCTTTACAACAGGCTTTTTGCGGCAGCACTTACAGGAGATGCTGACTGCAGCGATATCATCAGCTACAACTATCATTCGGGCGAGCACGTAACAGGCTTCACCGAGGGCAGACCGATGGTGGTACGTTCTCCCGAATCCGCGTTTACTGTGGCGAATTTCATGAGAAGCCTGATCTATTCCAGCATGGCTACGTTGAAGATCGGAATGGATATCCTCCTCGGCGAGGAAAAGGTTACGCTGGATAATATCTATGCACACGGCGGTCTGTTCAAGTCACCTGTGACGGGTCAGCGTTTTCTGGCGTCTGCTCTGGGTGTTCCGGTGACACTGATGACCTCCGCAGGCGAGGGCGGTGCATGGGGTATTGCACTGCTTGCCGCATATCAGGCAAGAGAGGACAGGGAACAGCAGCTTGCAGATTATCTCAACGCACGCGTGTTTGCGGGTGCCGAGGGAAGCTGTATGCAGCCTGACACGGGCGACGCGGCAGGATTTGCAGCGTATATGGAGAAGTACAGAGCAGGTCTTGCCGCAGAGGAAGCGGCAGTGGCTGCCATCAGATAAGGAGATGCACAATGGATATAAGGGAACTCAAACAGCGTGTACTGGAGGCGAATCTGCTGCTTCCGAAGTACGGACTGGTCACATTCACATGGGGCAACGTAAGCCAGTACGACCGTGAAACGGGTCTTGTGGCGATAAAGCCCAGCGGCGTGGAGTACGACACCATGACCGCAGATGACATCGTGGCGCTTGATCTGCAGGGAAACATCGTTGACGGCAGGCTGAAGCCGTCCAGTGACGCACCGACTCATCTTGAGCTGTACCGTAATTTTGACGGCATCGGCGGCATAGTCCACACCCACAGCAGATATGCGACGGCTTTTGCTCAGGCAGGAAAGGACATCCCTGCCCTTGGCACGACGCATGGTGATTATTTCTACGGCGATATCCCCTGCACACGCAGCATGACCCCCGAGGAGATCGGCGGAGAATACGAGCTGGAAACGGGCAGGGTGATCGTGGAATGCTGCAAGGAGTATGCGAATATCCCTGCGGCACTGGTGAGAAATCACGCTCCCTTCGTGTGGGGCAAGGACGGCATGGAGGCGGTGCATAATTCCGTTGTGCTGGAGGAGCTGTCTGCCATGGCGTGGCTGACGCTTTCCCTTGACCCGACGGTACAGAACATGAGCCGTGAGCTGCTGGACAAGCATTATCTTCGCAAGCATGGTGCGAACGCTTATTACGGACAGAAGTGATATATTGCGGTATGGACTGACTGCCGCAGATCAAATAAAAAGGACGCTTTCGCAGCGCCCTTTTTTATTGGCGGGATGAATAAGCGGTACGGTATGATCAGAAGAATGGTTTTTCATATCGGTCAAGAACTTTGACTTCATATCCTTCTGCATTACATCGTTTAAAAACAGTAATGATTTTGTCAATTTCAGCTTGTAGGCTGTCAGTGGGCTTTTCAGGCAAAAACAAACA